>PBRQ01000053.1 GCA_002725995.1 Gammaproteobacteria bacterium
AATCATGCGCTCGCCGATACGCTTGAGCCTAGTGTGATGGGCCATCAGATTGGTTGCAGCAGCCTCGCCTGGGATGTGTGGCGGATTTGCGAGGCTGTTAATGACCCTTTGTCTTGGTATCCGCCTGCGGAGCAGCTAGAGCAGCTGTTAAGTGAGCACTCTGAAACAGCCTTGATATCGCGTTGGAAATCAGCACTCGCAGTTATTGAGACCATCCCATCCGATCAAGTGCTGCTCAGTATTGCTCCTACTTGGCGGTTGCGAGCAGGCCGGTTTATTGGCCGGGGATTAAGGGCTCTGCGAAGGCGCTTTGCTTTTCGCTGAAGGTTTTTCTGCCATCACCCAATGAGGGGCAGCTTTGCTTGATGGGCTTGGCAATGGTCAATCGGTTGCCTGGCTGGCCGACTTGCTGCTGATTGCGGAGCTTGGCAACCAGTAACTTGCGGTTTGAGGAGGTTGGCGTACCGCCTGCATCCCAGAAGAAATGTACGGCGAGTCCATGTTCTTGCAAAGCCAGACCTGGAAGGAGCTGAGACTGCTGCTGCGGCAACTGCCATCAAAGCGCAGAAATCTTTTGTATTTTGTCTTTCTGGCCTCCTTTTTTCAGGGCTTGCTTGATATGTTGCTGATCGGTCTTATCGCTCGTCTGGTGGGTGTTATTTCCGGGGCAAAGTTACATGATCATATTCCGGGTATCCGCTTTTTTGGAGGTGGAATTCTCGATCAAACGGGATGGTTGATAGGACTGCTGGTTGCATCATTTTGGTTTACCTCGGCGATTCGTTTTGGTGTTTCGTTGATGGAGAGCATTCTTAGTGCAGAAATCTGGACTGATTTAGTTAATAAGGTTTATACCAATCTTATGTTGCAGCGTTATGAGTTCTTTACTCACCATCGAACTGCTCATCTTTCAGAACGTTTTAACAGGATTCTTAATCGTGTTTCCACCACAGTTGTTACACCTCTAATCACAATTGCTGGCAACACTCTTTCGGTTTTAGTCCTTTTATTTGGAGTGGTATTTTTTGTTGGTTGGAATGCGTTATTGATTTTCATTTTGATGCTGGCTGCCTATACACTTGCATCCAAAATTATTACTCCTTATTTGCGCCTTGCGACAAAGCAAAAGGTCCGTTATTCGCGCAAGATTAATTTGTTGCTGATGGAATCGCTGAGGTCGATGCGCGATGTGCAAATTTATTCGGCCGAGGGATTCTTTATTCGGCGTTTCTCACGGGATGGCTACGTCGCAAAGCGGTTTGATCGTCTCTCCAAGCTGTTGCCTAATGTTCCACGCTTCATCATTGAGCCTGCAGGGATAACGATTGTGTTCTTGGTTGGCCTTGCGCCGGCATTACTTGCTGGTAATACCGATCAAATTCGAGATGCTGTGCCGACGTTAGTAGCAGTGCTGGTCACGTTATTGCGGATTTCTTCTCCACTTCAATCGATGTTTCGCAGCATCAATAAGCTGCGAGGTGGGCTTCCTGAAATTAAGGATGCCCTTCAGCTGCTCACCATGACCCCTGATCGGCTTTTGCTCTCTTCCCCAGGTGTGCCGACTGCTGATGGTGTGATGCCGCGCAGATTTATTGGGCTTGAGGGTGTGGGCTTTTGCTATGGAGGCAGCGATCGTGAGGTGCTTAGTGATGTCAATCTCACTATTCCAGTTGGCTCAAGGATTGCCTTGGTGGGGCGCACTGGTAGTGGTAAGAGCACCTTGGCCCATTTGTTGTTGGGGTTATTCCTTCCTACTCGAGGTGAGCTCTCTCTTGATGGGGTTCCTCTTAATGAAGAGGAAGTACCGGCTTGGCAGGCTAATTGTGCTCTTGTCCCTCAGGATATTCGCCTTCTTGATGCCAGTGTTCGCGAGAATATTGCCTTCGGTCAGGAACTTGAATCAATTAACGATGACGAAGTTTGGGCCGCACTGGAGGCGGCCCAATTTGATGATTACGTGAGTCAGATGCCTTACGGATTGTTCACTATGGTTGGAGAGAATGGAGTAAAGCTTTCTGGCGGGCAGCGTCAGAGACTTTCTCTGGCTAGAGCTTTCTATCGCAATGCCAAGGTGCTGGTGTTGGATGAGGCAACTAGTGCCCTCGATAACAAGACTGAGCATGATGTTTTGCAGGCGCTTGATTTGATAGGCCGCCGCTGCACCACGATTGTGATTGCTCACAGACTTACGACAGTAAAGAAGTGCGATCGTATTTACGAGTTGCAAGATGGTTGCATCAAGGCTTCAGGTGATTACGACTCGCTTTGTGCCTCCTCTTCGTCCTTTCGAGAGATGACTCGGTTCGAGAGCTCCTGAGCGGAACATGGCTGATTTTGTGGTGTTGTCCACTGCTGATTGGGATCATCCGCTGTGGACCAATAAGCAGCATGTAGCAGTTTCTCTAGCTGCAGCTGGTCACCGAGTGATGTACGTGGATTCACTTGGTCTGCGTGCACCTCGCGTTGGGGGTGCTGATCGAGGCCGCATCTTGCGGAGGTTGGGTCGAGTATTGCGTCCGCCTCGGCGCGTGAGAGAGGGCATCTGGGTCTGGTCCCCTCTAGTGCTCCCAGGAGGGACCGGAGGACTTGTCTTGATCCTCAATCGCAAGGCTCTGGCTCTAGGGCTTGGTTTGGCACGGCTGTGGTTGGGGTTCCGTCACCCGATCCTTTGGACTTATAACCCAATGACCGGACGTTATTTAGCGCTCGGTAGTTTTAGTGGAAGTGTCTATCACTGCGTTGATCGCATTCAGGATCAGCCAGGTATGCCGGCGGAGAGGATCAGTGCTAGCGAGCGGCAGCTTTGTCGTGCAGTGGATGTGGTCTTTACTACTTCACCTGATTTGCAGGCTGCTCTGGAGAAGTTTCATCCACATACCTACTTTTTCGGCAACGTAGCTGATCAGCGTCATTTTGGTATGGCGATTCATGAGTCCTTGCAATGTCCTCAGGGTCTGGTTTCCCTGCCTAGCCCGCTACTCATATTTATTGGTGCCATTGATGCCTACAAGCTACATCTACCAATGCTGGAGACGTTAGTGTCTCGAACGCCTCAGTGGACCTATGTCTTTGTTGGTCCTATCGGCGAGACCGACCCAAGCACTGATGTTTCGATCTTGCGGGCTAGTTCCAATGTTCACTTTGTTGGGCCACAGCCTTATCAAGAGTTACCGGCCTGGTTGGCTCATGCTGATGTTGCGTTGCTGCCTTTGCGCCACAACGGCTACACACGGAATATGTTTCCGATGAAGTTTTTCGAATACCTTTCGGCGGGTCGTTCAGTAGTGGCTACTTCGATTCCTGCTTTATTGCCATACGCCAACGTTGCCTTCCTCTGTGAGCCTGAAGCTAGTGCTTTTCAGGCTGCCATAGCTATGGCCTTGGATGGGGGTGGAGCTCCATTGGATGAGCGACTCAGCTTGGCTGCTCAGCACACGTATGAAGCTCGTACATCCTCCATGTTGTCTGTGCTTGCTGAGCTTGGGGTTTTGCCTGAGACTCGGGCCACGGGCTCCTCGCCTGCGCGGGCCAGAGTGCGAGTGCGTCGGTTTCGGCACTATTGGCCTGAATGGCTGTTGTCACAAGTCACTATCTCCTTGGCTGGTGGTATGGACCGAATCGGTTCTCATGGCCGTGCATTTGAGATTTTGAAGGCTTTCAGATGCCGTTGGCCACGCAATCTTCCTGTACTCCGTGCATTAATCCCACGTGCTGTTAAGGCGGGTGATTTCGATTACGCCCTTGAAGCAATGGAGGATCTTTGGGTTAACAACGGTCGGATTGATTACTTGCGCAAATTGCTGTTTCGTCGGGGTTCTCGTCCTGAAGATCCACAGCAGCAGATTGCCTTATTTGAAACGCTAGCCAGAAGCGTTGAGCTGCCAATGACGTATAGATGTTATTCGCAAGTAGTGCTTGCCTATCGGATTATTGATAGTGGTGATCAAATAAGAATGCGCCAATCGACTGTTGCTTTGGAGTCGTTTGTGCGTCAACTAGAAAGTGATCCAGGTACACGAATTTGTCGGCGAGGTAATCGCTCGAACCGAGCCAAGTTATTGATCTCCTGTTATGCGACCCTTATTCGTTTGCATTTAGCACTTGGCAATCGAGAGGAGTTAGCGGTTGTTGGACGGCGAGCGGCCAATTTTATGGATGGCTTCGATCTGAATGCAATTGATACCGATACATCTTTTCGACTTACTCGTAATTTGATGCGTTGTCTTGTGATTGATGTCCTGGAGGCTTGGCGATTAGGTGATCCATTCCTTTACCAGCAGGCCAGGCAAAGGCTTGCTCGGGTTGAGAAACATTGTAACCAGTCTCTTCATGACGCTAGTAATGCCCAGGAGGATCATCGTGGTTTTGCCAAGGCTCTTCTTAAAGAGGTCGATAGCCTTGAAGAGCTGATTGCTGGTCCCCACCATGAGCCAGAGCAAATTCACGAATTACTGCGGCTAATCATTAAGAACAAGGGCTTATCGCTAGATGGAGTATTACCGCTTTTCCCTGATTATCTCGGCACCACAATTGCTGAGACGTGTCAATGAAGGATATGGCTCATGTCTCATCGCCACGAGTGATTCTGTACGTTGATTCATTGAAGATTGGTGGCGCTGAGAGGGTCACTCTTACTCTTGCTAGCTGGTTATATCAGGCAGGTTGGACGCCTGTGATTCTGACGCGAAAGCCTTTGGGTCGGGATTTTTATCCCATTCCAGTTGGAGTTGAGCGGGCTGTGGAGCCTGCTGATCCTGACTGGCTCAGGATTCTTGGTTGGTGGGGTTTCCCTTGGCGTGTGCAGCGTTTGCGGCGGTGGATACAGCGTGAGCGGCTGAGCTTGGCCATTGGCATGACTACGTTGCCAGCGATCAAGTTGTTGTTGGCAACACGTTTTCTGGCTTTGCCATGTGTAGTTTCTGAGCGGAACTACCCACCAGCAAAGCGTCCTGCTTTGCCTTGGCGGTTGTTACGGCGATTGACCTATCCATGGGCAGATCTCCACCTGGTCCAGACCAACTCCACAGGGAAGTGGCTTGCTCAACATCTAGGTGCCAATTGTCAGATGTTGTTGCCCAATCCAGTGCAGTGGCCATTGCCACGCTTTGATCCTGCACCTGAGCCTCAGGCTTGGCTTGCTGCAGCTGGGGCGGATGCGGATGCGCCTCTATTGTTGGCCGCTGGCACAAAGGCCCATCAAAAGGGCTTTGATCGCTTAGTTGAGACCTTTGCATTATTGGCAGGTAGTTTTCCTGCTCTGCAGCTCGTCATCCTTGGCCTTGAGGCGACGCAATATCACGGTGTAGACCAGCAGGCGGCCCTGAGATCTCGGCTTGCCCACGATGGCGACTTTCAGGCCAGACTTCACTTCCCCGGGCGAGTTGGGAACATTATTGATTGGTATCAGCGTGCTGGAATTTTCGTGCTTCCCTCGCGATATGAGGGTTTCCCTAATGTGTTGTTGGAAGCCATGTCTGCCGGCTGCGCTTGCGTTGCTTCAGATTGCCTCAGCGGCCCCGCAGATCTGATCGACAATGGGCGTAATGGTCTGTTAATGCCAGTGGAGGCTTCTCCTAATGACTGGGCGGAGACTTTGGCAGTGCTTTTGGCAGATGCTGAAAGACGAGGTTCATTAGCAGCTGAGGCAGTAGAGGTTCGCGAGCGCTTTGCGGAAGTGGCTTTGCGTGAGAGTTTTTTGAAAGCTCTGGCAGGCTTGCCAGGAGCAGAACATGAGGGCGTTTTGAATGGCCAAGATGGATGATCTTTGGCTGGTGCTGCCTCATCTAGGTCCGGGCGGGGCTCAAAAGGTTGCGCTTCTAGCTGCTGATCACTTCGCTGCTCAAGGGCTACGCCTGAGTTTGGTGACTCTCTTACCAGGTCATTCGATTGCTCATCCTTTACCTGAAGGGTTACATCATTACGATCTCGGTCCGGCAGTAGATGCAGCATGGCGCAGGAATCGTTGGAACCGATCTCTGACAGCCCATCGCATCGCTGCAGAATTGGTGCTGCTGTTGGCTTGGCCCTGGTTGAGTCGTAAGGCCACACCTGGCAGGAATGATCTTGCCTCTGGGCTGCTCTGTTGGTGTGTCCGCGGAATCGGCGGGGCACAGGCGATGCTGCTTAGGGATTTATTTCGTCAGCATCAGCCTAAGCGGGTTTTGACATTTCTGAGTCGCACTAATATGTTGGTGTGTCAGGCCATCTGGGATCGGCCGATCCACCTTGTTATCTCTGAGCGCAATGATTTGTCTCGTCAGTCGTTGCCTTTTCCCTGGCAGCGGCTACGCGAGGTTCTCTACAGTCGTGCTGATGTGGTAACCGCCAATACTGAGGGTGTGCGCAAATCCCTTGAGCGTTTGCCAAATTTGCAACGCCTGGAATTGTTGCCCAACCCTTTGCCTGGTCGGGTTGAGCTGTCCGATGTTTCCTCTGAGGTCAAGGTGTCACGGCCTGAGGGTTTTGTGACCGTGGCGCGGCTTGTTCCTCAGAAGGGTGTTGACGTATTGATTAGTGCCATTGCCTTGCTCTCGGGATCGGCTAGTGAGTGGCCGGTTGTGCTGGTAGGTGATGGTCCGGAGCGACAGGCTTTAGAAAAACAGGCTGCAGTTGAGGGAGTGCAAGACCATGTGCATTTTGAGGGCTTCCGCAGTGATCCAGAGGTACTCCTTGCTGCAGCTTCTGTATTTGTGCTGCCTTCAAGGTTTGAGGGTATGCCGAATGCTCTTTTGGAGGCGATGGCTGCTGGGCTTGCTGTGATCGTTACCGATGCTTCACCAGGGCCACTGGAGGTTGTCGAAGATCGTCGCTGCGGCATTGTGGTGCCGAGCGAGGACCCTCATGCTCTCGCTAAGGCGATGTCGGAACTGGTTGAAGATGTGGACCTACGTAATCGTCTGGGATTTGCCGCACGGGAGCGCCTTGCTGCTCTTGAGTGGGCACAGGTAGAACCGCAGTGGCGTTCGGTGCTTGCTTTGAAATGAGCATTCGCTTGCTTGTTTTTGCGCCAACACGTCGCGCGCCAACGGAAACCTTTGTGCGCGCCAACCTTCAGGGTCTTCCTTTTGATATCACTGCCTATTTCGGCGACGAGCGACCCTTCTTTGATCTAGGGCGATTGGCTTATGGCCTTGCCATTCTCCTTAGTAAAGGACTTACCCGACTTGGACTTTTACGTGCTGCCACTTTCCCCGCCTCATTGGTGGCGTTGCTTCTTATTCGTCACCACCAGCCCGATGTGCTGATGGCGGAGTTCGGTTTTCATGCAGTTCGCGTTATGGAGGCTGCTGCCTGGAGTGATATCCCCCTGGTGGTGCATTTCCGCGGTTCCGATGCTTCAGCACAGAGCAGGTTGGGTCTGTTGAAGGAGCGCTACCGCCGACTGATGGAGATTGTCTCTGGGGTAATCGTTAAAAGCCAACCTATGCGCCGCAGGCTGTTGGTTTTGGGAGCACCAGATGATCATCTCATCGTGAGTCCTTCAGGAGCTGATGATCGACTATTTCAT
>PBRQ01000054.1 GCA_002725995.1 Gammaproteobacteria bacterium
GTTAAAAAACTCGTTGCTACTGACGATGATCTCCTTTGTGTGACTGTCCCCTGGTGGGCGCAGCATGTGTGGGGCAAAAAAACTGTCGCTTTCTGTCCCAGGTTGCCAATTTGGATCAGTGGAGTATACATAAACCGGTTGCGTCGGTGTACTCTTAACTCCATGTAATATAAGGATTTATTCAATTTCTGAAAAATTGGCACAGTTGTAGCGATGGTTTGTTCTATCTAAATTATTTTCACGGACGGCCGCATGACAACATCGCTCCTCCTATCCAAGATTACAGGTATTTCCAGCGCTGGCAAAAGACCCACAGTGCCGCCTGGCGCCTCAAGCTCTAATGGGCAGCATGAGAAGCGTAGTGAATTCCGTTGCGGAAGCAATGAGCGGCTATTCTTTCAAGTTGTTCAGTCCGAGGACAAGGACCTGATTGGAACGACACTATCAAGCAATGTGTTGAATTCATCGGCGAACGACCTGAAGGCTGTGTCCGAAAAGAATATACCTGCCGGGTGTGTCGTCGACCCTTGGGTCGATGACAGCGCAAGGCCTGGGAAGTTCTTTCTCTCAAGTGAAGTCCGCTGGGTTCTTGAGGAAGAGTCCGGTGCATTCAGTTTTGGCGTTGAGCTACTCGATGGTGCCGCGACGGATATCGCGGAATGGAGAGAGCCTGGGCTAGCGCGACAGTTTTGGTCCTTCCGCTGTATCCTCAACCACATAGCCATGCCCGGCAATCATATCCCTTAACTCATCTGCCCGCTTCCAATCTTTATCCCTTCGAGCAACTTCCCGTTCATGCATCAGGCTCAGGACTTCGGGGGGGGCTTCTGTTGCATCCGGACGCCAGCCGCTGATATCCAACCCAAGCACTTCATCCATTTTGAGTATTGTCGCCTTCTTGTTTTCACTGGTCAGGTCAGACCGAATCATCTCCCAGACGACCGCCAGTGCCCTTGGCATATTAAGATCATCGTTGATGTAGGAGACAAAACGCTGAAGGTATTCTTCGGAAATCTCTCCTGGTTCACCCCAGCTGTAGGTTGCCTGGAGCATCCGGGCGAGGGCGGTACGGCCTGCATCAAGACTCTCCAGGCTAAATGACATCTGAGTACGGTAGTGCGCCGTGAGGCAGTAGTAACGGTAGTCCTGGGTGGAAAAGCCTTCATCCACCAGGGTCTCAAGGCGGATAAAATCGCCCTTTGACTTTGCCATCTTGGCGTTGTTGAGCTGTAAAAAGTATCCATGCATCCAGAAGTTGGCCAGTCTTGTTCCCCTGCTGGCCTCGGTCTGGGCAATCTCATTGGTGTGATGGATGGGAATATGATCCTCACCACCACAATGGATGTCGAAAAAGTCCCCTAGATATTTTGCAGACATGGCTGAACATTCGATATGCCAACCTGGAAATCCGACCCCCCAGGGACTGTCCCATTCCATTTGGCGCTTCTCATCGGTATTTGAAAACTTCCACAATGCAAAGTCAGTAACATGCATCCGGCCGCCCTGCTCCACCCTGGCGCCGCCCTGGAGTCCGTCTATATCCAAACGGGCAAGATATCCGTAATTATTTAGCTTCTGAGAGTTGAAATAGATACCGTCATCGGTTCTGTAGGTATAGCCCTTCTTTTCAAGGTCCTGAACAAAGGCGATCTGCTCGTCTATATGATCGGTTGCTTTACACCAGGTAACAGGTTCAAGCGCGTTCAAATGCTTGAGGTCACTTTTGAACGCGTCGCCATAGAACTCTGCCATTTCCCATGCGCTCATGCCGGTTCGACGAGTACCGACCTCCATCTTGTCTTCGCCGGTATCAGCATCAGACGTTAAATGACCAACATCTGTGATGTTTACGACATGGTTTACTTCCAGGCCGTTGAATTCGAGCACGCGGCGCAAGATATCCTCAAAAATGTAGGTTCTCAGGTTGCCGATGTGAGCATAGTTATAAACTGTTGGGCCACACGCATAGAGCCCCACCTTTCCAGGGTTAATGGGTTTGAACTCACGCACCTTACGTTCGTAGGTGTCGAACAGTCTTAGTGGCGTCATGTTGCTGGTTCAGTCGTTGAAAGGGCCGCATCATATAGCAATTTCCACTGATCTCAAGATCAGCGCAAGTAGTTTTCACTGATAATTTTCGGCCATTACGCGTTCTACCGTGTCTACAATCACCTGGGTTTGTGATTCAACTTCGATATTCACCTCATCACCAACGCACAAGCATGAAAAATTGGTCCGTTTGAGTGTTTCCGGGATCAGGTTGATACAAAAGGACTCACTTTCACGCTCGAGTTTTGCCACAGTCAGGCTGGCGCCATTAACCGCCAGGAAGCCCTTTTCGAATACATACTTAAGCCAGCGACTTTCTCCTGTCAGGGTCAGCCTGCAGTTGTTTTCGGTGCTTTCGATATGGCTGACCATCGCCGTGCTTATCACGTGCCCAGACAGTATATGGCCGCCTACTTCAGCGTCTGGCTTTGCTGACCGTTCAACATTGACCATGGAGCCAATTTGAAGGTATTTAATGTTGGATAAGGCCAGTGTTTCTTGAATAGCATCAAAGCTGACGGTATTTCCACTGATTTTTGTTACCGTAAAACAGACACCGTTTATGGCGATACTGCCACCAAGTTCCAGACCTTCGAGAAGGTCGTCGGGAAATTCCAATGAAAAGGTCGACAGACCCTCTTTATTGAGAATGCCTGAGATGGGTAGCTGTTCTTTAACAATACCGGTATACATATTTAAGCCTCAACTGGGCAAAACATTAGCGATCAACATTGCTATTGTCAATGTAGCCAGTGAGCAATGGGCGACGTTAACTAATCTCAATATCCTGTTGATAAATATAGGATACTGTAGCGGTTCTGGAAAGATAGGATGTTATCAATTTGATTGATCTAAGAAGTGATACTGTCACATTGCCATGTTCTGAGATGCGTCAGTTCATGTTTGATTCCCCCCTTGGCGACGATGTATATGGTGAGGACCCATCCGTTAACAGGCTGCAGGAGCTGGCGGCTGAAGTAACCGGTAAGGAATCTGCTCTCTTTGTTTCCAGTGGTACCCAGAGTAACCTGCTGGCTGTTCTCAGCCAGTGTGATCGCGGAGACGAATATATAGCAGGCCAGGAATCTCACACCTATCAGTTCGAGGCAGGTGGTGCTGCTGTTTTGGGCGCGGTTCAGCCACAGCCCTTGCCCTTTAACGATCGCGGGGAGTTGGATCTTGGGCAGGTTGCTGCAACAGTCAAACCCAACGACTTTCATTTTGCGAAGACCAAACTCCTCTGCCTGGAGAATACACAGACAGGCAGAGTGCTTGCCATGGACTATCTTGCAGACTTTGCCCGACTGGCTGCTAAACACGGCCTGAGGAAACACCTTGATGGCGCTCGTGCATTCAATGCATCCGTGAAATTATCTATAAATATCAAAGAGATATGCGCTTATTTTGATACTATTTCTATATGCCTATCAAAAGGTCTCGCAGCGCCCGTTGGGTCTGTTCTCGTTGGTGAGCGCACGACCATTGAAAAGGCACGCCGCCTTCGAAAAATGCTTGGTGGAGGAATGCGCCAGGCAGGTATCCTGGCCGCTGCTGGAATCTATGCGCTGGAGAACAATATTGAACGCCTGCAGCTAGACCATGAGAACGCTGTGAACCTGGCCAACAATCTGTGCTCCCTCCCCGGTTTTAAATTGCTGGAGGAGCCCCAGACCAATATGGTATTGCTGGACCTGCCGCAGGAACGCTTTTTGGCTTTAAGTGCGTGGCTTGCGGAAAATGATGTGACGGTATCCGGGCAGCGTTGGGTACTGCACCAGGATGTATCAGGGGATGACGTGCAGCGTATCATCGATCTCTGTACCCTGTTTTCGAGCAGGACTGCCTGAAGTCGAACGATCAGTCACAAGTAAGACCCCAGGAGGAAGCCATGCAGGGCAAGATAGTTTTTCTCAATGGCACGTCAAGTGCAGGTAAGACAACGCTCGCTTACGCTTTGCAGGAGTTGGCGGCAGAGCCCTGGTTGCATATTGCCTTGGATCAGTTCAGAGACGGGCTGCCTGCAAAGTACAGGGGACTCAATTCCCCGCCTGGTACTACCGGGGCCGAAGGCATGAATGTTGTACCTGTAAGTGGTACGGGAGAACCTTTTACCACCATCAGATTTGGTGGAACAGGAAGGAAAATGCTGCAGGGGATGCGCCGAGCTATCCGTGCCATGGCAGAATCGGGAAATAACGTCATCCTAGACGATATTGTTCTTGAGGCTGAATTCCTCTGGGACTATCTAAATGTATTTGATGGGCTAGAAGTAACCTTTGTTGGAGTGCGCTGTCCGATCGATATAATTAATGAGAGAGAAGCCACAAGGCCAGGTCGATTTCCCGGCACCGCTCAGGGCCATATGGATATCTGCCATGCCCACGATGATTACGATATACAGGTTGATACGAGCATTCACGACCCTCACCTGTGTGCTTCAATGATTCTGGATTTTCTTGATTCCGGTGAACCTGGCGCTTTCGGTAGAATCAGAGCGAGACGGAAAAGCTAGCTGAGTCGGGCTTCAAGCAAGGTTAGGCGGTCATTGCCGAAGTACATATCAGATTGGTTCAAAAAAATCGTGGGTGATCCAAAACCTCCACGGTCGACGAGCTCCTCGGTATTGGCGCGTAGCTTGTCTTTGTATGGCTGACTGGCAATTTTCTGGAAAAATTCTGCCCGCTCCAAACCGGTTTTTTTGACGACTTCCTGCAACACCTCGTTCTTCGATATGTCCCGGAGCTGCGTCCAGTATGCTTTGAATACGTGCCCGACATATTCCGAAATCAAACCATTTTCCATTGCCACAAAACAACCGCGCATGGCTTTCACCGAATTGACAGGAAAGACTGGAGGAGACCCGATTGTAATGCCCTGATGGCGAGCCCAATCCTGCAGATCCTTCGCGTAGTACTTAGCCTTAACCGGTACGGGGTTCGCCCGCTGTTCATAGACGCTTTCGTTAACACTATTGAACACACCGCCGACAAGTATGGGTTTCCATATCAGTTCCGCGGTGTATTGCGCGCAGATTGATTCGATGCGTGAATAGGACAGGTAGGTCCAGGGGCTAGAGCAATCAAAGAAATACTCTACCTGCATTGATTAACCCCCGGAATGTCAGCATCACCTTGCTAGGGAAGCTGAGATAAATTTCACTGTAGATTCCAGTGTGCGTTAAAAGCCAAAACTCGACAAGACTTTAACAAACGAGCTTTGACAAGCGCTTCGGGTCAGGCGTTCAAAATCTGTATGATAGTGTCTACCTGCTCCGAAAATCGGTGGAACCCATGGACCAAGATGTTACCGCCTTTAGGCAAATGATTAAAACCAGTAACAAAATTGCCGTATTCACCGGTGCAGGGATATCAACTGAGTCTGGTATACCGGACTTTCGTGGCCCAAACGGAATCTGGAACAAGGTTACACCCATTGATTTTAATGATTTCGTAAGCTCGGAAGACGTGCGGAGAGAATCCTGGCGACGGAAATTTTCTGGTGACGATATGATGACCGGAGCCGAACCAAATGCCGGACACCTTGCTATCAATCAGTTGGTTCAAATGGGTAAGGTGAGCCACGTCATTACGCAGAATGTAGATGGTCTGCATCACAGATCCGGGGTGCCAGAGGAACAGATTATTGAGCTGCATGGAAATGCCAACTATGCGACCTGCCTGGATTGTGGGCACCGGTATGAACTCGAAGATATAAAACGATCATTTCTTGCTGATGAGAGTTTACCCAGTTGCACCCTGTGTCAGGGTATTATCAAGACGGCAACAGTCTCGTTCGGTCAATCAATGCCAGCAAAGGAGATGAAGCGGGCTGAGGAAGCAACATTTGCCTGTGATATGTTCATCGCGATTGGCTCCTCTCTGGTGGTATACCCCGCAGCCGGTTTCCCGCGAATGGCGAAACAAAATGGCGCAATGCTGGCCATCCTTAACAATGAGCCAACGGATATTGACCTCGTGGCAGATCTCGTGCTGCACAGACAGATTGGACCTACCCTGTCCGCAGTGGTTGACTAGTGCTCTGGTCCATTTGCTTCGGACCTGATTTCCTGCACTTTGCTTAGGAACTCGTTCATATCCAGCGGCTTGTCAGTAATCGTAGAGACGCGGCTGTTTTCTATTTCTGGCTTTTCGCTGGCGCATATCAAAAGCTGCAGGGTGTCACTGGCCTTGAGCAAATAGTCAGCAAGTTTATTTGATTCACTTAGGATCGCCAGGTTAAGGAATTCCCCGTTTAGTCGGGCAAATTTTGTGGCTGCTTCAGTATCTGAAAAAGTTGTCACCTTATACTGTTGCGATCGAAGAAGCTCCGCCAACAGTTCGACCCTTGTCGGATCCGGGTGTACCACCAGTACATGTTGAGTTGAGGAACCAAAATTGCCGGAATATGGCATCGCCCCACGCTTTTCATTCTGAATGATGTTCTCGGTCTTCCTTAAGCTGGTACCAATTTCACCTTGGTAGCGCTTGATAGCGACCAGGCGCTCACCGCTTAGAACGGTGCTCTCGTCCAGCATTAACTCGACCAGTTCCACGTAGCCGATGGTGCTCGAAACCAGGTTGCCCATCTGGTGCAGGAATTTCCGTTCCGGCTTTTTCAGTTGTTGCAGTTGGCTTTGAATCAGTCTGAGCTCAGACAGGTCAAACGCCCATAGCTGTGTACGTGTCGCTTCGGCTGTCGGTGACACATGGAATTCAAACCTGCCCTTTTGGTTGTAGGAACTCTCAAATGTGCCCTTGCCCGATGCATCTGCTAACTGCAGGAAAGATGACTTTGCATCCTCTTCGAGGCAGTCTGTCAGCCTGTCCCCAACTCGGAAATCAGCATCCGCAGCCTTCTGGTTGATGCCAATCACAAGATAAGTTGCGTCCAAAAGGATATATGCGACGGGCGTAGTAAATACTTCATCCGTTAGGGTCACTCCCGTAGGCTGATTAGGAGGAATGTCATTCACTCGAAGGGGCACCAAAGAAATTGCCGATCAGTTGAAGCAAATGCGTAGCATCCACTGGCTTGGTCACGTACCCCGCAGCGCCAAGCGCCATGGCAGAGTCAGCATCGACTTTTTCGCTGTATCCGGTGCACATGATAATGGGTAACTCTGGTCTGAGTTCAAGCATTGTCTGCATCACAGCATCCCCTGAAAGTCCTGGCATGGTCTGATCGGTAATTACCAGATCATATAGTCCAGGATTCTGCCTGAATAATGCAAGTGCCTTACGGGGGTCGGTGAAGGTGGTTGCAGTATATCCTGCTCTTATCGTGACCACCTTCAGGTAGTTGGCGACAGACAAATCATCATCAATGATGAGAACGTGATTGTCTTCCGCTCCACTGTCGAGCAAAGCAGGGTCCGCTTCCGGGGCAAAAGGAAAAAAAAGGACTAGTATGAACCCCTCATCTCCCCCGGTCAGCCTGAGATGCCCTCCCTGTGCGTGTGCCATTTCACTGACCGTGGCAAGGTTTGTCATCTCCCCTAGCTGTGTGGTTACAAAGCCTGGAAGGAGAAGACGCTTGAAATTCTCCCGGTCAAAAAAAAGGTCCTTGTCCATAATGGTAATCGCGAACGAGGTTTCGCCCAGGTCGCTTTCGCAGCCGCTGCAGTTAACAAATCTCTCGGAACTAGCAGTTATGCTTCGCCGTTTTCCCGGGCTTCCCTCCATGTCCATAAACCCCACGCTAGTTGCTACTAGCTTGTCTAACATCATGGCAGACAGATTTGAAGGAATAATCGGGTCACCGCCAAAGGCAAGGCTGTACTTGTCGGCGATTTCATCCAGGAACTTACAGAAAACTGTGGCATCACCTCCGCCATCTAAAACAGATCGAACCTGTTCGCTATTTGTGATCGCCTCCGCCGCGTAGTCTCTGATGGAACCGGGCAGGTTTGTGGATGACTGGATCAACTCTGAGTAGCCCTTTATTGATGCCAGTTTATTCATTAGTTGATGGTGAACTTCTTTGTTGAGAAGCTGCTTTGCACCGGGCGATTGATCCTGGCTGATGGAATCGAGGTCGATTGGATCCAATACTACGTCCATGTATTTTTCATCCGGGTCCAATCGTACATGGATTCCATTCTCGATTGGCTCACCTTTACGATTGTGTATCTCGACCTCCTCTCCTTTTCCGGCCCCAGATTCCTTGTAATTTTGGTATATCTGGTAGAAATCCTTTTGTGGCAAGTGAAGGTGATATGGGAATCTTGCGATGCACTCGGCATTACTGCTATAACCCAATAAGCGGCTGAATTTTCTATTGCAGAAGACAGGTTCGAAAGTTGTGAGATCCACGCGCAACAAAGGGTTTGGTATCTCATCAAGAATATGGCGATAGTGCGCAAGCTGTTTACGAGATCTAAACAACAGGTAAGCAACAACTGCTAAAGCTGATGCCAACACCAGGATGATTGCTCCTTCCAGCGAAGTTGAGACATTCAGCATATTTATGACATTAGTATTGTGTGAAATTCAATTGGCATTTTCCTTTCAGGGTTTTGCCTGCACTTCCTTGCCGAGGATGAGCCGCGCAAAGTAATGCAAGAATTCCTTGTGATCGCTGGTAGCTCCCAGCCTTTCCAGGCTTTCATTACCCTGCTTACTGGCAATGAAATCATAACAGCTCGTAACATCTACGCCCTTCCCCAGAACTCTCTCAATTTCTTCATTGAGGAAATCGTGAAGGCTGCTCAGATCCTGCTCCTCAAGACCCGACCCTTGTGGGTCCAAGACAACATTACCCCAAATAGTCGCCATATAGACCTGGAATAATTCCCTGTCTACTAGGTCAGCTGAAATTCTGCATTTTCCGAGAATCTCTTCCAGGGCTGGAGTAAAACGGGTGCGAAGCTCTTGTAAATCCATAAGTGAGTATAAACACCTGCTGCAGGCGCTGCATATAGGATTAGACAAATTCTGCAGGTAAGTTAAGTTATGCACAGGAAACACCGGGTATCACTGCCAGTGAGTGAGGAAGAGCAACAGCTGAGGAAAATTATTCATATAGATATGGATTGTTTTTATGCGGCAGTAGAAATGCGAGATGATCCTGGCTTGAAAGATATACCGCTTGCAGTTGGCGGAGCCGCTGACCGGCGAGGCGTGATTTCGACCTGCAATTATATAGCAAGAGAGTATGGCATCCATTCCGCAATGGCGACGGCTTATGCTATGCGTCTTTGCCCGGAACTCATGGTTGTTCCAGGCAGGATGAGCTACTACCAGTCTGTATCGAAACAGATACGCGCAATCTTTCAGCGCTATACGGATATCATTGAACCCCTTAGCCTGGATGAGGCTTTCTTGGATGTGTCCGGATCACACTTGTTTAGTGGCAGTGCTACCTTGATGGCCACTGATATTCGCTCGACCATCAGACGAGAACTTAATCTCACAGCATCGGCTGGTGTAGCTCCAAACAAGTTTCTGGCGAAAATCTGCAGCGATGAAAACAAGCCGGATGGACAGTGTGTCGTATCGCCTGAACAGATTGTCTCATTCGTCAGGGAACTACCCCTGGGAAAGATTCCAGGTGTCGGCAAGGTCACCGTCAAGCGGCTCACGAAGATTGGTCTCACAACTTGCGCCGATGTCAGAGCGATGGGTAAGGAGGAACTTGTCAAACAATTGGGCAGTTTCGGAGAGCACCTGTACCTGCGAGCCCAGGGAGTTGATACAAGAAAGTTAACGACTCACTGGGTGCGCAAGAGCCTCAGCGTCGAGAGGACCTACGCTGAAGATATACTAGAGCCCGAGATGGCACTTGCATCGCTTGATAAGTTGTTTGATGAGTTGCAGCGGCGTTTGAAGAAACATGTCAAACGACCCATAAAAAATCAGCAGGTGAAATTGAAATTTTCTGATTTCCAGCAAACCACCATGGAACGTAGCTCCAGCCAATTGAATAAATTGCTATTTGCGGAGTTGATGCCCCTGGCCTGGGAGCGTGGTAAAGGTAAGGGTATAAGGCTTCTTGGTATAAGCGTCACCTTTAAGGATGAGGAAGAACCTGCTGAAAACCAGCAAATGGATCTCTTTGCAACGGTTTAACAAAGATCTGTTGGTGGGTCAGTACCGTATTCTGTATGATATCGCCCCTTTTGGCCAAGGCATTGCTTTGTTTGTGCATTAGAATCAAATGAGAAAAACAAAAATAATTTGTACGATCGGTCCGGAAACCAGTACCTACCCAATGCTGGAGAAGCTTGCTGCGGCTGGTATGGATGTTGTCCGGCTGAATATGTCCCATGGTGAACATGAGACGGCCGCGCGCGTAATAAAATTTATCAAAACTCTGAACCGAAAAATTGCGTACCCCATAGCCATTTTGTTGGATACGCAAGGGCCAGAAATCAGGACGGGGGATTTGGCAAACGACCTGGAGCTAAAGAATGGTTCAATCATTACCATCAGCGTTCGTGATACCAAGGTCGAGGAGTCATCTATTCACATTAACTACGATGAGCTGGTCGATACGGTTGATGTGGGTGATCGCATCACCGTTGACAATGGTATCATCAACCTTAAGGTGCTGCACAAAAATGAAAGTGGCACAATGCAATGTGAGGTAATTGATGGCGGCATTTTGAAGAGCAAACGCCATGTTAATCTTCCTGGCATCCGAGTGAACCTTCCAGCCATCACAAAAAAGGATAAAGAAGACATTCTGTTTGCTGTGGAACAACAGGTGGACTTTATTGCCCTCTCATTTGTTCGGGAGGCGCAGGATATTCGTGACCTCAATGATTTGATCGGAGACAGGGCCGGCAAAATTAAAGTAATAGCAAAAATTGAGGATCAGTCCGGGGTCCAGAATCTTGTCGAAATCCTTGATGAAGCAGATGGGATCATGGTTGCTCGAGGAGACCTGGGAGTTGAAATAAATGTTGCGGAACTACCTAATGTCCAAAGGCGTATCGTCCAACAATGCGCTGAAAAGGGAAAGCGGGTTATAGTCGCTACTCACCTGCTGGAATCTATGATCGAAAATCCAATACCAACCCGCGCTGAAGTAACCGATGTTGCCAATGCTATCTACGAAGAAGTAGATGCAGTCATGCTGTCTGGTGAAACAACCATAGGCCAGCACCCCGTTCGCTGTGTTGAACAACTGGTGGAAATTGCTGAAGCGACGGAATCATTCACTGGCCTCAATTTCACCCAGAAGCTACACGGAGGTGATGAAAAACAACTGCTTGCCATCACTGCAGTGGAGTTGGCCGAACGGTTAGAAGCCAAGGGAATTGTTATTATCACACGCCGTGGGTTCATGGCAGATTACGTAACCAACTGCCACCCGCAAAAGACTCGCATTTATGCCTTCACAAATGATTCACGAACCAGACGACGGTTGATGCTTAACCGCAACCTGTCGCCATTTCGCTCAGAATTCAGCAACGATCCGGAGAAGACGCTGCAAACTGCTCTTGACCTCTTGAAAGTTCGCGCATCAGTAGAACCAGGGGACAAGGTTGTCGTCATATCGGATGTGCTGGCCGGTGTCGGAATTGATGCAGTTCAGATACGGGAAATACCCTGACTTGTAAGGCTGGTACCTTGTAGCGGTTGATAGCTGGCCCCGGCTAACTCCCTATGCTTCGTTCAGGTGAAAATTTTTCCTGGATTCATGATATTTTTTGGATCAAGCATTTTTTTGATACTGCTCATCAGTGCGATTTCTTCCTCACTTCTTGACCAGGATAAGTAGTTTCGTTTCTGCAAACCGATACCATGTTCGGCGGAAATCGATCCACCACGGCTGGTGAGCCCCCTGTAGACCGTTTCTGAGACGGCCTTTCTTGCCTCGGCGGATTCATCACCCACACCAACGATAACGTGCAGGTTCCCATCACCCAGGTGGCCAAAGATCATGCAGGTATTGTCTGCCCATTGGTTGTTCAGGTCATCGCGTAATTCTTTAACATAGGATTCCATTTTATTCAGCGACACACTGATGTCATAGGTGAAAATTGGCCAGTTCTGCCCCGTCTGACCAACATCATCGCGGATTGCCCACATGGCATCCCTCTCTGCCTGGCTCTGTGCGACAGCAGCGTCGGCAATCAATTCATCCTCCAGAGATTTTGATAGAACCTCAACAAACCTGTCGGCATCTGACTGGGGGTCACCACCCATTGCCTCAAGAAGAATGTAGTAATTATAATCATGACTAATGGGCGGTGCGGACTCCGCCGGAGGACTGGTAACTAGCTTGTAATAGTCTTTCCACAGGACTTCAAAAGCACTGAGGGTGCCGCCAAGCGCACTGTCAATATAGTTCAGGAATGCAGTGACCTGGGAGAAGTCATTTACGCCAATAAGCGCCATATCCTGACTGACCGGCATTGGTCTTAGGCGCAGGACAAGGCGGGTAACGATACCGAGCGTACCCTCGGCACCGACAAACAACTGTTTTAGATCATAACCGGTATTATTTTTAATAACTTTGTTCATGGAGGAAATGATCGTTCCATCAGCCAGAACAATCTCCATCCCGAGGATCTGATCTCGCATCATGCCGTAGCGGATCACCCTATTGCCTCCAGCATTGGTAGAGACATTGCCTCCGATGGTGGCAGTACCTCTTGCCCCCAGGTCCAAAGGAAAGAAAAGACCCTGGTTCTCAGCCTGTTCCTGTACCTGCTGCAGTGGTGCGCCAGCCTGCACGATCATCGTTCTGCTTTCCGCGTCAATTTCCTCGATCTTATTCATCCGCTCAAGCGTGATGGCGACTTCGCTCTTGCCGGAAGTTGTTCCATCAACCAGGCCAGTCAATCCACCGTGGGGAACCACTGCACGTCCTTGCGCGTGGCAGATCTTCATAAATGCGGATACTTCCTCGGTTGATGTGGGCCTGACCAGCGCCAGTGGCTCAACATCGGTCACCTTAAAATCAAATGCTGAAGGAAAATGTCTTTCCTTCAGCCGTTTACCATGAAATACCCCATTTTCACCCAGCAGGGCTACTAATTGGTCGATCAAATCTGTCATATCAGTTCCTAAAAGCAAAGTTCGGCGACCTCACCGAAATTAAATACAAAATGGACTACAAGTCCCTTCTTGAGGTAGTCCGGCATTTCGTCGAAGTCCCGTTCCGTATCCGCGGGTAGAATGAGCTCTTTTACCCCGGCTCTGCGTGCGGCGATGACTTTCTCCCTGATGCCGCCGACGGGAAGCACCCTGCCGGTCAGTGTCAGTTCACCGGTCATAGCGATATCCCGGTTAACCTTTCTATTCTTTGCCAATGACAACAAGGCTGCTGCCATGGTTATACCTGCACTTGGGCCATCTTTTGGTGTTGCTCCTTCTGGTACATGGAGGTGGACAAAAGCATCATCAAAGAAATCCTCGCTGCCTCCCAACTCCTCCAAGTGTGAGGCGACATAACTGTACGCTATATGCGCTGATTCGCGCATGACATCGCCGAGTTGCCCTGTTTGTTTGAAACCTCGACTGCCATCGTGGACTCTGGATGCTTCAATGGCGAGTGTTGTCCCCCCCATGGCGGTCCAGGCCAGGCCGTTTATTACACCGACCCCCCTGTGCGGTCGTTGTTTCTTGAACAGAGGTTCGCCGATGTATGTCCCCAGATTTTTCACCCCAACAGATATCTTTTGGTTGTTGTCTTCAAGCAATGACACGGCGGACTTGCGAACGATTCGCCCGAGTTGTTTTTCGAGCGCCCTGACGCCGGCCTCCCTTGCATAACCTTCAACTACTTTTCGAAGGGCGCCTTCACTAATCTTAAGTTTCGATGCAGGTATTCCCGCTTTTTCTAGCTGTCGTTTCCACAGGTGGTGTTTTGCGATCAGGACCTTCTCTTCGGTCAGGTATCCGGCAAGTCGTATCACCTCCATACGGTCTAGCAGGGGGCTGGGTATGGTGTCCAACTGATTCGCAGTGCAAATGAAAAGCACCTTGGACAAGTCAACACGAAGGTCAAGATAGTGATCAAGAAAACCGCTATTTTGTTCAGGATCAAGTACTTCAAGCAGTGCCGATGCGGGATCACCCTGGTAGGAGGCGCCAACCTTGTCAACTTCATCCAGCATAATGACAGGGTTGTAAACTTCTACTTCCTTCAATGCCTGGATCATTTTACCGGGCATTGCGCCAACGTAGGTACGACGATGGCCCTTGATTTCTGCTTCATCCCGCATGCCGCCGAGACTGAAACGAAAGAACTTCCTCCCCAGGGCACTGGCAATAGACTTGCCGATACTGGTTTTTCCTACGCCGGGCGGGCCGACCAGTAATAGTATTGAGCCCGCGATTTCACCTCTGTAGGCGCCAACAGCAAGAAACTCAATGATGCGCTGTTTTACATCATCAAGGCCGTCGTGATCCTTATCCAGCACTTGTCTTGAATCGGCAAGATCTAACTTGTCTTTCGACAAAACGCCCCAGGGCACAGAGGTCACCCAATCCAGATAATTGCGCGTGACACCGTATTCCGCCGATGTTGGTTCGAGAACCTGCAGTTTCTGTAGTTCCTCTTCTACTCGGCTGGTGACATGATCTGGCGCGTTCAGCTTTTCCAGGCGCGCACTGTACTTTTCAACATCAGACTCACGGTCATCCTTGGATATTCCGAGTTCCTGCTGAATGACCTTGAGCTGCTGGCGCAGGAAGAACTCCTTTTGTTGTTCATTTACCTGCTCCTGCATCTGTTCAGTGATCTGGGCCTGAAGACGGGCCACTTCAAGCTCCTTGCCAATCATCAACAGCACTTTCGCCATACGGTCCAGAAG
This sequence comes from Gammaproteobacteria bacterium, assembly GCA_002725995.1. Taxonomy (GTDB): domain Bacteria; phylum Pseudomonadota; class Gammaproteobacteria; order Pseudomonadales; family Azotimanducaceae. The sequence goes on from PBRQ01000054.1 coordinate 14,816, forward strand.
CGGTATTGTCTCCAGTATGTCCTGCAATTCCAGAGCATCTGCGGAGGTAATGGCCGCTGCAAAATCAGTGAGGGGGGAAGGTTCGTTTGGGTCAAAATAGTTCAGGTACTGCTTGAGTTCTTCGTTGTAGAGAGGATTCAGGGTCATCAATTCCTTGATAATATTGATGATTGACATAGCGTAGGCGCGCAGCTGGCTTTCGTCTTCCATGGGAAGCGCGTCAAAGTAGTCGACCCTTACGACGTAGGGTGGTTTCTTTTTCACCCATTCGCGGATGCGAAATCTCCTGATTCCCTGGGCAATAAACTGTAGCTTCCCCTTGCTCTCGTGCAGCCGATGTATGCGCGCTACACACCCTATTTCGCATATTTCTTCGGGTGCCGGTACATCCTTGCCCGTAGCTTGAGAGAAACTCATTGCGACAAGTTTATGAGCACTTTCAGCGACCTTCCTGATACCCTTTCCCCAGGGGTCCTGGTCGACCACTACCGGTTGAACAAGTACCGGGAAATATGGGCGAGTAATCAGTGGAATCAGTTGAAGGGTATCCGGGAGTATTTCATCGGGTCGAGTAAGCTGTTGCTCGCCGTTGCGTGGAATGAACTCCGTATTGCCGTCGTTGCTGTCGTCCATAACTTAGAATCTGCTCCAAATTGGATTAAGTGCGAATTGGGGACGAATTTCCCGAATTCAAGATCGTGGGGTTTCTGCTACTCGTATTAAGTCCTATGGCTGCTGGTTGTCAAGCTCATACTTGGCAAGCGCAGCATTTTTGGATCTATTAACACACTTTTCTTCTCGGTAGCCCTGAAAACAGATCATCTTGTTCTGATCTTTCCAGCTAAAGGCTTCTCCCGTATAGGGATTATGGTACAGGTTTATGTTGTGCTCGCCAAAAGCTTCTATCCCGGTATTGCTTACCTCTGCCCTCTCCGCATGTGACAGCAGGCTAGAGAGTGTTATCTCTCCACTAAGGTCATGAATATGGCTGATATAAGCGCCATAGTCCGGGATGGCTAGTGCGCCGTAAATGCTGCCTATGGGATCGGTAAAATAGTCACTGGGTGTGGGTGCAGCATATGAGATCTTGTCATTCAGCTTATAATATTCAGCAGGTGTCAGTTGGCTCAACTGTTCCAATTTCTGGAATATTTCCGCAAGCTTTTTCCTCGCCATGTTTTTCTTGTAAAGCAATGGATACAGGATATCCATCGTCCATTCATCAGATTTGAAATTCTCTGCAGAGTAAATCATGTACTTCGCTTCTCGTCGCATCTCCGCGCCAAAGTTTTTGACAGCTGTTTCCAAGTTGTGTATCTGGTCGAGATCTGCTGTGAGGGAGTATGTCAGTATCAAACTTTTTTTTCCCGGCGAGAGCATTGCGAAAAAGAGAAAGTGCTCTGTTCAGGTCAACTAGTGCGTGACTTTGTTCAATGATCATTCATAAAAATTCCATATCCTTATGCAGGAATTCTAACGATGCGTCTGGCTTAACATTGAACTGGCTGCCAGCCCACGCAGAAGTAGCAACTGCACTGGAATAATCATCCTGAAATAGTGAGACTCCTGAAAGTGAGTTAGTGAGATAGTATTTTGATATTGGGAGAAATTCTGCAATATCCTGTATCGGTCCACCTGGGTTTTGTATTCCAGTACCGCTTTGTCTATTTTTTTGCGGTTTTTCTGCCAAGCTGGAAAACAGTTGTTTTCGAGATCAGGTTTGCAAAGCTGATCCACCAGGAGGTTGAGACTCTCGTTTCAGGTTTCATGCCAAATCCTGTCGATTTCATCCTGCGCTTCTTTGAACGAATTCAACGTGCCATCAGTGGCGAAGTTTTCAACTATTTCGTTGTGTCACCGGACGGACTCGATGCCAGCTCTGTGGATATCCCGTTTTTCCGATACGAACCCGACCATGGAAAAGAATATATCCTCCTGTTCTGGCACGCCTGGTTGCGTGATAGACATCCAGTCCTCGTAACTGGAGCCAGGTTCGCTGTCTGGCCAGAGGAGAAAAGCGACAATGGTCAGCCACAACAGGCCTGCGACCGACCAAAAAATATTCTGGATGAGATTTGAGTTCATATTCAGTGTTGGCCCGTCATCTCAGTTTCCCAATGAATGTCTCCCTTGCTGGTACAGTAAGCCACAGATAATGAATACCAACCCTATGTAAGTTGTACTGAAAATCTCTTCGCCCAGTATCTGGTTGATAAAGACTAAGGAAAGGAAAGGTGACAGAAAGACGAGGTTGCTAATGCGTGTCGTGTTGGATGACAGCCGAAGCGCGATTGACCAGCAGAGAAACGCAAGGCTCATCTCAAACAGACCAACATATAACGCGCCCGCTAGTCCAGCCAGGGGAATGGAGAAACTGGAATAGGCCAGGCAAAAACCGGTAGCCACCGGCAGAGCAACGAGAAAATTGAGGCACATCCCAATGAGGGGTTCTCTTGGGTCCTTTACATTCAGGATCCAGTAGCTTGCCCACAGGATAGTGGAAAAAAGCGCAAGGGAAACACCGATTAGGTCGGATGAGAGGAGGCCCGTAAAGTCCCCCTGGGTCGCAATAACAACAACGCCCGTATAGCAGATAAATGCTGCGACGATATCAGCCACGAGGATCTTCTGTTTGAGAAAGACAACAGACATGAAAGCCAGCGCAATCGCCCAGGTGTAGTTAATTGGTTGTGCAACCTGGGCAGGAAGCCGGTCATAGGCTTCGAATAGGAAAAGGTAATAGAGGCATGGGTTTAGTAGCCCGGCGATGACGGTTAGCTTCCAATGCTTTCTAAAGGCATCGATGAGATCAGTCACCTGCCCCCTGAAAGTGGTAACGGTGATGAGGGCCAGGGCCGACGTCAGGCATGCATAGAACAGAAGTTGAAAGGTGTCCAGGTATCGCAGCGTCAGTTTGAATGCCGTAGCGACGGTGGACCAGGCCAATATCGTGGAAATGGCGAATAAATATGCGCGGGTTTGCTTAGTCACAGGGGCAGTTTACTTAATTCCCGCATGAGATGGTGCAGGAGAGATGAACCTGGTCCCGGGGCCCGACTTCATAGTCATTCATAGGCACCAACTGCTAACCGCTGTCTCGTATTTTCAATAGCTTACAGCTGCTCAGTTCACTGTCAACGGCACGAAAACTTACACTGTTTTGTCTACTATGATGGGCTTTAAAAGCTTTTAAATCCCGGCACACAAACTTTAACGGCTTTAACGGGGGTTACGCAGGAGACCATACCCCCTCCGCACACTTCTACAGAGGTGGTCAAACCAGCCGCCTATAGGCTGCTGCTGGTGCGGAGTTCGAGCAGGAGCTGGGCGAATACTGCAAGCAGGGGCTGGCTCACTACAAATACCCTCGCTGGTTTCATTTTGTCGATGAATTACCCAAGACGGCGATGAGGAAGATACAGTGTTTCAAGCTCCGCGTTCCTGCAGCTCAATAGTTGGCTGGGCAACTTTTTAGCTTCAAACTCCCATCAATCCTTCCTTACGGGTTACGGAATCGGAGTACTAGTTTTCCAGTA
>PBRQ01000102.1 GCA_002725995.1 Gammaproteobacteria bacterium
ACTGATGTGGCAGTTATTTCAATGGGTGGCATTGTGTACTCACGATCAATTCGCGTCGGCGGCACGGCAATGGATGAAGCAATCATCAGCTACATTAAGCAAAGCTATAATTTGCTCATCGGTGATCGCACGGCCGAAGACATCAAAGTTAACGTCGGCTCTGCGCATCCTCTCGATGAGAAACTCACTATGGACATCAAAGGACGCGACCTAATCGAAGGCAAACCGAAAACGGTGACCATCACGGACCGCGAAATTCGCAATGCGCTCAGTGAAGTCACATCTTCCATTGTGGAATCGGTACGAATGGCGTTCGAACGTACTCCGCCCGAACTATCTGCTGACTTCATCGACAAAGGCGTGATTTTGACCGGTGGCGGAGCCTTGTTGCGCAACCTTGATCTGCGGCTACGGGAAGAAACGGGAATCCCAATTTCTGTTGCCGAAGACCCATTGTCCGCGTGTGTACTTGGCGTCGGGCGAATTCTCGATGACCTGGATCTCCTGCGGCAGGTGTGCCTGCCTTAGGTGGGACCGGATGATGCCCAACCGATGAGCTGAGGCGACATGAAGACAATTGGCCGCCAGGCGAGCTCGCTAATGCTCCTTATTGGGCTGCTGTTTGGTTTCTTCGTGATGATTTCATATCAAGCCAACCGCGCTAAGACTGCCAACGCTGTTGAGGGTGCGATTCGCACTGTAGCTTCTCCGGCCCACCGTCTCATCTCCGAGCTGTGGACCAGGGTCTCTTCTGGCTGGTCCGGCTATGTGGCACTGACCAGTCAAGCTGTCACGACAGATGCCCTACAACAACGGGTGACTTATCTTGAGCGTCGGATCATGACATTGGAGGAAACGTCACGCGAAAACATCCGGCTGAAGGAGCTACTAAACTTGCAGGGTCGCATCGCGACCCCGTCGATCGCATCGCAGATCATCGGACGCGACATGGCGCACGGCTATGAAACGTTCACAGTCAATCGGGGGTCGCGTGATGGTGTCGAAATTGGGTCGGGGGTCATATCGACCACCGGTGTCGTGGTGGGTCAGGTCACCCAAGTAAGCCCGTGGACGGCGATGGTGCAGTTAGTCACCAATCCCCGAAATGCGGTTGGCGCCAAGGTCGTGCGAACCTTGGCTCACGGTGTCGTCCATGGCGCCGGTGACGCTACTCTCAAACTCGATTACGTTACTAGCCTAGCTGACGTCAAGGGAGGAGATATCGTGGTCACCTCAGGGGACGACGGGATCTATCCGGCGGGGTTTGAAATCGGCCGAGTACTTCGCGTAACTGAAGGAGCACCCGTCCCAGGACTTCCTCAACTACCAGTGGTGCGAGCTGAAACGGCGCTATTTCTAAACATCGATGTTGATCCCCTCACTAATGTCCTGCAAATTGGACAAGTGCTGCTCCTTCCCCCACAAATGGATCGTGAATGACCGCGCTCTTCTCGGTGCTGCTGCTGTTTGGCCCGGGCCTTCTACAGATATTTGTGCCTCAGGTCTGGTCGGGGCTTGGGAGAATCGACTGGCTACTGATGTATGTCGTTCTGCAGTCGCTGCGCAGCTCTTTCCGACGGTCAATTCTCCTCGGCGCGGGTGCAGGTTTGATTCAAGACGGCCTCGCTGGTGGCATAATCGGGCTCCACGCCTTTGCCAAGACCATAATAGCGGCAATCATCACAATGTTCAGCAGCCTGTTTGTGTTGCGTGGCCCACTGTCGGGGGCAATGATTACCGGCTTGGCAGTGATAGTTGAAAGGCTAATCCTGATGGCCTGGCATTTGTCCCTCACGCAGCCAACGTCGCTTGGCATGGGCGATCTCTGGTTAGGAGTTGCGGCAACCAGCGCAACAACAATGTTGGTCGTCTATGCCGGCCGCAAATGGGAACAGAGACAGTTGGTCAAGCAACGCCGTGGTCGTGTTCAGGTCGACGCCACCGTCACCGCTGGGGATGATAGCGAATGAACACAGTCGGTCCGTGGCGCCCCGAATCTTCGAACGAAAGTAAAGGTAGACGCCGAGGATTCATCTTCCGCCGCAACCGTAGTGATTCAACCGACGAGACATTAGAAAGTCCTGTTGTCCTTAGCCGGCTGCGACGTCGGGTGCACCTTGCCGAGGGCTTTGTCATCTTAATGGTCACGCTGTTGCTCTTAGGTTTTTGGCGCATCCAGGTAATACACGCGGAACACTATCGTACGCTTGCCGACAACAACCGCCACCAAAACACCATCGTTCGTGCGCCGCGCGGCTTGGTTACAGACCACAAGGGCTTCCTGCTCGCCGCCAACAGACCTGCTTTTAACGTCGCCATTGTTCGGGAGGAGCTCGATGATCGGGACACAACCCTTCGATGGCTTGCCGACGTACTCAACGTCACGCCCACTATTCTGCACAAACGACTTGATCAAAGAGAGCAGGGTATTCCGATCTTCCAACCAGTCGTCATTGCCGACGACATTGCCCCTTCTTTGGTGCCAGCGATTGAAGCAAGGTCGTTCGAGCATCCCGGAGTCTTGATCCAACCGGAGCATAAGCGCCATTACCCAAAAGGAACCGTCGCCGCGCACGTGATGGGCTACGTTGGCGAAATTAACGCCGTACAGCTAGCAACCTGGGAGGAAGACCGCTACCGAATGGGCGATATTGTGGGCCAACTTGGCCTTGAGCGCGTAAATGACAGCCTCCTGTCAGGGTTTGCCGGCGCCGAAGAAATCATTGTCGATAGCACAGGGCGAACCATTCGAGTTTTGAACCAGATTCCTCCGGAGCCTGGAAACACGCTCACTCTAACCCTCGATGTGAGGCTACAAGAACAAGCGGAGGCTTTGCTTGAGGGGAAAAAGGGGGCCATCGTAATGCTCGATGTCAACACCGGTGGTGCGCTAGCGCTGGCATCTGCTCCAACCTTCGACCCCAATATGTTCGCACGGCGCTTTTCGCAAGCTGAGTGGAACGCCGTAACAAACGATCCTGCCACACCCCTTCAGAATCGTGCCTTGCAAAGTGCATACCCTCCGGGGTCAATCTTTAAGCTACTGGTGGCCATTGCAGGCCTCGAAGCAGGCAGGATCAGGCCCGAAACAACGGTCAATTGTGCTGGAGGCGGTACGTACTACGGGCAATACCGAAGTTGTAATGCCATACATGGCACGGTGAACCTAGTAAGCGCCATTGGTCGGTCATGCAACATCTACTTCTACGAGCTCGGAACAAAGCTTTCTCGGGAACAGCTCATCGAGGTCGCAAGGCGATATGGACTCGGCACCGAAACCGGCATTGACCTTCTAAACGAAGCAACAGGTATCCTGCCGACTAACGAGTGGGTCGCTCAGGCGCTACCACCCCGAGATGGCAACTGGTATCTGGGAGAAACTATAGGTCTGTCGATCGGTCAGGGACCAATCAACACCACCCCATTACAGCTTGCTCATATGGCGGCAACGCTCGCCACAGGGGTAAAGATGAAGCCCTATTTAATTGAGAAGGTGGAAAGTTCCACTGGGAATAACCGTTCAAGGTATTCCCCGCAGGATAGAGCCACCGAGGTCGACCTGCATCCTGATCATCGCGAAGCAATTCTGGCCGGAATGCGCGCAGCGCTGGACCCAGTGACTGGTACAGGACGCCGAGCTGCCCACCCAAACTACGACTTCGGCGGCAAGACCGGTACGGCTCAAGTGGCTTCGGCAGCTGCAGCAGGCCCCGAGGAAGAACGTCCCGAGGCCCTCAGGAACCATGCTTGGTTCGTAGGTATTGCGCCAGTTGAAGAACCAGAGATTGCGATTGCCGTTTTCATCGAGCATGGTGTCGGAGGCGGTCTCGCCGCAGCGCCGGTCGCTGGGCAGTTAATGACTGCCTATTTCGAGGCGTCAGAGGAAACCAAGCGATGATCCTGTTCGACCGGCGTAGATTCAGCGCCTTCGACTACCTGCTGCTGTTTGATCTATCCCTGCTGTTTGGGATTGGGGTTTTGCTGATCGCTTCCGCCAGCGATGCTGGACACTTTGAACGCCAGATTGTTTGGGCAACAACAGCGATCATTTTCGCTGTCGTGGTATCGGGCATCGACTATCGCAAGTTAATTAGTCGAGCTTATGAGCTGTGGGCACTTGCCATGCTTGTCCTTGTCGGGCTTTTACTTTTCGGTCCGGTGACATCCGGAACTCGGAGCTGGCTCAGCATTGGCAGCATAGGAGGGCAGCCGTCGGAGTTGACTAAGATAGTAGTCATCCTGGCACTCGCACACTATTTCTCTGAGCTTGATCCCCTGCCATTTGGCGCCCGTCAGCTATTCGTAGCGGTGGTGCTGGTCCTAGTGCCGTTTACGCTGGTTGCGGCTCAACCAGATCTGGGTACCGCTAGTAGCTTCTTGCCAATACTCGCTGGGATCGCTTGGGTGGCCGGGATCCGCTACGTAGCTGCCATGCGTTTGACGATAGCTTCTGTGGGGATGGCCCCACTAGGGTACTTTCTGCTCGAAGATTACCAGCGTGCGCGGCTCCTAACCTTTCTCGACCCCGGAGGCGACCCACTGGGTGCTGCCTACCAGATCGTCCAATCAAAGATCGCGGTCGGTTCAGGCGGCCTAGTCGGAACCGGGCTTTTCGCGGGGAGCCAAAGCAAAGGGAATTTTTTGCCAGCCCAGCACACCGACTTGGTTTTCGCCGTGCTCGGAGAAGAGCTTGGCTTCATCGGTGTAACACTTGTGCTCGCACTCTACTTGGTGCTGTTGCTGCGCGTGTTACAAACCGCGCGGCTAGCCCGTGATCGGGCCGGTGCTTACATAGCCACTGGAGTAGCCACAGTGATGGTCTACCACCTTTTAGTCAACGTCGGGATGGTGATTGGGTTTGCGCCAATTACCGGGATTCCCTTACCCCTTCTCTCGTACGGTGGCTCTTCCGCATTGACCAGTGGAATTGCTATAGGTTTAGTGATATCCGTGCGGAACCGTCGGTTCCTGAACTGAATCCAGGTGTTTATGCTCAAGCAATAGCCACATGAACGAAGAATCGGCTATAATAGTCTTTATACGAGTTTCTGGATCGCTGGCTTATGCGGGCTGCAACGCACGCCCCACCGGTAGAGAGCGTAGACGGATGCCTAGAGTGGCAACGCGTTCTCCTGTTTTGGGCTGCCAGCGGCAGCAAGCAAGCGATCCGAAAGGGTTTTCTTGTTTTCACCTTATTTAACAGCACAACGACCACCGGGCAGATATACCAACTGCCTTTCTGCATGTGCACCCTCGTCAATTCCATGGCCAGGGACTGGTGTGTCTTGTGCTCAAGCACCCATCCGGAGCGGTGAGGCGTCGACGTATCCCGTTTCCCCCGGGTCGGGGCACGCGGAGATATTTTCATGGCTCGCAAAGAAATCATCACCAATTCTGGCAAGGATGAAACACGCCTTGCCATCTTGGAAGACGGACAGTTAACGGAAGTTGTTCTTGAACGGGCCCAGTCACGTGGGCTGGTCGGCAATATCTATAAAGGCCGGGTGAGCCGGGTTCTCCCGGGTATGCAATCCGCTTTCGTTGACATTGGCCTTGAACGGGATGGCTTTCTCTACGTCTCGGACGTACTCGCCGACATCGAGCAATTTTCCAGCTGGATGGAGAGCGATGACGAGGAAGATGCCCATAAGCCCAGCAAACGTCGCAGCCGCCGTGCCCGTGAAAAACAGAGGATTGAAGATCTTCTAAAAAAGGGCGACGAAATCCTAGTGCAAATTTCCAAAGCTCCACTTGGAACAAAAGGTGCTCGGATTACGACCAATGTCTCTCTGCCGGGCCGGTTTCTCGTATACATGCCGACTGTTGATCATGTCGGTGTATCCCGCAAGATCCCCGACCGCAGCGAGCGAAATCGCCTGCGGAAGATCATTAGAAACATTCGCCCCAAGAATGCCGGCGGGCTGATCGCACGCACTGCCGCCACCGGTCAGAGCCAGCAAGATTTCCAGGACGACACGATGTTCCTCATCGAGGCCTGGGAAGAAATTAAACGCCGCTCCGAGGAAGCTAAGGCCCCGAGTGTGATTCACAAGGACCTTTCGGTTCTGTTGCGTTTGCTTCGCGACGTTTTCACCGACGATTTCGACCGTGTCGTGATCGATGACGAACAAGAATACAAGCGCGCTAAGAATTTCGTCGGCCAACTCCAGCCAACGATGGTCGAAAAAATTGAGCACTATCAAAAGAAAGTGCCGATTTTTGACTCCTTTAAGGTCCAGCAACAGCTCGACAAAGCTCTCGAAGCAAAAGTTTGGTTGGAATCTGGCGGCTCCCTGGTTATCGACCAGGCTGAAGCGTTGGTCGCTATCGATATCAACACCGGTAAATACGTCGGCAAACGGCGTCTCGAAGACACCGTGTTAAAGACCAACCTCGAGGCGGTCAAGGAGATTGCCCGGCAGCTTCGCCTGCGGGACATGGGGGGCATTATCGTCATTGATTTCATCGATATGGAGCAGAAGGCCAACGAGCAAAAGGTTCTAAATTCGCTAGTTGAGGAGCTTAAGAAGGACAGGGCGAAGACCCATGTATTACCAATGTCGGATTTTGGCCTTATCCAGCTCACCCGACAGCGAGTAAAGCAAAGCCTTGAGCGCATCATGCTGCAATCGTGCCCCTACTGTTCTGGCAGAGGACAGGTAAAGTCTGTTGATACGATCTGCATCGAAATTCTCCGTGAAGTGCGCCGCTTGAAAGACGAGCTCAATGGCAACGGCATTGTGATTCGCACTAGCTCCTCGATCGCGACAGCACTGCAACAGTCCGAACGTGCGATGCTGCGCCAAATCCGCTCTGAGGTTCAGGCACCCGTCAGCCTATTGCCGGATGGGCAGATGCACCAAGAGCAGTTCGAGGTGGTCTGTCTCTGAAGGATTTCGTTTGCGTGGTTATTGGCTGCACGATTAGCGATTAATCAATCAGGGCGTTCGCTACAGAGCCAACCAACGCATCATCTTCATCTGGAAGAACGGTGCGCACGTCCAGGATGACGCAGCCCCCAGCGATTCGGGCAATAATCGGCGGGGCAGCAGTTCGCAAACGCGCAACAAGGGCCTGCGCTGTGTCCGGAGGGGTGATAGACAGTCCAAACGATGGCAAATCTTTCCCTGGAGCACCCCCCCCGCCAACCTGGGAGAAAACCTTTACGATCTCGAGCAGAGCACCACACTCCCTTTTTATCAACCGATTCGCCATAGCCTTCGCCCGAGATTCAAGGTCAGCCACGGGCATGCGTAGCATCCGGATCGTCGGGATACCATCGAGATCACCATTAACGTAGATCGCCAGGGTCCCCTCAAGCGCTAGGGTCGTCGCTTTGTCCAAGCGGAGGGCACGGTACAAAGGATTTGATCGCACATGGGCGATGTACTCCGGCTTACCGACTATGAACCCTACTTGGGGCCCGCCAAGGAGTTTGTCTCCAGAGAAAGTTACTAGATCGACGCCAGTCGCCAGTCGTTGAGCAACGGTGGGCTCGTCGTGAATACCAACGTCGCGAAGGTCAAACAAGCAACCGCTGCCAAGGTCTTCTACAACTGGGACATCGTAGTCATGCCCAAGTGCAACAAGCTCTTCGAGTTCAGCTTCTTCGGTAAAACCCACGACCCGGTAGTTGCTCGGATGCACGCTCAATAAGGCTCCGGTCTGAGGGCCGATCGCTTCTTCGAAATCGCGGCTTCGGGTCCGGTTCGTGGTTCCCACCTCACGAAGTATCGAGTGACTCTTGGTCATCACCTCAGGAATACGGAACGAGCCACCAATCTCCACCAGCTGGCCGCGTGAAACAACCACCTCCTTGCATTCCGCCAACGTATTAAGAACTAAAAGAACAGCGGCAGCATTGTTGTTAACGACAACGACTTCGGTACCAGGAAGTAACTGGTTGACAAGAGATTCGACGGCTTGGGCACGCTGGCCTCGTCCTCCATCCTCAAGATCAAATTCAAGGTTCAAGTAACGCTGCACAAGGTCAGCAGTCCTTTGCGCCGCTGAAGCCGGCCACGGTGATCGACCAAGGTTTGTATGCACCACAATACCCGTAGCATTGATTACATGGCGCAGATGAGGCTGGGTAAGCTTGCCCGCCACTGCAGCAACGCCAGCAGCCAGGTTATCGAGACGAGCTTTCATCGTCTCACCGTCCAGCTCTCCGGAAACCAGTGCGGCACGGATTTCTTCGAGAAAAGTGCCAGCTGCACGGGCCGCAAATTGGCGGGTACAGCCCACGTCTTCAATCCAGGCCACCACCTCCGGATACTCCAAAACCCGCTCTACCGCTGGCAAGTTACGGAGTAACTTCAACGGAGGTTGTCTATTTTTCGATGCCTTCCCATCCTGCGCCACCATGACAGATCGATCTACACCAACCCCTTTCCCAAAAGAGAACACCGTCTCCTGGGGACCTTTAGAGGTAGATCTCCCAAGATTCTTTTGCTGATACGCATAACGAACAGTTCACGACCAGAACAGTCTGCCTGGAACCCAACCAAACCATCGAGCGGTTGGCTCACGGGCTTGAACCTTCGGATACCGAGCACACCATCGCGGGCCCGACGCTGTGGGCTAGGCGTCGCTGCATTGCACCACCTTTTCGATGGAAAGAATCCAGGAGTCAAACGAACTTTATCACCTCACCCAAAAGAGAGAATGAGCCAGTCCGCCCGACACCTTCTAGGGGCAGCCAACCAGCCCCATTAACTGACAAATTATAGCTTCTTTCTAATATAGAGAATTAGAAACTCAAAAGCCCACAAGTTCTTATTACGCAATGAGATACAAGGACTACTAAGGTTTGCAGTTGATTGACAGCCCACAGGGCCTGTGGTAGAAAATCCTTGGTTCCACGCATCCTCCTTTGCTCCACCTGAGATCACTCTCACACTTCCACTATGGGCGCATACCTTCCGATCGCGCTGTTTGCTGTGGCCGCTACCGTATTCGCTGTCATCGGCTTGGTTGCAGGTAGCCTTATCCGCCCGGCGGGGCGGGACTTGGAAGGCAAGCTGGAGCCTTATGAATGCGGTGTGGAGCCAGTGCGTGATGCGCGCCAGCGCTTTTCAATTCGTTTCTATATCGTTGCGATGTTGTTTCTGATCTTCGACGTCGAGACCATCTTCTTATTTCCCTGGGCAGTTCAGTTCAGACAACTGGCACTGTTCGGATTCATCGAGATGGTCATCTTCATCGCGATCCTTATCTTCGGCTACATATACGCTTGGAAGCGCGGGGCACTTGAATGGGTCTAGCGGAACATAAATTCGAAGAAAATATTCTGACGACAACCGTGGATGGCGTAGTCAATTGGGCGCGCAAATCTGCCATCTGGCCAATGACATTTGGCCTAGCCTGCTGCGCTATCGAAATGATAGTAACCACCTGTTCGCGTTTCGATATGGCTCGCTACGGTGCTGAGGTCTTCCGTGCGACACCCCGACAGGCCGATCTGATGATCGTCGCTGGCACCGTAACACTGAAGATGGCGCCAATAATCAAGCGCCTCTATGACCAGATGCCCGACCCAAAGTGGGTCATCTCGATGGGCTCCTGCTCAACCTGTGGTGGCCCGTACCCAACCTATAGCGTCCTACAGGGCGTCGATAGGATTGTACCTGTGGATGTTTCTGTTCCCGGATGCCCTCCCCGCCCGGAAGCTCTGCTATATGGTGTGCTGCGACTCCAGGACAAGATCGACGAAATGCACGTACTGCGTAAATAGCACACTGCCAAGACAAGAAACAGCAATCTCTGTAACGAGAATTAGCAGCCAAAATGGCAGACGAAAAACCCCAAAACGAATCTAGCGAATCGCAGGCAGAAGTTGGCGAAAACGTGGTGCCAGAACCCAACCCTCTGGTCACGGCCTTGCTGGGACAATTCCCAAGTGATGTCCAACACGAGGGTGAAGACACAGCTGGCGCCCCGATGTTTCGGACAGGCGTTGACAACGTGGTCAACGTCCTGACCTGGCTGCGCGACAACGAATTAACCAAGTTCGATTACTTAGCCAGTCTAACGGTCATTGATTGGACCGAGCGCTCGCCGCGGTTCGACGTGGTTTACCATCTCTATTCCATCGCTGCGAACCACTTCCTGACCGTGAAAGTCGGCTGCGAAGACGGCGAAGGGGTTCCCAGCGTCACCGATCTCTGGGGAACAGCAAACTGGCACGAACGTGAAGCCTACGACCTCTACGGGGTTGAATTTCTCGGACATCCCGAGTTGGAGCGCATCTTCTTGCCTGAGGACTGGGAAGGTTTCCCGCTCCGCAAAGACTATCCCTTGGAAGGACCAAATCTGGAGCTGTTAACTCGGCAGCAAGCGGCCTTTCGAGGCGGACGATTCGACCGTATCCGCGGCGACTACGAAATGACCGAGCAAGAGCGACAGTTATCGAGTGCCGGTATCGTCGGTTCTTTGTGGACACCAGAGACCGAAACACCAGACCCTGAGCAATCCGAAAAACCTGACGAGACATCGGAAAGCTAGCCT
>PBRQ01000055.1 GCA_002725995.1 Gammaproteobacteria bacterium
GTCACCCGTTCGAGGCACCCGAAAAATTCCCGCCAGAGCATGCAGACATCATTGAAGATGAACTCCAACTTTATAACTCCAGGCAACAAGAATTTGGGTCCAGCATTGCCATCCTCAATCAACAGCTCAATCAACATAGACAGGCATTGGTAGAGCTGCGGGCAGAAGAAAAGAAACTGGTACGAAATGCTGAATTTACAAGCCAGGAACTCTCAATGACGGAGCCACTTGTGAAGACGGGCGCCGTTTCTGAGGTAGAGTTGATACGCCTGCGCCAGGCAGTAAATGAATCCATCGGCAGGCTGGAGGTCACGCAACTCACTGTGCCTAAAGCCCAGGCAGTCATTGAAGAAGCACTGGACAAGATAGATGAACGGAAACAGCAGTTCGTAAGCGCATCACGAATTGAAATGAATGAGGCTAAAACACAGCTCAGCAGGTTGAATATATCGAATGTGGCACTGGAGGACAGAGTCAATCGAACGGACGTTCAGTCCCCGGTTGACGGCACTGTTAATCAAGTCCTCGTGAATACAACCGGTGGCGTAATCCAGCCCGGTATGGACCTGCTCGAAATCGTACCCGCAAACGATACGCTCCTGGTGGAAGCAAAGATCAAGCCTTCAGATGTCGCTTTCATTCACCCAGGGCAACAGGCAACCGTCAAACTTACGGCCTATGATTTCGCGATCTATGGCGGCTTGGATTCCGTGCTTGAACTCATCAGCGCTGACTCACTCACCGATGAAACAGGTGAGCACTTTTTCCAGATACGGGTTAGAACCAAAAAAAATCACCTTGGCTCCGACAGTAACCCCCTGCCCATTATCCCCGGCATGATCGCAACGGTAGACATTATTACCGGCAAAAAAACGGTCATGGACTATATCCTGAAACCACTAAAAAGAGCCCAGGCATCGGCATTGTCAGAACGCTAGCGGCGTCAGCCTCTGCTCTGGGATTCGATATCGGGGTGTCCTGTACCGAGACTCTATACCGCAGCTTCAAAGGCCCCTAAAAACTGGTTTTCTTTTCTCCTTGAAAGCCCTGCGGCCTTCAACGTAATCTTCACTGTCAAAGCAGGCATTAATCATCTGATCGATGGCTTCATGGTCGCGTTTGTCCAGGTCCTGAGAATTTTCATTCACCGCCGCCTTCGCAGCCTTGACCGTCAAGGGTGCATTCGCAGCGATCAGTGCGGCGTAATCCCTGACCTTCTGTTCAAGTTCCTGCCGCGAAACTACAAAATTAATAAGCCCAATACGAAGCGCCTCCTCAGCATCGAGAAACCGCGCACTGAACATAATATCTTTTGCACTGGACGGACCAACGAGGTCACTGAGGACCTTGAGCCCACCGTACTCATATCCCAAACCCAGTTTAGCCGCCGGTATGCCGAACGTGGAATCTTTGGTCGCAAACCTGACATCAGCACTAAGGGCAGTCGCCAGTCCCCCGCCGATGCAATACCCCTGAATCATTGCAATCAGCGGCTTATCCAATTTCCCAAGCCAGAGGCTGGCATTTGCGGATACGGCTCCATATTGTTTCTTCTGTGCAGCATTACCACGCTTGGAGTCAAACTCCGATATGTCTGCACCAGAAACAAATGCCTTTTCGCCGGCGCCCTTCATCACCACGACGCGCACTCCATCATCGTGCTGAAAGGATTCTAGGATAGTTCCAAGCCCTTCCCACATCTCAAGTGAGATCGCATTTCTGCGCTCTGGACTATTAAATGTTATCCAGCCAATACCGTCTTCAACATCAGCTAACATTTTTGTCGTATTGAGTTTCATATGTGGCCTTGCACTTAAATGGATACCTATATCACGAGTGCGTCCCGCAACGCCTCAATTTCTTTTGTGGTAAGACCCGCCTCCAGCAATACCTCGTCATTGTGCTCTCCCAACTCAGGGCCAGCACGGTCGAATGATTCCGATGATGAAAATGCGGACATGTTGATTGGCGATCGAATGAGGTTGAAGTCTCCAAGATCTTTATGGCTGACGGAACGCTCCATTTTCAGGAATTTCACCTGTCCATCTTCAAAAGCTTCGCCTACGTTGTATATTGGGCCGCAGGGGCAACCGACATCATTCATTTTGGTAACAAAATCGGCGGTTGTTTCCTTGCTGGTGATGGCGTTCATCTTCGCGAAAAGTTCGCCGCGGTGTTCTACCCGACCACGCGGCGTTTTAAATCTTTCATCCTCTGCCATATCAGGCACTTCCATCTTTTCGCAGAAGGCCCTGAACATCTTGTTTGTACTCGCTGCCAGGTTGACCTGCCCATCACAGGTATCAAATAGACCCATTGGGGAGTTGGTAGGGTGATTATTTCCTTGCCGGGTAGCGATTTCACGATGCATGGTATATCTCGCCCCCTGGAAATCGAGTTTATTTATCATCGATTCCAGGAGCGAGGTATGAACCCACTGCCCTTCACCGGTTTTCTCACGATGGAGCAGAGCAAGCAGAATACCCTGCCCAAGAAACATCCCAGCTGATGTATCGCTGATCGCAATGCCGACGCGCATGGGGCCCTGCTCCGGCTCACCTGTTAAGGACATCAGTCCACTGGTCCCCTGAATGATCTGATCTACACCGGGTCGACCACTATAGGGACCATCCTGGCCGAAGCCGGAGATACTCGCATATATTATTCCAGGGTTGATACTCTTGACCGACTCATAGTCCACACCAAGGCGGTACTTAACAGCCATTCTGAAGTTCTCAACGATAACGTCAGCCCTCTTAGCCAGCCTCAGAAATAGGCCGCGACCTTCATCCAATTTCAGGTCAATGGTTATACCACGCTTGTTACGATGCAGATTCTGAGAATCAGGGTTGTGGCGTCCGCCTGCTAAATCAGCGATGCCCGATGAGGCTGGTGGTTCAATGCGAATTACGTTCGCGCCCCAATCTGCCAACAATCTGACTGCAGCGGGCCCGGCACGTGCAAGTGTAAGATCAAGAACCGTAAGATCGGCTAGAGGCAGTTCAGCCATTTTCCAATAGCGATCTCAATTCCAGGGCAATCTCACTAAGTTTGACCTGCAGGGCACGCGTATTCTTCGGCCCCATTCGAATCAACTGCTTTTGTGCCGCGCTTAATGATTCAAGCTTCTTTTCTTCAAACTGATACATTACCACTGGCCGAAGCAACCTGATGGGTTTATTGATCACGGGCGTCTCAAGCAGCCTGCCAATTGCTTTGAATACAACATCATTGAACTTCTTGTCCGGAGACCCGAGCTCGCCATAAGCCTCCTGCAGCATCGGGTGTACGAGGAGATAGAATTCGGCTGAGCGTCTGGCATCCAGCGAAACCACCACTTCCGAGAAAAAATCGTACCGCTCGTAGGAGGCGCTATCGAGCAAATATACCTGCTCAGAAATTTGACTGGCAAGAAACGGTCCCTGGGGAGCTAAATCCCGCACCGGGTCCTTCGCAACCTGCCCAATTGCAACGCCTTCAACAAAGGCAACGAACTTGCGAATCAGTTCATTTGGAGACAGCCAGGTATTTACCCCTTCATGCCTGGTTAAACTGACCACACCATCACGTATCAATTGGTCACTATCATTGAGTCTTGGAAGTACGAAGGCAGGTTCGACCTCTTCTTCTACCGGCGCCTCAACCACCTGTTCAGGTTCCAACTCTGGTTCAGGCTCAGCCTCTATTACCGGCTCCGGTACCGGAGGCTCGGGCTCAGGAATGGCAACAGGCTGAGTAACCACCTCGGGGACTGACTCCTTGGAAGACACAGAGTAGACAATAAATCCAACGATGAGCAGCCCGACTATAGCCAGGGCAATGATAATGGGTCGATTTTCAGACATTTAAACCTCTGTTTTCTAATGTTTCATTTTCCAGATGTATCATCGTGGAAACAACAGCACGGGAGCAGGCAATTGACTGAATATCCTGCCCGCCAATGCCACAGCATTCGTCCATCATAGTTTCATTGGCGTAGAAACTACAACCCTATCATGGGGCTGGTTGCCGCCATGAATTAGAACCATTGAAGTTTGATGCTATATCAAAATTCTCATTGATGGCCTCAGCATTCCCGCTGAATATCCTCTCTCAGCTGCCATTAAGCAGCTTTTTGAGGTTCTGATCAAATGGTGGCTCCACCAGCATCTTCTCGGTGATGATACCTGCAATGAGGTTTGCCGGCGTTACATCGAAAGCTGGATTTACTGCATTGATGTTGTCTGGTGCAACCTGCTCACCCATGACATGCGTTACTTCCATCATACTTCGCTGCTCTATATTGATATTCGCGCCTGATGCGGTATCGGCATCAATGGTAGAGACCGGACAGGCGACATAGAAGGGAATATCAAAATGTCGGCACAATATAGCAACGCCAAGTGTACCAATTTTGTTTGCCACATCACCGTTTGCTGCGACCCTGTCAGCACCAACCAGCGCCATATCCACTGCCCCCAGCGCCATCATATGGGCTGCCATAGAGTCGGTTATCAAGGTGCAACTAACGCCTAGAGCTTGGAGCTCATATGCCGTAAGCCTGGCACCCTGGAGAAGTGGGCGTGTTTCATCTACGAGGACGTGAACTTCCACACCTTCCTCGTAGGCTCGGTATATGGGCGCGAGGGCTGTACCAAGTTCCGATACTGCAAGCGAACCCGCATTACAATGCGTGAGCACGTTTGGACGTTGCCTGACCAAAGAAACACCATGATTACCTATCTGATGGCAGGCACTGATATCTTCCTGATGAATGGCAATTGCTTCCTGCTCCAGGCGGTCGAGCAATTCTCCGCTACTGCCAAATTCACCGGATGTAACAGCCATCATCCTGGTCACTGCCCAGGGCAGATTCACCGCGGTAGGCCTTGCAGCTATTAGGTAGTGAGCACGTTCAGCAAGGTTTGCCCTCAACGCCGTCAGAGAGCGGTCGCTCTCAAACAAACCCACCAGTAGCCCATAGGCGGCGGCAATACCTATGGCGGGGGCTCCCCTAACAGCCAGTTGCTGAATGCATTCAAAAACATCTTCGATTTTGTTGCACCGAATCAGTGACCTCTCCCCCGGTAAACGTCGCTGATCCAGCAGGCACAAGATTCTGTTATCCCACAACACTGCTTTGGGCAGTGCCTTCAGGCTATTAGTCACACCACCAGGATTTGTCACACCCTAAGCTCAGCTACCATCTGCAGTCGAGCCTCCGTATCAACGAAGGAAAAACCACCGCTGGTGCGGTCAGTGAAGTCACTATATCGGCTCCGCATTTCTGCAACTATATTGCCAGGCTCATCCATCACACAGAAAGCGTGAAGCATATCATCGGTAATTAGCTCACCCATCTCCTCCCACTTACCCTGCTTCGACATGGCATTCAACTCAGCCTGCATGTCACCCCACCCATGGACACCCAGAACATTCTTATAGGCGGGCGTTGAACCATAGAAAGAAATTCGTTGCTTGATGGCACTCTTAACCGCCTCAAAAGTCTTCTCGTCTTTCCCTGAGATGACGAAGGGGGTGTAGGATATTTCAAAATCATCCCGTGATCGCCCTGATTTAGCGAGGCCCTTCTCAACGGCCGGCAATGTCACTTCACGAATGTACTTCTCATTACTGAAGGGATGAATAATCAAACCATCTGCTACTTCCCCTGCCACTTCCGTCATAACCGGACCAACAGCCGCAAGCGTGACCTTCGGTGCACTATATTCCGTATTTTCAGGTGTAAAGGCCGGTGTCATCAAGGTGTGGTTGTAGTATTTGCCATCGTGGTGCAAAGCTTCACCCTCATACCAGTTCGCCCAGATTGCTCGCATCGCCTGCACCAGTTCTCGCATCTGGGCGGCTGGCGCTCCCCAGGGCATACTGAATCGTTTGGTGATGTGCGGCCTGATCTGGGAACCAAGCCCCATTGTAAAGCGACCAGCGGAGTATGCATTCAGATCATGTCCAAGGTTCGCCAACACCATCGGACTGCGGGCAAAGGCGACAGCAATTCCCGTATGAAGCTCTATAGACTTGCTGTGTTCAGCCGCAAGCATCAATGGCATAAAGGGATCGTGACTCATCTCTGCCGTTCCCGCACCATCAAACCCGTGAGATTCCAGTTCCTTAATATGCTCGGGAACCTTATGCCAATCCGCCGTTAAATGTGCATCTACTTTCATCTTATCTCCTAGTCAATTGTTCGCTACCATACCATTATCGTCCCGCCTCTGGGCCGACCAGTTCTGCCAGTATCGACAAAGGCACTGCTCCTGAACCAAGAACACTGGTGTGAAATTCCTTCAAATTGGAATCAGTCTGTAACCTGGATTGCTCCTGTTGACGAAGCAATAGAAACTGCCTCATCCCAACCATGTAGGCCGTCGCCTGCCCAGGGTAGAGCATGTAGCGAAATATCTGCCCTTCGTTGTAGGAGTCCGACAGGCCGGTAGCTTCGGCAAAGTAGCGTGAGGCTTCATCAAAGGTCCAGCCCTGATGATGTATACCCGTATCAACCACCAGCCGCGCTGCTCGCATCGCTTCAAATTGCAGGCGCCTAAGGTTTCCGTATGGGTCGTGCCATCCCAGTTCCCAGGCGAGCCTCTCCGCATAGAGTGCCTAGCCCTCCACAAAGGCAGTAAAGTGCAACCCTTTTCTGAAATTTGGCAAATTAAGCTCATGGGATAGTGCGATCTGGAGATGATGACCCGGCAGGGCCTCGTGTTAAGCCAGCGTGGCCATACCGTAGAGAGACACATCTGAAGTATTGGATTCGTAAAAAGCCCCCGCTCGTTCTCCATCGTAGGAACCTTCGATATAGTACCCGCCAGTCTGGCCACCAATTACCTGAACCTGCTAAGCCGGAACTTGTGAAAATGCCTGATCAAGTTTCGCACTCGCTCCTGCAATGATAGTTGTATGGGTTGCGACAACCTGTGAGGCCGGGACCATGCCGCCATCGGTTTCCAAACGGGAATAGATTTGACCCAGGCTATCGGTCTCGGGATAACCGAGCTCCGCGACCGCCATTCGTATCTCGTTATAAATTCGGCTGATCTCAGAAAGGCCCAACTGATGTATTTCATCTGCAGTGAGATCCGTTGACGTGTGATGTTTGGGCGCCTGCTGGTAGTAGTCCTGTCCACCGGAAAACTGGCCAAAACCAATGGCAGACGGCGCAATCATTTCCAAACGCTCGAGCTCAGCTTTCAGTGATTGGCAAGCCGAGACGATTTGCTGTTCAATTATTGCTCTTGCATCGGCAAGCATGGTTGTGCGCAAAGTACTGTCAACAGACACATGGTTTAGTGTTTGCTCCATGGTCTGATAATAAATTGAAGCCATCGCCCCATTACCAACAAGGCCAGACAAATGCCGCAGGCTGACCCCCATAGATAGTGCCGGCTGGATGATTCCAGCACTCTCCCTGTTCCTTAGGTTTCCTATGAGTTGGGTTACTCGACTATCAATCTGTCCGAGTCGCAACAGGTAGTCCCTCGCATCTTGCTCAGTTGCAAAGGGATGGATATCACTAAAGAAAAGCTCAGTTTACGCAACGACATCAGTAAATGAAGGGTTTGCTGGACAAGAAAACTCCAGGTAGCCACCCAGGTTTATCTGATCCTAGAGGTACCACTCGTAGATATCATAGGAAAGCTGTTGATCCTGGCTTAACTGGGATCGATCATATTGCTGAAGAAGGAGCAATGCCCGCTTCGATGACTGCGTAGGTTTCACTTACATAGGCATCAGATATGTCATCCAGCAGTACGGATTACATGCCAACATAATCCCCAAGCCCGTCAGCAACAACCGTCTCAGGTGAGCGGATCAACAGCACCCGACTCGCACCCTCAAAAAAGTCAACCATGGATAATCCGGTGAGATCGGCGGTCACCTGCTCCACCGATGTGGCCCTGACTCTGGTGGTGGGCTGCTGGCCTGGTCTATCTATGCCAGCCGTTCCTAAACCTTATGGCTACAGGGATCGAACTCATCAGCCTTCTAATCTTCACCGGCTTTTGAATTGAGCTCATCGGTAAATTCAACATGTTGCATCAGGGCATAGTGATAGGCCTCAACCAGGGCCCCCCAACTGGCCTTAATGATATCGACGTTTACACCAACCGTACCAAATAGTTCGCCTTCAAAACTGTGTTCAAGGTAGACCCTCACTTTAGCAGCAGTTTCCTGTGTTGAGTTGATCACCTTGACACTGTAGTCAGTCAGGTGCAGATCCAGCACAACCGGGAATTTCTCTACCAGGGATTTCTGTAGTGCCTTGTTCAGAGCATCAACCGGCCCGCTACCCTCAGCCGCACAGAGTTGCAGTTCATCATCCACCCTGACCTTGACCGAAGCTTCTATTAGGCCATCGCTGTCAGAGCTATCATTTTGCTCCAGGGTTTCATTACTGGGAGAATAAATCCTGTAGTAGACAGGTTCAAAACAGGCTTTAAATTTCTTTACGTGCCGGCGGACAAGAAGGTCAAAACTTCCATCCGCATTTTCAAAGGAAAAACCGGCATGCTCTTTATCCTGCACCTCTTCAAGAATGGACTTCACGGCCTTTCCGTCTTCCAGTTCCGGGTAACGGTTCGCAAGTTTTGCACGCAGGTTTGAACCACCGGCAAGCTCGCTTATGAGAATTTTCCTGGAGTTACCTATCAGTTCCGGGTCAATATGTTCATAGGTCTCAGGATTTCTCTGAACTGCACTTACATGGATTCCACCCTTGTGCGCAAATGCAGATGGCCCAACAAAAGGCTGACCGGAAGGCCCCTGGATACCGAGGTACTCCCACACCTTTCGGCTGAGATTTGTCAGGTTCTTGAGGTTGCCTTCAGGCAGGCAGTCATAGCCAAGTTTCAGTTCAAGGTTGGCCAGTACGGATGTCAGATCAGCATTACCGCAACGTTCCCCAATACCATTAATCGTCCCGTGGACCTGAATAACACCTTCTTCTATAGCCCGAAGGGTATTCGCAATGGCAAGACCGCCATCATTGTGCACATGGATACCCAGCTTAATGGCCGGTATTTCCTTCCTGACTTCACTAACCGCATGAGCCAGATCATGGGGCATTATGCCGCCATTGGTATCGCAAAGAATCACTCTTTGCGCACCCGCATCAACGGCTACCTGTAAAGATGCCAGCGCATAACCTGGGTCACTTCTAAAACCATCAAAAAAGTGTTCTGCATCATAAAAAACCGGTTGCCCGGTGGACTCAGAGAGATGAGCAATTGAGCTGCCAATCATCTCCAGATTTTTGTCTGGAGAAACACGTAAAGCCTGCTCCACATGAAGATCCCAGGTCTTGCCAAATATGCATGTCACATCCGGTTTGGCAGCAATCAACTTTTGCAGAAAGAAATCTTCCTCTGGTGTGGAATCAGCACGACGAGTTGAGCCGAAAGCTACAATCTTCAGCTTGTTCAGCTCCAGATCCCGAACACGGCTAAAGTATTCATCATCCTTGGGGTTCGAGCCAGGCCAGCCGCCTTCAACATAATCGACACCCATCGCATCCAGTGCCTGCGTAATATCAAGCTTGTCACCAAGACTGAGGTTTACCCCTTCCCCCTGGTTGCCGTCACGAAGCGTGGTATCGAAAATTTCTATCTTTTTCCTAGTCATAGGACTTTGCCGTGTTTACGTATAACCTAACTTTACAGCAGTAGCCGCTATTTCGTCTGAGGCTGCAAGCAGGTTGTCTAGTGGATCATATGTTGCCGCGAGAAATGCCTCGCGTGCACTTTCCTTCATATTAATATCGAAGATATTGTTCGCACAAATAACTTTCAGGCCTTCCAGGTCAATGATAATTTCAGCATCCGGGTCAGTTTCCACCAATGCTGAAAGTTTCCCCCGGGCATCTTTTCCCATTGTCACACATGGAATTCCGAGGGTCGTACAGTTGCCATGAAATATTTCAGCAAAGGAGTCTGCAATCACTGCCTTCAGGCCAAATTTCTGTATGGCTTGAGGCGCATGCTCACGGCTCGAGCCACATCCAAAATTAACGTCTGAGATGAGAATCTCTGCGCCCCGATGCTGTTCTGAATCAAGAACATGACCCTTTGAATTGCCCTCTTCATCAAAGCGCACGTCATAAAAAAGGGATGAACCCAGCTCAGCAAAGGTAACACACTTCAAGAATCTGGCAGGAATAATCCGATCCGTATCGATATCGTTGCCTTCAACATACACACCCTTGCCGCCAAATTTTGTAATCGCCTTCACTGCACCTCTCCTAGCCCGAACACTTCACGTGCATCCGCCACCTTACCCTCAATTGCTGCGGCTGCAACCATCAGCGGGCTCATCAGGATTGTCCGCCCCGTAGGCGAACCCTGCCGGCCAATAAAATTCCTGTTGGAACTGGAAGCACAGAGTTCATCACCGATCAGTTTATCCGGATTCATAGCCAGGCACATGGAACATCCAGGCTTCCGCCATTCAAAACCAGCTTCTTCGAAAACCAGATGCAGATTCTTCTCCCTGGCGGCCTTGTCTACTTTTTCTGACCCCGGCACCGCAATTGCCCGTACCGACGGCAATACTTTTCGCCCCTTCAGAACCGCGGCAACCTGCTCAAAATCACTAAGCCTGCCATTAGTGCAACTGCCTAAAAAGGCAACATCAACCTTTGTCCCCTTAATCGGCTGGTTGACCTCCAATTTCATATAGTCCAGTGCATCTGAAATTAAATTCTTCTCCAAGCCTTGAACAAGGTCGGGGTCTGGAATAACTTCCTCTATGGAAATTGCCTGAGCAGGAGTAACGCCCCAGGTTATCGTCGGTTTGATCTTGGCCGCTTCAATAATTACTTCATCATCATACTGAGCATCAGCATCACTGGCGTAGCTGCGCCACTTCTTTACTTCGCTGTCAAAAGCATCACCCTCTGGAACTCTCTCCCGCCCCTTCAGAAACTCAAATGTGGTTTCATCCGGGCTCACATACCCACACCGGGCACCACCCTCAATACTCATGTTGCAAACTGTCATCCGCTCTTCCATGGTCATATTCTCGATTACGGACCCAGCATACTCATAGGCGAAGCCTACGCCGCCATTCACGCCCAAGGTGCGTATGATATGCAAAATAACATCCTTCGCAGTCACTCCGCGTGAAAGTTCTCCCTCAATTCTGATTCGCCTCACTTTCAGCGGATCCATTGCAATCGTCTGGCTGGCAAGGACATCACGCACCTGACTGGTACCAATTCCGAGTGCAATACAGCCAAACGCACCGTGAGTTGAGGTGTGACTGTCACCACAGCATATGGTCATACCCGGCTGTGTTAGTCCAAGTTCGGGACTCACTACATGTACTATTCCCTGGGATCCGGATTGCGGGGCAAAAAATTCAATTTTGTTTTGCGTGGTTGCCTCGACAAGTACCTGAATCATCCGCTCAGCCATATCATCAGCCAGCGGCCGAGACTGATCATCGGTTGGTATTATGTGGTCAACCGTTGCAAAGGTTCTTCCAGGATAGGCAACACCTAAACCCTTGTCCTTCAGCATGCCAAAGGCTTGCGGGCTGGTCACTTCGTGAATCAGGTGAAGCGCGATAAATAGCTGGTACTGACCGCTGTCCAACTGCCGTACAACATGGTCATCCCAAACCTTCTGATAAAGGTTTTTAGCCACGGGGACTCCTGTCTAAGATAAAAGAGCGGCGAGTTTAGCATGAAAAAAGCGATTTTCTATTCCATTTAGAGATAGAGGTGAGTCGCGAAGCGCAGTTCCAAACCTATGAAGGCATCGTCGGATCAACGATGATCTTTGCGTGTTTGTCCGGGTCAGCAAGGTCTTCAAACGCAGCAGGAACACCACTAAGTCCAACCCTGCCAGATATCAGGGGCGAAGCATCCACCTTCCCCTCCGCAATATTGTGCAGGGTTTGCGCGAACTCTTCCGGCGTATAACCGAGGACAAACTGTAGACTAAGCTCCTTGGTAATACCAGACATAGGCTGAAAGTGATCCTCTTCCATGCACACTCCAAGGATAACTATTCTGCCGCCCTGCGGTGCACCTGCCATTACCTGGTCTATTACGCCAGGAATACCAACGCACTCAAAAAATACGCCTGGTCGCAGTGCTGGCCCGGCAATTAGTGACTGGGGCAAGGCTCCTTCGTCAACGTCAGTCGACGCCACCTGCACCCAGCTTTCATATGGGGAGTTCTCGGCTGGATCTACTACTAGGTCAGCACCCATGACTTCGGCCAGCTGTCGCCGCTTGGGGCTGAAATCAGCAGCTATTATTGGGCCAACCTGATTCATTTTGAGCGCGGCAATGACTGCGAGACCAACCGGGCCACAGCCTATGACAAGCGGCACTTCTTTGCTGAGCTTCGCCACCTGCACCGCGTGATACCCAACAGCCATCGGCTCTGTCAGTGCTGCCATGTCGGTGGACAGACCGTTGGGAACTTCCAGCAGCATGGATTCAGTTAGCACCATATTTTCCGCATACCCACCCGGCACCTCATCTGAATAGCCCACTGCCTTCATTTCACCATTGCGAAAGGTCATTGGCACCGAACATACCCGCGACCCAATGGCATGTGCCTTTGTCGTTCCCGGACCATGCTCAAGTATCTCAGCACAGAACTCGTGCCCCATGATTACACCCCGGGACAAATCCATTTCCATGGAGCCATCAGCCTGCGCTGACGCTTCACTCATCTGCGCAGCGAATTTCAGAGCGTGCAAATCAGAGCCACAAATCCCACACGCCAATGTCTTTACGAGCACCTCTCCTTCACTCGGCTCCGGCGCCACCACATCCTCAACTTTCAGCTCCGAACCACGCATGACTACTGCTTGCATTATTCAGCTCCTGCTGCTGTTTGTTTTTCAGAAAGGCTGATGACTTGATTTGCATATTTTGAATTGGGGAGCACCTCATAAAATACGTCATCGGAATCAGCCAACTGCTCCACCTTCTCATCCTTCCACAGGCCAACCTTACCAACCCTCACAACAAGGTGCCTTTCCTTCCCTTTGACATCTGGAAATTTGCCAACGCACAGGGTTTCATCCCTGCCTCCAGACTTTATGTTCATCTGTGTAAAATTCACCTCAATCTTTAACTTCTCGAAGGCCGCAGCATCCAACAGAATGCCATTCACGTTGTATCGAATCTGGTGCTGGCCCTTTTCACCCTTTTGTGCATCGGACTCACTTATCTCAAGAACCTCAACATTAAAATCACCTGAATCGAAGCTATCTCGTAATTTCCAGGAGCAGGAAGACATTCGATCAGCACCACCAATTGCTGACGATATCATTATGGGGCGCTTATCATCGAATAGAAAGAGGGGGATCTCATTCGAAAAACAAATACCAATACCAATCTCCAGCTTAGGAAGTCCGGTCTTGGCGGAGTGAGAATTTTTAGAATTGACGATATCGAGCATTTCTTTGGCCATTCCACAGGCACGCGATACTGAGTACCACTCGGTTGGGCTACCTTCATATTCATAGGTGCCGAGGATCACTGCATCACCCTCGATAAAAACTTTAGCCGCACCATAGGTCTTGAGCCTTTCATTGATGGGGTCAAAAAAACGTAAACTGAAGTAGCTTGCCGGGTTCAGATCCCGGCGCAGCAATTCCTGGGTAACCGTCGTCGAGCCACGAACATCAGCTTTTAGAATTGTGTGATGGATAATCTCCGGGAGCTCATCCGCAACCTGTTTCACTTCTTCGCTATCCATCAGGCAAAATAGTTGCCCTCCGGCCCTTGCAAGCTGTAGTTGTTCTGCATCTGTAATGACTGAGATGCGATTGAATACGCGATGTGCAAACCGATAATACTTCAGGTGAAAACGATAGCGGCTGATATCCGTCAAAAGCTTCAACATCAACTCATCTTCTGATTTCCTGTCTTTTTCATCGTACTCATCAGCAAGAGTTATCAGTTTCTGGGAGAGCGTTTTTGCCCCTTTCTTGGATAAACCTATTGCCTCAATAATCTTCTTCGTGTCATTTCCTGCCACTGCTGATACGGCATCAGCCACATCAATGAGACCAAGATCCTGCTGGGTTAGTTTTTCCCGCAGAAAGTAAGTCGCCATCATCTCTTTGACGTCGCTACTACTGGCGATCTCCTTTCGTATTTCCGCAAGGATTTTTGACAGCTTCTTTGTAGCCGAGTTGAAAGACCAATGGGCCTTCATCCCCAGTTGCCCCTTAACCTTGGCCGCAAGCTTTCCATGAAAATTCTCATCAAATAGCAAGCGAATATTTCCAGGCTGCTCAAGCCAGCTGAATGACTCGGATATGACTTCCTTCTGATCCTCCGATGGTCCCAGCAGTGACTGCACTGCAAAGAGCCCACCAAGGGCATCGTAGACCTCCACTTGTGCTGACGTGAGGTTGGTCATGTTCTTCAGGGAGTCAGCCTTTATTTCCGGCAATCTTTTAGCCAGAACATTTTCAAGGGCAGTATTCAGCTTCTCAAACCCCACGCCCCCGCCGGACCACAGGGCGTAGCACTCAAGCAATAACACGGGCTCCTGGGGAGATCTGGCGTACAGGAGTGGATTATACATAATATTGGCAGCTTCAGAGAGGTCATCTCCAAGCACCTGTGCACGGAGTTCCTTTAGCTGATTGTTTTCTTCCCGCTGCAGTTGTTTCAGGAGCAGCCGGCAAATCCGAAACATAAACTCATTAGAGTATTTCCTGAACCAGGTGATTTTCTCCTGCGTGGTCAACAAACTCCTCGAGCCGGAATACTGCTGCTGCCCCTGGGTTTCCTCCAGCTTCGCACGATATTTGTCCAATTCATCACGAACCTGCTGAAGAATGAACTTAACCACCGCAAATTGAAGAACTCTGATCTGACCCCGCTTCAGGTCAGTTTTGTAACGATGCAGCGTCACACGCATCATGTTCGTATAGGCTTCTCGGAAGTCGTTGACCTCCTTCGAGTTACCAGAAACCAGTTTGTTCCCGGCAACAATTCGCTTGACCTGGCCCTCTATTATTTCCCTCGCCTTGAAGGAAAAGGTTAGGGAAAGCTCCACATCAATGTGGTAGTTATCAACACCCTTATTGGCCACACTACAGTCTAGCTTAACCTCCCTCGGAGTTTTTACTCTTTCCAGGATGTCATCAAGTGACGCTATTATTTGTTGTTCTGCCATTTTTCTACCGACCTAACCTCACAGCCTGTCGCTTTGGCCCCCAATCCCCAGGGCCCGCCTCAAAAACACCAGCAATCCATTCACCGCAGGAACGGCAGCAACCCTGGCTATCCAGTTGCCATTTGTCGAGCTTATACCAGTCCCGCTCAATCAACATAGTCTCGCATGAAGGGCACCAGGTAGAACCTCCTTCGCTATCGTGAACATTACCAATATAAACAAACTTCAAGCCATTGGATTTTGCAATTTTTCTCGCCCTGCTCAAGGTTGCTGGTGGTGTTGAGGGTTTGTCAGTCATTTTGAAATCGGGGTGAAAGGCTGAGAAGTGGATCGGCACATCTTCGCCAAGGTTTTCAACCACCCACTGGCTCATAGCTTCAATCTCATCCGTAGAATCATTCTCACCTGGAATCAATAGCGTAGTGAGTTCAAACCAGATACTTGTCTCGTGCTTCAAGTACAGCAATGTATCTAGTACATCCGCCAGGTGCCCTCCACAAATCTTGTGATAAAAATGTTCACTGAAGGCCTTCAGATCTATGTTGGCAGCATCCATATATTCAAAAAATTCACGCCTGGGCTCAGGGCAAATATACCCGGCGGTAACAGCAACGGAGTTGATTCCCTTATCCCTGGCAGCAGCAGCTACATCAATGGCATATTCGTGAAAGATCACAGGATCATTGTAGGTATAAGCGATACTTCTGCACCCAAGCGCCGTCGCTGCTTCCACCAACACTTCAGGTGAGGCGGCATCTGCCAGCGTCTGCATTTCCCTTGATTTGCTCATATCCCAGTTCTGGCAGAACTTGCATACAAGGTTGCAACCCGCCGTCCCAAACGAAAGGACCGGGGTACCAGGCAGAAAGTGATTCAGTGGTTTCTTTTCGATTGGATCAACACAGAAACCACTGGATAACCCATAGGTAGTCAATACTATTTCATCGTTCTGTCTGGCACGGACAAAACACAAACCCTGCTGCCCCTGTCGCAACCTGCAATGGCGGGGACATAAATCGCATTGCAGACGACCATCATCACATTTGCGCCAATACCGGGTACCGACCACACTAGATGTCCCAGGTTTATGAATGCCCTTGCCAAGCTGCCAATTAAGAATTGATGACATTTTCGCAGATGATTGATTTAGAATGACCATTATTACACAGGAATCGCCTTATGAGCGCAGTGAGGCTCCCAGCAGTAGCAGGAACGTTTTATCCGTCAAATGACGATGTACTTTCGTCATCCGTCGACGCCATGCTGCGCAATAGTACCAACGGCCTCCCCTGCCCAAAGGTTATCATCGCCCCCCATGCAGGCCACGTCTATTCAGGTCAAATAGCGGCCAGCGCCTACAGCCGTCTAAGTAATACTGATACCCCTATTAAACGGGTCGTCCTGTTGGGACCATCCCACAAAGTAGCCTTCAAGGGTGTTGCAGCCACCAGCTGCACCGCCTATAAAACACCTCTTGGTGAAATTCCTGTTGATTCTGCTGCTGTACAGACAATATTGCAGCTGCCTGGCACCGGTTTCCTTGATGAAGCCCATACTAACGAGCATAGCCTGGAGGTACACCTGCCATTTTTGCAACGGGAACTGGGAGCATTCTCACTGGTGCCGCTCGTAGTCGGAGACGCGACTAAAGATGAAGTGGCCAACGTTATCAACGCACTTTGGGGTGGCGCAGAAACCCTGATCATAGTCAGCTCTGACCTCAGCCATTTTCATGCCTACGACAAGGCCCGGGAAATTGACACCCAGACGTCCAGAAAAATACTCACTCTGGAAAGCAACCTGGTGGGTGAAGAAGCATGTGGCTGCAGACCGATTAATGGTTTGCTGCATGTTTTGAAAGCAAGAGGCCTTAAAGTTGAACAGCTTTCCGTTTTGAATTCAGGTGATACAGCCGGGGACAAGGATCGGGTCGTCGGCTATGGCGCATACATTGTTCTGGAAGCACCAGGAATTTTGAAGAATGAGACAGAAGCGAACACGATGGATAGCCAATTGCCACTGGCCTTTCGGCAACGGCTACTACAGGTTGCGAGAGGGACTGTTTTGAGCTCTCTGGAAAGCAGCGGAATCTACAATATTGATCTCGACAGCTACCCACCCGAACTCAAACAAGAGAGAGCAACCTTCGTTACCCTAAATATCAATGATAGCCTTCGAGGCTGTATAGGCAGTCTGGCCGCCCACAGGCCCCTGGTAGTCGACATAGCGCACAACGCACAGGCTGCTGCCTTTAAGGATCCCCGGTTCAAGCCCTTGACCCTGGCGGAATTTCAGCATGTTGATTTCCATATATCGGTGCTCAGCGTTCCGCGAGTACTGGCGGTATCATCAAGATCAGAGCTCATGGACAAACTGAGGCCTGGAATCGATGGTTTGATCATTGAAGAAAAGGGAAGAAGGGCAACCTACCTGCCCTCCGTTTGGGAGCAAATCAGCGACGCTGAAACATTTGTGTCAGAGCTTCGCAGGAAGGCGGGGCTGGATGCAACTGGGTGGCACGCAGATACAGTGGTACATCAGTACACCACGGAGGAGTTCTGTTAGTTGATAAACCTGAGCGTCGCACCTGATGTACCCCTCTCCTTTTCCACTTCTCGCCTTTCTATGCGTCGCTACGAACTTAGTGATGAGTTGATGCTATTTGAAGCTACGACGGAATCCATTGACGAGGTCCACCCTTTCCTTCCCTGGTACCACCCCGACTACAGTATTGAAGACTCAAGGTCCTGGCTGTTGGACATAAATCCAAACTGGAAAGACGAAAAATCTTACCAGTTCGCGATCATTGACTGGGTGACCGGTAAGTTCAACGGGGGATGCGGCCTAAACAGTGTCGATGATAATCCAATTGCAAATCTTGGGTACTGGGTAAGAACGTCAGAAACCGGCAGGGGTATCGCTTCCGAGGCAGCGATAGGGCTCCTGCATTTTGGTTTGAGCACCTGGACCTGATAATAACCGAAATACTGATGTCCACGCAAAACGAAGCGAGCAAAAAAGTAGCCCAACTGGTGGGTGGGACGCTGGAAGGAAATCTTCTCAATCGCCTAGAATTGCATGGAGAAAATCACGATGCTTGCCTTTACTCTGTGCTCTCAGACGATATTATTGGCAACTGATTCATATTTGACAGATAAATCCGGAGAAAACCATGAGTGATCAAGAAACCCTGCGTGACGAAATGATGTCGATTCTCACCCGTCAGAGAAAGTCATACATTGCGGAAGGGGAAGTCTCCGCCGAAACCCGGATAGACCGAATTGACAGGGCTGTCAGTATTCTCGAAAAGTCCAGCGCAAAACTCTGTGAAGCAATGGCCGCAGACTTCGGTCACAGATCCTTTGACCAATCCAAGCTAGCTGATATCGATGGTGCTATCGGTCCGTTAAAGGACTCGAAGAAGCATGTCAGAAAATGGATGCGCTCGGAACGACGAAAAGTAATGTTTCCAATGAACCTGCTGGGCAGCAAGGGGCGAGTTGACTACCAGCCCCTGGGCGTAGTCGGGTGCATCAGCCCCTGGAATTTCCCTGTGCAATTAACATTTGCTCCTCTGGCGGGTGTTTTTAGCGCCGGTAATCGGACCATGATAAAACCGTCAGAGTTCACACCGGAAACTTCCGAACTGATGAAGCAGATACTTGAGGAAGCCTTTGACATCGAGGAAGTTGCCGTATTTACCGGCGGCGCTGAAGTTGGTGGAGCTTTCAGCAGCCTGCCCTTCGATCACCTCCTGTTTACGGGCGCCACGTCCATAGCAAAGCACGTAATGCGTGCGGCTTCTGAAAACCTTGTGCCGCTGACACTTGAACTGGGCGGTAAATCACCGGTGATAGTCGGCAAGAGTGCTGACATGACACTTGCTGCTGAAAATGTGATGGCAGGCAAGACCATGAACGCGGGTCAGATATGCCTCGCCCCCGACTACATCTTTGTTCCAGAAGGTAAAACTGACGAATTCGTCAACGCTGCAAAGGCCTCAGTTGCAAAAATGTACCCTAACCTTAAGGATAACCCTGACTACACCTCCATCATCAACGAGCGCCACTATGATCGATTGAATGGCTACATTGATGACGCCAGGTCCAAGGGTGCTGAAGTCGTTGAAATAAACCCTGCAGATGAGGACTTTGACCAGCAGCAGCATCACCGGATACCACCCACCCTCGTTCTCGAGCCTTCCGAAGAAATGAAGGTCATGCAGGATGAGATTTTCGGACCGGTACTGCCCATCAAGGCATACAAGTCAGTCGATGAGACTCTTGACTACATTAACGATCACGACAGACCCCTCGGGCTCTACTATTTTGGTGAGGATTCAAGTGAAGAACACAAGGTGCTGACCCACACAACTTCGGGGGGAGTCACCATCAACGATGTCATCATGCATGTCGCACAGGAGGGGCTTCCATTTGGTGGTATCGGTCCAAGTGGTATGGGTTGTTATCACGGTCATGATGGGTTCAAGACCTTCAGTCACACCAAAGCGATTTTTACCCAGTCCAAGCTAGTGGCGAAGCTGGCAGGTGCTTTGATGCGCCCGCCCTTCAAAAAAGCGAGTTAGCCCCAGAGCCCGCTAGTCAGTGGGCCACCGGCTGGTACTCAAACCTCCTTACAAGATTGCCGCACCAACCGACTGCAGTAGAGACGACGTCGGGTGGATAGAACAATATTTCGATGTAATCTATGTGATAACCATGCCTAGGATGCAAAACAGGAACGAAATGTGAGCAGAAGCGACCGCAAGATTACTAATTTCTTACTTACACCCAAATTCCAGCTCAAACTGACCTACTATTATATCGGCGTTGGCGTGGCGATTATTGTCTCTCCCGGCGTGACGGTATTCTACAAAATATCAGTAGTACGAGACATCATAAATAACAGCGTAGTTACGGATTTCGATGCACAGTCTAAAATCAGTGCGGAGATGTTTTTCATCGCCTAGGCTTCCCTCGTGGGGTTTGTCGCATTCGCCATCGCATCGTTTATTTTCGCGCTGATGGTCAGCCATCGAATAGCGGGCCCTGTGGTAGCTATAACAGCCCTTATTAGCGAGCTCAAGAAAGGTACCTACACCTATGGTCGAAAATTGCGACCAAACGATGAACTCACGCTCATAATGGATAAGCTGCACGAACTGAAAGATGCGCTTGCATCTAACGAGGCGAAAAAGTAAATCCAGTAGCTATTGGCTTCACCAATAGTAGATGTTTCAGCCTATTCGAGTTACTGATTACGGTTGCGGTTATAGGCATTATTTTTGCGATAGCCGTGCCTGCTTACCGCAACTATATCGAAACTGCCAACATGGCTAAGGTTACGGCAAACTTTGAAGAAGCTGTTCGTTTGGCGAGAAACACATTTGTAAAGGACAAGACGAGAATAACCATTGGTTTGCCGGCAACGGCGCCAAATGATACCGCTGGCTGGATTACCATGTTTAACAAAAGTGGCGTATTGGCACCGGGCGGTGGTCCAGCCTACATACCATCCAATAACAAAAAGGATACAGGGCGGGGCGATATGGTCACGGGTGCGATCGGTGTCAAATAGAGAGCGGCAAAGACAGATAAAAAACCCAAATCAGCACGCCTTGAACTATGGTGACCTCTTTACATGGGCCTCATCGAACAGCGCGCGCGATTGGAGGGTGATGATATTGATACCACGATTCAACGCGAAAAGCCTTAGCGTCCACTACTTAGTTGCCCAGGTGAACCAGTACCTTTCGCCTTGCAACGGCGTAGCGGTGCTCCCACAGGAAAATACCCTGCCAGGTTCCCAGGGCCAGTTTTCCTTCCAGGATTGGAATTGACACACTGGTCGCGGTCAACGCTGATTTGATATGCGCAGGCATGTCATCGGCGCCTTCAAGCGTATGGGTATAACTCGGATCACCTTCCGGTACCAGTCGATTCAGCCACTTTTCAAGATCGCGTTTTGCAGAAGGGCCACAGTTTTCCTGCATCACTAAACTTGCTGAAGTATGCTGGATAAAGAGGGTACAGAGCCCCTCCTCCTGCCTTAGCTGGTCAACGCAGTTTGATACTTCACCGGTAATATCGTGCAGCCCCTGCTTTGCCGCATCAATTTGCAGAGTCCTTATCATTAACCCTTATCTGCCGGTGAAATTTGGTTTTCGCCGTTCGAGAAATGCCTTTACGCCCTCCTGAAAATCTTCACTCTGGAACATTGGGACAAGATGAGCCATCAGATGATCAACAGCAGTATCATAAGATTCTTCAAGCCCCACTCGCATCATCCGCTTGGTAGTCTGAACTGCCAGGGGCGCATTCTCGGCGATCTCCTGCGCCCATTGCATGGTCGTCTCCATAAGTTGGTCGTCCGCGACAACCGTGTTGACCAGACCCAATTCAAGGCACTCGGCAGCGCCAATGGTACGGGCACGATAATAAAGTTCCGCAGCCTTGGCCCAACCAATCAGGCGCGGCAAAAGCCATGTTCCACCACTTTCCGGTACCACGTTTCGCTTGGCGGTTACAGCAGCCATTTTTGCAGACTCGCCGGCTATACGGATGTCACAGAGAAGCGACAAGTCCATCCCATATCCCGCAGCTGCACCATTGAGTGCGCAGATAATCGGTGTATCGATACTCCACATAACATTGATGGGGGCATCACGAAGGTCAAACAGTTGCCTTGGTCTGGCTCTGCCTCCTTCACCACCACCAATACCACCCTGGCCAGCATCAACCAGGTCCAGCCCTGAGCAAAACCCCCGCCCTGTACCCGTCAGCACTATGCATCGGATCTCAGGGTCCTTGTCAGCCTCGACTACCTTGGCGGACAATTCACCCAACATATCTCGACTAATTGCATTTAATCGATCTGGTCGATTGAGTGTAATTACGACAATGTTGCCCTTTTGTTCAACCAACAATTCGTCAGTATTCGATTCCGTTAAGGCCATCAGTTTATTCCTTCTCCGTTATTTTTAGACACTGGCCCGACTATACACGCTTCAAGGCTTCTGCAGTCACAAAACGATTAATATCCCAAAGAACCTCGCTATTTCCGCGATAGATCCGTGAAAGGGAAGCAACGATGTCGATATGCCCCATTCCATCGTAGACTTCCCTGCTTGCATCACCGCCTACCGCCTGCTGCTTTTCCATCAGGCTCTTGGAATGGCCCCGCCGTACTCGTACATCATCTCTTCCATGTAACAGATACAGGGGAGCGGCATCCGGGCGCACGAAATTCACCGGCTGGGATTCCCGGTACTTTTCCGCCGGAGAGAACAGCTCCCAGTGAGAGTCTTCCGTATAGGGGAAGAAGTCATATGGACCAGCCAGACCAATAAAACCACTTATTCTTTGCGCTGATTGAAGCAGCTGCGCGTTCAGTGTCAGTAGCGCACCGAGCTGGGCTCCGGCTGAATGCCCCATCAGGAAGATCGGTTCAGTGCTGATTGTGGACATGATCTCATCGACGGCAACCCGTATGTCGTCAAGGATCTGGCCAAATCGTACTGCCGGGAAAAGGCGATAGTCAGGGACAAATACATCGAACCCAAGAGAACAGAGGGAGTCTGCTACGAAACGATAGTCCCTGCGGTCGCCGCTGCGCCAGTTCCCACCATAGAGGAATATGATTTTCGGGCGGCTGGCATCAACCTCCCTGTGCAGGTAACAATCATAACGATGCCGTTCATGGTCACCATAACGCCTTTCCTGCAGAACATAGTGCCCGGATCGTGCAATCATATTGACCGCCTTCAACCCCGCAATCTGTGAAAGATCTTGAACGAATTCTTTAAATTTCAATAGCTTATAACCTTTATATCATCTAACATGGAATACTATTCAGCCCCCGGGCAGGTTGCCAAAACACGGTAAACTATATGCTATCCGAACAACATTTGAAGACATTACTATGCACTACTTCATTCTGACTTTTATCGGAGATGACGAGCCAGGTTTTGTGCAATCAATAGCCAGGGTTATATCAGACCACGACGGAACCTGGCTGGAAAGCAGAATGAGCCAGTTGGAAGGTAAATTCGCTGGGCTCGCTCGTATTGGTGTAAGCGAAGCCGGTGCCGCGCAACTCAGGCGTTCACTGTTGGACCTTTCCGAGAGTCAATTCACGCTAAGCATAGAAGATGTCGCCGAATCTGAGGCGGCGGGCAAGCAGAAATATCAGCTAAGTATCCTGGGACATGATAGGCCCGGTATTGTAAATGAGGTCACGGCTACACTGGCGCGGGAACATATTAATCTGCTCGAGATGTCCTCTAATGTCATTGCCGCAGCCATGACCGGCGTGCCCATGTTCAGCGCTGAGGCAACGGTTGAGGTCACAATGGAAGTAGACATTACCGCCATCGACAATCAGCTTTCCGATATTGCAGCAGAACTGGGCGTTGACATCCTGCTCTCCGAGTTAACAGACTCTGAGTTAACATAAAATGGCTAAGCCTGCTCCGGAAGTGGGTAAGTGCCGACAGCAAAGTGAACTTAAGGAGAATACTGCTCCACACGGTAAAACCACCAGTCGGGAATCTCATCGCCGAAGACTTCAGCCATGTCGTATTTAGCGTTGTATGCCTGGTCCAGCTGAGCCGTTAGGGACTGATCCACTACCTTCGTCACGACAACACCATACAGATCATTGTCAATCTTAAGCCTAGCATGCGGCTCAGTCTGCAGGTTAACCTCCCAATTTTTCTTCTCTTCCCCGTAGGAGCCAATGAACAGAGATCCCTGATAAGCCACACACCATATCGTTGTTGAGTGCGGCAAGCCGTACCAAGGTCGGGTTTCGATAAAAACTTCCTCCACCTGGTCCGTAAATTGCCAATTATCAACCCTGCGCACAACTTCCTCACCGCTAAGCCAAAGACCGGGCTGCACGTCTCGCGGTTCGCATGCACTGAGAAGCGCCACAAATAAAACTAGCAGCGCTTTTTTGAACACCAGATGTACCGGACCTTCTCTATTCATTGCAGGTTCCTTCATCTAGCCTAATTTTGGTGCTGAGTAGATTTTGACCGTTATTTCATCGTCACTGTAAATCTCACCTGGCACATCTATCGACCCGACCACACCACGCTTCTTCTTCGCTTCAATCAAAAATTGTTTCCTGGTGAGCGGTTCTCCAGACTTTTTGGCATATAACCTGGCTATCTTGTCGCCCATGTCAGTGCACGGTGGGTTGTAGTCTTCAACGACCAGCACAGCCCCGGAAGGAAATACCAGCTTGGAGCCCTTAGGGAGGGAAGAAAAACCCTCAATTCCGCGAATGCAGATGTTGGCGCCAAGGTCTTCCGCGGTCAAGGCGCGGTCAAGTTCCAGCGCCTCCTGAATTTCTGTTAGCTCCTTTTCGGATACTCCAGACCACTGACGGTTATTTCTTCGTACCGTTCCCTCTGGCTCCGTGTCTCCTTCCCAGCAGACCCGTGAGAAACCCCGGTGTCGGTCACCAACAAAACCATCGAGTTCTGCGATAACGGAATCACAGGACTGTTTGCTCATATCATCCCTGGTGCCAATATGCAGTGAAACTAAAGTCGCTATCTGTTTTTTCATTAGAGTTGTTTTTTTCGAGCAATCCGGATAAACCTCTTCTATTCAGCAGTTTATGATTCTCTGTAGGCATTTCACTCCGAGCCTGAACGCCCGTATAGTGGTTTCAACTACCGGCTATCCCTCCGGCAGTATCCTCTCAGGGAGCTATGGCTAATTCTTCTTGGCTGATCGGTACTGGGCCGGGGTCTGGCCACAGGACTTTTTGAAAGCTGCATAGAATGCGGAATTGGAGTTAAAACCCACTTCAAAGGCGATGCTCAAAATGGCCTGGAGCTGACGATCTTCCAGCCGCAGGAGTTTTTTTGCATCTTCCACCCGGTACTGATTCAGGTAGTCGAAAAAGCTCATATCAAATCCGGCATTGATAACCTGGGATAAATGATTCACCGGGCATTCCACAAGCGCCGCTAGCTTGGGCAGTGTCAGATCCGGATTCAGGTACAGCTGCTCGGTCTGCATCATGGTTGTCAGCTGATCCTTATAGTGCTCCAACTGCTCGGTACTCAACCCAGACTTAGCGTACTTCTGTGAAGGTACTGAAGGGCTGGTAAAGCCGGCCTCAGAAATCTGATAGTAATCAGCAATCCTGGCGGCGGCCCCCCCCTCCATGGTAATAAACTCAGAACCAAACCAGGGCACACCAACCTCTTCTCCGGTCGCAGGGTCAATGGATGAAACCCTGTACTGAAATGCGATGGTATCTACACCACTCATGATCTCACCAACAACATCGTACCGATTATTCTCTCTACTGAAGGCTTCACGCAGATTGACGATCAATTCATCCCTGGCGAATTGTTTGTCTTTTGCTATATCACTATAGGTGCCATCGATAGCCAGGTGATCGGCAACATGTATTGCATCATGCTTATTCCATGCCTCAAAGTAGCTTTCTACGAAATCTACTACACTCTTTTTTGAATTTGCCATTTCGCCACCCAGGGTCCTGGATATCGTCGCTCCAATTAGGCGTTATTACCCTGTTGGCATTCGAGTGTCAAGCCGAAGGCAGAGAACAATTTCCTAACTCGCGGGCTTAAACTAGCGATCCAGCGGGGGGGTTAGCCCTGGCTCGGGCAGGCATCCAGAATGGCTTTTCTTTCACCTCACAGCGGGCTACCTTACTGTATTGGCGCAGTTCTTTTTCATAATATATTTCGGCCCAAATATTACCGCCCAGATATTCGGTTTTGATCATCGCAAGGGCAATATTGGCTTTGACGGCGGGCGACCACATTGCGGACGTGACATAGCCGATTTCAAGGCTGCATTGTTTATTTCCGTACAGGAAGGACCCTTCGGCCGTTTTGTTTCCTTCTATGTCAAGTTTAGTCAGGGTAAACCGGGCACCCCGCGTCTGCTCTGCCAGCAACGCACTTCTGCCATTGAAATGGCTTTTCTTAAAGTCGACCAACCAGCCAAGGTTGAGTTCAAATGGCGTCTGATCATGCTCAAAATGTACTGTTTTCAATGCTTCGTTAAACTCGAACCCCGGCATGATAAAGCCTGCTTCGATTCGCGCCATATTCGTTGCTGTTTCCCCGAACGGATGGATGCCATAGTTCGCACCGGCAGCATAAAGCGCATCCCAAAGCTCAAGTGCCTGTTCTGGCTTGACCCAGAGCTCATAGCCCAAATCACCACTGAAGCCAGTTCGCGATACCATCAGTGATTCGCCCTGAAATGGGAAATAGCTAATGTTAAACGGCTTAACCTTCGTGATGCCATCAAGTCCCATCTTTCGTAACACCGTGCAGGAGGTAGGGCCCTGCAAAGCCAGCGCTGCAATCTCATCGCTCACATCCGTGATCGTAACTTCTTTAAAGCCAAAGGCAC
The DNA here is from genome assembly GCA_002725995.1 of Gammaproteobacteria bacterium. Taxonomy (GTDB): domain Bacteria; phylum Pseudomonadota; class Gammaproteobacteria; order Pseudomonadales; family Azotimanducaceae. The sequence continues at coordinate 26,567 of PBRQ01000055.1, forward strand.
TTTTCTCCAGCCATGCGGTACAGGGGCTGCCACAAACCAGCATGAATTCATCATCAGCAAGTTTGAAAATAGTCCCATCATCGATCAGTCGTCCTTCATCTGTACACCAAACGACGTATGAGACCCGGTTTACCCGTGATTTTGTGATATCCCGGGTAACCATGCGATTTAACATTACTTCAGCATCGCGACCCTTGATGTTGTATTTTTGCATTGGGCAGATATCGTATGTACCACAGGTATTGCGCACACAAAAATATTCATACTCAGCATCGTAGTAACAGTCTGCAAACTTGTAACCATTCCAGGCAGACCAGGCATCGCGGACGTTGAATGCAGCCTGCCTAGGATGAAAATGTGAGCGCTTTAACTGCTCTCTACTGAAATCAAATTGCTCACTCGTCATAGCAGTCATCTTCCGGAACGGTATTCTTGCGCTTCAGGTCCATCAGGATTTCTCTTGCCGCATTGGCACCGCAGGCAGCAGATACACCGCCGCCGGGATGGGTCGAAGAGCCACACATGTACATGTTTTTGATCGGCATCCGGTACTGCGCATACCCCGGGAAAGGTCGATTGAAAAGCAGTTGATCGATTGTCAGTTCGCCCTGGAAGATATTCCCTTCGGTTAGACCAACTTCTCTTTCTATGTCGTTGGCCGTTCTGACCTCCATGTGTACGATCAAGTCTTCAAATCCGGGGCAGTAACGGGCTATCTTGTCAACAACGGACTTACCAAACTGTTCACGTTTCTCATCGGTCCAGGGTCCATCACTAAGTTCAGCAGGGCAGTACTGGATGAAGTTAGACATCCAGTGTTTCCCCGGTGGCGCCACGGTTGGATCCCAGGCGGAAGGTATGACTGACTCAACAAACGGGTCATCGGACCAGCGACCACGCTTCCAGCAGTCAAAAGCCCTTTCCATTGTTTCCAGCGAACCGGGGAACGTCTGCCCGCCTCGATTAATGTAGGGATTATCCGGTACACCAGTAAATTTCGGCATCCCCGATAAGGCAATATTTACCTTTCCAGATGAGCCGCGTATTTTAAAATTTTTCGCCTTCTCATAGATCCCGGGCGGAAGGTCATTCTTATCCATAATCCCGGTAAAAGTCCGCTTTGCATCCAGATTTGACACGACGATGCGTGACTTTATTTCCTCGCCGCTTTCCAGCACTACTCCGGTCGCCTTACCATTCTTGACCAGAATTTGTTGCACTCCAGCGAGTGTTCGAATCTCGCCACCCTGCTCCTGAAAAGCCGCGGCGATTGCATTGGATATAGCGCCCATACCACCTCTCGCCAGACCCCATGCACCGATGCTGCCATCCACATCACCCATAACATGATGCAGCAATATATAAGATGAACCGGGGGAGTACACACCAAGCGCTGTACCGATAATACCGGCACTGGACATCGCTGCCTTGATTAAATCATTCTCGAAATAGTCATCGAGAAATTCTGCGGCGCTGATGGTGAAAAACCTGATGTATTCATAAATCTCTTTCTCCCCCAGCGACCAGAACTGTTTCGCCAGAAACAATAGTTCTGATATATCGCGTGGGCGGAATGAAGTTGGATCCGGTGGCGTGCGTAGCAGTGTTTTTCTGATTAGGAGCGAATAGCGGGTTAAGTCGGACTGGAATCGGTGCATGGCATCGGCATCGTGAGAGGAGTGTCGTTTCAGTTCCAGATAGGTCGACTCTTCGTTGTGATAGGACAGCAGTGTACGCCCATCATCAGCAAAGTTGACAGTCCCGAGGTAGGGAACAAGCAGCAGCCCATGCCTGCCTAGATCAAGATCACGGTGCAGGGACTGTCTCATCATACTGCATACGTATGAACAGCTTGAATAGATCCAGCCCTCGTGCATTTCGCGTGAAACGGCTGCACCGCCAATATAGTCGTTCTTCTCAACCACCAATACATCGAGCCCTGCCTTCGCCAGGTAAGCGGCATTGGTCAGACCATTGTGACCCGCACCAATGATGATGGCATCATATTCTTTCATTTCAGAATCTCTTGTGCAGCATTGTGTCCAGCCCCACCCATCAACCCGCCACCAGGGTGGCATCCAGCACCGCAGAGATGAAGGCCACCAATAGGCGTCTGGTACTGTGCAGCACCATAGGTAGGACGCATCATTAACGACTGGTCAAGGGACAACTCAGAATGGTGCCAGTGACCTCCAGTAACACCATACTCTCGCTCTAGATCAGCAGGTATCAGCAATTCATGATGCAGGATCTGCTCCCGGATACCAGGGGCATATTTGGCAATGGTGTCTATCAGAAGCTGAGTATAGGCTTCACGGACCTGGTCATCCCAACCCCCCTGCAGGTATCGAGGGACATACATGACATGAGCTGAGAGGACATGCTGGCCAGCCGGTGCCAGCGTCTCATCATGTATGCTCGGAATAACGATTTCCATTACCGGCACCATCGAGCAGTGTCCATATTTGGCATCATCATAGGCAAATTCGATGACGTCCATATCCGGCGCGATCAGTAACCTGCCATCCGGACTGTCAAGGCCTGAAAATTCAGGAAGTTCCTTGAGCGCAAGGTGAAACTTCGCCACATAACCATCGGCGCGCAACCTGCGAATTCTGTTGGTAAAACCGATTTCAAGGTGTTGCACACCAACCAGATCAAGAAAGGTTTTTTTCGGGTCGGCTGAAGATATCACGCAATCTGCTTCTATCTGCTCCCCCGTGTCCAGCTTTACGCCCGTGGCTAGGAGCCCCTCCGCACCATCACCAATAACTATTTCTGCTACGGGGGCGCCAGTACGAATTTCAACGCCGGAGGCGCTGGCCGACGAATGCAGTGCTTCTATCAATGTCTTCACGCTAGCGGATGATACCTGGTGCGCGGTTGGACCGGACATTCTCAGTAACAGCGTAATCAGCGAATGATTAGGTGAACGTGGGGCCAGTTTCGAGCCGATCAACCCGTCCCAACTTAGCATTGCCTTCAGTATTTCATTGTCAAAATTCTCGTCCATTAAATCCCGCATGGGCAGGGTCAGGATGCGAAGAAATTCTCGCATATCGGCCTTACCCATAAGGCGCATGTTCATCCCAAGATGCGCATATGACATTATCTCCGGCAGGCTGTTGTTGCCAATCGGGGGCACTGTCTGCAACCAGAAGGGCTTAACCATGTTGGCGAATCGTTGTATTAGTTCTAAATATTTGCCGTAGGACTGCTCATCATCGTTTGCTACACCGGAGATACGCCCCCCCTGCAGAACGATGTGGTTTGTATCGGCTGAAAGGCCAATCGTGGGTAATGGGGCAGCATCCAGATTGAAGCCATGCTTCTTTAGATTGAGGTCCCGTGCCACTTTTTCTGAGAAATAGCTGATACTGTGGGCAATGGAGGTCTTGAATTCAGGATGGAATTCACGCACAGAAGCGAGCCCACCAACAGAATCGGAGGATTCGAGTAGCAGAACCTTCTGACCACTTCGCGCTAGGTAGTTCGCGCAGACCATCCCGTTGTGGCCGGCACCAATGATGATCGAGTTGTAGCGATGCACTTCAAATCTGCCGTCTAAGGTATCGACACAGACTATTCAATGCTTGTAGATAGGGCTTCTCAGCCTATACGCTTAATACCTCTATCAGCCAGTAAAAAGCAGACCGGTAGACCGATACATGGATGCGTCGGTCGCAAATCAACGACATAGGCCGTTGATTTGTCGCGAGTGCACTTGAGGCCCACGACCTTAGAAAATGTGCAGGAATGCACTTTTTCAGCAGGCTGTAGGGGTATAATCGCTAGGCTTCCACTCTTATAGGGCAGGTGGCTAGCAAACGTCTAGTTGTTGAACATACGGGGCCTATTGCTCCAACAACCTTTTTAAAGTGGCCAAGAAGAACTCAAATGACTGAACCTAAAGCAGATATTGATATCGCTCGTGAAGCGGATTTAAAGCCGATCACCGAAATAGGCACCAGCCTCGAGATTCCGGAGGATTCACTACATTGTTACGGCCGCTACAAGGCCAAGATTGATTTTGGCTTTATCCGCTCTCTGGAGGACAGGAAGGATGGTCAGTTGATCCTGGTAACAGCCATGTCACCGACCCCGGCTGGCGAGGGGAAAACCACGACAACGGTTGGCCTTGGAGATGCGCTCAACCGCCTTGGCAAAAAAACTACCGTGTGTTTGCGAGAACCTTCCCTTGGACCCTGCTTCGGAATGAAGGGTGGTGCTGCAGGAGGCGGTTATGCCCAGGTTGTACCAATGGAAGATATTAACCTGCATTTCACCGGTGATCTGCATGCTATCACTACGGCTCACAACCTGCTTGCAGCGCTTGTGGACAACCATATTCACTGGAAAAACGATGAAGGTCTGGATGCCCGGCGTTTAAGCTGGCGTCGGGTAATGGACATTAACGATCGCACCCTGCGGCACATAAATACCGGCCTTGGTGGAACCGCAAACGGTGTCCCCCGAGAGACAGGGTTCGATCTCACGGTAGCATCCGAGGTCATGGCGATCTTCTGTCTCGCAAAAAATCTACCGGATCTGCAACAGAGGCTGGCAAAAATGATCGTCGGCTATCACCAAAATGGAGAACCGATAACGGCTAGTGAAATGAAAGCTGACGGCCCCCTGACTGCCATTTTGCGGGATGCCCTGATGCCCAATCTGGTACAGACACTGGAGAACAACCCAGCCATCATTCACGGTGGCCCGTTCGCTAACATCGCACATGGGTGCAACAGCGTTATTGCAACCAAGACAGCCTTAAAACTGTCCGACTACGTGGTAACAGAAGCAGGATTCGGGGCTGACCTTGGTGCGGAGAAATTCTTTAACATCAAGTGCCTCAAGGCTGGCCTAAAGCCTGCTGCTGCGGTTATTGTTGCAACTGTAAGGGCGCTGAAAATGCATGGTGGCGTAGCCAAAAAGGACCTGGATAGCGAAAATATCGTTGCGGTTCAGCAAGGCATTCCCAACCTGGCCCGCCACATCAGAAATGTTGGCAAGTTCGGTGTACCAATTGTGGTTGCGATTAACCGTTTTACAAAGGATGTTGACAGCGAGATAAGCGTCGTTAAGCAAATGTGTGCCGAACTGGGTGTGAAAGCTATTGAATCCAATCACTGGACCAGCGGCGGCTCCGGTGCCGAGGAGCTTGCAACCAACATCACCCAGTTGGTTGAGTCTGGCACATCTCAGTTTCGACCACTCTATGATGAGCAAACCAGCCTGTGGGATAAAACTGAAGAGGTTGCTAGAAGCATCTACGGTGCATCTGAGATTATCGCCGACAAGAAAGTACGAAACCAGTTTCGTCAATTTCAGAAAAAATACGGGCACTTTCAGGTCTGTATGGCAAAGACCCAATACAGCTTCTCTACCGACCCCAATTTAATGGGCGCACCGAGCCATCATGTTGTGCCCATACGTGAACTCCGATTGTGTGCCGGAGCGGAATTTGTTGTTGTGATCTGCGGTGACATCATGACCATGCCTGGATTACCCCTGCGACCCAGCGCACACGATATTCACGTGGATGAAGACGGCGAAATACAGGGCCTTTTCTAGCCGGCTCCTATCCCTATTTACCATCGAGGAGACTAACATCGAGCGGGCAATATCCAATCTGAACATCCAGCACAAAATACCATGTCATCGCCACTGAGTGATCATAAGCTAGTCGCATTGCTGGACAGATTACATGCCCAGAGCGACAGGCAGATAGCTGAAATCGATGAGTATTGCATTCAACTCGAAAAGAAAGATGATTTTGACTGGCGTGTCTTCGACGATGACATGCACCGATTCTTTGCAGATAAAATGGTCGCACTTGATCGTGACAAGGCTGAGTTCTGTTATCAGTTGTGCCGCGCACTAGGTGCATCTCGCGTCGTCGAGGCCGGCACCTCGTTCGGCGTCTCAACCCTTTATCTGGCAGCAGCAGTTCGTGACAATCGGGTGGAAGATGGTCTGGTCATTGCGACCGAATGGGATCCGGGAAAGGCAGCAATCGCTCGACGGAACTTCAGCGAAGCAGGGCTTAGTGAGTTTGTTGATCTACGCGAGGGTGACCTGCGTCAGACACTTCGCGGCCTTGAAGGTGGCATAGACTTTATGCTGGTGGACATATGGGAGGTTGCAAAACCTGCCCTTGAACTTGTTTCGCCCTATCTGCTTACAGGTGCCGTTGTGGTTTGCGACAACACCACGGTGGATCGGGGTGAGTACGATGACTACTTTGAGTTTGTTGAGAATCCTGCAAACAGGTTCCGCACCATGACACTCCCTTTTCAGGGTGGGTTAGAGCTTACCGTACGAATCTAAGGTCAGTTTAAAATTGACCGGGTGGTGTAGCTGATCGCCGTGGATGTGACCAGAATGGTTTATCAATAATCCTGCATTCGGCCCAGGTTGCTCGCCACTCCAACTCTTTCTGATAGTAGATTTCAGCCCAGACTTCTGATGGCGCCACCCCATTGCGATACTCAACGTCCGCCATGGCCAGGTTCGCTTTTAGTATGGGCGACCAAACTTGTGACTTTATGGTCCCAATCCGCTTACCACTCTTGCCGTCATAAAGAAATGAATCTGCGGGTGGCTTGTTCCCCTTCACCGACATTTTAACCAGGCGCCGCCTTATGGGTAGAGCCTGCTCGGCAATCAGCGCGCGTTTACCGGTAAAGTAAGGCTTATTAAAATTCACCACCCAGTCCATACCGAGCTCAAATGGAGAGCGATCGTGGTCTGCACGAACTGTGGTTTCAGCAGTATTAAAGTCATCCCCCGGCATAATGAAACCGGCTTCAATTCTGACTATTTCAAGCGCATCAAGGCCGACGGGTCTGATGTTGTACAGGTTCTGTACTGCGAAGATTGCGTCCCACAGTTCAAGCGCATTCTCCGGGCTGGTCCAGAGCTCGTAGCCAAGATCCCCCGTGTAACCGGTACGGGATATCATGACTTCGAAACCGTGCAAATTTGTCTGCAGAACGCGGAAAGGTTTCAATTGTGCAAGCCCTCTAAACCCTGCCTCCGTCAGGACTGAACATGAGGTAGGGCCCTGAATCGCAAGTGCCGCGACCTCGTGTGTCTCTTTGCTGATATTGACATCCATCCCCAGGCTGGACAGAAGCAACCAATCCAACTGATGATGCTGCGAACACAGGCGGTAGTCATTTTCCGCCAATTGAAAGATAGTGCCATCGTCCAGCACCTTACCCTCATCGTTACACCACAATACATAAGTGACACGGCCGACTTGTAACTTGGAAATGTCACGGACGACTAAGTGAGAGAGAAATTTGAAAGCATCTGGCCCGGTGATGCGGTATTTCTCCATGGGAGTCAGATCCATCACACTACAGGAACTGCGGATCGCGAAATATTCCGAAGCAAGCGTGTCGTAAACCCGCGCGGTCTGATAGCCATTCCACGATGTCCAGTTCTTCACCAAGCTCTGTTCATCAACCCTTGCATGAAAGGGGGTTGGCTCTAGTACCTGCTTAAAGTCATGCTTCGCCATAATGCTATCCGGACTCGCCCTGTGTCTTCAGTATGCGCTGCGCTGCATTGTGGCCTGGGATACCCGTCACATTGCCTCCAGGATGTGCCGTTGCCCCACAAAGAAACAGGCCTTCAATGGGCGTGTCGTATTGGGCGGAACCATGAACCGGCCGCATCATAAAGGATTGATCAATCGTCATTTCGCCCTGGTGCCAATGGCCACCGGTCAGGTTGTATTCTCTTTCGATATCAACCGGTGTAAGAATTTCCTTGCCCACCACCAACTGTTCAAAACCTGGCGCATATTCCCCGACCAGGGCAATTACCTTGTCCATAAAAATGGTTCGCTGCTGCTCCCAGCCTTCCTTCAATTCGTAGGGAGCGTAACCTGCTGACACAGACATTACGTGATGTCCCGCAGGAGCGAGGGATGTGTCGGCAATGCTTGGAACGGTAATCTCCAAAACAGGAGCCCGAGAAAACTCACCGTATTTGGCAAAATTAAAGGCGTGTTCAAGATAGCGCATATCGGGTGCCACCAGTAATCTATGTCCAAGTTGCTCAGGTGAAAGATCTCCAAATTGTGGCAGTTCACTTAAGGCAAGGTAAACCTTCGCAACCGTACCTTTGCAGCGCGTTTGGTTGACACGGTGTGCAAACATGGCGTCAAGTTCACCAGTCCCCACGAGATCCAGAAAGGTTGTTTTTGCATCTGCATTGGAAACCACGATGTCAGCATGAAGCTGTTCTCCATTGGAGAGTTCAACTCCCGAAGTTTTTCCATCACTGACCAGAATTCGTTTTACTTTCTCTCCCGTTCTTATCGTAGCTCCAAAACCATGAGCTGCATCTGATATTGCCTGTGTTACCTGCCCCATCCCACCGGGTGGGAGTGTTGGCAGACCCTGATTTTCCCCTCGCAACCGATGCAGGTAGGCTAACACTGTGTTTGGAGTGCGGGGCCCCATGTGATGGCCCAGAACCGCATCCAGCGCTATAGCCCCCTTCAAACTTTCGTTATCAAAAACCTCGTTGAGGATGTCATATATATTGATGCCGCCAACGCGCAGAAACTCCCTCATTGATTTTGCGCCGAGGCCAAAGCGTAGCTTCATACCAATTTTTGCCAGGGTCAACTTATCCCGACCATCCATGTCCTTGAGTCGCGGTGGCTTGTTCATCATCAGCGGGTCAAGCGCTGCCGCATAGGCACGATATTCGTTTTTGAAACTGCGATAGGCATCGATATCTTTTTGCGAAAGGCCATCACCACTGGCCGTGTTTGCACCAAGGGTCAGATGTCGGCCTTGCCTGTCTAGAGAAATCGTATCAACCGCCGGCCCGGCCTTTAGGCCTGCCCCGGCAAGGTTAAGATCCCTGCAGACTTTCTCATTCAGTGAATGAAGTATGTGAGCCAGTCCGGAAACGCTATAGCCTCCAGCAAAACTGACCGTGGATGCACCGCCGCCGACCCTGTCCCTGGCTTCCACAAGCTTAACCTCATAGCCCGCTTTCGCCAGATAGGCAGCACAAATCAGCCCATTGTGCCCACCACCTACAATGATGACAGATCTAGTCATCTCCAAAATCCTCTGGCGTTGTATTTTCCCGGCCAAGGTCAAGAAGTATTTCGCGCGCGGCGTTAGCACCAGGCGCTCCCATGACGCCACCGCCCGGGTGGGTCGATGACCCGCACATGTACATATTTTTAACCGGCCCACGATACTGGGCATAACCCGGAAATGGCCGATTAAACATCAGCTGATCAAGGGTTAGTTCGCCCTGGAAAATATTCCCCTCCGTGAGGCCAACCTCTGCTTCGATCTCACGGGGAGTACGAACCTCCGCATGTAAAATCAGGTCCTTGAAATTCGGGCTGTAGCTGGCGATCTGGTCAATGACAGTCTCTCCAAATGCATCCCGTTTCGCGTCGGTCCACCCACCTTCAACTTCAGCAGGGCAGTATTGGACAAAAACGCTCATCATGTGCTTGCCGGCTGGCGACATCGTCGGGTCATATTGCGTCGGGATGAGAGTATCCACATAAGGGTCACTCGACCAGCAATCATCCTTCCAGTCGTCATAAGCCCTTTCCAGGCGTTCAAGAGTATCCGTAAAATGCATATGCCCAAGGGTAAGCGGCGAGCCAATCGGTAAAGCAGGGAAACGTGGAAGGCCATCAAGCGCTATATTGAGTTTTCCAGAGGAACCACGAATCTTAAAATTGCTTGCGCGCTGATAAAGTTCATCCGGTAAATCTTTCCTCTCCATGATGTTAAGGAAAGTACGTTTTGCATCGAGATTGGAAACGACGACACCTGCATTAACTTCCTCTCCTGTAGCGAGTACGACTCCTGTCGCCTGCCTGCCTTTGACCAGGATCTGCTGTACTTCAGCCTGTGTGCGGATCTCACCGCCCATGGACTGAAAAGAGGATGCAATAGCCTTTGAAACAGCGCCCATTCCACCACGGGCGAACCCCCATGAGCCAATATTACCGTCAACGTCACCCATCGCATGGTGCAAAAGAACATAGGCCGTGCCGGGGGAATAGACGCCAAGACCCGTGCCAATAATGCTGCCCCCGGAAAAGTGAGCAAGAATGGCGTCACTTTCAAAATATTCCTCTAGATACTCCGCTATGGACATGGTGAAGAAGCGGATGAATTCATATATCTGGCTTTCGGTCAGGTGGTAAAAGCTCTTCAGAAGATAGGCAAATTCCATTGCGTCACGAATCTTTAACGACGCTGGGTCTGGTGGTGTACGCAGCAAAAATCCACGAACTAGGCGGCACCATTTCATTATGTCCGCATCAAAACGAATGGAGGCATCAGCATCTCGTTTGGAATGCCGAGCTATTTCTCGTCGCCTTACGGCTGGCTGGTGATAGCTGCCAAAATAGTCACCATCCTGCTTAAAAGTCGTGCTGCCCTGCAATGGAACAACTTCCAGGCCATGTTCACCGAGGTGGAGAGCCTGGTAAATTTCAGGGCGGAACAGGCTGCAGACATAGGAGCAGTTGGAATACATCCAACCCTCATGCAACTCACGGCTGACGGTCGCACCACCTATATATTCATTTTTCTCCAGGACCAGGACATCGAGACCAGCTTTTACAAGAAAAGCTGCGTTGGTGAGCCCGTTGTGACCAGCCCCAACTACGATTGCGTCATATTTTTTCATCGGTACAACTCCCGCTCCATGCGGAAATATATCATCGCCGCGGTACCGTTTCCTGTTTGCCGATAGGCTCGGGCTTGACAACAGGCAGCCCAATACCTTGTCATGTAAGTACCCAGATGCACAAATAATAGAGCACTGGCGAAGGATATTAGGCTTCAGCAGTGAAGGATTCTATCACCCGGACAGCTCAGCCTCGATCAGCACCGAGAAACCAACGACTAAACAACTTGGCATCAAAATGAATCCCAGCTATTCAATACTCTTTGAACCGGTGAAGTTAGGCCCCGTCACGACCCCGAACAGGTTTTACCAGGTACCCCACGCCAGTGGAATGACCGAAGCCAACCCCAGAGTCAGAGCAAAATTTCGCGGCACCAAGGCTGAAGGTGGCTGGGGTGTAGTGTCAACCGGTGCTGTCTCCACCCATCCCTCTTGTGATGACAGCCCCCTGCCCTATGCCCGGCTGTGGGACGAAAACGATGTGGCCTCTCATGCCCTTAGCACCGAGGCAATTCATGAGCATGGATCCCTCGCTGCCATCGAACTGTGGCATGGCGGGGGTGCCGTCATGAACAGGTCTTCGCGGATACCACCCTACTCACCATCCGGTATCCCATGGATGGCAACACATGTCGGATTCATGGGGCAGCTCCGACCGCGGATAATGGATAAGAAAGATATCCGCGATATAGTGCAATGGCAGGTGGATGCGGCCAGACGAGCACAAAGGGCTGGTTTCGACATTGTCTATATCTATGCCGGTATGGGTTACCTGGGATATGAATTCCTGCTCGAGGAATACAATCTCAGAACCGATGAGTATGGTGGCAGCGTCAAAAACCGGACACGATTTGTGCGTGAACTAATCGAAGCAACCAAGGATGTAATCGGCGATGATTGTGCCATCGCGTTGCGTATTTCGCTTGAAGAGCTGCGTGCAAGGAAAAGCGAACATTACGAATCCCAGGCACATGAGGTTGTCTCCCTGCTAGCGGACCTTCCAGACCTGTGGGATGTAAAGATGGATTCAAGCCCTACCGATTGTGCGGCCTCACGGTTCACGGCTGAAGGCTCGCATGAACCGGTCATTAATTTTGTTAAGCAAGTTACCGACAAGCCGGTCGTAGGCGTAGGTCGCTTTACCTCCCCGGATACCATGGTGTCGCAGATAAAGCGTGGGATCCTTGACCTGATAGGGGGCGCCCGCCCTTCTATCGCCGACCCTTATCTACCCAACAAGATCAAGGCGGGGCGTGAAGACGAGATCAGGGAGTGCATTGGCTGCAATATCTGCATCTCCAGCTGGCATGACGGTGTTCCTGTGCGTTGTACCCAGAACGCTACCATTGGTGAGGAATGGAGAAAGAACTGGCACCCTGAAAAATTCAAAGCCAGTCAAAGCAATGACAAGATTCTTATCGTAGGAAGCGGCCCAGCGGGACTGGAAGCCGGTTTAACCGCCGCTCGCAGGGGTTATGAGGTCACGATAGCGGAAAAATCACACCAGCTGGGTGGTCGAATAAACTTTGAAGAATCGCTGCCAGGCTTGCAAGCATGGGGGCGTCTGAAGGACTACCGTCTCTATGCCCTGAAACAAATGGCCAACGTCAACCTCTATCCTGACAGCGAACTGGGTATCGGCGAAATCTTGTCATCGGAACATCAAAGAATCGTAATTGCCACCGGAGCTCGATGGACGCGGGCCCGCTATTCATCCCTTGAGATTCCAACCAGCAGTCTTGATGGCAACGAAATATACACGCCGGATGATATCGCGGCGGGGAAACTGCCAAAGGGCAAGGTACTGGTGTTTGATTTTGACAACTACTACATGGGTGGCATACTCGCCGAGTACCTGTCAGAGAAGGGGAATTCAGTTGAATACGCAACACCCGCGGGGCACGCTTCCGCCTGGACCATAATGACCAATGAACAACCCTACGTGCACCAGGCGCTGTTCAACCATGGTGTCGAGGTCCACACCCAGATGCTTCTGGAAAATCATATCGATGGCTCAGCCAGTATGAAGAATATTTTCACCGGTGAAGCTCGGGATATTGATGTGGATTCCGTCGTCATCGTCGGTCTTCGCCTGCCAGAAAACGACCTCTATGATCGACTGCTTACCGACCATGAAGCGGTCAAACAAGCCGGCATCCAGTCAGTAGACAGGATAGGTGATGCCCTGGCGGCCGGCGCGCTGGTGCACGCTGTCTATAGCGGTCATGAATATGCGCGTAACCTGGATGAAACTGACGAGGACAGGGTCTTACTGAGGGACCTGCCTATCGTCGAGATAGAGCCGGGACACATCACATGATGGCTTTGCTTTAGCAGGCCCGCCAGAACAAGCATCAGCCTTCCTGCAACACCAGCCTTAAACCGTTAGCGCAAGATGCTCCCGTTCCCATTCAGTCACTGTTTCTGAGAAGGCAGTTACTTCCTCGGTTTTCAGGTGGGCGTATAACTTGATGAACTTCTCACCAAATAATTCTGCCAGGGGCTGGCACTGCGAGAGCAGGTCCAGCGAATCCCGAAGCGACCTGGGTATCGTACGGGGCAAATCCCAGGCGCTGTCCGCTACTGGTTTTCCAGGCGTCAATCCTTCCATCAGCCCCAGATAACCACAGGCCAGGCTGGCGGCTATTACCAGATAGGGGTTTGCATCAGACCCGGGGATCCGATTCTCCACACGTGTTGCACCAGCATCGCTCAGCGGCACTCGAAAACCAGTGGTGCGATTGTCGAGCCCCCACTCCACATTAGTCGGGCAGGATACGGCACCATCAAATCTTCTGTAGGCGTTTACATTTGGTGCAAAAAAGGCCATCGCACTGGTCGTATATCTTTGTAATCCCCCAAGGTAAGCATTGAACTGCCCGCTCTTGGAGCCATCCTCATTTGCGAACAGATTCCTGCCTGAATTCAAGTCCACTAGGCTCTGGTGCAGATGCATCGCGCTACCCGGTTCACCACTTATGGGTTTCGACAGGAAGGTCGCAAGGTAACCATTGTGCAAGGCAGCCTGTCGAGCAATGCGCTTGAAATTGAACATCTCATCAGCCTTTGTCAGTGCATCGCCATGCTTGAAGTTCACCTCCAGCTGACCCGGCCCCATTTCATGAACAACACCGGTTGTGAATACATTCTGCCGCTCAGCATAGTCGTATAGCGTTTCAAGGAATGGCGCGTACTCTGATATTGCTTCCATTTGAAACGAGCGTGGCGTTCTTGCCTGCCGACCGGATACTCCAGGCGCAGCCTCGAGGGGGAGTTTCGGATCAGGATTCTTGGCAACCAGGTAGAACTCCGCCTCCTGCGCGACCAGCGGCCTAATCCCGAGCGCTTCATAGAGGGATATAATCTTTTTCAGAATGGACCTTGGCGCAAGGTCAAAAACACTGCCATCTTTGTTCATGCAGTCGCATATGCACTGCGCTGTTGATGTCCCAGACCAGGGTTGAACAGCAAGCGTCGCCTCATCCGGCAGAAGAGCCATATCTACATCAGCAATACTCACAAGGTCTTCGTCCTTGCACCACTTCCCAAGAATATCCTGCGCGAAAATAGTCTCCGGAAACCGGACGTCACCACCAAGGAATTCATCCGTAGAAATGATCTTTCCCTTTCCAATGCCATGGAAATCGGGGACCAGACATTCGACGGACTTAATCTGGTGGGTGTTTAGCCAAGCTTTAGTATCAGACATCTCAACTCACTTACCTTGAAAGGATCCACTTTGCCAGCCGCTCCTACAGGTTGCAACGTTACCAATAGTCTTTATTGATAAGCTTTCTCAAAATCGATACTGTACGCGCAACAAAAAGGCACGGGGCACAACGCTATGAACTATAACTACACCACCGAACAATTACAGGAACTTGATTCCGCTCACTACCTGCACCCTTTTACAGACTCAAAGAAACTGTCAGAAGAAGGCAGCCGCATCATCACCAGAGCAGATGGCATTTACCTGTGGGATAGCGACGGCAATCGCTACCTGGATGCGATGTCAGGTTTATGGTGTGTCAACGTCGGATATGGACGTCGTGAAATAGCTGAAGCCGCCTTCGAGCAGCTACAAGAACTTCCCTACTACAACAGTTTTTTTAAAACCGCTCATTCACCAGCGATTGAACTATCGCGCCTGGTCTGCTCACTGGCGCCTGCTCACATGAACCACATTTTTTTTACCAGCTCTGGTTCTGAAGCAAACGACACCGTAGTGAGAATGGCTAGGCACTACTGGAGCAGCAAGGGGAAACCAGACAAGAAAGTAATCATCAGCCGTGAAAATGCTTATCACGGAAGTACCATGGCCGGAGCAAGCCTGGGTGGAATGAAACCAATGCATGCCCAGGGTGGACTGCCTATTCCTGACATCGCTCACATAGGCCAGCCCTACTGGTTCCAGGATGGCGGCGACCTGTCGGCGGATGCCTTTGGTGAACAGATAGCTTCTGAACTGGAGCAGAAAATCCAAGAACTTGGAGAAGACCGGATCGCTGCATTTATCGCAGAACCTATACAAGGTGCGGGGGGTGTCGTTATCCCACCTGCAACCTACTGGCCACGGATACAGAACATCTGTGACCGTCATGAAATTCTACTTGTAGCGGATGAAGTTATTTGTGGATTCGGGCGAACAGGGAAATGGTTCGGCTGTGACTACTATGATATCAAGGCTGATCTTATGCCTATCGCTAAAGGACTATCGTCCGGATATCTGCCTATTGGTGGCGTCCTCGTGGGTGACGAGGTTGCTGACGTACTGATTAATCTCGGAGGAGAGTTCAATCACGGCTTTACCTATTCCGGGCACCCGGTCGCTGCTGCCGCTGCAATCGCCAACCTCCATATTCTGATGGATGATGGAATTGTCGATCAGGTCGGGCAGGAAACGGGCCCCTACCTTGAGCAGGCATGGGGCAAACTCATTGATCACCCCCTTGTTGGAGAAACAAGAAGTGCAGGTTTCCTGGCTGCCATTGAAATTGTAAAGGATAAACAGAAAAGGCAGTTCTTTGATGACCGCGGCGCCGTTGGCACCATCTGCCGGGATGTCTGCTTTGCCAATGGTCTCGTCATGAGGGCAATTGAGGATACGATGGTTGTATCCCCTCCTCTCATCATGACCAAATCAGATATCGATGAAATGGTCGCCCTGGTGACGACCTGCCTTGACCAGACGGCCAGTCAAATCAAGAACTGAGCAGGATGCAAACCGACCTCGTTGGCGACCTGGCTATTTCTTGGATAGACCTCTCAATCATCGGGGTCTATATCGTCGCTATGCTCGGTGTAGGATACTATATCTACCGGCAGGCACCCAGCTTCGAAGAGTACCTGGTCGCCGGAAGGTCCATGACGACACCGATCCTGATTTGCTCCCTCGCATCTACCTATTACGGTCTCGATGTGCTGTTCGGTACATCGGAGGTGGGCTACAACGATGGCATCGTCGCCTTCTTCGGATATTCTGAACTCTCCATCGCTTTCTATGTACTGGCCGCCTTTTTACTCAGCAAAAAGTTACACCGGGAAAAATTTATATCTCTACCGGAGATACTTGAGCACAACTATGGTATTGGGGCTGGCCTGTGTGGCGCGCTCGCATCAATTTTTTATTCCATTCCCGCTTTGCCCCTGTTCGGTCTGGGGCGAATTTGTGAAGTTATTTTCGGTATGGATGCGATGATTGGTGCATTACTTTTGGGAAGCATCGCGCTCATCTATACACTCTGGGGTGGTCTGTGGGCAGTCGCCATTACCGACACCATACAGTTTGTTCTCATGTGCCTGACCCTCGCTATTGGCTTACCCATCCTCTTGTCGGAGACCGGAGGGTTCGACTACGTAGCCACCTGGGCTCCAGAGGGATACTTCTCTCCGCTGGGGGGTATGCCTATCTGGCTGATGATCGCATACATGGCAACGGGGTTGAGTATTCTGGTTGACCCGGGGTTTTACCAGCGTATTTTTGCCGCCGAAAATTACAAGCAGGCTCGCAACGCAATGCTCATCTGTATTTTTGTATGGCTAGTCTATGACTGGCTGGTCACGGCGGGTGGAATGCTGGCAGCTTCAGCTGTACAACAGGGCATACTGCCGGAGGGCCTGCACTCCAACGATGCATTGTTGACGGCAATGATCTATGCACTTCCCGTCGGTCTGATCGGCATATTTCTGGCGGGAGTTCTTGCAACAGCCATGTCGACTATTGACTCCTATTCACTCGTTGCTGGTGCCAATATCTCCTATGACATTTACCGTCCACTGCTGAAACCTGATGCCTCCGATCGGGAACTAGTGAGCATGACAAAAATTGGTATTGTCATATCCTGGGTCCTCGGCTTCGTCCTGGCATTCCTGTTTGACCGACTGATGGCACTCTGGGTATTCATGGCAACGATTCTCACTTCAACCGTACTGGTACCAATATTCATGGGGCTTTTCTGGCGAGGCAACAAGACTCCTGCTGCAGGGGTTTTGAGTTGTCTCATCGGTCTCTTCAGCGTCATAGGATACTACCTGGCAATCAGCACCCTGGGGGCCGAGAATGAGGTATACGGGACCTATATCTGGACATTCTCCATCGCAGGAAGCACCTTTAGTCTCTGGCAGGAATATGCACTGTATTTCAGCCTGCCACTATCCCTGCTGGGATTCGCCATAGGCAACTCAATCGGCACACCATACACGGAGCAATCCAAATGAACCCCTGGGACATCTTTACCTGGTTGTGCAGTTTTCTCCTGGCCGCCAGCTCGCTGCTCATCCTGTATTATTTTCTAGCTGGACTGGGGAAACTGCTTCACATGGACAAAGGGAAAGAAGATGGACATTGACGCGCCCCTGCAGGAGTTGGGGGAAGTAGAAGTTGATTCACTCCGTAGGGCCATACTGAAATTGGACAGCGCCGTCTGGAAGGAACGGCCACTTGCTGAAAATATCTACGAGAATCACCAACAAACCCAGTCAATCGTGTTGGTGTTTACCACAGCGGCTGGCTGGCCCGAAATTGAGGTAAGCAAAGAAAGCGGCTGGGATATCCTGGCGGACGTTGCCGTACCAGTGATGCACAGCATAATAGAAACGTGGTATTCCAAGGGTGGCTCCATTATCCGCGCTATGGTCTCACGGCTACCAGCGGGAAGGGTCATAAGCCCACATATTGACAAACACCCCTCATTCCATGCGGGCCACCGAGTCCATGTGCCGATCACAAGTA
This sequence comes from Gammaproteobacteria bacterium, assembly GCA_002725995.1. Lineage (GTDB taxonomy): Bacteria > Pseudomonadota > Gammaproteobacteria > Pseudomonadales > Azotimanducaceae. Next base: position 44,493 of record PBRQ01000055.1, read on the forward strand.
ACCCCCGTGTCCGGTACATGATTGATGGGAGGCCCTACAACCTTGAGCCGGGCAAGGCGTACGAACTAAACAACCAAAAAAATCACAGCGTCATGAACAAGGGCCAGGATGACAGGATAAATTTTCTGTTTGACTATGTACCACCTGCGAAGTCACAAGGTGATCAATAAGCGCACCGATATCAGATAGCCAAGGCAAGTACTTACAATTCGCTCAATGGTATTATCGATGCAAATTGGCGATAATCCCAACGCTCTGACAAGGTTTCCACTGATATGTGCCAATAGGCTAGGAAGGAGCAAATTGGCCTTTGCAACTAAACTAGCCGGCTCCTGAGCAAATTCCAAAAAATGCAAACTACTGAGTGAGTAGGTGTTTGAAAAAGTATGATGCAATAGTCATTGGGGCCGGACACAACGGCCTAACAAATGCAGCCTATCTAGCCAAGGCCGGCCTCGATGTAGTGGTGCTCGAGAAGAACCCTTATATCGGTGGTGCAACGGTGAGCCGTGAATTGCATGAGGGTTGGATGTATTCCAACTGTTCCTATGTCTGTAGCTTGCTGCGCCCTGAAATTTCACGAGACCTAAACCTACCAAAATTTGGATTGCAGGTGATCCCCTATGTTGGTGGAGTGACCTTTAAGCGTGATGGGGATTACTTCGGCAACTACGATGACCACGAACGGCAATACCGCGAGATAGCCAGGCATTCCAAAAGAGATGCCAACGCCTACGAGCGCTACACCGCCGACGTCACCAAACAGACACGCTTTATCCGCCCCTTCCTGTTACGCACACCACCAGATCCAACCTCCTTCAAGCCGAGGGATATCCAGGAGCTACTGTTCCTTGCCAAGTCCTTCTACAATCTTGGCGAAAAGGTACTTGGCGATACACTTAGATTCTGGACCATGAGTATCGGTGATTTCCTCGATGAGTACTTTGAGACAGACGTCATTAAATGCCACCTGGCCGGCAGCGGTATTATTGGTACAGCATTGGGTGTTTATTCGCCGGGCACGGCCTACGTCCTGCTGCATCACTATATGGGTGAGGTAGATGGTTCAGTGGGTGCCTGGGGATTTGCCCGGGGTGGTATGGGGTCCGTATCCAAGGCATTGGCCGGAGCCTTCCAATCATTCGGTGGTGAAATCCGAGCCGATGCTGAGGTGGATAGAATTCTGGCGACGGCGGGACGAACGAGCGGCGTAGTTCTCGCCAATGGCGACGAAATTTATGCAGATATTGTTGTTTCCAACCTTGATCCAAAGCGTACTTTCCTCGATATCATGGCTGAAGAAGATCTACCGGCTTCCGTTGTCAAGCAGGCTAAAAATTTCAAAATTCGTGGCTCCTCGGGAAAGCTCAACATTGCCCTCGACGGCCTGCCAACATTTAATAGCCTGCCACCCAAGAGTCCGCTAATGACCGGCGATATGCATTTCATCGATTCCCTTGAGCGCATGGAACGGGCCTATGATGATTGGAAGAATGGAACCTGGTCTCAGGATCCCTATGTCGATATGTTAATACCAACACAGGTAGACCCAACGATGGCACCAGTGGGCAAACACATGATGAGTGTGTTCGTCCAGTATGCTCCACCCAAACTTGCGACCGGCAAGTGGACAGATAAAGATCGAGATGCTTTCGGGAAAACGGTCATCGATCAGATTGGAAGTTACAGCCCGAATTTTAAAGACCTTATTCTTCATGCGGAAGTCAGAACACCACAGGATATTGAGGATGAAGTTGGACTGACTGAAGGCAACATCTTCCAGGGTGAATTAACCTTCGATCAATTGCTGTTTAACAGGCCTTTCCCCGGCTATGCCCAATATCGTGGACCTGTAAAGGGCATGTACATCTGCGGCTCAGGCACACACCCCGGAGGAGGCGTCATGTCGGCCCCCGGCGCAAATGCCGCGCGGGAAATTCTGATGGATTTAAATCACCCAACAACAGTCCCGGAGGCCTATCCGGATGACTGATAGCAAGCATATCGATGTGGTAGTAGTCGGTGCCGGGCACAACGGTCTCGTTAGCGCAGCTTACCTAGCCAAGTCAGGCCTGCAGGTTCTGGTGCTGGAAGCCTCTGACAAGGTTGGCGGCGCTGCCGCCACCAGTGAATTCAGTGAAGGCTTTTCAGTTTCCGAATGCGCACACTTTCTGTACTCGTTGCACCCAACAATCGTCAAGGATCTGCAACTGGCCAATCATGGCCTGTTCTACGTTGCCACAGATCTCAAAACCGTCGCACTGTCCAGCGAAGGAAAGCACATCACCATGGCGGGAAGCGAAATCCAGGGCGAAGATGTTTCCACTGAGGATATCAGCAACTATCGCCGATTCCATACTCAAATGAAGCGGTTTTCGAAAGTACTGGCGAGTTCTTTTACGCACAGGCCCCCTCGTCTCGTCGATGGCGATATGAAGGATAAGTTGTCACTGCTGAAGCTTGGCTGGAATGCCAGAAAAATGGGCAGACAGAATATGCTGGAATTGCTACGTATCGGTGCGATCAATATCTACGACGTGCTGAATGAAAATTTTGACAACCAACTTCTTAAAGGCGCGCTTAGCCTGGAAGCAGTTCTTGGATCCCATACGGGCCCGCGATCCCCAAATACTGTTCTGGGACTTTTATACAGGCGCGTTGGAGAAACATACGGATTTCGCGGACCGACGATTCCATCTGGAGGCATGGGCAATGTATCCAATGCAATCGCTTCATCAGCCACATCACTGGGGGCAGCAATTCGCACTAGCAGCCCGGTTGAGAGGATACTAATCCGGGACGGGAAGGTTGCCGGAGTAAAATTAAGCGATGGCGAAGTTATCAACTGCGACCGGGTCATCTCCAATGCGGACCCAAAGTATACTTTTTCAAAACTTGTCGGCTACCCGCAGTTGGAAACAGGTTTTTCCCGTCGTGCGGCTAACATTCGGATGAAAGGGAATACTGCCAAGCTACATCTAGCACTTGAGGCGCTGCCAGAATTTACGGGCCTCAATACAAACGATATTGGTAATCGTCTGGTTATCGCACCAGGTCCAGATTATGTGGAAAATGCCTTTAACCATGCAAAGTATGGAGAATTTTCTGAACACCCCATCATGGAAATTAGCATACCCACCGTCCATGATACGAGTCTGGCACCGACCGGGAAACACGTACTGTCAGCGGTCGTCCAGTACGCCCCGCACAATCTTAAGCAGGGGTGGTCAGAGGCGAATGAAGAGTTTACGGCGCTATTGCTTGACCTGCTGGAGAGCTATGCCCCGGGCATTAAAAAGCTCGTCATTGCCAGCGAGCTCCTGACACCCGCTGATATTGAATCCCGGTTTGGCACTACTGCTGGTCACTGGCATCATGGCGAACTGGCCCTGGATCAGTTTCTGATGCTACGCCCATTCCCCGGCATGGGCCAATACGCAGCACCCGTCAAAGGTCTCTTCCTCTGTGGAGCCGGTAGTCATCCTGGTGGAAATGTCATGGGACTTGTCGGCCGAAACTGTGCGAATACCCTACTTGAAGCTGGAGCAGCAAGTGACTGATTTAGAGATCCCACCTCTCCTGTTACAGACACCATTTCACTCCAGGGTTTCCGCCGCATGCGAAATGAACCTGTGGGAGGATTGGAAGGGCTACACAACACCCGTTGCCTACAGCAACGTAGAGCTGGAATATTTCGCCATGCGGAATTCAGCCAGCATCTTCGATATAACGCCCATGACCAAGTATCGAATCACTGGCGCCGATGGACATGCTTACCTCGACCGCCTGGTCACCCGCAATCTTAAAAATTTGGATGTTGGCCGGGTTATGTACACCGCCTGGTGTAACGATGAAGGCAAGGTAATTGATGATGGCACCATTTTTCATGTGAACGACGATACCTTCATACTCTGCGCTCAGGAGCGGCACCTGGACTGGATGGAATGGTCTGCATTGGGCTTTGATGTGAAGATTGAAGATGTAACTGAGGAGATTGCAGCACTTTCCTTTCAGGGTCCAACCAGTTGCGCCATATTGAAAATAATGGGGCTCACCGGTGTCGAAAATCTAAAATCATTCGACCTGCAGCACTATCCATTTGGACAAACGCAATTGATGGTTTCGCGAACCGGCTTTACTGCTGACCTGGGGTACGAGTTGTGGATCGAGCCAGACCACGCTGAAGCCTTGTGGGATGCGCTTATGGCAGCTGGACGGGACTACAACGTTAAGCCAGTGGGTGCCGAGGCGCTGCAGATCGCCAGAGTCGAGGCGGGTTTTATTCAGGCCGGTGTTGATTTTGTTCCAGCTGAGCAAGAAGTGCGCGTTGAGCGATCGAGATCCCCATATGAACTGGGTCTCGGCTGGCTAGTGCATCTGAAAAAACCGAACTTCAACGGTCAGCAGGCACTTAAGGAAGAAAAGCTCAAAGGGTCTCGCTTTCGTTTTACGAGGCTGGATGTCCAGGGAAACAAGCCGGCAGAGAATTCCTTTATTTTCAATCGACAGAACAAGGTTGTTGGGGTGGTAACATCCGCGGCCTGGGTTCCTACTGCAAAGAGAAACGTAGCTTTTGCCTCCCTGGAAATGCCCTGGGGCAAGCCCGGGAATGAACTATGGGCCGAGATATACTATCTTCGTGAACTCAAGTGGGCTCGTGTCCTGGAGAAATGCACGGTTATTGAGGAACCAATTTTCGACCCGGAACGACGACACGCGACCCCGGCACTAGACTACTAGCCCACCGGTGACTAATTCAAAAGAGCATACGGACTCATACTACGCGGCTACCCGCAATGATTTGACTAGCTACCCTGCCCTGAACGAAGAAATAGAAACTGAAATCTGTATCATCGGCGGTGGATTTACTGGTGTGGCATGCGCACTGACCATGGCCGAGCGTAGTCACTCAGTAACTTTACTGGAACAACATCGAATTAGTTGGGGAGCCTCGGGCCGAAATGGAGGGCAACTCATCGGTGGAATCGGCGGGCGGGATTACTTGAAAAAGAGACTCGGAGACGATGCTGTCTGGAAGCTTGACTACCTTGGAAACGAAATCATTAAGGAGCGAATCAGCAAATATGAAATCGAATGCGATCTGAAGCCCGGTTATATTGAAGTCGCTTTCAAGCCAAGACAAATGGAGGGGTTGAGGAAAGAGTCCGAGGCGTACGAGTCAAGAGGACTGGGTCATCACTTGAGAATGGTGGAACAAGATGAAATTCAATCTATGTTGGGAACAAGCGCCTATATTGGCGGCAGGACCAATGATTTGAATGGACACCTTCACCCCCTCAATCTCTGTGCTGGTGAAGCCAGAGCTGCCACAAGCCTTGGCGCATTGATTTATGAACAGAGTGAAGTGATCAATATTGAGCATGGCGAAAAAGTCAGGGTTTCTACCCCAGGCGGCTCAGTCACGGCAGACAAGGTCCTCCTTGCGGGTAACGCGTACCAGCACCTGGAGCAGAAAAATCTCTCCGGTCTGGTTTTTCCTGCTGGTACTTTCATTATTGCAACTGAGCCACTCAGCGATGATGAGATTAAGGCAATCAATCCATATGATCTCGCTGTCTGTGATCTGAACAATGTACTGGACTACTATCGTTTTTCACCGGACAACCGGCTCCTGTTCGGCGGGCGCTGTAACTATTCTGGCAAGGTGCCAAAAAGTATCAAAGCCAATATGCTGCCGAGGATGCTAAAGGTATTTCCGCAGCTGGAAGGTAAGAAGATAGACTATGAGTGGGGAGGAGATATTGGCATTGTAATCAAGCGTATCCCTTTGATGGGCAGGGTTACTGACAATATTTTCTACTCAATAGGGTACTCCGGGCATGGCGTTGCACCAACCCACGTCGCCGCAGAAATTATTGCTGATGCCTTTGAGGGAGATATGGAGGTGTTGCAGGTCTATGAGCAGGTCAAACATTTTAGAATCCCACTGAGTCAGTGGTTCGGGAATCAGATAGTTGCCCTGGGGATGCTCTATTTCAGGGCCCTGGACCACCTCTGATCGATAAGGCACCGGGCGCTGCCGCAGCTAACAACCAATGTTCGTCGCAGACCCTGCGACCTTCACAGAGGCGGCTACTGGCCTTGATCTAACTTAACTCAATGAATTCCGGTAGTTAGAATTGGAGGGTCTGGCGCTGGGGGCGGTGGGGGACGCCGAGCCGACGCTACAGAAGATTATGCGCCAGACTATTCAATCCGGCGAATCATCTAATTTCCCTTCTAGTGCAACGTATTGATGTAAGCGACTACATCCTTAACGGCCTGATCATCAGCAAGCATCATTGCCATGGGTCTCATTTGCTGGCCAAACATATCTGAAGGATCAGTTCCCCTGACACCCGTCCTGAAATTCTGAAGCTGCCGAACCAGGTACCAATCCTGTTGTGCCGTAAGGTCCGGAGAGTTCATCATTTTGAGACCCTTTGCATCAGGCCCATGGCAGCCACCACAGACTGCAAAAAGGGCCTTTCCATTGTCAGCATTTCCTTCGACCGTATTGGCCACTTTCTTTCGCTCCATGGAGCTGACATAAGCCGATACACTGGCAATTGCAGCATCATCTGCCAACATCAATGTCATCGCTCTCATCTGCTGACCATAAATATCGGATTCATGTACGCCACGGGCACCAGATTTGAAATTCTTAAGCTGAGTCTCCATATACCAGGTTTCCTGGCCAGCTATCGCCGGTGCATTCAGAGCAACATTTCCCGATCCATCCGGGCTATGACAGGACACACATATAGCATAACCAGCGTCTTCTGCAACAGCGTTTGATGCAAATATGAAGAATGAAAAAACCCACAGAAAAGTCTTAGCTGCTCTCATTGAAACTATCCTTAATACTATTTGTGATTAGGCTGCGCCTGGAGAAATTGGGCGTAATTGGGGAATGTAAACTTTCAACTTGCCATCTCTATCAGGGAACCGAATTGTATCAGTGTAAATATACGCATTTCAATCATCGCATCTTGTTAAACTCCACGTTTTTCGACTCGAGCCAGCCAATGCCCCCCATAAAGATGCTCGCCCTAGACCTAGATGGCACGCTTGCCGTCGACAATAATCAGGTACTGCCCGCTACCCGCTCAGCGCTACAGAAGCTTCACGAGACAGGTGTAGAAGTGGTTATTGCCACTGGGCGGCGCTTTCGCACAACTAAATTTGTGATGGAAAACCTTGGCTTCAATGTATATGCGGTCTGCAATGGTGGCGCGCTGGTTAAAACGCCCCATGCCAAAACATACCATAAAACCACCTATTCCTCGTCACAACTAGCCGATGTGGTGGGGGTTGCACGTGAGTCCAAGCTGGCCCTAATCGGGCAACGGGATGAGGATAATCGAGGCGGGCCGGATTTTGTCATTGATGATGCGATACCCTGGTCAGATGCCATTCACGGCTACTTTGATGGTAACGGGGCCTGGGGCCGCAAGGGGGACCTGCCCGCGCAGGAACCAGAAATCCTCATAACTGCTACATTTGGCGATGAGCAGCAACTCAAAACGCTATGCTGCAATATCCACCGCGCATTCCCAGAAACTTTTGAAACCATCACAGTTCCGCAACTGGGTTCTAAACACTGGTATTGTGAGATCAGTCTGGCAAACATCACCAAATGGCATGGCCTCAACAAGCTGGCCTCTCTATTTGGTATCAGTTCGGCAAGCATATGTGCCGTCGGCGACCAGTTCAATGACCTGCCCATGCTCAGGGAGGCGGGTCATGGCGTCGTAATGGGGAATGGTGATAAAGCCCTGTGTGCCCACGCGAAATTCGTCTGCGGCAATCACGATGAAGACGGTCTTCTTGATGTGGTTGAATATATTCATAAGCACAACGATCAGGCTGGTCAATGAGCGGTGACCTGTGGATATTTGGTTATGGTTCGATCATGTGGCGGGCCGATTTCCCCTATATTGAATCGCAATCTGCCTACATCAAGGGATGGTGTCGCCGTTTCTGGCAGGGCTCCACTGATCACCGTGGTATTCCCGGGCAACCCGGACGGGTCGTGACGCTGATCGAACAGCCCGGTGAGGTTTGCGTGGGCCGGGCATATCGTGTGCGACGTGAGCAGGCAGATGATGTTCTTGCGGGTTTAGACTACCGGGAAAAGGGCGGCTACGAGCAGTTACTGTTGAATGTCTATTTTGATGAATCCAATCTCACGGCCGGTATCACCTATCATGCAACGGCGGAGAACCCGGACTACCTGGGTGAAGCACCCTTCCCTACTATCGCCAGACAGATCGCGTCGGCCCAGGGTCCAAGCGGTCCCAACAGCGAGTACATTCATAATCTACATGAGGCACTGCAACAAGAGAGTGCAACCGACGCCCACGTGGATGCCATTTTTCGGGAAGTGCGGCTGATTGAAGAAACACTGCCAGCAAAATAGTTGGTACTGATACCATTAACAACTACTACATAAATAACCACTAATAGTTTACCTAAGGAAATGGCCATGCGACTGGAAACACCACGAATAGCTCCAATACACGAAGACAACTGGAGTGATGAAACCAGGGAAAACATGAGGCAACAGCATGTCCAGGGAGAAGTAGCCAACATTTGGCGCACATTAGCCAATCATGAAAAGCTGGCTAAACGCTGGCAGGTCTTTGGCGCCCACATACTTTCCAAATCAACCCTCTCCACCCGTGAACGTGAAATCCTGATTCTGAGAACAGGCTGGCTATGCCAGGCAGAATATGAATGGGGGCAGCATGTAGTGATTGGAAAAAACGCCGGTCTTTCCGATGAAGAGATAGCCGGCATTAAGGAAGGATCATCAGCTTCGTTCTGGAGTGACCATGAAAAGCTACTCATCACGGCTGCTGACGAACTCATTGGTGATGCGTTTATGACAACGGAGACATGGAATGGTCTGGCAGAAGCGTACTCAGAGCAGCAGCTGATGGATGTTGTCTTTACCTGCGGTCAATACAACCTTGTCTCGATGGCCTTAAACACCTTCGGCGTACAGTTGGACGATAATATTTCCGGCTTCTAGCTCACCCGGGGTTTAGTTGCACCAGTGCAGGCCTAGCCAGTAACGATGGACTTGTCTATCTGGGCCCAGGCTAATTTGGCCATCTCCGAGGCACCGGCTCCCGCTGATTCCGCATGCCCACTCGCTGCAGTGCCATCCAGTACCCGCTTGGCGATACCCTGGAGGATTGCTGCCATCTTGAACATATTGAAGGCAATGTAGTAGTCCCAGTTATCGATACCGCTGCGCCCCGTTCTCCTGCAATAGGCCTCGACGTATTCCTCCTCGCTGGGAATACCAAGAGATTTCAGGTCAATGCCTTTCAGCGCATCCCGGTAAGGTCTACACAGGTAGGCAAAATCAGAAACCGGACATCCCAGGGTGCTCAACTCCCAATCAAGAATTCCTATGACCCTGTTTTCTTCCGCATGCATCATCATATTGGCTATTTGAGGATCACCGTGGACTATCGAGCAGGCATCGTCCTGTGGAACATTGTTCGGCAGATAATCGATGAGATTGTCCATGTAAGGATTGTCTTCGGTCTTTGTATATTCATACTGACCGGACCACCGGGATACCTGGCGCGCGATATAGTCCGAATGTTTTCCAAAATCAGACAAACCTACCGCCTCGAAATCAACATTGTGGAGCTTGGCCATTGCTTCATTCGCTGAGTCCCAGAATTCCCCTCGCTCCTGTGGCGAATAGGGTCCCGCGGTAGAATCCCAGATAACCCGGCCATCAAGGTACTCCATAATATAAAACCAGGTACCTATAATTGAATCATCAGTACACAGGGCATAAGTCTTCGCCGTTGGTACTTCAGTATCCTGCAGGGCAGACAACACCCGATACTCACGGTCAACGGCATGAGCCGACTTCAGCAACTTCCCAGGGGGTTTACGGCGCAGGACATAGCGATTGCCACCAGCGGTGAGCAGGTAGGTTGGATTTGATTGCCCACCGGCAAATTCTTCAACCGACAGCTCGCCTGAATAACCATCAACGTTATCACGCATATAGTCCTGCAGGGATGTAACATCAAATTGATGTCGCTCCTGCACTTCGATGGTTCCAGTATTCTCGTCGACTTGAAAATCCGTCATTTATCCTCCTGAAATGAAAGTAACCTCAATTTGACCGCGGTAACGGTCAGGGCTGCTCTTGAGATTGTCCCAAACCAACAGGAGACAACACTATTCGGTATTGGTGCCTGTCAAACTTCCCAGGTATGCCCATCTCTTAGCAATGCATTGAGATCAGCCGCTTCCTTACTTTCGCGAACGGTCTCCCGCTGTTCATACACTACCGTGTGATACGGGCTAGTGGGGCTACAGTACAAAACCCCAATGGGCACCGGAAACTCAGGTGATTTGAGTTCAGCTAGCATTTGTCCCAGAACCTTGTTAGTTTCGTCATGTACGACAAGATCTCCTTCTGAAGCACCACCCTCACCCAGGTCGACGACCTCCAACTTCAATGCGATTGGATTCAGTCGAAGCCCCTTTTCATTTTCTTTCCCGAATACAAGTGGTTTACCATGCTCCAGCACCAGTCTGGTCTCCGCTGCAGATTTCTTATCCTTTATGTGATCGAAAATACCATCGTTGAAAACGGTGCAATTCTGATAGATCTCAACAAATGAAGCACCGACATGATCGTGGGCACGCACAAGGACCGAAGCCAGGTGCTTTGCCTCTGTATCAATTGACCGGGCCACGAAGCGTGCGCCAGCGCCGATAGCAAATGTACAGGGTCGAAGAGGCATATCGAGCGAGCCATCAGGGGTTGATGGAGATTTGGTTCCGACTTTTGAGGTTGGAGAATACTGTCCTTTGGTCAACCCGTAGATTTCATTGTTGAACAACAACAGTTGCAAATCGACATTCCTGCGAAGTACGTGCAGCGTGTGATTACCACCGATACTGAGGGCATCACCATCACCGGTAACGACCCAGACGTCCAGCTTGGGGTTCGCCAGCTTAACGCCAGTCGCGACCGATGCTGCACGCCCATGAATAGTATGGAAACCATAGGTATTCATGTAGTAGGGAAAACGGGATGAGCAACCAATACCAGAGACAAATACCATGTTTTCCCTGGGAACTCCCAGTTCAGGCATAACTTTTTGTACGGTTTTAAGGATGGCATAGTCACCACAGCCGGGGCACCAGCGAACTTCCTGATCGGAAACCAGATCTTTAACAGCAATTTTCTGTTCGGATGCACTCATTTTACCGACTCCATTTGAGCCTTGATGGCCTCTTGGATTTCACTAATTTTAAACGGCTGCCCGGATACTTTATTGAGTTTCTGCGCATCAATCAGGAAGCTTGAGCGTATCAGCGAGGCAAACTGCCCTGTGTTCATTTCAGGCACAAGGAGCGAATCAAAGCTGGATAAAAGTTGCTCAAGATTGGATGGTAAAGGCCAAAGGTAGCGAACGTGAATTTGCGAAACGTCCAGCCCCGCATCACGACTGCGTTTTACGGCTTGAAAAAGAGCGCCATAGGTTGAACCCCAGCCAACAACAGCAAGCTTGCCGCTATTGTTTCCGATCGCAACTTCCTGCTCCGGAATATATTTTGCGATACCATCAATTTTCTCGCTACGAAGATCCGTCATTTTCTGATGATTATCAGAATCGTAAGATATGTCACCGGTGTCGAAGCTCTTTTCGATACCGCCAATTCTATGTTCAAGCCCGGAGGTGCCCGGTTTTGCCCAGACCCTAGCCAATGTTTCTGGATCACGATTAGCCGGAGAAAAACCCTCCGGGTTGGTCTCGAACTTCACCGGAAATGGTTCAAAGTCATTCACATCTGGCACCCTCCAAGGCTGAGAAGCATTGGATAGATAGCCGTCACTCAGAATCAGTACGGGGGTCGTGAATTGCGTTGCAATCCTGCTTGCCTCAATGGCGACTTCGAAACAGTCGATCGAAGTTGAAGCGGCGATCACCGGTAGCATCGTGTCCGCGTGCCTGCCATAAAGCGCCTGATTCAGGTCAGACTGTTCTGTCTTGGTAGGCAAACCGGTAGAGGGGCCGCCGCGTTGAGTATTAATGATGACCATCGGCAGTTCAGCCGCACAGGCCAGTGAGATAGCTTCACCCTTGAGAGAAATACCGGGGCCTGAACTGGACGTTACTCCCAGTGAGCCCGCAAAAGATGCTCCCACTGCTGCACAGATTGCCGCTATTTCATCCTCTGCCTGAAATGTAACAACATCGAAATGCTTTTGCATTGACAAGGTATGTAGCACACCGGACGCTGGCGTTATGGGATAGGATGCAAATACTAGGGGTAAATCAGCTAACTGACTGCCTGCTATTAAGCCAAAGGCGAGCGCCTCCGTACCGGTGATATTCCTGTAAACACCAGGCGCGACATCTGCAGCAGGAACCTTGTACACGTCTACGCCACTGGGCAGTTCAGCAGTTTCACCGTAGGTATGACCAGCGTTTAGTGCTTCTATATTCGCCTCCGCTATTTCAGGTTTACCGGCAAATTTCTTCCGTAATCCAGCGATAGCCTCATCGCGGCTCCTGTCAAACAGCCACATGGTCAGCCCCAGCGTCCACATGTTCTTACAGCGAACGGCAAATTTGTGCGATAGACCGTAGGGCTTTACGACAGCAATGACCTGTTTGGTAATACCAATCGCCAGGAGCTTGAAGGCATCCAGGGAGCCATCTTCCAGCGGATTTGATTTATAACCGGCACGCGCCAGGTTCTTGTCAGTAAAAGCGTCACTATCGGCAATAATCAGACCACCGATCACAAGGTCTTTTAAGTTGGTAATCAGTGCCGCCGGGTTCATCGCCACCAGCACATCCAGGTGATCACCGGCGGTACTAACGTCTTCAGAGCCGAAATAGATCTGAAAAGCAGAAACACCAAAAGTGGCGCCGGCAGGAGCGCGAATCTCTGCGGGATAGTCGGGAAAGGTTGCAAGATCATTCCCATAGACAGCGGTAGCATCAGTGAAGTTGTTGCCCGTAAGTTGCATTCCATCACCGGAATCACCGGCAAATCGAATGACCACGTCGCTCACGACCTTGTTCTCTTGTTCCCCTGCGGTTGAGTTTCCAGCAACAGACATTTTAATTATGGCCCTCGTTATAAACTAGTTCCTGCCGGATATACATATCGAGCAGGCTGCACACCTGGCAGCTACTTTCTTCACAATTGAGATTCGAATTGAAAGGTGCCAGACGTTATTGCGCCTTGTGATGTTACTCCAAAACTACCCAGTTCCGGGCGGGCAAGCTAGATACTACTTCACATGTGACTCAGATACTGCTCTTCCGACGCCGAAAAAGCGCTGAATTTTAGCAGACACGCACCCTATTTGGGAATGTCTGCTTTTTTGGAATGTCTGCTTTTCAGACCTGATGACTCAAGCTGACAATACGCGTAGATTCATCACCACCGAACCAATAATGATCTGATCGCCGCTATCGATCGAGACCAGCCCTTTTTCTTCAATGGATTGACCGTTCACAGACGTGCTATTGGTCGAACCCAGGTCCTCGATAAAGACCCTGTTTTTCATAACCCGCATGCGAGCATGCTTTCGTTCGGGATACATCAGCATGATTGATGACATAGGGAGAATCCTTTGGGTTTCGCCCAATAACCACGCCACTCTATATCCAGTATCTGGTCGCCGGATATACGCAGCAGATAAAGAATCCCATCATCATCTCGACCGTCAAGCACAAATTCATCACGCGCCTCATATGAAGCTCGATATTGTTCTTCGGTTCTGACACCTCGTCACTCAAAACAGGAGCCGGCTCAACTGATACGGGCGACGTCTTCTTCCTCCTCCACAGCACTACAATGGTGATTCCAAGCAGCAATAAAACAGTAACGCCGATAAGAACGCTTTCCCTGAAGACCGCCGAGCTTCGCTGTTCATCCACTGCTGATGCAAAGAGTTCCTCCGAGTCCAACTGAATCTTTTCGTAATTCTCTTTCATGGCAGCTGCTTCTTTTTCCAAACTTTCGGTCTTTATCGCTAACTCCAGCCGGCTGGTCTCTGCATTCTTTTGCGCCGTTTCCGCTGCCAGAAGGGCAAAGTGCGCTTTCTCACGGGCTTCCTGCGTTTGCTTTAAAAGAGAATCATTTCGCCGGTTGGATTGCCACAACTTCTTCTCGAGAGAGTGTGCCAGCAACAGTGCTTCCAGCGCATCGCCCTGCGCCTTTCTCGCTTCGATTGCAGCAGTTTTAGCCTGGCTTTTGGCCTGATCAACTTCTGACACACACTGGTCCGTAGCAAACGTAATCTTAATATTCTAAGGTGAAAGCAGTTACCGCAGCGACGCCATGTTAATAGAACGAATGCTTCCATCAGAGCCCGGAGCTTTCATATTCAGGCCAACAACATGTCCACATTCATTCAACAGCACTGAGCCAAGACCTCCCTCCCCCAGCATGGCCGAATGACTTAACAACACAACATCAGACGTGGCCATCTCATAGCTACTTCGCAGTATTCCCCGTGCCAGTCCGACGGAGGTGTTGTTTCCGCCCCATTTGACTGCTGACCAAACAACGTCGCCGGCGCCGGGCGGCTCTCGGTCAACTAAAGCGGCGGCAAATTCAACCCATTTACCTTGAGTAGCGCAAAATCAAAAGACGGTTCATCCCGCATAACTCGGGCAACCAATTCCGCACGCGAATTGGGAATACTTATGGTCGTTGTATCACCGCCATCCAGATAACTTGAATTGGTCACCACATAGCCGTTAAACCGATCTGACTGCACAACAATTCCTGAACCGCGTCTCAGTATTGTTTTTCCCTCGTATGAGCTCAGCGTGACAATGCTCATATTGAACAACGACTCGCGCAATTCTGCATTGGCATGACTAAACACCAGGGAAAAAGAGAGCAGAATCAGCACATATTCCAACAACTTTGAGAAGGAAGAGCGTATGGGTGTCAGGGGATTTCCAAGCAAGGGTGGATCCTTAATTGATAAAATCTACTATACTGAAAACCGACTAAAACTCAATTAAATCAAATTCTTATGCTTAGTTTTTAGGTATCAGGTATGAGTAATCCAGCCCACACGCTGACCGTATGCTACCCATATTTTCATCTCATCGTGGGTTATGGCTCGCTGGGCACAGCTACACTCCTGATCCTTGTCATTCGCTCAGGTATTGACGCACAATGCCATGGGAAAATTGAGAGTCCAACCTAAAGGGATGACAAAAATGAGATTCAGTTTCTGGCCACAACCAACACAACCATTTGAAACCATGAAAAGCCTCGCAAATCATGTGGAGCAAACGGGATGGGATGGATTGTGGCTGGCTGACCACTTCATGCCAAATGATAAGGACACCAGTTCACCCTGGCCTGAAGCCTGGACGACGCTTTCAGCTCTGGCTGCAGTGGTGCCAAGGTTAAGAATAGGAACACTGGTAAGCGGCAATACATACCGGCATCCCGCGGTGCTAGCCAAAATGTCGGTCACCCTGGACCATATCTCGAATGGCAGGCTCGTACTCGGACTGGGTTCCGGCTGGCAGGAAAACGAGCATGAAAAATATGGCATCCCCTTCCACACCGTCAATAGCCGGCTGCAAAGACTCGATGAAGCCTGCCAGGTCATTAGGGCGTTATTCTCTGAAGGCGCAGCCAATTTTCAGGGTGAATTTTACCAACTCCAGGATGCCCCGCTGGAGCCCAAACCAAAGCGGAGCAAACTCCCCCTGATGATCGGTGGCGGCGGCGAGAAGGTGACGATGAAGATAGCCGCTAAGTATGCTGACGAATGGAATGTCTGGGGGACTGTGGATACCCTAACCCACAAGATGAAAGTGCTGGACCAGCATTGTGACACTGTTTCTCGAAACACGAGCGATATACAGCGCTCAGCCGTCGCGCTGATGTACCTGACGGATGATGATGCCTTCGCGAAAAAGATGAATGCTGCCAACGATGCAGGCGGGATGGCAACCATCGCAGGAAATGTAAACCAGGTACAGGATATTGCCGGCGCCTACAAAGAGGCTGGCGTGGATGAGCTTATTGTTCCTGATTTTACAATGGGTGAGGACAAGCTGGATATTCTCGACAGGATAATTAATGAGGTGGCGCCAGTCACCAAATAGCGAATACCTATCAATACCGGAATGACCATTCCTTGGCTCAAGGGTCCCCGTAGATAGGTGTCTGTTCAAGCTGGGGTATCTCGTCCTGAGTTACATGCCTGTTTCTGTTTTGAACCCGGCCGCACGTGCTTCCCAGGATTCAGAAATGGTGGCGCCATAGGACGCCAGCGCCCCTTTGGATTTATCGCTATCGATATTCTGCAGGCAGCGGGCGGAGTTGCTGCGTAAACGGGCATCTGGCTCCTTTAGCATAGGGATTAGGGTCGATTCTATATTGGCCGGTTTTAGTTGCAGAAAAGCCGTACAAAAGTCCTGTACCATTTGCCTGCGTCTCAGATTATTCTTACCCAACGAGATCTCTCGTTCAAAATATTCCAACACCTCGTCATTGGGAAAGGCCGTCAGTGCAAGCGAGGCCCTGGCGCGAATGAAGTTAACTTGCCGCTCATCGTCCGCTATCGCCAGCAGTGGTTTGTATACATCGGGGCCAATATGCCGCAATTTTTCTTCGGGGAGTTGCCATTCGTATCCCTGCAGGAGGTCGACCACCTCATCATCGGCAGAGATAGCGGGAACAACCAAAAGGCCTATGGCCGTCAATAAAATTGTCTTTGCAAGATACCTCACAATCCTCCACACGATCCCTTCCAGGGGAGCAGTTGATCACTATCCACAGTATACCCTCATTGCACTGTCACGCTCTTAGCCAGATTTCGAGGCCTGTCTGGATTAACACCCGCATGAATTCCCAGGTGGTATGCCATGAACTGGCCGGGAATCAGCCCACAGATAGCCGCAAGCAGCGGGTCAAACAAGTTGGGTATCGGGATAAAGTCATCGAACAGTTCATTGTCCTCACAAGCAATACCAATAATGTGAGCGCCACGAGACTTCACCTCTGATGCGACGTTAAGCATATACGAATCATCCCGGTCGACGTATAGCATCACTGGAACTCCCTTTTCTATCAGTGCGATAACACCATGTTTGAGTTCCCCCGCAGCGAAAGCCTCAGCATGGACATAGCTCGCTTCCTTTATATTCAAGGCAGCTACCATCGCGCAGGGGTAAAAGAGCCCCCTTCCAAGAATGAAGATACTGGGAGCGGACGCCACGGCCATGGCGACCTCCCTGATTTTCCATGACAGCGCCTGGCCCAGATATTGACTGAGGTTATGACTCAACTGGTCAATGGCAGCCCCTCCATCTTGCCCGTTCAGCCGTTGTGCCAGTATATAGCCGAAGGTGACCTGGGCGGTTGCTGACTTGGTGGAAAGAACACAAATTTCTGGGCCACTGTCGTTGGCAAAACTAAACTCTGACACACGGGCCAGGGTCGACATCGGCATGTTGACCAACGATGCAACACGCATACCCCAGGACGCCGCCCGTTCAACTGCCCTGATAGTATCAGCGGTTTCACCGCTCTGACTGATTGCCAGAACAAGGTCACCCTGCCCATATAGTGCGTTTAAGGAATCAATCTCATAGGCCGGTACCGCCAATGCCTTTAGGCCAGTCACTTCACGAAGCAGCCAGGCTATCTGCATGCAGGTGTAAAAGGCACCTCCAGCCCCCGTTAGCAGGAGATTCCCACGTTGTGCCAATTCCATTACAAATTTATCGAGGTCGGTACTTGCGGACTTTGCCTGTCGCGATACCGTCTGCCACTGCTCCATAACCTCCTTCAGCATGTAATGTGGGTGACCATCCTTGCTAAAATCAGCTTCGGGTACTTCCACCTCAACCCACTCGATATCAAACTGCCTGAGGGAGGTATCGTACAGCGCTATTGACTTCTCCTGAATTTGCACGAGGTGCCGCTCCGGGATTGGACTGTACAGCGAAGAATAGGATACAAAGCTGAGAAGATCAGAGCTTAGAAAATACTGACTATCGGTCCTGCCGAGCAAAAGAGGCGAACCATGTCGAGCAGCTAAAATTTCGCCATCCGAAAACAGTACCAGAATCGTATTCCTGCCACCCAGCTTGTCGAGCACTTCACACAAGGCCTCCCGTCTTGAAGCGGCAACCCCCAGGGCTACGTCCAGAAGCTGAACAATGACCGCCGTATCGCTCTTACCGGCACAAGCGTCATCGCCTTTCCTTAGTTCCTGGAAGTTCTCCACAATACCGTTGTGAACCAGTGAGAACGAATTGTCCTGCGCTGAGTGTGGGTGGCAGTTCTCAAGACTGACGTTCCCATGTGTTGCCCAGCGGGTGTGCCCGATAACTGCACTGCATCTGGGCAATCTATCGCCCAGATCCTCCAGCGGCTCCAGGCTCTTCCTGGTTTGTATCGCACTATCGGGCCCAGTGACCCAGGCAAAGCCATAGCTATCATAACCACGATACTCCAGCCGTTTTAGCCCCTCCACCGCCAGGCGGTCTACATTCTCTCCTACGCATGCAATAATTCCACACATTTGTCATACCTTTATTGACATTTATGTATGTATTAAGTCAATATATACAATAATATTTGAACATCAATACTATTTGTCATCATTTTATTGACTTCTTTTATTTACAAATAATGATTATTCATGAAACCCTACAGCAGATTGGACTTTCGGATCGACAGACCGATATTTACCTGACGCTGCTAAAACAGGGTCCTGGTTCAATTCGCGATATTGCCACTGGTGCTGGCCTCAACCGAGGCACAACCTATGAAGAACTGAAAACCCTGCGGGCACGCTCACTGGTGAGCTATTCCCCAAAGGGCAAACGAAGATTTTTCTGTGCTGAGCCACCGGAACAGCTTATGAAAATCGCCGAGGAGAAGCAGGATGTCCTGGCGAGGGCGGCCAATGTCCTTCGCCATGACATCCTGCCCGATCTCAGCAACGTGACTCCTGACTCAAGTATTACCAACGTGCATCATTACGAGGGGGATGAGGGTATTGAATTTGTACTGAAGGACATTCTCCGGACTGTTGAAACTCAACCACAAAAGCAATATCGGGTCTATTCATCTAAACAGATTCGCAAGTACCTGTACCGTCCATTTCCCAACTTTACCAGGCAACGCGTTCAAAAGAGTATATCAGTCAATGTTATCGCGATTGGCGACGGCGGTGAGGATGCACCACTCGCTGAGAGGAAATGGATAGGGACTGAGGATGGTGGCAACACCGCAAGCTACGTCGCTATCTACCCACCGAAATGTGCCATGATATCCCTCGTTCATGGGGACTACCCTATCGCAGTCCTGCTAAATTCGGATGCCATTGCACTGGTGATGCAGATCTCCTTTGACACCCTTTGGCAACGTCTATGACCACTGGCTATCTGCCTTAGGCCCCGCTGTACTCGCTCCTGCAAGGCCTGAAGAGATTCAGCACCCGGGGTAAGGTCCCATCGCTGCTCCTCCTGCATTTGCACGAATATGGGGTCCTGCTGGTGAGCCTTTATTCTAAAAACACCGGTCTCCCAGGTGAACTTCCTTGAGGTCTGCCACTATCGTTGGTTTGAGGCCTAAATGCGCGCACAGGGGAGCCGCTGTCTCCTGGGTACGCGACACATGTTTGTAACATAAACTGCTTCTATGGGTTGGGATCGAAGCGTCTCCCCTACTCTCTTTACCTGCGCCTTGCCCACCTCTGCCAGGCCTGGATCCCCCTTGCCTATCGACCAAGGGAAAGGGTTCATTCGGGACTGCAGTTTGAGACTCTCCATGCCGGACCAGCAATATCTCAGTCGCGCCTTCCGGCCTCTCGAATCGTTGCTGCCTATATTCCTCCATGAATCCTCAGAAAACTATTGCTACGGGGTGCCCCACACTAACCCTGATCTCCCCTGAACTCTCGTGTGGCCGGTCGAGGGGTTGGGGGTGCATCACAGGGGGAAGCCCGGCGGAACAGGAAGTACTCCCAATAAGTTTGCTGCGAAACTAGCGTCCAAGAATTCTATTCTGTAACCAGACTGATTTAGGCACCAGACCATCAACCGCGGACAGGGGCGGCAATGACACGGATGCCCGGCCTGCACCGGTTCCACCGGTAGCAGGACAGCTTCCATCCAGACGATATGCCAGGGCCGCAGCGAAGCGGGATTCTTCCGGATCACCAAGCTGATGAGTAAAGTCATCCGCCACATAGCAACCTGGAATTTCAACTCCCTCCACCTGCGCTATATTGGCTGGAGAAAAACCATCTGTATAGTCACCAAAGTTCTTGGCATTGATACCTCTGAATTGAATACTGAAATAGGTGGTACCGCAATTATCAAAGGGGTAGAACCCATAGGGTTTTCCGCAAGTGCTTGAGCCTATCTGTATCACCTCAACATCAATCCCCCGCAGTCCGTTAATAATGGATTCACTGGCGGAGCAGGTCCCTGGGCCGGTCAAGACAAAGACCCGTGACAGATTCAGACTTGGGAGCGGCTCACCAGCCGGGGCTGAGAACCCTATCGAAGATGTATAGAAAAGTGTGGGTGTTAGAGTTTCACCGGTTACCGGGTTAAAAACCGGGTGTTTGTCATTGAACTCAAGCTCTTCGAACGTCCTGCCGTCAGCGGCCGCCGGGCCGGCAATCATGAAGGCAAGCTCATTGGCGATATCCAGAAACCCGCCGCCGTTGTAGCGTAGATCGAGAACCAGGTCTGTGATGGCTGCAGTTTCCAACTGAGTAACCGCATCAATTAGTTTCTGTTCAGCCGGGCGAATATGATCAGTGAAGGACAAGTAGCCGACCTCACCACTGCTTGTCGAGATTATCTGAACATCCTGTACCGGGTCCATAGTCATCTCTACGGTCGTCAAGGTTATCTCTCTGGGCTCTTCTGATCCCTGGTCAGCAACGGTAAATTGGTGCGTTTCACCGGCCTCTTCCGGGAACAGCCCGGCATTGAGCGAGTCCACATCAGCGCTGGAATCCGCATTGACCAGATCCGTGCCATCAACACTGAGCACTCTGGCGCCGCGGAGCAGGTTTGCCGGATCACTGCTGGCGGGAGAATTCGGCTCGGTATAGGCAACCACAACGCTTCGAGGCGGTGTCGATGCGAGTATGGCAAAATTTGCACCATAGCCAACAGATATGCCCGACTGAGACAGGGCTTGAAATTCATCCGTGGGGATAGTGAAGTGGAACCTATCTACCGGTGAACCTGTCTGCGTCAGGTCAAATGTTTTCATCAGGTCAAAATAGTCAGCAGTTGAATGTTCCTGGGGATCCACATCCGTGATCTGGTCATACCAAAGGTAGAGATCATTGCTCCAGGAACGAATCCAGTAATTCTCGTCTGTAGATGTTCCAGGTGAATCAGGGAAGGAGGTGCCAGTGGAAGAGTCAATACCCGTTCTCGGAGCAACACATAGCATCTCGAAATTGGAAAAAGGCTGGAAAACACCGTCCGTGAAATCACTCCCGCCGCTATTTCCCGGGTCCGGGTCGGTAGTATCAGGAGGGGTTGCGACAGGCGAAGCACCGCCACCACCACAACTGACCAGCAATAGCATTGACAGCGCCGCCGGCCCCAAAAACCCGCTTCCTGCTGGCGAAAATTTCCTCATGCCCCGGATCTTGGCTCCAGTTGCCCTTCGTGCTCCAGAACTGATTCGTAATTGTGTTTTGAGAAAACGTTCCGACTTCGATCAACATCAACAAGAATCACATACATACAGGGGATGAGGAACAGGGTGATACCAGTCGCAAAAAGAATACCAAAGCCAAGGGAAACAGCCATTGGGAGTACCATCTGGGCCGACAGGCTGGTTTCCATCAACATGGGCAGCAGACCGAAAAAAGTTGTCAGGGACGTCAGAAGAATTGCGCGAATTCGCTGTGTTCCCGCAAGAACCGCAGCAGATTCCAGATCCAGGCCGTCGTCAACGCCCTTATTGATGAAATCAACCATAATGAGACTGTCATTGACCACCACACCAGCAAGAGCCACTATTCCAAAAACTGATAAGAAACTAAAGGGGATGCCCATAACGACATGACCGATCAGCGCACCGATCATACCAAAGGGAATAACACCCATGATAATGAGTGGTTGCAGGTATGACTTTAAGGGGATAGCCAGCAGCGAATATATCGCGAACAAGGTCACACCCATCATGAAACCCAGTTTCTGCATGAACTTTTGTTCCTCCTTGCTGGCCCCTCCCAATTCCAGCCTTACATCTGGGAATTCTTCGCTGAGTTGTTCCACAAATTGTTTCTGAATCGCCTCAACGACCAATGTAGGTTCAACCTTTTTTGTATCAGCATTAGCCGTTACGATGACGGCTCGTTTTGAATCGTGACGAACAATATTGGACCGGCCATTCCTCAAATCCATTCCGGCAACCGCCAGGAAAGGCACCTCCGACCCATCCGCCGTACGGATATACATATTCTCCAGGCTACCAATGGAGGATCGTTCCTCAGCCGGAAAACGCACCATTACCTTTATCTCTTCACTGTCTCGCTGAATCCTCTGCGCCTCAATACCATAAAATCCCGCGCGCACCTGCTGCGCTAAATCCTGCAAAGTGAGGCCAAGTATCTCAGCCGCAGGTTTAATATTGAGATCAATCTCCAGAGCACTGCTATTGCTGGTGCTTTCAATATCAAAAATACCGTCAAACTGAGCAAGCGTTTTCTGCAATGCCTGCGCGGCATCATCCAGCTGTTGGTAGTTATTGCTTACCAGCTTAAAGTTAAACGTGTCACCTCCACCAACGGTAGTAGAACCATTGGTCTGCAACTTCTTGGTGCCTGCTATATCTCCAACTCGCTCCCGCCACTCGGCGGCCAAATCAATCGCGTTGACTTCCCTGTTGCTGTCTTTATTTAGCTCAACAAATATTTGTCCGCTCGACCCGTTCGCATACTCAAACATATGTTTGATCAGCTTTTCTCCTTCCGGCCTCTCCTGGTCTATCTCCTTAATAGTGTCTGCAACATGATCAACTATCTTTATTGTCTGACTGGTTGGTGCGCCGTCTACGACCTCTATCGTTGCTGAAATAAAGTCGCTGGGGAGCGCTGGGAAAAGGACCACATGGATCAAGGGGCTGGCAATAACACCCCCGGATATAATCAAGATGGCGACAAAAACAGATATGGTGTTGTAGCGATGCTCTATCGCAAAGACCAGTGCTGGCTTGTATCTTTCCTGTACAAATCGACTGAAGCTCGTTGTAAATTTCTGTTGCCAGCGCCGTAGCGGATCCATATCCCGTGGATGCACATTCGGAAGCGGCTCCATCTGCCCCAGGTGGGCCGGCAATATCAGCTTGGATTCAACCAGCGAAAACACCAGGCAGAGAACGACGACACCACCGATGGCGGCGGCTGTCGAGGCAGCAGGACCTTCCATCACCACCATGGGAATAAATGCGGCAATGGTAGTCAATACGCCAAAGGTAGCGGGAACAGCAACTCGATAAACACCACGAGTGATGGAATCCAACGATAGTCCATGTTCATCCACCGCGCTCTGGGCGCTCTCACCGATGATGATCGCATCATCGACTACCACTCCCAGCACCAATATGAAACCGAACAGGCTGATGATATTGATACTGATATCAAACATTGGCATCAAAGAGAATGCCCCGAGAAAACAGACGGGTAATCCAACAATGCACCAGAAAGCCAGTTCAAGCCGCAGAAATATCCCAAGAACCAATAGAACCAGTAGAATGCCATACCACAAATTATCCAGCATCATTGCCACGGTCGACTTCAAATAGAAGGAGATATCCAGCCAGGCATCCATACCGATAGACGGTGGAAGTGTCTTCTTCTTTTCCTCAACGTACTGATTGACCTCTGCCGAAATATCCAGTGCATTCTGATTGCCAACCGCGCTTATCTGCATACCCACGCTGGGTCGACCATCAAATAGCAGTTGCCCTTCTGTTTCGACAAAACCATCATTGATGACTGCAATATCACCCAGGGTCAGACGGGTTCCATCCTCACGAGTCCGCAGCGGTACCTTTTCAAACTCATACTGATGATAGGCTTGCGCCTCCGCACGCAGGAGAATATTCCCTGATTCAGTTTTTAAGGATCCAGCAGGCAGATCGAGGGAAGAGTTCCTGACGGCGGTAGCAACTTCCTCCAATGTGAGATCATATTGCCTTAGTTGCGCCTTGTTCAGCTCGATACTTATTTCGTAAGGCCTTGCACCAAAGAAGTTGATTGAGGTTACATTCGGCAGTTCTAGAAGCTCGTCACGAACAGACTCCCCATAGGACTTCATGGCCTTTTCATCAAGGTCTCCATAGACCTGCACAAACATGACCATGCTTTCAATTTCACTCTTGTAAATCCGGGGCTTTTCCATGGAGGCTGGAAAACTGGAGACCCTGTCTACGGCCAGCTTTGCTTCATCGAGGATCTCCTCGACCGTAAAATCACTACTCACATCCAAAGTGATTCTGGCTAAACCCTCACTTGCGACGGCCTGCATTTCAGATATTCCCTGGACCCCCCGCAGCGCATCTTCCAACTTGGTTACTACCGTGGATTCTATTTCCCCTGGAGATGCGCCGGGGTATACAGCCTCGATTACCACCTGGTCTAAAGCCTGGTCAGGAAGCGCCTGGGTCCTCATGGACATGGCTGACACAAATCCGACAATCACGATGAACAGCATCAGCAGGTTTGCCGCCACAGGATTTCTAATAAACCAGGCAATCACGCCGGAATGTGAATCTCCGCTGTTAGCGACCATCGCCCACACCCAATTGCATGTCGTCGGCTAACTGGAACCTAACTTCCGTCCCCGGCAGAGGATTCTCAAGTGGAGTAATAGAAATGATTTCACCGTTGGCCACGCCACTACCAACGTAAAGAAACTGCTCATCGGCACGAACCGGCTTTATCAGGCGTAACTCAAGTTGACTCTTCTTGTTGACGACCCAGATTTTGTTCCCTGGCCGGACTCCAGCTCTCGGAATGCGGGCAATATCATCGAACCGCCTGCCCGAAATAACTGCGGAGACATAACTTCCTATTCGCAGGGGCGATTCAAATCCCGTATAGGGGGCCCTGACCTCAGCAATAGCGTAGAGCACGCGGTTCTTACGGTCCATGACAGCCTCGGTGCGTACAATCTCACCAGACCAGTTGTGTACTCTGTTTCTTCCTACCGTAGACAGCGCAACTGGCACCCTGAGCTGGCTGTTCTTAACACCATCCGGTAAATCAAGGAACTCCAGGTCGTGAAGCGGTATGGGCAGTCGCACCTCGGCAATATCGATTGAAAAGACGATACCTAGCTGGGTTCCTGGCGATACATACTGTCCCAAATCAACCATACGCTCTTCCACCATACCGTCGTACACTGCCACAACACGCGTACGTTCCAGGTCACCCTTCTTTCGCTTCATCTCGGCGAGCGCTGACTCGAGTTTAGCCTCTGCTTCGGCTATTTGGGGTTCGCGCAGGGCAAGCTCTGACGGCTCACGACCTTTAGCCATGGCCGAGTTTTTCCAATCGAGGATTGCATAGTCTGCAAGCCCCTTTTCCTCTGCCAGGCGGGTTCGGGCACTGGCAACACTAGCCTTGGCCCCTTCCAGGTCTGCGATATAGTGACGATCATCGACAACAATCAATAACTCTCCTGCCTTAAACGCACCACCTGCGATAAAGGCTTCATTCAATTCAGAAACAACCCCGGACACTTCTGAGACCAGTGTTGTTCGTGTCCTTGCCAGTACTTCACCTTGGCTTCTGACGGTCATGGTTAAGGGTGATTTGGATACCCTGAAGGCATCAACCAGTATTACCGGAGTCTTCGCCTCGCGTTTTTCCGGTTCTGGTGTCGACAGATACAAGACGATTGAAACGACGATACCAACCGTAAGAATAATAGCGGGCATCAGGAAATTTGAATTCATGAAATTTTTATACAAGCCCTTAATCATTGATCTTCTCCATCATGAGGTAAACCCCGGGAGCGAAGAATTTGCTCAAATGCGAGTAGAATCAGCTTTCTTTTTTCCTCCGCCAGGTTCGTCAACTCTTTGGGGACACCGTTCTCAATTAGTACATCAGGGTCGTGTTCCTCAAGAAGGTGCTCATAGCGCTCCCTGATAGCATCCGTATCATCGCTGGCTTCACAACCCAGCAGGTCATAGCAATGTTCGAGATTGTCTGGTTGATACTTAAACAAGTGAAGAATGTGCTCATACTCATCATCGAGGCCAAATATTGCTGCAGCAGACTTGATAAGAAACTCTTCACTCTCGTCATATACTGAGTCAGCATGGGCAACCAGGAGCATGATCTCCAACATGGTTACCAATACGTCTGGTGAATCCGCAAATTGATCGTGAAATGTACGGGCATGAGACTCAAAGCTATCGTTGGAAACTACAGCCTCATCAAATGTTTTGAAAGCAAATTTTGCTGACTGCCATGAAAGTTTAAAGTGGCTCCTGACGAGGCCCTCTACGGATGCAATTTCCTCCTCGCTTACCTCCCCATCGGCCTGGGCGAGCTTACCCAGCATCGAAAATGTTGCCACAAAGAAGACGCTATTCTTCACCTCACGGTTCGATATCGGTACACCAAATAACTCACGAGGTGGCCGATCAAATAACTGATGCCCCATGGCAGCACCAACTAAGGCACCAAATGGTCCACCGAGCAGGTAACCCGCCCCCAAACCAGTGACTTTTCCGATCAAGCGCACGTATTTTTCTCCTATGGCCCTGTACCAGGCACACGCTAGTAGCGGACAATACATTAATTGCTATTATTGTACCCGTCAGCAATTACATTTTTTTAGTCCAAATTGGAGTGACTCAATGAGTTGGGAAAAAGAAATTGGCGAATTGAATCATCGAAACAGTCTGGCAAATGAAATGGGTGGTCCTGAAAAGGTCGCCAGGCAACATGAATTTGGCAAGCTCACCATAAGGGAGCGACTGGATAAAGTAATCGATAAAGGCAGCTTCCATGAAGTGGGGAAACTCGCTGGTGTCTCAGACTACGACGAGAACGGAATCTTAAAGAGCTTCACCCCTTCGAATTTTGTATTTGGGACTGCAGAAATAGATGGCAGGCCGGTAATCATCTCCGGAGATGATTTTACCGTCCGCGGCGGGTCTGCCGATGCCTCCATAGCGGAGAAACGCCAGCAGGCCGAAGGGCTGGCAACTGAACTGCGGCTTCCTCATATTCGGCTGGTTGACGGAATGGGTGGTGGTGGTTCAGTGAAAACGATCGAAACAGCCGGCAGGACCTATATCCCGAGAGTTGCCGGCTGGGAGACAATAGTCACCCACCTGGGTATCGCACCATCCGTTTCTCTTGCCTTGGGATCCGTTGCCGGTATCGGTGCAGCAAGAGTCTCTACATCTCATTATTCAGTTATCGTCAAGAATACGGCGCAAATGATGATTGCGGGACCTGCCCTGGTTGACTGGGCCAGTCTTGGTGATGTCAGCAAGGAAGAACTCGGGGCCAGCAAAATTCACACGGGCAATGGTGCCATCGATGATGAAGCTGCTTCTGAAGAGGATGCCTTCACAATGACAAAGCGGTTCCTTTCCTTCTTGCCCGGCTGCATAGACGAGATTCCGGAAAAGACCGCCTGCAACGACCCTATTGATCGCCGTGAAGAGATGCTGCTGAACGTCATCCCTCGGGAGGCAAGGAAAGTCTATAAAATGCGACCGGTCATCTCAGCGATATTCGATCAAGATTCCTTTTTTGAGATTGGGCGAAAGTGGGGCAAATCCATCATAACAGGGCTAGCCAGACTGAACGGAGTTCCTGTGGCTGTATTCGCGGAAGATCCAATGATCTACGGCGGGGCCTGGACCGCAGACTCATCACGCAAACTGATTCGCCACTGTGACCTGGCATCTACCTTCCATCTGCCGCTCGTTCATCTGGTTGACTGCCCTGGTTTTCTCATTGGCAAGCAATCGGAAGAGCAAGCCACAATTCGTTTCGGCTCATCGGCACTGGCAGCACTGGGCCAAACAACTGTTCCCTTTTGCAGCGTCGTAATCCGTAAAGCATTCGGTGTTGCTGGCGCCGCCAACACTAAACCAGGAAGTCATCATTTCCGCTTCGCCTGGCCGTCCGGTGACTGGGGCTCACTTCCTATTGAGGGTGGTATTGAAGTCGCCTATAAAGCTGAACTTGAAGGCGTTGATGACTATGACGATCACCTGGCAAAAATAAAGGAACGCTTGAATCAGTTGAGATCACCCTTTCGGTCGGCTGAATATTTCGAAATTGAAGAAATTATTGACCCAAGGGATACCCGCCCTAATCTATGTCGCTGGGCAGACATTGCATATAGAGCGCTGAAACCCGGGGCGGTTTCATTTACCTACAGACCCTAGCCCGGACATTTCATGAAGGAGGCTGAAGATGGTTGATAACACTTGGAGTTTCAATATGTTACTGGGTGTTTTCTCGTTTTCTCCGGATTAAAGTTTCCACCTGAGCGATTTTGGTACAAATTCCGATCCCTCCATGAATTATCCAGGCCAAAGCTGACTATGAGACAACTGATCACTGTTTTGCTACTCGCCACTAGCTCAACATTGTTAGCAGGGGTCTACACCTGCACAAGTGGTATTTCGAAAAGGTTTATTCGCGTTCAGTACAAAAATCCGGACTCACTTGTCCCCTGCCTGGTGGTATATGAAAAGGAGCCAGAAGGAACAACCGAAACGCCCTGGCAGGCGCAAGGCGAAGCCGGGTATTGTGAACGAAAAGCAAAATACCTTGCACAGAACCTAACACGCTATGGCTGGCTCTGTGTTACACCCATCAGATCCGACCCTTCTCCAGCTCCAGCCTTCCCTTGACGAGATTAATTCTGAGCAGGTCACTTGCACCTTCAACCAGACGCAATGAGCGGACCTCCCGGTACAGCTTTTCCAACGGATGACCGCGAACAAGGCCATGTCCGCCAACGAGCTGAACCCCCATATCGACAATTCGTCCAGCAGCTTCAGTACAAAATACCTTTGTGGCTATGGTCTCGTTGACAATATTTTCACCGGTTTCAGCCAGTCTTGCTGTTCGGTACAAGGCGCTGCGGGCGACATATGTTTCGATCCTCATATCCGCAAAACGAAGGCGAACCCCTTCTCTTTCACCGAGAGGCGTACCCGTTCTGTGCGGTGCCAGTAAGTGCTTCTCGATGAACTCAAGAGTCCAGACACACATACCCACCGCTTGTGCTGACACCATCATCCTGACATTACCTATATTTCCAAGTGCCCTGGGCATACCTTCTCCCAGTTTTCCTATTACATTGGCCAGGGGTACTCGGACATCCTCGAATACCAAGGAGACATGACCACCACCCTCCATTGATGAAAATTCATGTTCCACTTTAACGCCTTCTACTTCTCTATCAATAATCACCATAGCTGTGCCGGCTTTACTACCATCTTTATATTCAACGTTGACTAGTACAGATACAAAGTCTGCCGTGGCGCCGCCCGTAACATATGATTTTTGCCCATTTATCAGCATTGATTCGCCTTCAATTCTTGCCCAGCTGGGGCGCGTTGCTGAGTCAGGCTCAGTAAAACCAAAGGCTCCACGCTTATCACCACGCAGGACTGGGTCAAGGTAATTCTTCTTCATGTCCCCTGTGGCCGCATGCAATATGCCGGGGCCGGGGCCGAAGATATACTGAGTCAACCGACAGTTGGCAGCAGCCCAGGTTTCTCTGAGCATCGTAAGTTCAAGTGGGCCAGCAGGGTCACCACCATACTCAGCGGGTTGGGTCTTATAAAAAAAGCCTGCACCCCTGGAAGCCTGCCGGACCTTCTCTTGGACCACCCGTGGCACTCCCTGTTCGTCATCGATCTCCCTGTCTAGTGGAAGCAGCACTTCGTTAATAAATTGATTTGCATCTTTTCGCAAAGAAACTAAAGCTTCCGGAAGGTTGTCAGGCATCACACTGCTCCAAATCAGGTGCTGGAAAAATACGAATCCTGTCTAATGAACAGGACTCATGATCTGCGTAGACCACATATGGATCCACTTTACTATAGTGCTGCCGATAGATTGCCATCTACGTTGATAGCTGTCCCGGTGACATACCCCCCTGCATCAGAGCACAACAGGCAGGCCAGGTTCGCGCATTCTTCTGCCTCACCAAACCGACCCAGAGGTATGCTCTTGCCGGCATCAGCCACAAATTCGTCAAAACTTAATGCTGAACCCGAATGCTCATATGCCCTTTGAATCTGGTCAGACTTTATACGGCCGATATTGAACCCATTGACAAGGATATTATGTGGAGCACCTTCCCCCGCCAATACTTTCGTGAGTGCCATACCGGCGGCTCGGGTAACGGAGGTTGGCGCTGAACCTGCAATGGGGGTCTTCGCCATTGTATTGAGCATATTGATAATACGCCCCCATTTTCTTTCCTTCATTCCGTGAAAGGCAAGGCGACTCAGTCTTACGGCGGCCATCAACTTTAGGTCCAAGTCGTATTGCCACTCTTCATCTGTGATGGACTCAATTGTACCAACCTTTGCATGGCCAGCGTTGTTGATCAAAATATCCACCTTGCCAAATTCCGACACAACCTGCGCAAATGTTTCCTCGATGTCCGCGGCTCTACTGACATCACACACTAAGCCTTTACATCTCATTGATGTT
Organism: Gammaproteobacteria bacterium; assembly: GCA_002725995.1. Taxonomy (GTDB): domain Bacteria; phylum Pseudomonadota; class Gammaproteobacteria; order Pseudomonadales; family Azotimanducaceae. Next base: position 75,247 of record PBRQ01000055.1, read on the forward strand.
GCCTTAGTGACACTGTTAGCTGCTTCAACGACCTCATCTTCGTTGCGCGATATCATGGCGACCATCGCACCCGATTCAGCAAATTTCATTGCCATTGCATACCCCAACCCCTTGCTCGCACCAGTGATAAGCGCGACACGATCATCCATTCTTACTTCCACATTTTTCTCCAAGCAGTAAAATCTGCGTGCATAATGCACCGAGCCATACCTATCTGCAAAGTCACATTGGGAACGGATTGTTTCAGTACATACAACCACCTTCCTGGAATCGTTAGTTACACGGCTGTTTGAAGATCGGGAAACGCGGGAATTCACCAGAATATTGGTCAAATCAGCAAACTTGAACCAAATTCATGATGATTTATCCCTTATTATTCAATTGCTTAGGAAAAACAGAAACCTCAGTGCAAGTTTGTCCACAAGGTCTATTTAAGTTATCTACAGCCGTTCAACAGTTATCCCCAACTTATCCACCGCAGGGTGCAAATGTTTCACTAGCCAAGGATAATTTTTCTGATAGATTACTACTTAACGGATAGGCAAGGCACGTTAACCGGAAACGGGGAACAACCTAGCCTATACCAAAAAGACCTGTGCCAGGTCGGGGTCGCTGGGGCAATGGGCGGCTTAAGGGTTACCGGGTGTTTCCTAGGAAACATTACACAGCCCTCTCGGGGGAAGTGTAAAGACCGGATACCTGTGGCACTAATCGTAGGCGATCGACCCGATTAGTGGAGGACGTAGCAAGGCGTCGATAAATAACGGTTCATAGGGCCAAGGTTGCGAAAATCACCAAAGACGTTTGGATGATGGAAACAACCACCGCAATTTAGAGATCGGGCGGATCACCGCCGCGAGTTCAGGCTTCGGTCTGAGTGCGCAGCGGCAGGAAACCAGGGACCTAAATCGCACTGAGTCTAGATCAGAGCCTCTGGTTCTGATCGAAGATTCAACCAAATCTTCGGATTTGGCAGGAAAGACCAAGGTAACGAGGGACTCGTTCTTCAATACCGAAGGCCATATTCCAAATGAAACCCCGCCTCGGCGGGGTTTTTTTGTGCCACGCCTTTTTTTGGACAGCGGGTTTTGAAAAGCAGGCTCGAGATTCAGCCAGGTTCCTGGCAATACCCACGCAAGCCACTTGAACCCACTCACTTGTCTCTCCAACATTCCATCTTGAGAATGCGATATCCTATGGAAAGGTGAACTCACCCACCACTTGGTGCAGTCAATCTGGGATAAAGGACGAATGAAAACAGCAATTGGGATCGGAAGCGCGTACTACAATGGTGAGGACTGGGAACAGTTGGTCGATCACACTGTCGAGGCGGAGAAAATGGGCGTTGACTATGTTTGGTCTGCCGAAGCCTGGGGCATGGATGCTATTGTTCCACTGGCATATATGGCTGCAAAAACCAAGACCATCCTTTTGGGTACGGGCATTGTACAGATCAGTTCCCGGGTTCCACCCATGATAGCCATGACAGCACAAAGTATGGCGACGGTATCCAACAACCGGTTCATTCTAGGTCTCGGTGTGAGCGGCCCACAGGTCGTAGAGGGACTTCACGGTACCTCGTTTGCGCACCCCCTGGGGAGACTTCGAGAGAGCATTGAAATCATCCGCCTTGGTCTGAACAGTGAAAGAATTCGGTACGATGGGAATCACTATGTCTTGCCAAAACCTGGCGGTGAGGGCAAGCCAATTAGGCTATCCCAGCCGCCGCGACCGGATTTGCCCATTTATCTCGCCACCCTCGGACCCAAGGCACTCGAATTGACAGGCGAACTAGCCGATGGATGGCTTGGAACTACACTGATTCCTGAAAGTGCCGATGTTTTTCTGGCCCCCCTCAAGAAAGGGCTCGCTAAATCGGGGAGAAGCCTGACAGATATGGACATCCAGATAGCTGGCAGCTTCGAAATGGGTGATGACATTGATCGAATGGTAAATGCACGAAGACCAGGCATGGCATTTACCCTGGGCGGCATGGGCTCTGCAAAGACTAATTTTTACAATGATGCCTTCATAAGAGCTGGCTTCGAAGAAGAAGCTTCCCGGGTACAGCAATTATGGATAGACGGCAAAAAGGACGAAGCTAGTCGCGCGGTCCCGGAGGAAATGATTCTGAAGACCAGCCTGATCGGTACCGAAGATATGATTCGTGAAAAACTGCGTGCCTTCAGGGATATTGGCATCAACACTTTGAGGCTAAGTACCGGAGGCAAAGAATGGAGCGAAAAAACCGACAAGCTTGCCGAAGCTATTGACCTGATTAAACGAGAGACTGGCACCTGGACCGATTGACCTTAATTTAAGCGAATCTTGATAGAGAGCAACCAGATATGAATCAATGGCAAATAGGTAAAGTCAAAGTAACACGGGTAATCGAGATGGAGGTTAAGGGTGGATCCAAGTTCATCCTGCCCCAGGCCACCAGAGATGCCGTGAAACCAATTTCCTGGCTCGCTCCACATTTTGCTGATGATCAAGGGAACCTGATAATGAGTGTTCATGCACTGGTGGTAGAGACGCCTAGCAAAAAAGTGGTTGTTGACACCTGCATTGGCAATGACAAGCAACGTAGTATTCCCAACTGGACTAACCTGCAGCTTCCCTTTCTTGAAGATCTGGCAGAGGCAGGTTACAACAGGCAGGAAATAGATACTGTAATGTGCACACACCTGCATGTAGATCACGTGGGATGGAACACCATGCTGGTGGATGGGCAATGGCTGCCGACATTTCCCAATGCGCGTTACCTGATGGGCAAGCAGGAGTTTGAATATTGGGATACGGCGGATGCAGACGACCTGAACGGCGGCCTCATGGATGACTCGGTGCGGCCCGTTTTTGATGCAGGGCTGGTTGACCTGGTAGAAATGGATCACCGTATTTGTGAAGAAATTTATCTTGAACCGACACCAGGACACACACCTGGACACATCAGCGTACATATCGAATCCGAGGGGGAGCACGCGCTTATCACAGGCGACTGTATCCACCACCCTTGCCAGATCGACATGATCAACTGGTCTAGTAGCGCAGATTTCGATGCCGAAATGGCGATAGACACCCGGCGTCAACTTCTAGAAAAATACTGCGATGCGGACGTCCTGATCATTGGAACACATTTCGCGACACCAACTGCAGGACACATTAAGAAAAATGATGACAAGTACTGGCTGGATGTCAGTTAATGGAAAACAAAACTAAAGACATTCAAAAGATGGATATCCAAAAAGGGAATGACCGATGGCAAAAAAATCAGCACACGACATGCTCGAAGAACTGGAAGAGCAGTTCCACGGAGTTCACAAAAAAATCCTGGACTCAAAGGACAACTATCTCGCCAGCCACCAAAAAGAATACGACCAGGCCAGCGCCAGCTATCAGCGTCAAAAGAAGAAGCTCGAAAAGGCGACTAACAAGGCAGCCAAAGATGCAGACAAGCTCGCACGGAAGGGAACCAAAGCCGCACAAAATCAACTTAAGAAGGCGCGTGCTGCAGCGGTAGTGTTAACGGAAGCCCTGAGTGAAGCCCGGGGGATAATGAATACCGCCCAGGGAAAACTAAAGTCAGCCAGACCCTTTGAGAAGAAGCTCGCAGCAAGAGCAAAGGCACTGGCAGCCTTTGAAAAAGAGTGGGCAAAGAAGCAGGTGGACGCTGAGAAAGCCAAAATTAATCGTGCCAAAAAGAGAAAAGCCGCGGCTAAGAAAAAACCAGCAGTTTCTCCGTGAACTGACAGAAAATTTAAACCGGACCTGCCGCCAGGCCTGAGGCTCAACAGGGGCTTGCACTGACCTAGATGGGGTCGCCCAGATTTAGCCGCCGCTTTTTCCCTGAACACCAACGGCATGCTCAATGAGTGATTTAGTGGCGACCCCAAGCACCTAGCAAAATCTGCCCATCACAAAGCGATGAAAAAGTGACACCAGCAAAACTCGCTCATCATCGTCCAGGTTAAATTTTTCAATTGATTGCCAAAAGCAAAGATAAAGAATACCGGGGCGTAGCGGACTATCATCCAGATCAGCATTTAGCAGCTGAGACAGGCGACCCTGAATGTCCTGAATCAGCATCTTGTGATAGCTTTCGATTTTGTCCCTGAACAAAACAATCTGCTCACCGGCAATACCAGGGAGCATTTCAGGCGCAGTAATAGTATGGCTGCGAAGAAATATCCGCCATGTATCATTCATCAGGTGATCAAACTCTTTTCGATAACTTTAGGACCCAACCTTTAGCGCACGCATCACATTGAAGTGATGCTCCAGTGCGGTCTTTTTGTCCATGCCCCACATTTCCTCAAACCAAGCATCGGCGACGTTGACCGACAGGCCGTCAAACAAGTGGCTCAGCTTATTGTCTACGCTGGATTTAACAGCCCTGACCACTAAGATCGCGCTACGTGCATTTCCCTTCTCACTCGATGTCATATGTATCGCAACTAGCCCTGTTCCTATACTTTAGAGATTAATCATACCCGCGCGACGTTCGGGTCCTCCATTGATTTCGTCACATTTTGTTCAAACCGTGCGCTTCGTCACACAACTAACTTGCAACTGTTCAACTATTTTGCATTTTGGGCAATTCGAAACAGGAATTTGAAAGCGAATGCCATAGCAAGCGTGAATATCAAGCTTCATGTATGATTCATCCCTTTTCAGATCCCTTTTTATGATTGATTCAGCGCCCAATCTAACCTACCCGTATGACAAACCACCTGCTCCAGCTACCATGATGGAGGTCGCCCCCGGAGTCTATTGGACACAGATGCCGCTGCCCATGTCCCTCAACCATATCAACCTCTACCTGCTGGAGGGGAAGGATGGCTGGACAGCAGTGGATACTGGTATCAGGGGACCAGAAACCAGAGAACTCTGGCTGAAGCTTTATGAAAATGAACTCCGTAGAAAGCCCATTGACCAGGTCATCTGCACACACATGCATCCAGACCATACAGGGCAGGCAGGCTTCATCTCTGAGCACTGGCATGCGCCCCTGGTGATGAGTTTCATGGAGTATTATCAGGCGAGGGTTTTGAACACCATGATGCACGAGGGTGCCACATGGCAGATGACCGAATATTTTTCCCGCGCGGGTATCGATTCAAGCTTTCTCGAGAAAATGCGCGGAGAGGCTGGTAACTTCACACCGGACCTGGATGATCGTCCCCTGCCAACCTCGTATATAAGAATAAGTGATGGTGAAAAACTCCAGATAGGTGACTACGAATGGCTGGTCATTACTGGTACCGGGCATTCACCAGACCATGTCTGCCTTTACTGTAAAGAACTTCGGGTATTACTGTCGGGGGACCAGATTCTTCCAGTTATTACATCCAATGTCAGCGTTCAGCCAACCGAGCCTTATGCCAATCCGTTAGACGGATACCTGAATAGTCACGACAGGTTCAAGAAGCTGGTAACCAACGATACGCTGGTGCTGCCTGCTCACAATGAACCTTTTTATGGTCTTCATGAACGGTTGCAGCAACTCATTGAGCACCATGAAGACAGAATGTTATTGTTGGAAGAGACCTGCATTGAACCACAAAAAGCCGTGGATCTTCTTCCACACCTGTTCAAGCGAAAACTGGAAACCTACTCACTGTTCATGGGACTTGGAGAGTGTATCGCACACCTGCACTGTCTGATGAACCGCAACCGAATTGAGCGCACCCTTGAGGACGATGTATACCTTTATCGATCCATCGATCCCACACTGGCGACTCGGGCACACCCGGAGCACCACGACGCACCGGATGACGCTCCAATAATGGTTTGACTCATGGTCTCACTGGTAAAATTCACAGGCTAAGCTACTCCCGTTCTATTTTTAATCGTGAGGGCTAATTCCGAGCCTACTGATTGCTTCATCCACCCAACACTATTCAGAAATTAGTTTAAGATCAGCTCAGCGAAGGTACGCAATTCCTCTTTACTTCGTGAGCTCACAAGTAAAGAGGTTACGGGTGTCTCACGCCAGGCCTGCAACCTATCCTTTATTCGATCTGTTGATCCAACCAGTGAAACCTCATCAGCAAATTCCGTTGGTACCGCAAGAACAGCCTGCTCCTTTTTGCCAGCGAGAAACAAATCCTGAATCTCAGCCGCTGCCGCTTCAAAGCCCATGCGACCCATCAGCTCATTGTGAAAATTGCGACTCTTTGCACCCATGCCACCCATATAGAGCGCAAGGTTATGTTTTATCGGCAAGAGCCCTTGCTCAACATCATCACAAATGTTGACGGACACTCCCTGCATAATTTCAAATCCAGGTTTTGCGCCGGCGATCTGATCAGCATAAACATCCTGCCGGTAAGGTGAGTAATAGAGAGGAAGCCATCCATCAGCAATTTCCGCCGCCATGGTAACGTTCTTAGGCCCCTCCGCCCCAAGAAAAATCGGCAGGTCTGCCCTCAACGGATGGGTAATCGGTTTCAGGGCCTTACCCAGTCCCCAGGCCCCCTCCCCCGTGTAGGGTAACGGATAGTGTTCCCCACTATTTGAGACGGGCGCCTCCCGGGCCAGAACCTTGCGGATAATCTCAATGTACTCGCGCGTTCTCGCCAGAGGTTTACCGAAGGGCTCACCATACCAGCCTTCAACAACCTGGGGCCCTGAAACCCCCAGCCCGAGAATCATCCTGCCATTGGACAGGTGATCCAGGGTCAGAGCAGCCATTGCCGTTGCCGTGGGAGCCCTTGCTGACAATTGTGCAACCGCGGTCCCCAGGCGAATACGCTCCGTATGAGCACCTATCCAGGCAAGTGGCGTAAAGACATCAGAGCCCCAGGTTTCAGCGGTGAATATTGCGTCATATCCCAGTTTCTCTGCTTCTTTGGCGATATCCACCATTTGTGGGTTGGGGCCGGCCCCCCAATAACCCATCTGAATACCAAGTTTCAAATCTTTCACGCAATCCTCTCCCGTCAGTCTTCTGTTGCCAACAGCATGCCGGAATTCTTTCTCCCAAATCAAGGGTTGTAAATCTAAGCGACCAACCCTATCTTTATCAACTGGCGGAAGATGCTGCTCACTGCTAAGCTCACCCGCTCTCCATAAATCTGCTAGCTATAGAGGCCTTACGCGCAATGAACGAAGAATCCCAGGACATGAAACTTCCATCGATGAACTTCATGGACGAAAAACTATTCAGGTCCCGTTCCATCTCCATATTTGGGCAGATCAATGAAAAAATTGCTCGCACTGTCACGGAGCAACTCCTCGCCCTGTCTGCTGAAAGTGGCGAGCCAATAACCATCTATATCAGTTCACCGGGTGGACATGTTGAATCGGGTGACGTCATTTATGACATGATCAAATACATACAGCCAGAGGTAAGGGTTGTTGGTACAGGATGGGTTGCAAGTGCGGCCACTAACATCTACCTGGCCGCAAAAAAGGAAAACCGGTATTCGTTGCCAAATACTCGCTACCTAGTACATCAACCATCAGGCGGATCCCAAGGCGATGCGACAGATATCAAGATTCAGGCAGAGCAGATTGTCAAAACCAAGCAGCGAATCAACAGAATTATCTCTGAGGAGACGGGTCGCCCGCTGGAGCAGGTTGAAGAAGATACGGACCGAGACTACTGGATGTCCGTAGATGAGGCAATCGAGTATGGAATCGTGAGCAAGGTCGTCACTTCCATCGGAGATATTTCCGCTTAATGTAGCAACACCCGGCCATTGGGCGAATCTATGACAGCTCGCACACCATCGGGACCTTCTAGCACCTCGACATCAATGTTCAGTGCGTCCATCAATGACCTGTATTGATCACTGTTCTCAATCATCTCAACAGCAAAGGCAGATAACCTACACCCCCCTAAAGCATCGTCAGATGGATGTGGTGACCCCAACCAATTAATAAAAAAGGGCATGAAGTTCCCAAAGGGATGCTGATCGACAAATAAAAGTTGCCAATCAAGCCTTACACCGTCCGGCCGTGTTCGATTCATATCCAACACACTGTGCTGATATCCGAATTTATCAAGAATAGTGATAACGGCCGCAAAGTCGTCAGCGGCCACTGCCCAGGTTCTTATTCCAGAGAAATCATGAGCCTGTAGCTCCTCGCCAAGAGTTCCTGCCAGGCTCTGACCGGGATCCGGAGCAATTATTTCAAGGTACTGACTATTACCAAATGACAATAAAGCGTTGCAGGTTCCATTCCCCGGGTGAGTACCGCCAAATTCAGCATTAACGCCGGTCAGGTTGAAAATTTCACTGATACCGTTCTGCAAGTCACTCACGCCGTACATAATGTGGTCTAGCTTTGCCATCCAAGAATCCTGTTTCCACAACACTAGCCTTGGTAAACTAGACTAACATTCACAGATGTGCAAAGCCTTTCCCAACTTTTGCCAGCTTATCAAGAAAGAAAAAATGCTTAACTACTCGATTGCAACATACAACGACGCCGAGGAATCCGAGAATAGAATTCACAGCGATGAAATGGCTACACGCTTTGGCTTCAGAGGTGCGCTGGTAGCCGGGGTTGTCATTTTCGGCCATGCCGTGTACCTGCCAATCAGGGCCCATGGTCTTGATTGGCTGAGTGACAATATGGCTGAAATCAGATTTCTGAAGCCTGCCTATGATGGAGAGACCCTCGACATTACGCTGGAAGATCACCGCAGCGGTACTGACACAAAATGTATCAACCCGGAGGGGGTTCTGCTGACTACCATGACCAGCGAGAAGGGAGCAGCAGAGCCTGACCCTGTGCATGATCTGCTGCCAGCGGATAAACCGGTCGTGAGAGAGCATATTGACTGGGACAATCTCATCCTGAACAAGCCAGCGCCGGCATATCTCTGGCGCGCCCATAACAAGTCAAACCGGGATCTGGCAGAACAATTGCGTGACGACCTCGATATTTATCAGGGACCTGAAGCCTGTGTACACCCATTTTGGATGTTGCGACAGTGTAATTCTGCTTTCTCAAGATCATTTATCCTGCCTGCCTGGATCCATGTAGGCAGCAAAATAAACTTCCATCAGCCCCTGATGGTCGGACAGGACATAGAAGTCCGTATGACACCGATCTCAAAGTGGAAACGCAAGGGCCACCAGTTTACGACGCTGGCTATTGGGTTCCTTGTCGGGGGTGAACTATTCGTTGAAGTAGAACACACGTCTATTTTCAAAATCGCCCCACCCCTTTAGCCCGAGCAGGCGTGACTTCTTACTATGCCCTGATCATCCTGGCCACTATAACTATAGGCAGCGCCGCCGGATGTGGATACATTGCTAAGCGTCGAGGTGCCAGCCTTACCTTCTGGATCATGTGCGGTCTCCTATTCGGCCCTTTGGCCCTGCCCTTTGTGCTGTTTGCAAAAGCTCCTGCTGGCAAGGACTGAAATCGGAAAATCGGTCACCTTTTCCTTTCGCTCTACAAATCATTACTATTGGAAGATACAACCAACAGCAGATGACCCCATGTCCGATGTTCCATTCAGGACGATTCATGAAATTATCAGGGCCGCCAGGCTAAACCTAAATCAGACCGACTGGGATTACCTGGTTGGTGGCAGCGATACGGAAGCCACCGTGAAGCGCAATCGCCTGGCGATTGATTCGAAAGCACTTAGCCCGAAAGTTCTCAATGATGTATCAGAAATTGACACATCCGGTTCAATCCTGGACCGACATCTTTCAATTCCCGTGGTGCTGGCACCCATTGGTTCGCTGGAGGTCTTTACACTGGGAGGTGGCGAGACTGCGGCTATCGCCGCCGCTGAGGCAGGCATCTTGAGTATTGCGAGTTCACTCTGCTCACCCACTATCGAGGAAATTGCCGCAGCATCCGACGCCGCAAAAATCTACCAGTTGTACGTGAGAGGAGATGAGATCTGGGTTGACGATATCATCAGGCGTGTCGTCAGCAGCGGCTACGATGGCTTCTGTCTGACTGTGGATACTTCAGTTGTCAGTCGCCGCGAGCGAGACATCGCTAAACGTGTGATACCAACTTCCCAACCATCGGAAGGAGACTTTATCTATCAGGCAAAACTCAACTGGGCCGACGTGGCACGCATAAGAGACAAGTTCGACATCCCACTGATACTCAAGGGAATAAGTCGTATAGAGGATGCAGTCAAGGCGGTAGAGCTTGGCATAGAGGTCATCTATGTATCCAATCATGGCGGTCGCCAGCTGGACCAGGGACCAGGAGCTATGGATATACTTCCCGGGATCGCAAGGGAAGTTGGCGACCGTGCAAGCATCGTGGTTGACGGAGGGTTTTATCGCGGCACCGACATTCTCAAAGCCATGGCACTGGGGGCCACCGCCGTAGGCCTCGGTCGACTGCAGGTATGGGCGCTCGCTGCCGGTGGGGCGCCCGCACTTGTCAGTTGCATGCGTATTCTTAAACACGAGATCAAAACAGCTCTCGCCCTCTGCGGTGTCTCCGGCTTTTCAGGTCTGGATGAGTCATTCGTTATAGATGCACCGGTTACCGTGACACCTGATGTCTTCAGCGCCTTTCCACTGCTGAACCTTGAGGACGAGGGTTATTAGCACTTCCAGAGAGAAGCAAATGGAAAAACAACACGCCCAAATGTACCAACATGAAGATGAACTGGTTGAGGCTCTGGTCGGGAAAGACAACGCCGCCTTCAGAATAGCCATCAAACAATACCAGCCTGCCATGCTCTACCTGGCATACAGTTTTGTCGGCAACAAGATTGCAGATGAAGTCGTCCAGGAATCCTGGTTATCTGCCATTAGGGCGCTGCCAAAATTTGAAAGGCGCAGCAGCCTAAAAACCTGGTTGCTTCGGATCGTGGCGAATGAGGCCAAAACCAGGCTGAGAAAGGAAAACAGGTCATTGTCCCTCGAGGCAATAGTCAGCGAAAGTAAGGCTCTGTCAGACCGCTACGACGACAACGGACAATGGGCTGACAGTATTCCCCAGCAGTGGGATTCTGACACCCCCGATGAACTACTGTCCGTTGAAGAACTCAAACAGTGTATGAACCGTCATATCGAAGCACTACCGGCACTTCAGGGCGCAACCCTGAACCTGCGGGAACAGCAGGGATATTCGCTAGCTCACATCTGTAACATTCTCGAGGTCAGCGAGTCTAACGTGAGAGTATTACTGCACCGGGCCAGGAACAGCCTCTTCCTGTGCATTGAGCATTTTCAGAAAACTGGCGAATGTTGCACAAATTAGGAGAAAGCTTTGCTTACCTGTAAAGATGTGAGTGATGTGGCGAGTGACTACATGGATGGTCCGACGACGCTTCTTCAGCAAATCAACTTTCGGCTTCACCTGCTAATGTGCGTGCACTGCAGAAGGTATTTCCAGCAGCTGAAACTCGCTGCCGGCATCGCGGGAAAGTATGAACTTCCAGCCGAACCCAGTGACGACGAAACTGATGCCCTGATCAGCAAACTAAACAAGCAGAAAACGTAGGTGCTAGCCATAGTCAGGTATTAGTTCAACGAATTTCAAAAGTGTGCATTGGATAGCTTGGCACCTGACCTGATGTGGCTAGCTTTCTCCGGGCACCTCAACTGGGCCCCCAACCTTTGACGGTTTTCCACGCCGCCACCTGTGATACTTACCCACCAGATCCAGCAGCCAATCAGGTTTGTGATTTTTTCGCCATTCACTGGCAGCAAACTTGTTCATTTCAGCCAGCGTTGGATAGATATGAATCGTACCCAGGATCTTATTCAGACCCAGCCCATGTTTCATTCCCAGGACGTACTCACTGATAAGCTCCCCCGCATGATCCGCAGCGATAGTAACCCCGAGTATCGTGTCCTTACCCGGTACCGTCAGTACTTTCACGACGCCATGCCCCGCCTCGTCGACGATAGCTCGATCAAGGTCAGCCACATCGTAGCGAGTTACCTCAAAATCAATACCCTGTGCCTTTGCCTCAGTTTCATTGATACCAACACGGGCAACTTCGGGTGAACTGAAGGTCGACCAGGGGACAACGGAATAGTCGACCCTGAAGCGTTTGAATGTACCGAACAAGGCATTGACCGAGGCATACCACGCCATGTGGGAGGCCGTATGGGTAAACTGGTAGGGACCTGCAACGTCGCCAATAGCATAGATATTGGGGTAGTTGGTCCGGAGGTAATCATCCACCGCAATGGTGCCCATATCGGTAAGTTCAATACCCAGCGATTCAAGCCCGAACCCCTGGGTTTTAGCCTTCCTGCCAACGGCAACCAGCAATTCATCAAATGGGACTTTCAGTTCATTTTCACCGCTACAGAGCAGGAATTTTTCACCCTGATCAACAATGACCTCGCTTGCCGTATAGCCATTCAGGATGGTGACCCCTTCCGCCCTGCTTGATTCAGCGACCATCTCAGCAATTTCAGGATCTTCACGAGTCATGATCTGTGCAGCCTGTTCAACCTGAGTAACTTCACTACCAAGTCTGTTGAATGCCTGTGTCAGTTCAGTACCAATCGGTCCCCCTCCTAATACCACCATTCGCTGTGGCAGCTCACGCAGTTCCCACAAATTGTCAGAAGTAAGGTATCGAATCTTCTCGAGGCCCTTTATTGGAGGAACAAACGGCTCTGCACCGGTCGCGATGACAATATTCCGGGTCGTCAAGGTGCACCCATTGGTTCGTACACTATAGGGGGACAGAATTTCCGCCTCCCCAATCTCTACCTTAACGCCCAGACCTTCATAGCGCTCAACGGAATCATGGGGCTCTATTTCCTTAATGACTCGTTGCACGCGTTCCATAACCTCGGCAAACTCAAAATCCGCGTGCATTTCCCTAAAACCGAGACTTGCTCCGCGCCTCATATCAGCGGCAAGTCGGGCGGAGCGGATCAGTGCCTTGCTAGGGACACAGCCTGTGTTGAGACAGTCTCCACCCATCTTGTTCTTTTCGATCAGCGTTACTTCCGCCTTGGCGGTAGCAGCTATCAAAGCGGCAACAAGCCCTCCGGAGCCGGCTCCAATGACAATAAGGTCCCGGTCAAATGATGAGGGTTTTTGCCAGTCTCGCATTATCTTTTGAGAACGCACGAAATCAACGGCCTTCTTAGCAATCAGCGGGAACAGCCCCAACAGTACGAAGGAGCCCAGCAGCGCGGGCGAAAGAATACCAGCAAGGGATTCAAGCTGACCCAGCTGAGTTCCCGCGTTAACATAGACTGCTGTGCCAACAAGCATGCCGAACTGGCTGACAAGGAAAAAGCGCAACACCGAGATATTGGTAAGCCCCATTGCAAGGTTGATAACAAAAAATGGGAATACAGGCACCAGACGCAAAGCAAAAAGATAAAATGCACCTTCCTTCTCAATGCCCTCATCTATTCTTTGTGTCCATTTCCCAAACCTTGTCCGCACCTCGTCACGGAGGATAAATCTTGCAATCAGCATTGCCAGGGTTGCGCCAATGGTGGATGCAAAAGAAACAAGTAGCAATCCCCACCAGAAGCCAAAAACCGCACCGCCTGCCAGGGTCATAATGGTCGCACCAGGCAAGGAGGAAGCCGTGATGGCAATATATCCGCAAAAGTAGGCTAGCGAAGCGACGGCAAGATTCTCCCGAACAAGCTGAGTAAAATTATCCTGCTCGGACCTGAGAAACTCCAACGTAAGGAACTGACTGACATCGAGGTAAAAAAATGCTCCAATCAATCCCATTAACAACAGAACGAGGCCAACCTTTTCTGATTTCATCTACTTGATACCGACAAACAACAATTCCTAATATACACCTAGATGCGCCGATTATCGTATTGTTACAAGATGTGGCAGCGTGAAATATTCTAGCATCACCAGAAGCCTGTAAAATCAGACTAGACGTGGCTCAAGCTATGCTAAGTTCTGCCACCAAAATTAGCCTCCACCCGACATGCGCCCCGCGTCACTGAAACCGGATTTGCATAAAGCTGTCAGGGAAATGCTGTCCCACCCAGGATTGACCGATTCGACAAGGCGCTCAAGCCGGGACCGCTTAAACTTCCTGATCTGACGCTCTCGAGCCACTGCCTCATCAACCCCTCTGATAACTTCACCATAGACGAGTTTCTGCCAGACTTTCCTGCGGTTTAACTTTCTGTTAATTCGCTCCCGGTGGGTGCGCACTTCCCTTTGCAACTCAGCACCTACGCCTACTGGTATGTGCTTGTGGTGCCGACTCGCTAAAATATATATGTAGAATGTATCTATGAAGCCAAATTTGCTAGGCCTGCTTAAACATCACTACTGGCCATCTCCTTCCATGAGCGTAAGCCATCCCAACCTTTTCGTGTCAGTCAGTGCTGCTACAATAGGCCAAAAGGTGGACTAAGAGTCTGTACAAAAGTTATGAACTCATCGAATAATGAAAACCAGAGATCCAAATCATGGAAGGTCCTGACATCACTCGCGGAATCGAGCACAACAGACTCGATTCAGAGATATTTTGCCAAGGACCCAGAAAGACTTGAACGCTTCTCCGTCGACCTTCCCGGCATATATCTGGATTTTTCAAAGAACCGGCTGAACATCGAAATTTTCAATGCGTTGATAGGCCTCGCACAGGCATCCGATCTTGAAGGGCAAAAAGCTGCAATGTTTCGCGGTGACCCAATCAACAAGACGGAACGACTTCCTGCCCTGCATACGGCTTTGCGTGACCCGCAAAGCAAGGTTGAGGTGAAAGGTGAATCGATCGCAGACAAAATAGCCGAACAGCTATTAAGAATGCAAAAATGCAGTGATGCTGTTCGCTCGGGAGAATGGAAGGGAGCTACAGGAAAGTCCATTACTGATGTTGTTAATATCGGAATTGGTGGATCAGACCTCGGCCCCAGATTCGTTTGTGAAGCACTCAGGGAATTCAGCAAGCCGGGCATCAGGACTCACTTTATTTCAAATGTAGATGGTGCAGAGATTGATACTTTGCTTGCCAGCCTTGAGGCGCAGTCAACTCTGTTCATCACCTGCAGTAAAACGTTTACCACCCACGAGACGCTGCTCAATACCAATAAGGCTATTCAATGGTTACAAAAGCAGCTCAACATTGAAAAACAACAGGGAACATCACATTTTCTGGCAGTAACTGCAAGGCCTGCCGCTGCGAATGAATTTGGTTTTGACACTAGTAATATATTTGAAACCTGGGACTGGGTAGGTGGCCGATACTCACTCTGGTCCGCCATCGGGCTTTCCATCAGCATATCCATTGGTCACGACAATTTTGCCAGGCTGCTCAAAGGAGCGAAGGCAATGGATGATCATTTCCTTCACAGCCCACTTGACCGGAATATGCCGGTAATCCTTGCGCTGATAGGTATCTGGTACAACAACTTCCTTGATACCGAGAGTATAGCGATTGTCCCCTACTGCGAACGGCTGCGTCTGTTACCTTCCTACCTGCAACAGCTTGATATGGAAAGTAATGGTAAATCCACATCAATCCACGAACTGGAAATGGTAGGAACCACCGCGCCAATCGTCTGGGGTCAGACAGGCACTAACGGGCAACATGCTTTTTTTCAACTCCTGCACCAGGGTACAAAACTGATACCCGTCGACTTTGTCGGGATTGTGAAAGAAAATCTCGGCGATGAATATCAGCACAAGGTTTTGTTAGCCAACATGATTGCACAGGCCGCTGCCCTGATGACAGGTGACGCAAGCGACAATCCGCATCTACACTATCCAGGTGACAAACCAAGCAATACACTGCTGCTGGACGAGCTATCACCCGCATCTCTTGGCATGCTGATCGCTTTGTATGAACACAAGGTGTTTACCCAAGGCATTATCTGGGGAATCAATTCATTCGATCAGTGGGGGGTTGAACTAGGCAAGCGTCTGGCAACTAATTTGCTTGACGGCAGTTCAGGCGATGCCCTTGACCCGTCCACGAAGGAGTTAATCCGACGCTCCGGCCTTGAGAACTAACACCAGTCACCCGCAAACGGCACCACAAGCAATCTCTACAAAAAAACGCGCAAACAGGAGCGATCATGCAGACCAAAGCAATTGTTGCACAGCCTGAAGGCAAAGGCTTCACAATCGAAAACATCAAGCTGGATGCACCAAGAGATGATGAGGTCCTTGTTGAAATAAAGGGTGTGGGCCTTTGCCATACAGACCTGGCCTTTTCATCGGGCGCGGCACCGTTTCCATTGCCGGGCATACTGGGCCATGAAGGTGCTGGTATCGTGCAAGCAGTCGGAAAAGACGTGGCCAAGGTTTCTGCCGGCGATCATGTGGTGATCAGCTTTCGCTCATGCGGCGCATGTGACCGCTGCCAAACTGGCGACCCTGCATACTGCAGAACCATGCCCCTACTCAACTATGTGGGTACAAGACTGGACGGCACCTCAAGCAGCCAGTTAGATGACATCAAGTTAGGCTCCAATTTTTTCGGCCAGTCTTCATTTGCTCACCACGCCCTGACCTATGAGAGGAACGTCGTAAAGGTGGATACTGACCTGCCGCTGGAAATCATGGGACCCCTCGGTTGCGGCGTACAAACAGGAGCTGGCGGTGTAATGCGTTCTTTAGCGGCAGACGCAGAATCATCGATCCTGATTCTTGGTGGTGGCGCGGTCGGACTGAGCGCAGTTATGGGCGCCAAAATCCAGGAGTGCTCCACGATCGCGGTACTCGAGCCCTACGCCACCCGTCGGGAAATGGCGCTCTCTTTTGGCGCAACCCATGTTCTGGACCCGGAGGGTCTAAATCTACTTTTGGCAATTCAAGAGATTCACCCGGAAGGCGTGGACTATATCTTTGATACGACGGGCAATCCCGATGTTATAGAGTCAGCGGCTACCTGCCTTGGTTCCAAGGGGGTGTTTGGTATTGTGGGAATCTGCCCGCCGGGGACGCCCGTGCCGGGCGACCTAATGAACATGATTACTTTTGGCCACACAATCAAGGGAATCATCGAGGGAGACAGTGATCCAGATAAATTTATCCCGGAACTCATTAATCACTACAGGCAGGGCCGTTTACCATTTGACAAGATGATCAAGGTATACCCGTTCAGCGAGATAAGTGCAGCGGTCAAGGATCAACAGGACGGCAAATGCACTAAAGTGGTCCTGATCCCGGACTGACCATTTATTCTTCTATTTGCTCATATTCCCACTGCCAGATCCTCTTCCCATGATCAGTATCAACAACCAGCGCAACCTCGGCTTCATCATACGCGCCGCACTGATGCAGGGTGTATGAATGCTAGCCTGATGCTATCGTGCAATACTGTGAGATCAGAATCTATGTCCTTTGAGTCATTGTTCTTTGAACTAATAGTATTGTAACCAATGCCGTAGGCAAAAGCCTCAAGAATGTCCTGACTCCTTTCTCTTCACTATATTAAAACTTGGCTTTCTATAAAGTCCCCGGATGCTAGAGAGGCAGGGGTTACTAAACGGATGTGAAGGTGGAAGATCTACTTTAGCCATCAGTTGCAGCGAGTCCCACTGAATTCGTTAGACCGCTCAGGAACACGGCAAAGGGATCAGCCGCCCCCCTCATTCTCGCAAAAGACCTGCAGGTAACTGCACACTTCAGGGCTTTCCCCAAAAAGGAAGAGCTTAGCTATGTATCAATCCCTGGAACGGCTTTGGTAACCATTATTGGCCCAAGGACGACCGATGCAATGACTTCCCTAAGCCCATCCTCTCCCAGAATTACGAGGGCCTCATCCACATTCTCAATCTTTTTCGCTTTGAGTCTGTATAAAGGGACTGTTAACGACCTTTAATATGTTAGCCAGCAAGGGAGGATCAGAAACAACCTGGTCGCTCAATTCTTTTACTGAACTGCCACTGAGTAGACTCGCCAGGAGCCTCGGCAGACTCCCGGACATCCTGGGGACCAGCCCTTCAGCCTTGTCTGAGGCGAGCAGTTCCTCAAGGTGAGTTATGAAGTCCTTTTCCCCAGCCTGAAATTCACTAATTTCATTCTGCTCTGCTGAGAACAGGCGTGCCAGGAAATCATGTTCGGGATCTAGTAAAAGGTTGCTATTGCCTGGGGGGGTCTGTGTGAGTTTCTGGATGTGATTCCTGATTCCGCTTTAATTCACCTGCGGACAGCCGCTCACCACCCGATCGGAATAGACTCAAGAAACGGCTAAAGAGGTTTTTGATTTGGGGCCTTCATAGGTTTGTCTAATTAGGTCGTAGGTTAAGACGTATCCCGCTAATATGGGACCAGCCTAGTCAACGGGGTACCAGAATAGCGGCTCTTGTTTCACAAGGTCAACTCATCAACCCGCTCTTGCCATTTCCTGATCATCGGAAACTCATCAAGCATTGCCGCGCCTTCTTCAGCCCGATTAATGACAAAAAACATCGCTGCGACTGCAATATCAGCGTAGCTTAGATGATCCGCCACAAGCCAGCTGTTAGCCTGGATTAAAGCATTCACTGCCTCCAGGTGCCGGCGAACATCATTGAGTATCGCCTTCTTGTCTTTGCGCCCGAGCCCAGCCGCAATTAGCTGCTGGCGAATACCATCAGGCACTGTCTCAGCGAACATTTTCTGGAGCTCGGGTGTCTCGTACTTGAAGATATCGTCGATCAGGAGCGGGATGTTATGTTCCCATAAACCGCGCATGGCCAGATCGTAGGGGAATAGACTTTCATCGGCCCAGTCTTCAATGATATGCATATGCGCACGACTGGCTGGATCTGCCGGGCATAGCGGTGGTTCCGGGTATTTCTCTTCAAGGTAGTAGGCAATGTCAGTGGAGTCCGCTAAACGGTCACCACCACGGTCAATAACCGGAAACTTGTGAGTTGGGCTCACCTTAAGATTTTCAGCTTCCTGGGAAAACAACATCTCCTTTACTTCAAATTCAAGTCCCTTATAAGTAAGTGCACGACGGGTCTTGTCACAGAAGGGGGAGATTTCAAATTGGTAGAGGGTGATCATGCGCATGCCATCTCAAGAGCGGGTGTCTCGACACTATAGCAGACAGGCCTGGATGGCATCGAAACCGCTAAACAACTGCAGGAGATTTGGCAGGATAAACAATCACAGGCAGGGCAGCATGAATTTATGAGATCCGTGCCCTTTAGCATTTTAATTGTTGAAGACAACGTGGTTAATCAGCAGATCATGGTAGAGGTGCTGAATGCATTGCACCTTCACACCGACACAGCACTGAATGGGAAAGATGCAGTCAGGAAGGTTCAGGAAAGACAGTATGACCTTGTTCTTATCGATATTCAGATGCCAGAAATGGATGGCTATGATGCGACGAGGGAAGTCTGCAAATCACAGGATTCTGTAGCCTTACCTATCGTAGCAATGACTGCCTATGCTTTGGATCAAGATAAAGTGAGAGCCTTCGATGCGGGAATGAATAACCACCTTGCAAAACCCATCAATGAGAGTGAGCTGGTTGAGGTATTATCCAAGTACCTAATTCTGGAAAATATTGACGAAACGTTACCACAGGAATCACCTGACTCAGCGCCCTCCTTTCTGGATAAACTGACATTCCTGGATACCGAGAGCGTACTCGGTACGCTTCGTAACAATGAAGAGACTTATCACCGTATCCTTGTTACCACCTATGAAAACCATCGTCATGATATGAACAGGCCAAAATCATCGCCCATACATTGAAGGGTGTAGCCGGTAACATTGGCGCAATAGAGCTGTAACAGAAGCTGGTAGAGTTGGAAAACCACCTGGGACTTGAATCATTTGATGTGTGTTTGGATGACTGCAAGAGGAGCTTCAATGAACTCATCAAGGGACTAGCCACACTCGAACTGCTGACGACTAGAAATGCAGAACCTATGGGCTCTGAATCTGCAATCGAAGTCCTCGCTGAGTTGCGGGGAAAAATCGCTGAACACAGCCACGATGCCTATAAATTGCTTGGAAATATCAAAGGGCTTTTAGCTAGAGTCGAACCTAAGATGCTTGAAAGCCTCATATCCTCAGTAACAGACTATCGTTTTCAGGAGGCGCTTGAGGAGGTCGTCGAACTGTTTGCCGAACTTGAGCGCTCTTCACCGGCGAACCAATAGTTTCGCCCTGTCTGTAAAAAAGACCCGGGCTTCACACCTACCCGATCATACCTCTGTAACTGGCTTATAACTTGACACCAGGGGCCGCTACATTTAGTGTGCATCGCCGAAGTCGCAGTGTCTCTCTTTGGACCTATCCCGAATTTTTGCTTCGGTTCAGGTAAATACGTCTACCACCGAATGCACCAACCTGTCCAGCGAATTAGTCTAGGAGCTTTAAATGGAAAGTGGTATGCCCGGAATGCAAGCTACCGATGCCGAGAACAAAGAGTCCACCGGTATCGAATACCTATACAACCCCAAATCGATCGCCATTATTGGCGCATCAATGCAGAGATTCAAACCAGGCGGCAGGCCTCTTAAGGCACTAAAAGACAAGGGTTTCGCCGGCACGATAGTCGCGGTTAATCCCCAGTATGATGAAATCTATGGCACGCCCTGCTACCCAAGCCTGCGGGAAGTACCGGATGAAATTGAGCTGATCGTTGTCAGCGTCCCTGCGTCAGCCGTACTGGAAGTCATCAGGCAGGGAGTTGAGAAAGGCATTAAGGCTGCAGTAATCTTCAGCGCAGGATTCGCGGAAGTTAATGAAGAAGGCGCTGCGCTGCAGGCGGAGATAACTGAACTCGCCAGGGAGAATGGTATTCGGCTGATGGGGCCCAATTGCCTAGGACTCATGAATCAGACCAATTCATGCATGGCATCCTTTGCACATATCATGGACCTTGAACCTGTCGAACCCCAAACCCTGGCCTTTGTTACCCAAAGCGGAGCCTTCGGTGCCATGTCCTATTTGGAAGCTACCGAGGCCGGAGTCGGCTTCAGTTCATTTGCCAGCGTCGGCAATGAGGCAGACTGTGAAGTAGCAGATTGTATTGAGTATCTCCTGACCGACCCCCATGCGGAGGTGATAGGAGGTTACCTGGAAGGCGCGAGGGATGGCGACAAATTGAGAAGCGTTGCGGAACGGGCGCTGGAGTTAGGCAAGCCCATTCTCCTGCTCAAGGTTGGCAGAACTGGCGCTGGAGCCAGGGCAGCGAATTCACACACCGGGTCGCTTGCAGGCGATGATGAAATATACACAGCCTTTTTCAAGCAGATGGGCATTATCAGAATTAACGATCTGAGCGAACTGATTGCCTTTGTTCACCTGCATCGTAGCGGGCAGAATTTTGAGAGGAATCGCCTTGCCATTCTCGGTGGCAGCGGTGGTCATGGTGTCATGATGACCGACATGTGTCAGAGCAACGGCCTCGAAGTACCAGAAATTGGCGGTGAAACCAAAAAATGTCTCGAAGAAGTCCTGCCGCCATTTGGCTCAGCGAAGAACCCAATTGACCTTACCGCTGCGGCGGCCAATGACCCGCGGATGATGGGTCGAAGTCTGAAGGTACTCAGTGCCGCCAAGGAGATCGACATCGTCCTGATGCAGGGATTTATCCGGGACAAGGAGAGTGCCCAGGAAATTATCGACATTCAGCAAGCCACTGATAAACCCATTGTCATCACCACGCGTCACGCGCATGAGGAGATGAAAAAGCCACTGGAACACCTGCGTGAAAGCGGCGTTACCATGATATCTGAGGGGCCGCAGGCGCCAAAGGCCATTGCAGACCTTGCCTGGTATCAGCGTAAGGTCCGGCGTGCACAAGATGATGCCACCAATGAAGTTATTGTGAAGCAAAAAGCACACCCTGTTGCAGACAAACTGCTTAATTCCGATGGAGGGCTGACGGAATATGAATGTAAGCAGGTCCTCGCCGACTACGATATACCCGTAACCCGTGAGGAACTGGCCCGGGATGAGAATGAAGCCGTCGCGCTGGCGGCAAAGATCGGCTACCCGGTGGTAATGAAAATTCAATCACCCCAGATCCTGCATAAGACTGAAGCCGATGCCATCAGGCTGAACCTGGCATCAGAACAGGAAGTAAGAGATGCCTACCAGGAAATTATTGAAAATGCCCGGCAATATGCGCCAGATGCCGACATCAGTGGTGTCCTGGTCCAGGAAATGCTCCAAGGCGGCGTTGAAGTGATCATTGGCATGACCCGGGACCCCGTATTTGGCCCGGTCATCATGTTTGGCCTTGGGGGGATTTTTGTCGAGGTGCTCAAGGATGTGTCCTTTAGAGTTGCACCAATCAAACGCCGTGACGCCGAAGACATGCTGGAGGAGATCAAGGGGCACAGAATGCTCGACGGCGTTCGTGGACAACTGCCCGTCAACCGGGAGTTACTGATAGATTGTCTGCTGAAGGTTTCCAAACTTGTGACTGACCATCGTGACAGCATTGAAGAGTTGGACATCAATCCCTTGCTGATATACCCGGATCGAGCCTGCGCGGTCGATGCACTGATAACCTAGACTGAAAGAAGCATTGCCCAAAAGCAACACGGAGCAAAAGTAACTTGGACCAAAAGCCAAAGGTTTCAGGAAGGCTTGCCCGCCTTGGTCGGCGAAACATTTGTTGATTGTGTAAATTGACTGACAAGGATCGCGAGCAGCAATCCCACGATGAAGCCGGGAATCATCTCATAGAGGTCATTCAAAGCTGATTTAAGGGGCGATACCACCCAGATTACCGAGGTAAGAAAACCACCGGAAATACTGGCAAGGGCGCCGTATAGAGTCAGCTTGGGGTAATAGAACAGACATACGATGACGGGCCCAAAGGCTGCGCCCAGCCCTGACCAGGCAAAGAGTACAAGCCAGAAGATCAGCGGGCTTTCCATTAACGCAAAAACGACAGCCATTACACCAATCACCAGCGTGGTGATCTTCCCATAGCGTGCCAGGTCCGAGTCATCGCGCCCGGAGCCTCGAATTTTCTGAAGAAAGTCTCTCACCACTGCTGACGATGCCAAAAGCAACAAGCTGTCCACCGTTGACATAATTGCCGCCAGCACGACAACCATGAGCAGGCCGGTGACTGCGTCTGGAAATAGTTCAGCCGCCAGAACCGGGAACACTGTCTCCGAATCTTCAAGCTCTGGAACCAGTACGCGCCCTGCCATACCTGTCAGGACCGCACCGGTTCCAAACAGAAACGTAACGATGATGGAAATGCTCCCTGCCGTCCTGATACTCGCCTCACTGACCGCTGACATAAACCGTACCGTCAACTGGGGAACTCCCAGGAATGGCAGGCCAATGGCAAGGAAGCTCAAAATAGGTATCCAGACGCTGTACCCGCTCTCACTGGGGCGAAAGGGGTCAAGCAGATAGGCATCTATATCATGCAATCCACCTAACATTTCCTCCACCCCGCCAAGGGAAGTTATTGCCACTGCGGGCACGAGAATAAGCCCCCCCAGCATTAAAATCCCCTGCACCAGGTCCGTAAAGGCTACCGCTTTGAAGCCGCCAATAAGCGTGTAGGCAATGATGATGGTTGCTCCAAACACGACCGCAAGTGAATAGTCCATACCAGTAAAAGTACTGAAGGCCTTACCCGTTGCAACCATCTGGGCGCTGACATAGGTCCCTACCATGACCAGGATAACCAGCACACTGACCTTCCTGATCAGATTTTGGGGGTCTACAAATTTCGCGGATAAGAGATCCGGCACGGTGATGGAGTCAGACTCATCACCCAGGTGTTTTATCCTTCGGGCAAGCAATAACCATACAAGGCTAATGCCTATCACCTCACCGGCAACCACCCAGAATGCCTGCACGCCAACAGCGTAACCCATGCCAGTCAAGCCAAGCAGCAACCACCCGCTTTCGCCCGTTGCATTGGTACTGAAGGCAACGACCGATGGAGGCAGTTTCTTGTCAGCGAGGAAATAGCCACTGAGGCTCTGGGTCCCTTTTCTGGTCCAAATGGCGAGACTGAACAGAACGACTAGGTAACAGAAAAACACTAGCGAAATGACGACCAAAATTACGTCCGTGCAGGTTGAGGGTTAATTGTATGTCCGGGGACAAACGGAAGATAATCAGATTCCTTCATAGGCTTTATTATGCAGTAGAACCGGGTTTTGGCAATGATGGCTTCAATGATACTGGTTGAGTTGCTCCAACAAGGGCAAGGTTTCATCAAGGGACAGGCAGGCATCGGTGATACTGCGCCCATATTCCATATTGGTGGGATGAAAATCCTGACGGCCCGACAGGAGATTACTTTCAAGCATCACCCCCTTAATCGAGGTGCTGCCACTGGTAATCGCGTCACAGATTGAAGCTATGACCTGCTTCTGATTCTGAGGGTTCTTCTGGCTGTTCCCGTGACTGCACATCTCGCATCCAATCTATCTAGCCCCTGGCGGTAAGTGGATCCGAAAAGCGGAAGGTTCCGGATATCGAATACCGCCGCTTCGTGCCCAAAAGAGAGGTCA
>PBRQ01000056.1 GCA_002725995.1 Gammaproteobacteria bacterium
AATCGGGATATAAAGAGAAATTTACATATTGAATAAAATCAATTAAATCAATAGATTACTGGCGCCCTGAACAGGAGTCGAACCTGTGACCCTCCGCTTAGGAGGCGGATGCTCTATCCAACTGAGCTACCAGGGCGTGGTGGGGATTGTAACATCTAGTTTGCTGAGATCCTTCGATATACTGAGAATGTCGAGTCAAACAAGGCCTAGCTCAATCAGACTCTTCGCTCCAGCCTGAATGGCTTCTTCCGGGGTACGGGGTTGCCAGCCAATATTGAGTGCAGGGTTACAATCCAACCTTTTGGTGGATTCCAGTTCGTTGCTGATTGAGGCAAGTTCCTTGATGAACACTGAAAAGACTTTAACGAGAGCATTTGGCATTTGCCTGGTCGGTATCTTTCTACGGTAGTCAGGGAACTCCCTTCTTAGCTGATCGGCGACTTTAATAAACCACCTGAAACCAGCGGCACATAAGAAGCGTTGGCCCGCTGCTTCCGGATGTTCGAAGGCAAGCCGGTGCAGGGAGGAAACATCACGCACATCAACAACCTCGAAACCAACCTTCGGTACCAGGGGCACTGCACCTGCGAGCAGTTTGTACAATAGCTCAAGTGATGTGCCGTAATCAGCTTCGAGTGCGGGTCCCAGGACCATTGTGGGGTTGATGACTGCGAGTTCCAGATCCTCATCAGCAGCGAGTTCCCATGCTTTCTTCTCGGCTATAGTTTTGCTGGCTGAATAAGCAGTTAAGTTTGAATCCTGCGGGTCACTCCAATCATTGCTGGTGTAAGTGCGGTCAATAGCCTTTTCGCTTCCTATCACCGCAGAGATGGAGGAAGTGAGTACAACTCTCTTGATACCAACCCGCTTCGCAGCAGTCAGCACATTTATCGTGCCCTGCAACGCAGGCTCAATAAGCTCGTTAGGGTCCTTCGGTAGAGTAGCGGATATGGGAGATGCCACGTGGAAAACGCCGTCACATCCATCAATTGCCTCAGCCCAACCATCTGCGCTGGTGAGGTTTGCTTCCGCAAATTCTATTTCAGCTGCATCCTTGTTGTACTTAGCGAGAATGTCGCGCACTTGTTCGCTGCGACCAAGGTTTCGCAAGGTTCCTCTGACAGAATAGCCGTGCTGTAGAAGGTCGAGGATGCAGTGACTGGCTATAAAGCCTGAGGCACCGGTGACAGCTATCTTTTCTTGCATTCTAATTCACTATATCGGAACTTCGGGCAAGTATAAACCTTATGCTAGCTCGAGCCGCGGCCGCTTGCTGACACGTGGCGAGTTTGTTTTTTGAGTGCTGAGACAGTCAAATCTTCAAGCCCATCAAATTGTGTCGATTGTCAGCGGAATTGCCCCTCAGTTTGATTTAGCGCAGAATGAATGCCTTCATTCGCTAGAAAAAGAGTTCCCATGAGTGACATACCTGCAGACCTACCAGACTGGATTAGTAGTCATATTGAATTGTATTTAACCGACCCTGAGAAGGCGCATATGTGGGATGCATCTGCGGCTGGCGGAGCAGGGATGCTGCCCTGCCTGTTGCTTACCAGCCGGGGGCGAAAGTCCGGTGAAGAGCGGATGTTGCCGCTCATCTACAAAAAGGTAGGTGATAACTACATTATCATCGCTTCTAAAGGTGGTTTTCCGACACACCCAGCATGGTATCTGAATCTTGTCGCTACACCGGATTGTGAAATACGTGTGGGACCTGAGATATACAAAGCACGAGCACGAACTGCTGAGGGCGAAGAAAGGACAAGGCTGTGGGGGGAACTTGCAGAAATTTATCCACCCTACAATGACTACCAGACGTCAGCCGGCGACAGGGAGATTCCTGTGGTAGTTCTGGAGGTTTAGAGACTCATGAGGTTTAGGAAGAAGGGTTACTTGTGTCAGTCAAAGTTAGGAACAAGGTTGATACCACTCGTGTCCGGTACTTTGGCTTCGGGCCCCTCATCACGCTCCTCTGGTTCGAGCATGTCAGAACCAGTCATGGCTAGGGTCATGCCACTTGTATTTGGATTGAGTAGTTCTTTTTCTTCCTGAAGTGTTTCCAATACGGCGCCTGGTTCATCTAGGCCAAAATCAGGAACCTCGATCTCAGGTGCCTCATCATCACTAGCTTCAACCAGCGGTGAACCATCATTTTCCTGAACCGAGTACTCACCGAGGTCGAGGTCGGCATGTTCTTCTTCGCTTGCCTCAATCAGAGGTGTCCCGTCGTTCTCGGCCACCGTAATACCGCTGATATTGACATCTGGTGGAGGTGGTGGGGCCGATGGCTCTACCAGGTTGCCCTCGTTTGGAGCTAGGGAGATAGTTGAAGTATCAACCGCCGTTGGCGTTTGCTCGGTTGCTGGTGTGCTTGTTGTAGTAGGTGCTGGCACGCTTGCAGGTGTGGCCGCTTTCGCTACCTTCTTTTCCGGTAGTGGAGGGTCAGATTTTATGACCTTGACTTTGACATCCGCGCCGATCTTCTTGAGGGCGCCGCCATATTTGGCCGCCGCCTTTTTATCAGCCGTTCGTTTGATAACGATCTGCTTGCCAGAAAACAGCGTTTTAATCTTATCGGCGTCAGCTTTCAGGAGCTTTGCCATATGGGCCTTCACCGAAATCGGCTTGAAACCCTCGATGATTTCTCCTTTAAATACAATTGCGTATATAACTGAGCTCATGGGTATTTATGGTAAAGGATGTTCTGTCTGAATTATAGGGACTCTTTCATGAAAGGACAGCTTTGTTCCTGCTGAGCCACAGGAATGTGATTGCTGTGACGTGATCCCAGACCTGGCATAGGCATAAAGTGGTGTGCTCGCGGATAGATTCCGGGTCTTTGATGGAAAAGAATGGTTTGGACTCTCTATTGCCGGGAATTACTGGTACATTCTTCGCCAAAGAAAAACTGGATTGAGTCAAATGGCAGCTACTTTTCCTGGTGTGATTGCGTTCGCATTCATGGTTTCGATGATACTCGCCGGCGTTGTGCTCAGGGCGCGGATTTCATTTCTGCAGAATAACCTGGTTCCTGCGAGCCTGATTGGCGGTGTCCTGGGGTTTGTACTTGTTTCCAGCGGCTTGAGTTTCGGTTTCGAGAGTGGCGATTTTACCTCCTTTGCATTCCACTTTTTCACCCTCAGTTTCATGTCTCTGGTGCTGACTGGGGCTAAAAAATCTGACACGGATGAGCGCTCAGTCATTCCCGGCGGCTTGTGGCTGGGTATCGTCTGGGTCATGAGCCTGGTGTTGCAGGGGCTGGTTGGGTTGGCCGTCATCCTGCTTTTCAATCAGGTCAGTGGAGGTGAACTGTCTTACTTTCTTGGCATGATTGCCACTCATGGATTTACCCAGGGTCCCGGGCAGGCTCTGGCGCTGGGCAGCATTTGGGAGGGTGAGTTGGGTGTTACTCATGCTGTCCGGTTCGGGCTGGTATACGCCTCCGTTGGTTTCCTTATGGCGTTCGTTGTGGGGGTGCCAGTTGCCAGGGCTGCTATCCGTGCGGGGCTAAATAGTAATCAGTCGGCGAGGATCGATGATGAATTTCTCCGGGGTATCCTGACATCAGATGTTTCAGCGGGTAAGCAGGTGACCCATTCAGCCAATGTAGACTCGCTAGTGTTTCATATCGCCATACTGGGTGTTGCGTATGTGATCACCGATCAATACCTGAAGTTTGCCCACCCCCTTGCCAGCATGGTGACTATCGATGTGATCAACCTCGGCCTATTTTTTAACTACAACCTGTTCTTTATTCACGGGCTGATTGTCTGCGTTATTCTGCGGGCGCTGATGAACAGGTTTGGCTACGGTCACTTTATTGACGATGAGACTCAGCGCAGGATAACGGGTTCATCCGTTGACTTGATGGTTGTTGCAACCATCATGAGTGTTGAGTTTGCTTTCCTCAGTGAGTTCGTTATACCAATAGTTGTCGTTTCTCTGGCGGTGACCCTGGCAACGGCAGTGCTGTGCTTCGGCTTAGGGCGCAAGCTGCGTTCTTATGGTGTTGAAAGAGCCGTAACAGTGTTTGGATGTTGCTGCGGTTCAACGGGAAGCGGTTTACTGTTGCTGCGAATCCTGGATCCGGACCTGAGCACACCAATCGCCAGGGAGCTCGCTTTTTTCAATATTGCGATTATGTTTCTCAGTTTTCACGTTTTGACGCTCATGGCGCCGGTATTACCCAGTTTCAGCCTGATGACTATCTGCATTGTTTATGGCGGTACTTTTGTGGCAGGTGCTCTGGCGTTATTCGCGTTCAGGAGATTCGAGACCATTCCAGCTGAACCCGGTCAATGAGCTGCTCCGGGTCCCCGTTATTTTCAATGACAATATCAGATCTGCTGATGCGCTCTTCATTCGTCAGTTGGGCATCCAGCTTCTTTTCGACAGCTTCCCGATTACTGCCATCTCGGTTCATTGACCTTTCTATTGCCACGTCGTGATCTACAATAACGACCCAGATTTCGTCGCCTAAATCTTCCCACCCTGCTTCAAACAGAACGGCGGCTTCCAGCACAACGATACCATCCGGGTAGATCGCATCCAGTCTAGCTATCTCGAGTTCGGCCAGGCGTCTGATCTCAGGCCAAACGATGTTAGTGAGTTTCTTCAGTTCATCAGGTTGCTCAAAAACGATACCGCCGAGGACATTTCGGTCAATGTTCTGATCTTCAGCGACCACTTCTTCCCCAAAGGTTTCGATCACTTCACGGTAGGCTTGTGTGCCCGGGTCGTAGGCGCGGTGCCCGAGTTTATCCGCATCGATAATGCTGGCGCCTTTTTCTGTGAGGAATGAGCAGACCGTTGATTTGCCGGAGGCGAGCCCCCCAGTGAGACAAATGACTTTCAAGTATCTATCCTTTTGCTGCTGAAAATAAATGCGTGATCGGGATAAAGCCTGACTCAATCATAGCAACAGCATTACCATACCTACAAGGCTCGGCATGGACCGACAAGGTCTTGAAGGGATATGTTTTGATGAGCATGAGCACTGCTTTGATTGCACCAATTGACGGAATAATGGACTATAGTCCCGTAGTCCTCGGGTGGCAGTTCAATTCCTTAATATGGTTTCTTCGATTTTTGGGCCAGTGCCAACCCACCTAACAGTTAGTTGATTTGAATATGCAGGAAATAGTATGAATCAAAGAGATGCTGCCATTGTTGGCATTCACGAGCACCAGTCACGTGATGTGGAAGGCAAGGTTAGCGCCTTGCAAATTAAGGCAGAAAGTGCGGCACGCGCTTTAGAAGATGCAGGGCTCAGCTGGTCCGATGTTGATGCCATCTATGATGCCGGTGATGGTGGTGGCATGAATGGTTTGACTATAGCAGAGTACTTTGGCTTGAAGCCCGCGGTTATTGATACAACCAATGTTGGTGGCAGCTCTTATGAGTTCCATGCAGCCCACGCAAAGAGGGACATTGCATCTGGAAAAGCAAACGTTGCCCTGCTGACCTATGGTTCGACCGCGCACAGCAATGCCCGGGCGATTGGTGTTGGAGGACGCGGTGGAGGAGGTCATCATCCTGCGGATAACATGGACATGTTTACCGGGATGACGCTGGTTGCCAACTATGCAATGGTGGCGCATCGACATATGCATGAATATGGAACCACCAGTGAGCAGTTAGCCGAAATTTCAATTGCGACTAGGTGCCATGCAATGCGTAATCCGGATGCAGTAAGGGCGATGGAGGACCTGGAGTTTCTCGATATTCGCGAGACAACCATTGATGATGTAACCAACTCCAGGATGATTGCAGATCCTCTGCACCTGCTCGAGTGTTGCATGATTTCCGATGGTGGCGGAGCAGTAGTTATTGCTTCACCTGAGGTCGCACGAAACTGCAGCAAATCGCCGGTTTGGATCCTGGGTACCGGTGAAGCGACCAAATACCCGCAAACGAGTGCCGATATAACAACGAGCGCTGGTGCTTATTCCGGCACGCAGGCCTTTGGTGAGGCTGGTATTTCTCCAGCCGAAATTGATATTGCCATGATCTATGATTCATTCAGTATCACCGTCATGGTGTTGCTGGAGGACCTTGGCTTCTGTCAGAAAGGAGAAGGCGGTGCCTGGGTTGAAGGCGGGCGGTTGCGCTTTGACAGACCTGGCGATGGTCCTGCACTCAATACGGATGGTGGAGGCCTGTCGTCGAATCATCCCGGTATGCGCGGTATTTTCCTACTAATTGAAGCAGCCAGGCAATTGCGTGGTGAGTCATGTTCACAGGTTTCTGATGCAAAACTGGCAGTTGCTCATGGGAATGGTGGTATGCTCGGAAGTCGGCATGCGGCGGGTACAATTATACTGGGGAGAGACTAATGAACGAGCCAACAAGGCCGCTTCCTCATACCAATGAAATGGATACACGGGAGTTCTGGGCGGCGACCAAGGACAAAGAACTTCGCTATCAGCAGTGTGATGATTGCAATACTGTCGTTTTCTATCCACGTAGACATTGCATGGGATGTACATCCGGGAACCTTACGTGGAAATTGTCCAAAGGGTTTGGAACGGTTTATACCTATAGTGTTGTTCGACAAAGTTACCACCCCTTTTTCCGTGGCAAGGTGCCCTATGCGGTTGCCTGGATAGAACTGGACGAGGGACCTCGTATGCTGTCTAACGTCATAGAGGTGGATGATCCGTCAGCTGATGTTCAGATCGGCATGAAGGTTGAGCTTGTGTGGGAGGAGCACGAGGAAGTGAATATTCCGCTCTTCAGGCCGGCAGGCTGACAGAGGCCGTCCCGAATACGCGTGTCTCACCTTTTTCGTTGGCGACCGTCAGATCGATTTCCACCAGTCCCTCATCTTCATTGATGTCGGTTACAACGCCAGTAATGAAATGGGGTTCGTCGGCTATGACCGGTGCGCGAAATACCGTATCAATGGTCTTTATTTCCGCCACGGGTGCCCACTGATGGATCATCGCAACCAGATAACCCTGACTGAGCACGCCCGGAACCATCGCGCCGGCCAGGCCTTCTTTTCTGGCAGCTTCGTGGTCTCTAAATCTCGCGCCGTCCCAGCCGATCAAGGTAGCGAAGGTTTTAACTATCGCAAGGGATGTGTCCGGCTCAAATGCAGGTAGGTTAGCGCCAAACTCGACATCTTCGATTTTGCTAATAGTTATTCTAGTGGCCACGCTACTTCTCCCTTATTACTGACCGGCTGTCTGAATTTGCCAGGTGCAGGCCACCTTCATCGAAGAATTCAAGCCGTGATACGACGAACACCATTCGGCCCGAGCGGCCTGTTTTGGTGTAGATATCGTGCAAGTGGGTTCGGCCGGTTAATGTAGAACCGGGGCGAACAGGGTTCAGGCATTCAACACCTTTCCCGGCATCCATGCCAATACCAAACCTGGGGAAATCTATCGGCAGGGAGCGGCGACCACTGAGGCTCGCGAGGTAAGTGGGCGGTGCCTGGAAATCGGGATGATCCTTGTCCAGAAATCGACCAGCGGTTTCTCCGCAAAGACGGGCATATTCGATTGTCACGGCAGGATCCACGTAGAAAGTTTTCTCGTCGAATGCCTGGTCGAGAAACTTCTCGCGTAATTCTTCTATATCTGCGTCCATAGTTCCCTTCGTTGAAAAGTTAGTTCTTGAAGCTAACAGCTTCGAATTCTTCGCTTCTTAGCGCTTCGACCAGGTCGTTCATGTCAGAGATTTTGTTGGCAAACTTTGTCCCGCAACGACCGACATGACTGACAATATGGGAATCACTGCCGCCGATACCGAGGTAGCCAAATTCTTTGGCGTTTGTGATGGCAATCTGGTCCTCATTGTCCCTGCTGCCACCATTATATATTTCCACGATTCTCACACCCTTTGGGACGCCAAGTTCCTCTGTGTGTGCAAACATACCAACGCGCTTTCTGCCCGGATGACAGGGCACTGCCACGGCACCATGTTGACTGCTGGTTTCCACTACCATTTCAAGGGGCAGGTTGATGCTTGCAAAATCAAATGCCCTCGTCAGGTCTGGGCTAACGCCATACACCAATACGTGCCCATATTCGGTTTCCACTTCACTCGCCTTCAGAATGATCAGATCAAATTTACTGGCGAGCTTGGAGTAATCGGAATCCATGTCATATTGCCGGTGCTCAGTCAGCACGAGGCCGTCAATGGGTAGATTTTTTGAACGAATCCATTGGCAATAGTTTTCAACCTTTGCCCTACCGTCATCTGATTTGACGGAATGGGTATGTAGATCCAGTATCACTTGATTCCCAGGATGGATAGATTTGAGAAAACAAGCTGCCACAGGTGTTGGTGATGTGCAAGTTTGATGAGTCCCACCTAACAGGCTGCCAAAAGGCAGACTGTTATACCGACACATGGATGGGTCGGCCGAAAATCAACGACGTAAGTAGTTGAGTTTTCGCGAGCCGGCTGAGGTCCACGCCACGAAAAAAGTGCAGGAAAGCGCTTTTTCAGCAATCTGCTAAGAGATGTTGTCAAGCGACATGGGCTGCTTGTTGTTGCTCGTGGATTGCTGAAATTCAAGACCATCCTCCGTCAGCTGGAATATTGATGCATCAACGGTATCGCCGTCTACATCCAGGATCCCGATAGTACCCAGTCGCAGCGATTGGTTTCGGGGTAATGTCGGTGAACCCGGGTTGATGACTAGCAGGTCGGCCACCTGGTGCACTCCTTCCAGGTGAGTGTGGCCATAGATAAGTACTTGGGGGATGCGGTCAAAATGCTGGTTCAGGTAGTCGATGATTTCGTCGCTGGACTTTCTAGCCGGTGAAGGCAGACGATGGATCATGCCAATGGTGACACCGGCGAATTCGAGCAGCCAGACATCCCTGATACGGTCATCCACCAGGCCTGAATCTCCATTTCCACGAGATACATAGGTCGGTGCCAGCATCGAGAGCTGGTCGACGATATCTATGGAGTGCAGGTCACCGGCGTGCAGAATGCAATCTACATTCTCGAAGGCTGTCATGGCCTGTGGCCAGAGCTCCTGAAGTGATCCCGGCATGTGGGTGTCTGCAATAAGTCCGATACGCATCTGCGTAGAATAGCCATTTCTTATCCGGATTTGAATATCATCCAGTTTGCTATAAGGTCTTAGAGCTGGAGCACAAAAATGCCCTTGAACTAAAACCCCGAACTGGGCTGGAAAAGAGGATTGTCGAATGAAGAAGCTATTTAAGCGCCGTTCCTTCCTTCACCTGGGTGCCATGACGGGGATTGCATCGGGTATTTCCCTGCCTGCACTGGGTGAGCGTGCGAGCGGTTCAACCGCTGGTGTTAAGCAGTACAACACGCTTGGCCGGACTGGTCTCAAGATATCAGATATCTCGTTTGGAGCCGCCACCTTGAGGCGAGGAGAAGAATACCTCGTTGAGCATGCGCTCGACCTTGGTGTGAATTACTTTGATACGGCTGAGAGCTACTCCAGTGGTCAGTCAGAACCAGTCATTGGCAATGCCCTGAAAGGTAAGCGGGACAAGGTCGTCCTGGCTACGAAAGCCATGGTGGGTGTCCGCACGGGGCGTGATGAAATGATGGGTGTGCTGGAGGAAAGCTTAAGAAACCTGAAAACGGACTATGTGGATGTATACTTCAATCATGCAGTCAACAATATTAAAAGGCTTAAGAACCCAGAATGGGATGCTTTTGTTGATAAGGCCAGGCAACAGGGGAAGATCAGGTTTACGGGAATGTCAGGACATGCAGGCAGGCTCGCGGAATGCGTAGATTATGCGGTGGAAAATGACCTGTTCGATGTCCTTTTGCTGGCCCAGAATTTTGGTGAAGACCCATCTTTTTACGATAAGATCACCCAGTCATTTGACTTTGTTGCCAACCAGCATCAGCTGCCGGCTGCCATGGTGAAGGCCAGGGAAAAGAATATCGGCATTGTCGTAATGAAAGTGCTGCGTGGTGCACGCCTAAATGACATGCGACCCTATGAGGATGGGGGGGCAACGTTTGCCCAGGCTGCGTTTCGCTGGTCACTGAACAATCCAAGTGTTGATGCATTGATCATAACGATGACCTCGAGAGACAGGATTGATGAGTATCTGGGTGCATCAGGATCAGGCGCGGTTACCCAGGAAGACATGCGATTGTTACAGCACTATGCCGAGATGACCGACATGTCCTACTGCAGGCATGCCTGTAACGATTGCGAAGGGGCCTGCCCGCAGGGTGTGCCCATTGCAGACGTGCTTCGAACGCGCATGTATGCAACGGACTATGGTGATTTTTCGTTTGCCAGGGCTGAATATGGTTTGCTCGCAGGTTTAGCTGCGGCTTGTCTTGGTTGTGATGGTAAACCCTGCAGGGATGCCTGCACGCACCAGATCCCAGTTGCTGAACTGTGTGGTCCAACTCACCAGATGCTGAGCTGATGCATATACATCTTGATTTGGTGGGTGGCATATCCGGTGACATGTTTATCGGTGCCTTGCTTGATTGTTTTCCTGAGCAAAGGGAAGGGCTCGCTGAGATCATCGAGGCCGCCGGCTTCGCTGACCTGGTGGATTTGCACCATGAAGTGACTGGCGATGGCGTATTGACGGGTACGCATTTTAAGGTGATGGCTGGCGCCACGGCGGAAGGTCACGACCATAGGCATTATTCTGATATCAAACAGAAGATTTCCGACTCGGCCCTGGACAGTTTCACCAAGGACGTCGCCCTCGGTATCTTTCAGTTGATTGCAGAAGCGGAGGCAAAGGTCCATGGGAAGGACATCGACCAGGTTGCTTTCCATGAGGTGGGTGCATGGGATTCTATTGCAGATATTGTCTGTGCAGCATCACTGATCAGCAGCGTTGGCGTTTCATCCTGGAGCGTTCACTCTCTACCGCTTGGCAGAGGGCAGGTGGAAGCGGCTCACGGGCGATTGCCGGTGCCGGCGCCGGCAACCAGCCTGTTACTGGAAGGGTTTGAATTTTATGATGATGGGATAGAAGGGGAGCGAATAACCCCAACGGGTGCCGCAATTCTGAAGTACCTTGCACCGGTGCCTGGCATCCCTGAAGGCGTTAAGCTGAATTGTTCCGGCTATGGTTTTGGTACCAAGAAGTTCACCGGCATTTCTAATGTGCTTCGTATGCTGGTTTTTGGTACAGACCAGGACATAGGCTGGGATTCGGACCAGGTGCTGGCGCTCGAATTTGAAGTGGATGATCAGACTGCGGAGGAACTCGCCGCTGCGCTAGAAAAAACTCGTGCTATGGAGGGTGTGATAGATGTCATTCAGTCGGTAGTATTCGCCAAGAAGGGCAGGCAAAGCACAAGTATTCGCGTGTTGGCCCGTCCTGCAATAGAGCGGGAATTGACAGAATACTGTTTCAACGTAACCAGCACACTGGGTATCAGGCGTCGGTTAACAACAAGGTCCATCCTCAGGCGCTCAGAATTCACCGTTAGCCACGAGGGAAAGGACTACCGGGTGAAGGTAGCCATGCGCCCTGGTGGGTTAACTGCTAAGGTAGAGATGGACGACTTGCCAGTGGATACTGATGTTCGCCAACTGCTTGAGGCATTGGCGCTAAAGAAATACAGAGAAGACAATGAGTAAAATTGTGGGGCTGAAAACTGTCCTCGAACAGATGGGGCCCGTAGCCGTTGCCGTCAGTGGTGGTGTAGACAGCATGACCCTCGCCTATGTAGCGCATCGCAGCAACGGAAAGAGCCGGATCTTCCACGCCCTGTCCCCGGCCGTTCCCGAGCAGGCAACCATGAGGGTCAAACGCTACGCAGATAGAGAAGGGTGGGATCTGTGCCTGATAGATGCCGGAGAAATTCTCGATCCACAATACCGCGCCAATCCTGCCAACCGTTGTTATTTCTGTAAGACCAACCTTTATGAAACCATTTGTGGTCAGGTTGATCTGGGGGTGATATCAGGGACAAATATGGATGATCTGGCTGACTATCGCCCGGGACTCATTGCCGCGGGCGAACATGAAGTGAGGCACCCCTATGTAGAGGCGGGGATCGACAAATCAGAGGTTAGAAATATCGCCAGGTTATTAGGCCTGACCGATCTGCAGGATTTACCGGCCGCACCCTGCCTTTCAAGTCGTGTCATGACCGGGATCGCTATAGATGAGAAGTTGCTGCCGGTTATTAATGCGGCAGAAGAATCTCTGTGGCAAAGCCTGCAGCGCTCTATTTCCATCAAGGGTGTGCGCTGCCGGATCCGCCCCGATGAGGTTGCCATCGAAATTGACAGTCAGGAAGATGTGGATGCAAGGTCCGAATATGCGCGTGAAGCGATTGGTATCGTGACCGGCTTATTTGAAAAACATGGATACCAGGAATATCTGCGGACCGTATCCGTAGAACCATATAGGCGCGGGAGCGCATTCCTGGTTGAAACCCTGCAGGTAGACTGATGACAGATGTGCCATCAACCAATGAAGTCAACCTGGACTTCGACCGGGAGAACAGGACAGGCCTTGCCGAAGCCGTATTTTGCCAGAGCAAGAGCCTTCAGCAGTTGCAGGATATCTGTGCGCAAATTCTTCAGGCGGATAAACCGATGTTGTTTACGAAGCTTGAATCAGATCAGTTTGAGCAGCTTCAGGCTGGCCTGCCAGCTGGTTTTCTGGATTACGATCTAATTTCTCAAACCGCTTTCCACGAGCCATATCAGATAAGGTCTACTGATCTGGTCGCTATCGTCACGGGTGGCAGTTCTGATGTACCGGTTGCCAGGGAAGCGTCACGAACACTCCAGTTTTACGGACATGAGACGCTGGCCATTGATGATGCTGGTGTAGCAGGACTGTGGCGGATAACAGAGCGGCTGGATGCGCTAAGGGAACGAAAAATCGTTATCTGTATTGCCGGTATGGATGCAGCCCTGCCGACGGTGCTCGGTGGTTTAATCCCGGCGTCCATCATCGCGGTTCCAACTTCAGTTGGCTACGGAATGGCAAGGAATGGTGAAACTGCGTTGCATTCCTTGCTGGTCAGCTGCGCCCCAGGCCTGGTCGTGGTTAATATCGACAATGGCTATGGCGCCGCCTGTGCTGCCATTCGGATGTTGAATGGGCTTGCTGTCACCAACTAATCAATTTATTGAATAGTTTTTGCTTTCATTACGTTAAGCGATTCCGGATTGAAGAGCTAGGTACTCAATTTTCCGTTCCAAGGGACATCCATGTCCCGTCCCGCGTCCATCCCTGGCGCTAGTCACTACAAATCAAGTACCTAGCTCTTCAATCCGGAACCAGGATATCGACAAATTTCAAACTTAACTTAAGAGCTGAGCATTTATGCTAATCAAGACTGTCGTGCACCCCCCG
The DNA here is from genome assembly GCA_002725995.1 of Gammaproteobacteria bacterium. Classification (GTDB taxonomy): domain Bacteria; phylum Pseudomonadota; class Gammaproteobacteria; order Pseudomonadales; family Azotimanducaceae. The sequence goes on from PBRQ01000056.1 coordinate 13,308, forward strand.
CTCAAACAAAGGTTCCAGCTTTAGATCTGCAACATCGGCGGCAATCTCTTCTTCAAGTTTGCCCATATTGGTTGGGTCAAAATCCTCGGAAGCATGGATGATCCTGGGCAGCAGGGTTGCATCACTTGAAGTATTAAGAAACAGGCCGGGTCGCCGCAGCACCCAATGGACGGCCCGGCGTAGGGCGCCTTCTTCTCGAATGGGTTCATACCAGCTGAAGTGCGGTGATTCGTCGTCTTCCCGCCAGCGCCTTCTTACGATCGACTTGATGGTCTGCATGGCGACATTCTTTTCCCTGCACAGTGCATATAGCGCCTCGAACTCCCCTGCATATTGCTCGTCATGCATCATCATCTGGTTGTAGGGAAGCAGGACGGATGTAAACTCAAATTGTGCCAGGCTCTTCAGGTGCATCTCGGCAATTCGTGTCCCGTGGCCAGTAACGCCGATAAATCGCACCAGGCCCTGGTCCTTCGCCTTTAGGGCGGCCTCCAGCGCACCATTCGGTCCCATGACTTGATCCCATTCCGGGTCGGTTGAAAGGTTGTGGAACTGGATAAGGTCAAGCTGTTCCACCTGCATTCGCTCGAGTGAGCGCTCGATGCTTGCCCTGGCATCATCTCCTAAACGGTCGGGTGTCTTGGTGGCAAGAAAGAAGTCCTTTCGGTGATCCTGGAGAAACGGCGCCAGCTTTATTTCCGCATCACCGTAACTGGCGGCAACGTCGATATGATTGATTCCCGCATCCTTAACTATCTGCAGTACTGAGTCGGCCTTTGCCTGGTTCATGCCGCCGAGGGCAGCAGCGCCGAACAGGAGCCTTGTGCTCCGGTGACCCGTATTTCCAAATGCGAGTTTTTCCATGCTTATCTCCGAGACTAGTTTAGGGATTTGAGAAATTGGGTAAATTCATCAACGCACCAGTTTACTCGGTGTGGAGCCGTGATATCACCAACAAAAACATGCTCTTCGCTTTCACTATCAATGGCAACCTGAATCAGTCGCTTTTGTTTACTGCCCCACCGGTTGTGCCCTGCGACAGCCGCTCCGGCATCAATGGTTGAATCATTTTTCATGTACATGGTCGCGAGGGGGATTTGCTGGCTGGAAAAATCAACCCTGGATAGCCAATCAACAACTTTCTGCATTTCAATCAGGGATAGGGTCGAGTAGGTGCTGGTCCAGTATTTTGCTGCCATTTCATTTTCAGGTTCCCAGCTGATTTCCTTGCCTAGAATATGCCTCACCCAGTATTTCGCCCATGGCCAGGTCAGGAGAAAGGAGAAACGGTTTCTGATCTTGAAATTTGGGGACATAAACAGGAACGCATGGATCCGATTTTTGATCAGTTCCTGTTCGGCCAGCCAGATGGCGAGGGGAGCACCGGTAGAAGTGGCGACGATGACCACCCTGTCGCCCAGGCTGGCAGCTACTGTCCAGGCATCAATAACACTCTGCAACCAGGTTTCAGAGGCCCTGAGCATGCCTTCACCGCCTACACCATGCCCTTCAAGGCGTGCATGAAAGCTGTTTGCATTAAACTCAGCTGCTATTTGGTCAGTGACCGGTGCTGTTTCTTGCCTGGTGGCGGAAAACCCGTGGATATACAGAAAGCTCAAATCAGTTTTACCGGGATCATCAGGGTTTGCCCAGTGAATACACGCTTCGGCGCCCGGGGTCAGGTCTAGAACCGCGTCCTCCTCATTTTCAATCCAGCTTTCCAATTCACCCGGAGATAGATTCTCCGGTACCCGAGTCTTCGGTGCCACCGCCTTCAGCTTTGGTCTTGAACACTGACCCAGCACAGACAGGACAATGATTCCGGAAATGATAATCGCTGTTGTCATTTTTTAATCAATTCTTGGCTGCTCGACGTATACGAAAGGTTTGTTTTTGTAATAAAATAGCGCGCTTTTGCCGGTTCCTATGATCGGTATGTTGGGGTAACATAAGTTTATGCGTTTGCAGGCAATTAAGCTCGCTGGTTTCAAATCCTTTGTAGATCCTACAACAGTTCCTTTCCCCTCCAATCTTTGTGCAGTCGTCGGCCCTAACGGGTGCGGTAAATCCAATATTATTGATGCCGTTCGTTGGGTAATGGGTGAATCATCAGCCAAGACCCTGCGTGGTGAATCAATGGCTGATGTTATTTTTAATGGCTCTACTGGTCGCAAGCCCGTTGGGCAGGCCAGTATTGAATTGATGTTTGATAACACGGAAGGGCGACTGAACGGCGAATATGCCGCTTACAGCGAGCTCTCCATCAAACGACAGGTGTCCAGGGACGGCCAATCCAATTATTACCTGAACAGCCAGAAGTGCAGGCGAAAGGATATTACTGATATTTTTCTGGGCACTGGTCTTGGGCCGCGGAGTTACTCGATCATTGAGCAGGGGATGATCAGTCAGCTGATTGAGGCAAAGCCAGAGGACTTGCGGGTATACATTGAGGAAGCCGCCGGGATATCAAAGTATAAGGAGCGACGCAGGGAAACTGAACATCGAATCAAACATACCCGGGATAACCTTGATCGACTGAGTGACCTGCGGGAAGAATTGGGAAGACAGCTTCATCACCTGGAGCGTCAGTCCAAAGCGGCGGAGCGATATACTGAACACAAAAAGGAAGGGCGTCGTGTTAAGGCCCAGTTGCAGGGGTTGAAGTGGCAGGCCATCACGCAGGACGCTGATAGCAAACAGGAAAATATAGGGCGTTTAGAGGTTGAGCAGGAAGCCCGTATCGCTGATCAGCGACATGTGGATGCTGAGATCGAAGCAGAACGAGACAAGCTGGTGCAGTTGTCAGATGAGCTGAATGGTGTACAGAAACAGTTCTATGACTTTGGCACTGAGATAGCAAGAATCGAAGACGGTATACAATTTCAGAACGAACGCAATAAGGAGCTCAATATAGACCTGGAGCAGGTTTCTGACAACTGGCGCAAGGTCAGGGTCGATTTGGAAAATGATGAAGGTCTTCGTGCCGATATCCAAAATGAAATAGCTGAAATAGAGCCGCAGCAGAAAGAGATGGAGGCGCATGAGAAAGTTTCTGGAACGAAACTGCTGGAAGCTGAAGGCGCAATGCAAGACTGGCAGCACGAGTGGGACAAGTTTAATCAAGCGGCAGCAGAGTCGAGGCAGGAAGGAGAAGTAGGGCAGTCAAGGATCGGCCATCTGGAAGAGTCAATAGAGCGACTCGACAACCGCCTTCTGATTTTGAGAAATGACTTGCAACGCCTCCAGGATCAGAGCGTTGAAGAAGAAATAGGTCCGCTGGAATCGATGCTTCAGGTTCAGGAACAGCAACTGGGACGCATTGACCAGGAAATCGCGGAACTGTCTAGGCAGATTGAGATGGGGCGTGAGCAGAATGCCCAATATGATTCAGATCTGGACACGGGCAGAAGCGAACTACAGGCAATCAAGGGTCGTTTTGCCTCGCTTGAGGCATTGCAGCAGACTGCGCTTGGCCAGCAGGATGATGCTGAAATGGGCTGGCTGGAAAAACATGGGCTCAGCAACAAGGATCGCCTGGCTGAGAAGATCAAGGTAGAGCCGAATTGGGAATTAGCGGTCGAGACCGTTCTGGGAGACTACCTGCAGTCAGTATTTGTTGAAGAACTGGAAACATTGCCCGCCCTGTTGACTGACTTTGACAAGGGTGCACTAAACTTTATCGCCAATGTCGCCGTTGGTTCAGCTACCCCTGATTTTGAGACGTTGGCATCAAAGGTGAACGGTGATATCAGTATTGAATCATTTCTAGGCAATGTGCGGGTCGCGGCCGATCTGGATACGGCAATGAGCATGCATGCGAACCTGACGCCAGGACAATCGATTGTCACCCCGGATGGAATCTGGATCGGCAGCAATTGGCTGCGTGTCAGCAAGGATCACGACGCTACCGCAGGGGTTATCAAGCGGCAGGCTGAAATAGAAGACTTGTCCCAGCGTATTGAGCAGCAAGAGCAGGATGTCACCAGGCTGACCCAGGAACTTGAATCAGGTATCGCAGGGATAGCGCTGGTGGAGGCTGATCGAGACAAACAACAGGCACGGCTCGCAGAGCAGCAAAGAACCTTTGGTGAAACCAGGGCCCAGTTGGTGGTAAAGAAGCTTCAGGCGGAGCAGCTAAAAACTGATTTGGCACGGGCAAATAGTGAAATTGAATCGAGTACCGCCCACCTGCAGGAAGATCACGACAATCTTGGTATTGCACGCAACCGGCTGCAGGTGGCGATGGACAGGATGGAAGAAGACACAAAGCAAAGGCAGAGTCTTCTCGGCCACCGGGACCAGGCTCAGAAGAATCTTGACGAAGTACGTTCTAAGGCGAAAACAGATCGCGATGCAGTGCACCAGCTGGCGTTGCGAGTTCAGTCGCTCAATTCCCGGATATTGTCGACCGAGCAGGCCATGCTTCGTCTACAGGAGCAGGAGCGGACACTCAACGATAGAAAATCCTCACTGGAAAAGGCTATTCGTGAAAGTGAGGAACCACAGGGGCAGTTGAAAACGGAGCTGGCCGAACAACTGGAAAAAAGGCTTGAAGTAGAAAATGAGCTAACACGGGTTCGTCAACAATCAGAGGCGACCGAACATAAGATCAGGCAACTGGAGCAGGATCGAGCGGGCTTTGAGGAACAGGTAGAACTTGTGCGAACCAGCCTTGAGCAGGTACGCATTGGTTTTCAAGGGCTTGAAGTCCGGCGAAATACGATAAAAGAACAGATGTCTGAGGATAACCAGAATCTTGATGAAGTGTTGCGTCTCTTGCCGGAGGAAGCCAACGAGGAAGAATGGGAAGACCTCCTGCGCCGGGTCACCAATCGTATTGTGCGGCTGGGGGCAATAAACCTTGCTGCTATTGATGAATTCAAGGTTCAATCTGAGCGAAAGCAGTATCTTGATGCTCAAAATGAAGATCTCGAGAAGGCGCTGCAGACCCTGGAAAACGCTATCCGTAAGATAGATGTTGAAACCAGAACCCGTTTTAAGGAAACCTTCGATAAGGTTAACAGCAAGTTGCAGCAGATTTTCCCCAAACTATTTGCTGGCGGGCATGCATATCTGGAGATGACAGGTGAGGACTTGCTTGATACGGGTGTAGGCCTGATGGCCCGTCCCCCTGGGAAGAGAAATTCCAGCATTCACCTTCTATCTGGTGGTGAAAAGGCACTCACGGCTATCGCACTGGTATTCGCCATCTTCAGCCTGAACCCGGCACCTTTCTGCCTGCTGGATGAGGTCGATGCACCTTTGGATGATACCAATGTACAGCGTTATTCTGATCTGGTGAAGGAGATGTCGCGAACCGTTCAATTTATCTACATCACCCACAATAAGCTTGCGATGGAGATGGGTGAGCAGCTAATGGGAGTGACAATGCATGAACCCGGTGTTTCAAGGTTGGTTTCCGTTGATGTTGATGAGGCCGTGGCGATGGCCGCGGTTTAGAAACTATGGACTTTGACCTGAGAGATTGGTTGTTGATCCTGGGGCCGATTTTCATATCGATAGTGCTTATTCATGGGTACTGGCGAATGCACTGGGGAAGAACTGAGCTAAAGATGAAGCTCGACAAGTCATTCCTTAGTCACCCCGGTGACGAGCAGAATGGGGACGATTTGGATCTGTTCAGAGCTGAACTTCCCAACGGCGGCGCAAGAATAGCCGGTGAACAAGTGCCCGTGTTGATGGAGTCTGTGGAAACCTCATCACCAAATATTAAACCTGTCGCAGGAATATCCAGGAAAGCTGAACCAGAGCTTCAAGAACCAGAGCTCCCAGAACCAGAGATCACAGAACCGGCAATAGCAGCTACAAGGGAAGCTCAGTCTACCAGGGTTGAACCACTCCCGGAGCGAGCACCGCCGGTACGCAAACCGCTGTTGGAGAAGCCTGAAAAATTCGTCGTTATCAACGTTCTCTCGGACGTTTCTTTTGCTGGCTGGGACCTGCGAGAGGTGCTGGAAGGTCTGGATATGGAATTTGGCGAGATGGATATATTTCATCGCCTGGGTGAGGACGGCGAAGTGCAATTCAGTCTTGTTAATGCTGTTGAACCTGGCACCTTCGATCAGAGCACAATGAACGAAATCCAGACCCCTGGTGTAACACTGTTTATGCGTGCGCATGAGGTTCAGGATCCGATACGAGTTTATGACGACCTGTTGGAGGCTGCTCAAACCATTGCGCTTGAATTGGGGGGTGAGTTGAAGGATGAGACTCGAAGTGCTATTACCAGCCAAACAATCAGCCACTGTCGCCAGGGAATTCAGGATTTTCAATACAAGTACTCTGCCTGAATCTCGTATAGATGGCAGCGTCCAAAAAGATCATTGCTGAAGTTGAGCGACTGCGCAATGAAATCAACCAGCACAACTACCGTTATCATACCCAGGATGATCCGGTCATATCTGATGCGGAATTTGATCATCTGTTTCGTGATCTGAAAGCACTTGAAGCCCAATACCCAGAGTTAATATCTGATGTTTCACCCACCCAGCGGGCTGGTGCTGCGCCGCTGTCTGCATTTTCCCAGGTGGTGCATGAGATGCCCATGTTGTCGCTGGATAATGCTTTTGTCGAGGCGGATGTGATCGAGTTTGACCGCCGCATTAGAACCCGACTGGAGTCTGATGAAGAAGTTGCCTATGCTTGTGAACCGAAGATTGATGGGGTGGCCGTCAGCTTGCTTTATGAGGAAGGAAAACTTGTTCGGGGTGCCACGCGTGGTGATGGTACAACCGGTGAAGACATTACACAGAATGTACGAACGATAGAGTCGATTCCGTTACAGTTGATGGGGAAGGGATATCCAGACAAATTGGAGGTTCGCGGAGAAGCCTATTTCCCGAGGTCTGCCTTCAGGGAAATGAATCAGCGGGCTCAGTCCCGGGGTGAAAAGGAGTTTGCTAATCCGCGAAATGCCGCTGCCGGCACCCTGCGGCAACTCGATAGCCGATTGGCTGCGGAGCGGAAGCTGGCGATGTTCTGTTACAGCGTCGGTCTAATGGAGGGTGGAGAGCTACCGGAAAAGCACAGTGAAATACTGCAAAGCCTGGCGGAATGGGGACTGAGAGTAAACCCGCTGGTTGAGAGAGCCCATGGAGCAGTGCAGTGTGTGGAGTACTACAAGGGGATTAGCGGTCGGCGGGAATCCCTGGGATATGAAATCGATGGTGTGGTTTTCAAGGTTGATGACATTGGCCTGCAGCAGAAGCTGGGTATGCTCACCAGGACACCAAGGTGGGCGATTGCCCACAAGTTTCCGGCGGAGGAAGGAATTACCCGGCTCAATGACGTGGATTTCCAGGTGGGACGAACGGGTGCCATCACGCCGGTTGCACGCCTTGCGCCGGTCAAGGTTGGCGGCGTCACTATCAGTAACGCAACCCTTCACAACATGGATGAGATTGCCCGTCTTGGCCTGGTGATCGGAGACACGGTGATAGTACAAAGAGCAGGCGACGTTATTCCAAAAATCGTGTCCGTCATATTGGAGAAGCGCCCTGCAAAAACGACAGCAATAGCGCTGCCGCAACATTGCCCTGCCTGCAGTTCTGATATTCTGCGTGGTGAAGGGGAGGTGGCTGCCCGTTGCACCGGCGGCCTGTCTTGCGGCGCACAGCAAAAAGAAAGCATTCGTCATTTCTCCTCGAGGCTCGCATTGGATATCGAAGGGTTGGGCGATAAACTGGTGGAGCAGCTTGTTGATGAAGGTTTGATCGAAAATGCTGCTGACCTGTACCAGTTGACTGAAAAACAGCTGGTGAAGTTGGAACGGATGGCGCCGAAGTCTGCTAATAATCTGCTCGAAGCCCTGGAGACAAGCAAAGAAACGACGCTATCCAGATTTATCTATGCCCTGGGTATTCAGGAGGTAGGAGAGACAACGGCGAGAAGCCTGGCGATGCATTTTGGTGATCTTGCTGGTCTACTGGAAGCTGATGAAGAACTATTGCAGACCATTTCTGATGTGGGAGCCATTGTAGCGAACAAGATCCATCACTTTTTCCAGCAGAAGAGCAATCTGGCGGTCATACATTCACTCCTTGGGCATGGCTTGCACTGGAAGAAAGAGGAAACGGGAGTTATCACCAGCAGCCTTGCGGGAGAAACCTGGGTACTGACCGGGTCTCTGCATTCCCTTACGCGTAATGAGGCCAAGGCAAGACTGCAGAAGCTGGGGGTGAAGGTTGCCGGATCCGTATCCAGGAAGACAACCTGTGTAGTCGCCGGCGACGCCACAGGCTCAAAACTCACTAAGGCACAGGAACTTGGCCTGAAGGTCATAGACGAGGATGAGTTGATTACATTACTTGAGGAATATGGTGCCTGATATGTTAATGCGTTCGAGTATTTCCCTGACTTTCTTGCTGTTGCTGGCTGGCTGTACCTCAACACCACCGGAGCAGTTGGAAAATGTCTGCGACATCTTTGAGGAAAAGTCGGGCTGGTACAAACAAGCACGAAGAGCATCCAGACGGTGGGGGACTTCTATCCCGGTGATGATGTCATTTGTTCATCAGGAATCGAAATTCAGATCCAGAGCCAAACCACCGCGCAAGAAAATCCTCTGGGTAATTCCTGGACCGCGTCCGGCGAGCGCCTATGGGTATGCGCAGGCAACGGATGAAACGTGGCGCGCCTATAAGAAGTCAACTGGGAAATGGGCCGCGGACCGAAACGATTTTGACGATGCAATGGATTTTATTGGCTGGTACAACGATCAGAGCCAACGCAAGAACAAGATAAAAAAGAGTGACGCCTATCACCTCTACCTTGCTTATCACGAGGGTCAGGGCGGGTACGCGAAAAGGTCCTACAAGAAGAAAAAATGGCTGACGGACGTGGCCAAAAAAGTATCTCAGCGATCAAGTATGTACGGTAAGCAACTGAAGGCATGTGAGAAAAAGTTGGATCGTGGCTTCTTTGGTCGATTGTTCTCATGAGCCGAACAATAGTAGCTCTATGCTGGCCCTTGAGGAGATCAAGGAAACCCGCGAGAAGTTAGGTGGACAGGTCGATACGACGCCGGTGCACAGATGGCATAGCCCGGTCGTTGCCGAAAGGCTGGGTGCGGGTACCGACGTATTCATGAAGCTTGAGCTGTTCCAGCGTACCGGTACCTTCAAACCGCGCGGTGCCTTGTCAAATATGTTGCACCTTGGTCCATCAGACCTCGGGAGAGGTATTTGCGCTGCTAGTGCTGGCAATCACGCTATTTCTGCTGCCTACGCAGCGAAGGAGCTTGGCAGCAGCGCAAAGATCGTGATGATCAAGAGCGCCAATGCTTTCAGGATCGAACGGTGCCTGCACTATGGGGCTGAGATTGAAATGGCTGAGAATGCCCATGTTGCCTTTGAGCGCGTAGCTCAGATCGAACAGGAGGAATCACGGTTGCTGGTGCATCCCTTTGAAGGGCACCATACTGCGCTTGGCACTGCCACGGTCGGCCTGGAGCTTTGTATGCAGGTTACGGATCTGGACGCGGTGATTGTACCGATAGGTGGAGGCGGGCTTTGCGCCGGTGTGGCCACTGCGGTCAAATTAATGCAACCAGACTGTCTGGTTTATGGCGTTGGACCCGAAGGCGCCGATACCATGCACCGGAGCTTTGCCGCTGGTTCTCCGCAGCCCATTGATCGAGTCAATACTATTGCGGACAGCCTCGGTGCGCCCTACGCGGCGCCCTATACTTTCGAATTGTGCCGGGATCATGTCGATGAATTGGTGATGATTGATGATGATGCTATGCGCCGGGCTATGGGTTTGCTGTTTCATGAACTGAAGCTGGCCGTTGAGCCGGCCGGTGCAGCCGCAACCGCAGCCCTGTGGGGCCCCCTGCGTATGCGGCTACAAGGAAAACGGGTAGGTGTGATTGTCTGTGGCACTAATATTGATGCGGCGTCTTTCAGCGCCATGATTAACCCAGCGACCATTCGTTGATGATGTTATAGCGAACTCTAGACCTGGTTGAAACCGATTCATAAAGTGCAAAATTTTGAAATTCCTGGGTAAAGCCGGAGGGGATGATTGGTGCGGGTGGTGGTGATTCACAACGCCTTGCCAGGGTCACGTGTGGTTGGTAGCTTCTTTTCTCAGTTGCAAAGCCTAGTTGATTGGCGCTGTGTTTGGTCTTTGTTGTCAGGGTGAGCAGTATTGGTGATGCTTCTTTACAACCCAACCACAGGATGCCGGGCTTGTTCCAGAAACCCAGCTCATCAAGTGTCAGCATAAATGGCTGGGAAACTATTTCATCGGCAGCCTCGGCTAGCTGCCCGAGGCGCCTCTGGTCCAAATTTCCCAAAAATGTCAGGGTGATATGGAAATTGACTAGAGGCACCGGGTGCGTGAGCGGCGGTAGTGATGTCGTTCTCCAGTGATCAATGCTAAGGGAGCTTTGTTGACTAAGCTGCAGGCCAAAAAATAGTCTCATGACATGATTATACCGGTCAGGGATGGAATAATGGGCAACTCATAAAAGCCATAGCAGGAGTCGACAGTGTCACCGGATTCATCCTCAGACATAGACATCATTCCACCGGACCTTCTTCTCACGACAACCCGGTCGGTTCGCAAGCGCATTGATTTTGATCGCGCGGTTGATCCACTGATACTAAAGGAAAGCCTTGAGATCGCTATTCAGGCACCCACCGGCTCAAACAGTCAGGGCTGGCACTTCCTCGTTATTACCGATCCCGACAAGAAGCTAGCGCTGGCGGAACTGTATCGCCGCGGCTTCAACGAATACGCCAGCGTGCCCCAGGTACCACGATTTGGTGCAGATGACCCGCGAGCGGGGCAGATGTCTGCCATCCTTAGTTCAGCGGCTTACCTCAGCAAGCGGCTGCATGAAGTGCCCGCCATGGTTGTCCCCTGTGTTGATGGGCGCTGGGATGATCTCAGTGTGTTTCACCAGGCAGGTGCCTATGGCTCGATTTTTCCAGCCGTTTGGTCATTTATGCTTGCGCTCCGTGCACGCGGCGTGGGCTCTTCATTGACGACGCTCCACCTCATGTATGAGCAGGAAGCGGCTGAGATTCTGGGTGTCCCCGACGATATTACTCAGGTTGCTCTTTTGCCCATCGGCTATTACACGGGTGATACGTTCAAAGCGGCTGGGCGAATATCGGCGGATCAGCGAACCTACTGGGATAGTTGGGGGGAGACGCAGTAGCTGGTCTTGATCTAAGCCAAAATTTAGAGTAACAGTTGGGTTGGTATAGATAGAGTTTACTGTTCGTCGAGTAACGATCAGCAATTTTGACAACCGGCTTTCACGATGCTCCAGGTCAAGTCACTGGGAGAAAGCTATCGCTTATACCCATGGAGAGATCTTGTTTTCTCCAGGCGAACCGTCCATGGTACGGCCGCGCCATCCCTGGCGCGGCTTTTAACCTTACGAATACAAGATCTCTCCATCGGTACAAGCGGCCACGAGATATCGATTAGGCTAGTATTTGAATCGTTCACCGAATCTATAAATCTGACATAAGAGAGCTACTGATTTGCTGATTAATCTGTTCCTGGCCGAATGCTTCTCAGGAAGATTAAAAATTTCACCATTACTAACGGCATTATCGAAGTGTAGTTCAGAGGTAGTGAGGTCGGATTTCGAAAAGTTTACGTCACCCTGTCAAAAATCAGTGTTGTTAAAATGAACCCCGCTGTTGTGAAATTTCGCTTTTCCGAAGTCAATATTACCGCTGCCAAAGACGGCATCCATAAAGGAAACGACTGATTCTGAAAAGCCTGTGTTGAGGCAGTATGAGATCTTTTGTCTCGCAGTGTAGGCTAGGTGAACCCATACCGCGGGTAGGGCCCAACAAGACTGGCAGCGAGGTGGCCATATGTGATGATGCCGTTCTCTTGCACACGAATGGGTCCCTCACCCATCTTGTAGGGAAGTGAGTTGCCATCCAGGTCCCTGACAATACCAGGATCTGAAACATCCCAGACTTCACCTTCCGTGTGCAGCGGTCCCCGGTAGACACCATGGCCCTTGCCGTCCTGGAAACCGCCATAGCCATAGCCTGGTCCGACGTAGGCAAAGGGTTCTTTCACGGGCGAAATGTTGATTTCACGCTTTCTGCCTTCCTCATCGGTGATGAGATAAGTCCCCGTCTTTATTCGCCGCGTGCCGCTGTAGAATTGTAGCTCGTGTTCCACGCTTGTGAGCCGTAGTTCGCGCGGTTGATCCCCGGAAAGATCGATCAGCGAGCTGTCCAGTGGATGCCACATTTCGCCCCCTTCATTTAGCAGGAACCAGCAGGCATAGTCATGGCCCTGCCAGAGTATCCAGTTGAAAAGGCCACTCATCGCTGGCGGCGGTGGTTCTGAAGCGGTGACTGGCTCAAAGCCGCCTGCATGCTGGTAGCGCAGGCCCCATGAATGGTCGCGCACTGCTGACCAGCTTGTTTTGCTGGCCTCGTACTTTTTCCCATTGACGCTGACCCAGCCCGACGCAGAACCTGCCTGATCAAAGCGGGTATAGTCCTGCACCAGCCGACCGTCACGCCGATGATAGTAGTGGCTTTCTTCATGCGGGGGTGATGCGGCTTCAAATTCAAGTTCGAATGCGTGTCCAAATTTATTTTCATCAAGCCGTATCCGATGACGTTTTAATGGTTCCAGTAGTTCAAAGTGGAGCGGCCCCGCACCAATACGGTCCATATCCGGGCGCAATTGGCGGGACACCCGCAAGTTGTATTGCCTGCCCGCCGTGGTGTCGAGAACGCATCCAGCGCCATCCAGTACATTGTTGTTTTTGTAGATACCCATGGTGGCGACGACCATTACCTCCCCGTTCTTTGCAAATATCGAAAACCAGTAGCGATCATAAAAACGGTGATCACTCGTGTTTACATGGTCAAAAGTAGTTGAGGTCTGATGGTGCAGCGTGTCGTCCAGGGTGGATAGCATGAAAAGGGATCCGATTAGAAGTTGCAAAGGGAAAATTAAACACAGTTACAGATATTGTTCAATCGCGTTTGTGCCGGCTCGGCCCGTGGTGATGTTATGCAACGGGCGCCATTCTGCTACAGTAACCAGTCAGCCAGAGACTACTAGAGGATTCACCCATGACCCAAATGACGACGGAAGAGGCTTTTGTAAAAGTTCTGCAAATGCACGGCATCGAACATGGATTCGGTATTATCGGGTCTGCGTTCATGCCAATTTCAGATTTATTTCCACAGGCAGGTATAAAGTTCTGGGATGTTGCGCACGAATGCAATGGTGGCTTGATCTGCGATGGTTATACGCGTTCCACCGGCAAGATTGCAATGGTGGTTGCACAAAATGGCCCTGGTATCACCAACTTTATAACACCCATTAAGACTGCCTACTGGAATCATACGCCCATGCTGCTGATCACACCGCAGGCAGCCAACAAAACAATGGGGCAGGGTGGTTTTCAGGAAGTTGAACAGATGGCATTGTTTAAGGACATGGTGTGTTATCAGGAAGAGGTTCGCGACCCCTCTCGCATGGCTGAAGTTCTTAATCGCGTGATCGGAAAAGCTATCAGGGGTACGGCGCCGGCGCAGATAAATGTCCCACGTGATTTTTGGACCCAGGTTATCGACATAGAGCTGCCGCAGATCGTTCGCTTTGAACGGCCAGCCGGGGGCGTCGATGCCATAGCGGAAGCTTCCCGGTTACTTTCCGATGCGGCATTCCCTGTTATTTTGTCGGGAGCCGGTGTCGTCATAGGTGATGCGATTGGCGAATGTCAGTCCCTGGCTGAGCGACTGGATGCACCTGTTTGCTGTGGCTATCAGCACAATGACAGTTTTCCTGGCAGTCATCCGCTGGGGTGTGGCCCACTTGGCTACAACGGATCTAAAGCCGCCATGGAGTTGATCTCCAGGGCAGACGTGGTGCTCGCCCTTGGTACGCGGCTCAATCCTTTTTCGACACTTCCAGGTTATGGTATTGATTACTGGCCGCAGGAAGCCAGCATTATTCAGGTGGATATTAATGCCGATCGCATTGGGCTGACCAAGAAGGTGGCGGTCGGTATTTGCGGTGATGCAGGGCAGGTGGCAACACAGATTCTGGAGCAGTTGTCTGCAACCGCTGGTGACAAGGGCAGAGCAGTTCGCAAGCTGCTTATTCATGAGACTAAGTCTGGCTGGCGGCAAACCCTCGCTGGTCTCGATCATGAGGAGGATGACCCGGGAACCAGCTGGAACCTGGATGCCCGGGAACGGGATGCGGACCTTATGTCACCACGTCAGGCATGGCGTGCTATTCAGTCAGGTCTGCCTGAAAACGCGATCACTTCCAGTGATATTGGAAACAACTGTGCCATCGGCAATGCTTATCCGACCTTTGAAGAGGGTCGCAAGTATCTGGCCCCGGGATTGTTTGGGCCTTGCGGTTATGGGTTCCCATCTATTCTGGGTGCCAAAATTGGTTGTCCGGATGTGCCTGTTGTTGGCTTCTCCGGAGATGGTGCGTTTGGAATCTCAGTGAACGAAATGACTTCCTGTGGGCGTGATGAGTGGCCTGCTATCACTATGGTTGTGTTTCGCAATTTTCAGTGGGGAGCAGAAAAACGGAACACCATCCTGTGGTATGACAATAACTTCGTTGGTACCGAGCTGAATCGAGAAGTCAGTTACGCCAGGATAGCCCAGGGATGTGGCCTTGCGGGTGTCATAGTAAAGACACCGGCTGAGCTTACCCAGGCGCTTGAGGAAGCGTGCAGATCCCAGGATGATGGGGTTACCACTTTCATTGAAGTTGTACTGAACCAGGAACTTGGTGAACCATTCCGCCGTGATGCCATGAAGACGCCTGTTGTAGTCGCCGGTATTGATCCTGGCGATATGTGTCCACAGGGGGGATAGCAGTTCACATCAAAGTTCTTTAAGTCAAAGCTAGTGAAATGATGCTGGTAGTGACGATTTCATCCACGCTTGCCCCTCGGGAGAGGTCAGCAACTGGGAGAGCGAACCCCTGCAGGATGGGACCGAAGGCCTGCGCCTTGGCTAGGTGTTTGACTAGCTTGTAGCCGATATTTGCGGAATCGAGGTCGGGAAATACCAGGACATTTGCCTCACCGGCTACCGGACTTGAAGCTTCACCCTTTTGATCGGCGATCTCTGGCACCAGGGCGCTGTCGACTTGCAATTCACCGTCAATAAGGAGGTTCGGTGCTCGCTCGTGTGCTATCTCTACTGCCTGCTTTACCTTAGCCACGCGGGCACCGCCCGCACTTCCCCTGGTAGAGAAGGAAAGTAAGGCCACCTTCGCTGGGACCCCTAACATTCGTTCGGCGTTTGTGCCTGCACTGATCGCAATATCCGCAAGTTCACTTGCGGTGGGATCTACATTTACTGCGCAGTCGGCAAAAATAAGTGGTGGTCGGTCAGTAAAACTCATGACAAAAAAACTTGATGGGACGCTGACATTTTTGGCCAGTCCAATACAGGCTCTGGCCGCCTCAATGACGCGGCGGGTTGCGTGATTGATGCCAGCAACGACCAGGTCGGCCTCCCCGGCCTTGAGCATCATCGCGCCACAGTACAGTGGTTTTTCAACGATGCGCATGGCTACGGCTGGTTTTGTTCGCGGGCGGTTTTCCCGATAGAGACCTACATAGCGGTTGCCGTTGCCTTTCGGGGACACAATATTGAAGTTATCAACATTCAGGTCGGTCTGTTCGGCCAATTGCGAGATCTCTGAGATGTCGCCTAGCAGTGTTACTGCAGCGCCAACTTCTTCGGTCAGTTGTTGAGCCGCGTGCAGAGTACGGGTGTCACTTCCTTCGGGGAAAATGATTCTTGCAGATGTTGTTTGAGCCTTCTCCGTGCAGTGCTGGATGAAGTCAGCGATTTCCACATGTTTGTCCACTGGATGCTCCTGAACCCGGAATCTCCGGTCAAGTTTGAGTTATTCCTATTCACCATAGCAACTAAACCCCGAAGGATCCAAAAAGGGTGGTGATCCGGTAGGTAAAAGCTGCTCTCATAAATGTTGCTGTTATAAAAGCTGGGCCAGACCCTGTTCACTTGTTAGTATCTGCTATCTGTCGGATCAGCGGTTTGGTGAGCAATTGAGGTCAATAAAATTAAAGGGTACGGATATCACAATGGAATTGCATGAACGTCAGGATCTGGTTTCAGACATGCTGCTGGGAACTGGGGAATGGGAGCCGTATGAGACCAGACTCATTCAGGACAGGCTTAAGCCCGGCGATACCATGGTTGATGTTGGTGCAAATATCGGCTACTACTCTTTGCTGGCCAGCAGGATCTGTGGACCGGAGGGGAGGGTTGTTGCCTTTGAACCACAAAATCAGAACTATGCTCTGTTGCAGCGAAATATTGAAAGGAATCACTGCGAAAATGTACAGGCCCACCGGGTTGGCTTGTGGCTTGAGCCAAAAGCTGCACAGTTACATCTGAATAATGAGAACTGTGGCGATCATCAACTGGCACTCAATTCAGAGCGAAGTCAGGAAACCGTAACCCTACAGGCCGGAGATGACCTCCTTGCCGGCGGCATTGATTTCCTGAAGATTGATACTCAGGGGGCAGAGTTTGGCGCACTTTCGGGTATGGAGAAGACGCTACAAAGGTCGCCCAGTCTGCGAATGATTCTGGAGTTCTGGCCCTATGGGCTGGCGAACTGTGGTCATTCAGCTGATCAACTGATTCAGTTCCTCGGTGACTATCCCTTTGAATACAGCATTATTGACCAGGAAAACGAACGACTGGACCCAACGACCCTCCCGGGATTGCTGGATTTCACCAGAACCCAACTGACCGTTGAGAGCCAGGGGTTTATCAATCTTTTGGTGGAAGCAAAATGAAGATCTGGAATAGGAGGGAGGCCTTTGGTTCAGTAGCTCGTTAAGGATGCACCAACAAAGCCACCTCGACCGAAAATGTCAACTCGACCGGAAGTGTCATCTCGACCGAAGTGGAGAGATCTCTACTGCCACTATCAAAAAGCGAGATCCCTCGACTGCGCTCGGGATGACTCAGTAATTCGCTCGAGATGCTTTTGGCTCAATTGTTCATACCAGAGCACCCCGGCATTGACTTGCGGACCAGATTCGCCAAACAATAGACACCACGAACAAATTCAGGACGCGACTGATGGATGATTTATTGACGACCCTGGCGCAGCAGCAGGGAGATAAGCTGGCTGTGGTTGACGACCGACCCGATGGGACGCTGATCAAGTGGACCTTTTCAGACCTGGAAAGCAACGCTAACCGTCTGGGTAGAGTTATGCAGAAACTTGGTGCCGTGCCAAAAACCAAAATTGTCTGGTGCGGTCAGAACTCAAGCTGGATTGTCGCCATGATGCATGCAGCCCGAAAAATCGGGTGTATTGCCGTTCCCCTTAACTACCGTCTGGCGCCAGAGGAAGCCGCCTATGTGGTGGACAATTCTGATGCAGAAATTGTCCTGGTGGACAGTATTTACGCCCAGATGTTTGCATCCATTCGTGGTGAACTACCGAGTGTCAGGGAGTATGTCATTTTTGATGGGCCGGCAGCCGAAGATATGCATCTGCTGGAGGATCTGATAGCCGATGAACCGGATGGTGCAATCTCAGCGGAGTTCGAGGAATCTGCAGGCACCATGATCTACACATCAGGAACGACTGGGAAGCCAAAGGGTGCAGTCAAATATGGTGATGGTGACCCGGTCGCCATGGAAAGGCTGGTTTCGCAGTTTGGTTACATCACGGGCGATGTGTATTTGACCACCGGCCCACTTTATCACTCCGGCCCCGGGGGCTTTATGGCTATCGCCCATACCCAGGGCAATACTGTAATTCTGCAGCGAAAATGGGATGCCCTTGACTGGTTACGATTGTTTGATAAGTACAAGGCCACCTCCACCTTCTCATCACCCATAACGATTCGCATGGTCTGTAATCTGCCTGATGAAGAATTTAAGAAATATGATGTCAGCACCATGCGAGTCATGATTGCTAACGCAGCTCCCTGGTCGTACGCACTTAAACTCAGCTACCTGGAGAAATTTCCTCCTGAATCATTATTTGAAGTTTATGGCAGTACAGAGCTGGGCGTGAATTGTATTCTGCGTCCTGAAGATCAAATCGCCAAGAAAGGTTCCTGTGGCAAGCCCTCGCCAGGGGTGGAAATAACGCTCTACGATGAGGAAGGTAATCAGGTTACTGAGCCGCACATACCGGGTGAGCTCTACGCACGTAGTAAGACAATGTATTCCACCTACTACAAGGCCGAGGACAAATACAAGGAAGACACGCGTGGTGACAGTCATACGGTCGGCGACATTGCCTATTTTGATGAGGAAGGTTACTACTACATTTGTGACAGAAAGAAGGACATGATTATTTCTGGCGGCATGAATGTGTATCCGGCTGAAGTAGAAGACGCCTTAGAGCACCACGACAAGATTCAGGATGTCGCGGTATTTGGGATACCCAGTGAAGAGTGGGGGGAGATGATCCATGCTGTTGTGGTGGTAAAACCCGGGTCGGAACTTAGTGCAGAGGATATTGAGCACTTCTCCCGAGAGCATCTGGCAAGCTACAAGATTCCAAGATCCATATCTTTTACCGACGACATCCCCAGAACCGGGTCCGGAAAAATTCTCAAGCGCGACCTGCGTGCCCCTTTCTGGGCAGGGCATGAAACTCAGGTACAGTAGCGTTGATCGGGCGTTTGTGACTTTCTCGTGCCGGTGCTTGAAAACCAGCAGCCGGGGAATGAACTGGTTCAGCTAGCTGGGGCCTAAATGCTAGGAGGAAATGCGTTCGGCCCTAAGTTGCGAGCGCCGGACCTTGCCGGCGTCATCTCGTAGTGGTTCTGAAGTAAATTCTATGCTCCTCGGGAGTTTGTACCGCACCAGTCGCTCCTGAAGGTGGTCCATCAGTGCCTGTTCGGCAATACCGTCAGGAGTATCGACTCCCGGAACGTCAACAATAGCATGCACGGCATTGCCGAGATCCTCGTGGGGCAGGCCTACGACTGCCGAGCTTCTGATGCCGGGAAAAGAATCGATTGCGGCTTCGACCTCAGCCGGGTAGATGTTTGCGCCGCCGGAAAGAATCATGTCTGACTGGCGATCCGCAAGGTAAAGGTAGCCATCTTCATCCATGTATCCCATGTCGCCAAGGCTCTCCCATCCACCTTCCAGTGACTTGGCTTCGGCGCCAATATATCGGTAGGTGCTGCCAGCACCAGTGTATGGCCGGAGAAACAGTTCACCTATCTCTCCTGCGGGCAGCTCTTGACCATCTTCACCAACAATCTTCATTTCACCAACATCGCCTGGTTGCCCAACGGAACCACGATGCTGTAGCCACTCAACGCCATTGATAATAGTGCCGCCTGTGCCTTCCGTGCCGCCGTAAAGCTCCCAGATAATTTCTGCGCCTAGCCAATCAATGAAGTTTTGCTTCAACCATGCGGGACAGGGTGCGGCCAGGTGCCATAGGGTTTTAAGGCTGGAGAGGTCGTATTTGGTTCGGGTGGATTCGGGTAGCTTCCATATTCGTTGCATCATGGTTGGTACCGTATAAATGATATCAATGCTGTGCTGTTCGATGAGAGAGAGCGTCTGCTCTGCATCAAAACGCGTAGTGACGCATACGTGATTACCCCTGAACAGGGCAATCATTGCCCACATAAAAGGACCATTGTGGTAGAGCGGGCCGGGTACCAGCATCGCGCCCCGTTTTCGTATTTCAAGGTATTCGAAATCAACGTCCCATTCGGCCGGAATTGCGGAAACAATGAGTTTCGGTCTTCCCGTACTCCCACCCGATGGCATTGCCTTGAACGATGGCGCGGTCTTTTCCTCAAGCGTTTCGTTTGACAGCGAGTTGCTGGGTTCGTATTGGCTGTGGACTGTCGCGACTGAACTACTTGTGTCATCTACACCGACAACAAGGCTAGGTTTACCAAGATCAATGATTTGATCCCTTTCAAATTTTGGCAATTTTGCTGAAACGGGTTGTGGGGTGGCACCAAGTTTCCAGATAGCAAAACAGGACTTGAAGAACTCGATGCCATTGGGTAAAGCGACTGTCACAAAGTCACCCTCTTTTACCCCTAGCTCCGCATAGGCACGAGCCAGTCGGTTAGTGTCGAGTTCAAGCTGGTGCCAGCTTATGGATTCGTCTTCGTGTCTGATCGCGATGCGATCAGCCTGCTTCTGCTCCCAGTACGCCAGGATTCTTGATAAAGAAATTACTTCCATAATTGCAGCCCTGGTATTCTAATTCAGCATGTATGATCGTGTTGTTTCATCAGCGCATCTGTCAGGTGCTATCGCAAGAAATAAGTTTAGAGTTGGGTCTGTGTGCTGCTCCTTCCGGCACACAATTCCCAATGTAAAAGCCTAGTAACGCCAGCGTGGGAAAGGTGGGTGAATAGAATATTCGGCCACGCCATAGCCACGCTCACCGGTTTCCTCAACTTCGAAATCAAAGAAACCCTCATAGCAATCAAGCAGACATTCGGCATCATTCTCACCGCGCATCAAGCCATTCACAGACTGGGCATATTTGCGGCCCGTCTTCACGTGGATGATGTCACCATCAGGTAGTGTGAATTGATAGCGGAAACTCATTGCGGAGCGTCCATCCAATTCCAGGCGGCATTCAAGACACTTGGCATCCTGAATAGGGCGACTGCCATTCTTATCGGACAGAAAACCACCCAGAGGTATCTGCTCAGGGTTAATGATTCTTCGATTCGGATTCATAATGCCAAAGGCATTGAGGTGGAAGTTGTCAGTCTGTATCGAAGGCCAGTAGTGACCCAGGGTGTTTTGCAGGGTGTTGGGTTGCTCCACTTCCCAGGGGGAAGCATGGGTAAATCTGTCGCACCAGGAATGATCACGGTGCGAATAACAGTTGATTTCCCGTCGACCCTGCCTTGGCCCGGCGCGTACTTCGAACTCACCCTGGCATAATAAGCCTTGCTCATAGTGCCCGCCGTAAACGCCGGCTGACTTGAGCGGGTTGCCATTGATGCAGTCTTCATAGTCGAATACCGGGAAACGACCGGTAAAGGTCACGTCATAACCATACTTTTCGTTATCTGCTTGGAGCCTGAGTTCCTCCTGGGGCTTGATTACCTCATAAGTCATGCGGCCACCATCAGATAACTTGTTGAATTTTCCGATGTCATGATAGGGCACCTTGTTGGCCCAGGGCATGGGAATCCCATCGATCACCAAGCAGGTACTGAAGCGCGCGTAACCCTTATTGGTCACGTGCATATGATTGATGCCGTGAATGTCGGCCTCGCGGTCAACAAATGAGAACCAGAGATTGTCGCTCCACAATCCTTCGGTTCCTTCTGGAGCAGGGTGCAGGTATTCGTCATCATCGATGATAGTCATTGAAAATAGTCCTCAGACGCATGGAAAGTAGCCTGAATAGACCATCTATATGCAATCATGTCAATTGCATCGTCGAGATGGCGGAAATAGCCAGGTGTTCCTTTTTTACTGGACAAGCGAAATTCAGTTAGATGACAATGGCGTTCCAGATCGCGAAAGGGGCACCACAATGGCAAGTAAACTCGTTGTTAGAGAAGACAATAATGGAATAGCTACTTTGACCCTGAACAGGCCGGAGAGCCTCAATGCTTTGAGTCCCAATCTATTCGTTGAATTGCGGCAACACCTTGAGGACATCTCCGGGTCAGCGGAAAAAATAGGCTGCGTGATACTCCGTGGTGAAGGGCGTTCATTTTCGGCCGGTAACGATTTGAATGCGATTCAGGCAGGTGAGGTTGCGCCATCAAAACACTTTCAGGCAGAAACCCTTGAACTTATTGAAAACCTGCCACAACCCGTGATCGCCGCCGTTCAGGGGCATTGCTATACGGGTTCACTCGAACTGGCGCTCGCCTGCGATTTGTTGATAGCCGCTGATTCAGCCAAATTTGCTGATACACATGGTAAATGGGCAATGACGCCAGTGTGGGGCATGAGCCAAAGGCTGCCCAGACGTATTGGCCCACTCAGGGCCAAGGAGATGATGTTCACGGGCCGTGTTGTGAGCGGCGCCGAAAGCGTAAGCATGGGACTGGCCAATGATTGTGTTCCCGACGATGAACTGGTCGAGCGTACAAACGCGCTTGCTGCAGATATCGTTAAGAACTCCTGGCATACCTTGAGGGCAGATAAAATACTCGTAAATGGTGGGATGAATCATCACCTTGGAGATGGGCTCAGGTTCGAGATTGAAAACAGTCCCGGCCCAGGTCCGGATATGGCGGAGCGGCTGGCGGGTTTCGGTAAGTAAGCCATCACGTTTTGCGCAAAAAAAATATGATTAAGTCAATCGTTCTGCGATATGAAAGGGAGAACAGCTGGCTAAGATTTGAATCCCCCTTGGACGTCATGGTTGCGAGGTCATGTGATGAGGTTCAACCTCTACTGAGAGAAGTTGAACTGATGGTCGAGAAGGGGTTTTACGCCGCTGGTTTTATCAGCTATGAGGCTGCTCCAGGATTTGATGCTGCACTGAAAACGAAACCTCCAGCAGAATTTCCCCTCTTATGCTTTGGCCTTTTCAATGCCCCAAAACAAATTGAACCACTCATCGCTGTAGGCACAAGTTCCTCTGACTCGGGCTGGTCCAACCAGCTGAACCAGGATGAATTTAAGGACAAGATAGCTAGGATCAAGAACCGGTTGCGGGCTGGTCATACTTATCAGGTGAATTTCACTATGCAGCGGCAGAAAAAATTCTGCGGTGATCCCTGGGAGCTTTTTACGGGATTTGCCTGCGATGCTCCTTATGCAGCATTTATAGATCTTGAAGAATATGCAATTTGTTCTGCATCTCCAGAGCTGTTCTTTGACCTTCATGAAGGGGCTATTCACCTGAGGCCAATGAAAGGGACCGCGCCGCGGGGTATGACCCTTGCCGAGGACTGCTTCCACAGGAGAAGCCTGCAAACCTCCGCAAAAGATCATGCGGAGAATGCGATGATTCTCGATATGGTCAGAAATGATATCGGCAAAATCGCAGATATCGGTAGTATAAGCGTTGAAGAATCGTTCAAGTTGGAAAAATATCCAACAGTCTGGCAAATGACCTCAAGCGTCAGTGCCCGGACCAATGCCTCAATGTGCAACCTGATGCAGTCGCTTTTCCCCTGTGCATCGATAACAGGAGCGCCTAAGGTCAATACGATGCATATCATTGATTCACTGGAAGATCAGCCGCGTGAAATATATACGGGCTGCATTGGCTTTTTCTCACCCAAAGGAGACGCTCAGTTTAATGTGGCCATACGAACGGCGCTGATTGACAAAAACTCGCAGTCGCTCAACTACGGCATTGGAGCCGGTATAGTCTGGGATTCGATAGCAGAATCAGAATATGAAGAGTGCCAACTTAAAGCCAAGGTCATCAATTCACCGATATCATGCTCTAATTTCTCCCTGATCGAGACCATCCTGTGGCGAGAATCTGGTGGATATTTTCTTCTCGAATATCATCTTAGGAGAATGAAAGATTCAGCCGAGTACTTCGACTTCCGCTTTGATGAGGCTGAGCTTCAAGAAAAGCTTGGCGAACTGGAGCAGGCTATGGATTGCAGCGACAGTAAGGTGCGCATTCTTCTCGACAGAAAAGGTGAGCTTGATATTAGTGCAAGTCTGCTGCCAGCTAACATGCTGAATAAGTCGCAAGGTGCAAGGCTCGCTAAACAGCCTGTCAATTCGAATAATCCTTACCTGCACCACAAAACGACACATCGCGAAATGTATGAGAGGGCTCAGGCGGAAGTACCTGAGTGTGATGATGTTATTTTGATTAACGAGCGTGGTGAAGTGACTGAATCAACGATTGCAAACGTTGTTATGCGAAACGGCAGCGACCTGATTACGCCGCCCGTTACCTGCGGATTGCTTGCTGGTACTTTCAGGCAGTACTTGCTGGATAAAGGGGAGGTAGTGGAAGGTATCATCTCCAGGGAAGCGCTGATCGCGAGCGAAGAAATCTACCTGGTCAATTCTGTTCGTCAGTGGCAAAGGGCGGTGCTACTTTCCTGACCTGATAGTGCCGATGTGGAAATGTCTCCGAGAGTGTCGAGTCGATGCTGCAGAAGGTTAGATACACTCGGATTCGTTCTGACGAGCTTAGTAGACCGCCTTCGAAATTTATCATGACTGGCTTGTTAGGTCTGCCTTGATGTCTTCGGCCAGGTGCTGTTTGCCCAAAAGAATTTCATCGTTAGTTAGTCCCGCCAGTTCGTGGGGGAATACCAGCCACTGATCAGTTTCACGAAGATAATACTCCGGCGAAATAGTGGTTACATTTCTTTTAGGTTTATACCAGGGGCAGGCAACCTTGATTGTCTCTGGCATATTGCTGCCGGATTTGATGGCGAGGACATCGAGAATGGCTTTGACGCTTCGCCCCGAGTCAAAGACATCGTCAACCAGTAACAGTGTTTCATGTGGTCTCACATTTTCTATGAGGTATTGGGTGCCGTGTACTCTAACTGTTTCGTCCTGTTCCCCAATGCCATGGTAGGAAGATGTTCTTATCGCGATGTGGTCTGTCTCAATTCCCTTGAAAGCAAAATACTCTTGTACGGCAATAGCAACCGGTGTGCCGCCGCGCCAGACGCCAACGATAAAATCAGGGCGAAATCCGCTTTCATAGACTAACCTGGCTAGCCGAAAAGAATCCTCAAGGAGTTGGTTGGCGGTAATGAAATGCTTTTCCATCGATTTGCTGTTCATAGGTTTACTGGTAAGAATGCATTATATGGTGCTTTTGAGGTTTCTTCATTTCAGCTGGTTACTGACTATCTCATAACATGGAGAATAGTCATGACCGGCCAATTTCATTCTTTTTTCATCGGCGCACGACTGGGGCAGCTCGTCCATGGCAGCCATTATTTCAGGTTACCCCCCCTTCAGTTGGTAATTTTCATGTTCTTCGATGGCGCGAATGTCTTGTTCTTTTACATTCCCGGCTATGATACTAGAGAATACGCGCCTGAGATCAGCTGCCAGCTTGTAGGTGGGCTGGTCTTTGCAAATGTTGAGTCTTGTCACATTTTTGCGAATTGTCAGAAATGGTTGCTGGAAGTCACGATACATTTTCAAGGTCCAGTCGAAAAAGAATGCATCACCGTTCGCTTTCCTGAATTTCCTTACACCGTGTAGCCCTGCGAGCATTGTGTTGGCGACCTTGACTGGATCATCAATGATGATTTTGTACCTGTCCTGCGCCCGCTTCTCCAGCGTCTGGCCAATAAATCTGTCAACCCGTTCGATATAGCCACGCTCATGTTCCGAGGCGATGAATACGATCGGGAAGGGTAGTTTCTTATTCTTTGGGTGAAGCAAGACACCGAGCAGGTAGAGTATTTCCTCAATCGTCCCAACACCACCCAGAAATATTGTGATGCCATGAGCAATGCGAACAAAGGCCTCTAGTCTTTTTTCGATGTCAGGAAGAATAACCAGTTCGTTTACTATTGGGTTGGGTGCTTCGGAGCTGATAATTCCTGGTTCCGTTATTCCGATGTAGCATCCACTTCAGATTCTTTGCTTTGCATGCCCGATGGTGGCCCCCTTCATGGGACCTTTTATCGCTCCTGCACCACAACCCGTGCAAATATCCATCCCTCTCAAGCCCAGTTCGTATCCGACGTCTTTTGTATAGTCATATTCGTGGCGTTCGATGGAGTGCCCGCCACAGAAAACAACTGTATTGGAGGGTATTCGTGACCGTAAGGTGCCTGCGTTTCGCAGGATATGGAATATAGTATCAGTGGTGCCTTTCGATTTTCTGAGATTGAATCTTGGGTTATTACTAATCTCGTTGTTGACGTAAATAATGTCCCGGAGCACTGAGAATAAGTGCTCTTTAATACCCTTGATCATTTTCCCTTCAACGAACGCTATTGCAGGTGCATTGTGAAGCTCTAGCCACAACCCTCTTTCCACCTGTAAAGCCTTGATCTTAAAACTGGAGAATTTCTGTTGCAGTTGCCTCGCATCATCGATATCTGAACCACAGTTCAGTACTGCCAGGGAGCAGGTGCGAAACAAGTGATATAGCCCCCCTTGCTGCTACCAAGTAAATTGTTAACCTCTTCCTGAGACAGGATATCCAGATATCCCTCAGGGGAGACCCGAATACTGACGACCTCGTCATTCATTTATTGCTCCAGCGCAAACTCGCCTATAGATGTTTCACGGGAGGGGAGTTTACTAGTATTAGGTGCTTTATTCCTGGGCATACCCAGTCCTTCATATAGGTGCGAGGAAGATTTTAAAGAGAAAGAAACAGGCCCGCAATTGATGCGCTCATAAAATTGGCAAGGGTTGCCGCGAACACAGCTTTTATTCCAAGTTGGGCTACCTCTGGTCTGCGCTCAGGTGCCATGGCGCCAATGCCTCCCATCAGGATCGCAATACTGGCAAAATTGGCGAACCCGCACAGGGCAAAAATTACAACGGCCTGGGTGTGATTCGACAGTGTCTCCCTGATATTGATGAATTCAACATAGGCGACGAACTCGTTCAGCACCAGCTTTTGCCCGATCAGGCTTCCAGCAGCATTCGCTTCAGACCAGGGTACACCCATAATCCACGCAACCGGCTGAAACAGATAACCAAGAATTGTCTGGAAAGTGATATCCGGAAATCCGACAAATCCGCCGGCCCAGCCTATGAGGCCATTCAGCATTGCAATCAGAGAGATAAATGCCAGGAGCATAGCGCCAACATTGAGGGCGATCTGCAGCCCGAATGAAGCGCCGCCTGCCGCAGCATCCAACACATTTTCGTATTGTTGAGGGTCTGTTTCGATATCGTCGAGTTCATCTACGGGTTGTCCCGACTCTGGGAGAATGATTTTGGCCATCATCAGGGCACCCGGAGCGGCCATAAAACTTGCAGCCACCAGGTATTTGAGTTCAATGCCCATACTGGCATACCCGGCCATTACTGAACCTGCGATGGTAGCGAGGCCACCCACCATGACGGCGAAAAGCTCAGAACGCGTCATGGTTGGTATGAAGGGCCGCACCGCAAGCGGAGCCTCCGTTGAACCCACAAAGATGTTGGCTGCTGCAGAAAGAGACTCTGGTCTGCTGGTCGCCAGCGCTTTTTGCAAGACACCGCCGATCAACTTAACCACCCAGCCCATTATTCGCAGGTGGTAGAGAACAGCGATGAGTGAAGAGAAAAATATGATGATAGGTAGTACCTGGAAAGCGAAGATAAATCCTATGGACTGGTCTCCAATTTTTCCGAATACAAAATTAATGCCTTCCTGGCTATGAGACAGAACGCTCGATACGCCGGTTGCGATCACTTCCAGAATCTGCATACCAGCGGGAATATATAGGGCAAAGGCTCCGATACACGCCTGGATGAGGAAAGCGCCAAGTACGGTTCTTGGATTGATCCCCCGTCGGTCGGAGGATGCAAGGTAAGCCAATGCAGGAAAAAGAACAATGCCAAGCAAGCTAGTCATGCATGCTTCCTTTGTTTCCACTAGTGAAAGACAATTCTCCAAGTACCGCAACTAGTACAACGGCGCTCCGGGTGGAAGCATATCAATATTCAGCCGACAGCGCTTTGAATCAGAATTTTCTGATACGCCATTTTTGCATTTGCTCCTATCAGAAGTGCTATTACAGGCGTGCTATTTCAATCGGTCTGCAGTACCCGAGGATCGCGGACCAGAGCGAGAAAGCGAGAAAAAAGAAGGAAAAGTGTTAAGCGGCCCTTCTGGCCTTGATGCGGCGGCTGTCGGCCCTTCTGGAGGCTTCTCTGCGCTCTGCGTCACATTCTACGTTTCCAGCTCTGCGCTCATTTTCACGACGATCGTCGTTGCGAAGATCAGTGTCAGTAGTACGATGTTCAATTGTCATATTCAGTTAGTTTGCTTAGGCGATTTTCATATGTTCGTTGTTTTTACCTCTTCAGGTCAAGGCCAAACGTCTTGCGGTTGTAAGTAGTTTGTAATGATTGGCTGTCTGGACTAACGAGGGTTTCTGGCCGTGCCTGGCCCGTCATAGGCCACTCGGTAAATCGCATTAGCTGTGTCATCGGCAATTAGGATACTGCCATCTGGTAGTTGCAGAAGATGTGCGGGTCGTCCCCAGCTTTTATTGTTGACGAGCCAGCCATCTATAAAGGTTTCATATTTGAGGCTGCCATCCTCCTTATGATATGCCAGCGTGATCCGGTAACCCGTATGGCCAGCCTCTTCACTCCTGTTCCAGGAGCCGTGCTCCGCTATCAGTATCTGATTGCTGAATTTGGCAGGGAACTGTTTCCCGGTATAGAACATCATCCCGAGGGGTGCTGAGTGAGGTACCAGTGCGAGTGCTGGCACTCGGTACTCCTTTTCATTTCTCCTGCCACCGAAATTGGTGTCCCTGAAGTTGTTGCCATGGAAAAAAGGAAAGCCAAAGTGAAGCCCGGCATCTGGTGCATGATTTAGCTCACAGGGTGGTATCTCGTCACCCATGTTGTCGCTGCCATTATCGGTGAACCAGAGCTCATGGGTTACGGGGTGCCAGTCAAAGCCCACGGAGTTTCGAATGCCCTGGGCAAAAATCTCCATGGCTGGATTCTCGTGAGATAGATTAATTCTCAGCATACTGGCAAAGCGTTTGTCATCCGAGAGGCACAGGTTGCAGGGTGCACCAATTGGAATGTACAGGTATCCATCTGGTCCGAAGTCAATAAATTTCCACCCGTGATGACGTTTGTCTGGCAGGGAATCGAGAACAACTTCAGGTTTTGGGGGTGCAGCAAGCTGTGAATCGATATCACTATATCGCAGGATACGATTGACCGCGCCTACATAGAGATCCTTGCCCTTGATAGTCAGACCAGAAGGCATCGTAAGGTTGCTGTCGAGTGTGAGGACCCTGTCGGCAAGATAGTCCCCGTCATCGTCAAGAATCGCATACACCTTCCCTGCCGCCAGGCTGCCGGCATAGATTGTCCCGTTTTTACTCAGTGCCAGCTGCCTGGGATTGTCAACTTCCGCGAACACCCTGATGGAAAAGCCTGGTGGCAGATTTAGTTTTTCCAAGGGTAGAGATGATGTCGCTGCTACTGATACGGGGATCAGTAGCAGACAAAATGCTATGATGGGAGTCTTCATGATAGAAATTGCGCCTCATCAATTCTTTCCAGACCGAGTACCCACGTTAGCCGATGTTGATTGATGAACTCAAGGAAGAGATTCAGGAAGCCTATAGGCGCCTGCTTTCTGAAAAGGGTTTCAATGGGCGAGGTTGCCAGCGCCTGATGATAGCGGAGATGGCCCGCTCGATTGGCAATGTTGAAACCAATGAGGAAGGTAGTGGTTCGGATGGTCCTAATATATGTGTTGTCGAGGCAGGCACCGGTACGGGAAAGACCATAGCCTATACCATTGCGGCATTGCCTATTGCAAAAGCCCAAGGCAAACGGCTGATTATATCAACTGCGACCATTGCTCTACAAGAACAGCTGGTGAATCTAGACCTGCCGGATATCAGGAGGCATGCAGGTTTGGACTTCTCGTTTATCCTCGCCAAGGGTAGAAGGCGGTACCTGTGTCTTTCCCGGCTGGACCTGGCCTTGCAGGAAATGGGCTCACTGAATCAGACCCTGGCACTCTACGATGATGAGAGATTTGACCCAGATGAATCTCACCGGGTTCTTTATCAGGACATGATGGAAAGCCTGGGCCGTGGACAGTGGGATGGGGATCGTGATAGCTGGCGTGCTGAAATTGATAATAGCGCTTGGTTCAGGGTTAGTACCGATCATGTGCAGTGTACAGGTAGGCGATGTTCCCACTATGACAATTGTTTCTTCTACCGTGCGAGGGAGCGAATCCATAAGGTAGATTGCGTCGTGACCAATCACGACCTGGTTCTGTCGGACATTATGATGGGTGGTGGTGTCGTTCTGCCGGAGCCTGAGGAAGCGATTTATATCTTTGACGAAGGTCATCATCTACCGGAAAAAGCAGGCAATCATTTTTCCAATTTCATTGCTTTGAAATCCACACAGGGCTGGTTGTCAACAATCCCGGCGACACTGCTCCAGATGACGGGTGAATTGCAGGAAATAGGTATTCTTCCCGGTGGGCTTGGGCAGTTTGAAGAAGCGGTCAATGATGCCGTTGCTGGAATTGAACAGATGTCTGCACTGCTGGATCCAGTTCAGGAAGATGCAAAGCATAGCGATTCTGGATGGGAGTTTCGGTTTCCGATGGGAGTGGTGACTGATGAGATCGCCCACTTGAGCGGAGACCTGCTACGACAGCTCACCCGGCTCACCAACCTCACGGATGGGCTGGTATCTGCGCTCGAAGATGGCGTGGGGGGTGCTGATGAATTTGATGATGAGCGGTATGAATACTGGTTGCCCATAATCTCTGCTATGGCAGCCCGGCATGAATCAGCAATGGCTTTATGGAACAATTATATGCACAGGGACCCCGCCGGGGACGCGCCCTTCGCCCGTTGGATTACATTCCGGGGAGCCAGTGGGGAGAGTGGAGTCGAAATACTGCTTAGTGCCTGCCCCATTTCGGTTAGTGAATCGTTGAACGAGCTGCTTTGGTCCAGAGTCTTTGCGGCGGTTGTAACCTCCGCCACCTTGTCGATGGCTGGAGACTTTTCCATGTTTCGAGATAAGGCTGGAATAGCCGCTGAAAACCAGTTCTCAACCTTGCCCAGCCCCTTCAGGTTTCATGAGCAGGCGGTGTTGAACGTGCCAGCGATGCCGGTAGATCCAAGGGAAGCCGACCAGCACACGGAGCTGGTTTGCAAACTATTGCCAGATATTCTGAAGGATGACATGGGTTCACTGGTTCTATTTACCTCCTGGCGACAGATGCTTGCCGTTATTGATGACATCGATCCGGCGTTCGCGGAGTTTGTGCTGAGCCAGGGAACCCTGTCGAAGTCGGAGATCGTGAGCCAACATAAGAAACGAATTGACAAGGGGGAGGTCAGCTGTATTTTTGGTTTGACTAGCTTCTCTGAGGGTATCGATCTGCCAGGCAAGTATTGCGCGCATGTGGTGCTGGCCAAGATACCGTTTGCTGTGCCGGATGATCCAGTTGGTGCTACTTTAAGTGAGTGGATTGAGTCAAAGGGCGGAAACTCATTCCAGGAAATCATGATCCCTGACGCGGCGTTAAAAATGGCGCAGGCCTGTGGCAGGCTTTTGCGGACCGAGACGGATGTCGGGCAAATTACGATTCTTGATAAGCGGCTGATTACACAGCGGTATGGTACTAGGTTGCTTGATGCACTGCCGCCATTCCGTAGAGAGCTGGGAAATGGATAAAAAGGAATTCGGTGCGCTCGCGCTATCAATGGGCGTTCGAGATGCCGGCTACTATGACGCGATTCGATCAATAGCGGCGAAAATCACTTCCAGAATACAGGAGGGTACATTTGTCGTCGGTGTATCAGGTGCCCAGGGAAGTGGTAAATCAACCCTGGCGACTTTACTGGCCATAGTTTTAAGGGAAACAGATGGGCTTCGAGCCGATGTCCTGTCATTGGATGACTTCTACAAGACAAGGGAAGAGCGACTGGAAATGGCTGCAGATAGTCACCCGCTATTTGCTGTTAGGGGAGTGCCCGGCACTCACGATGTGGCTCTGCTAAATCTTGTTTTGAAAACCGTTCGAGATGGTCAAGCGGTGACGTGCCCGGTATTCAATAAGGCTGAAGATGATCGGAAAATCAAGTCGCGGACTTTGGGGTCCCTCGATGTGCTGGTGCTGGAGGGCTGGTGCCTGGGCGCCTTGCCTCAACCTGAGAGCTCGTTGGAAAAGCCGGTCAACGATCTGGAAGCTGTCAGGGATCCTGATGGCCGCTGGCGGCGAAAGGTCAATGGAGCTTTGGCATCAAATGAATATCAACAGGCCTTTGACTGCGACATGCTTGTTTTTCTTGCGGTCCCTGATATGGATTCGGTGTTGAAGTGGCGCCTGCAGCAGGAACAGGGTCTTTCATCGGGTGCAGGGGTGATGGATGAGGGAGGTATCCGGGAGTTCATCATGTATTTTGAGAGGATAACCAGGGCGATGCTTGAAGACCTGCCCAAAAGGTCTGATATCACGCTCTTCCTCAATGAGGGGCACGACCTTGAGGATTATAGGCCACAGTGATTTTCGGGCCAGTTCAGGTCACATTCAGCCTTGACCGGCTACGCTTGTCAGCACTCAGATAAGAAAGGTGGTGACAATGAAGTCAAAATTACTCATAAGTTTCATATTGGTATTATTCTTTAGCAGCGAAGTGTTCGCTGCCACTGTGGAATATAATTTTGCTACGGTGATAGAAGCTGAGCCCATCTTTGAGAGTCAGCGCGTGAGTACGCCGAGGAAGGAGTGCTGGGAAGAAGAGGTTGCCTACAACGATCGGAATTTCAACAGAAACGAATTCCGGAGTGATCGACGTCGAGGCGTCAGCACCCTCGTGGGTGGCGTAATTGGTGGCGCTTTTGGCAAGGCTGTTGGCCATCGAAAGCGGAACAGGTAGGTTGGCACTGTGGTAGGTGCTGTCATTGGAAATGCCTATGCGGCGCAAAGATTCCAGGAACCCCAGCAGGTTACATACTGGTTTGAGGAAAGGTGTCGCATTGTGGAAGATACCCATGTTGAAGAAAGGGTCGTTGGTTATAACGTGCGGTACCGGTATAGCAACCATACCTATTCGACTCGCACAAAAGTGGATCCGGGTGATACCATCAAAGTTCGAATAGCAATCTCGCCCGTAATATAGAGTGACTCAGGAGATTTAGATGCGACTTTTTGTAGTCCTGGCAATGCTGCTCATTCCCGTGGTTGCACTGGCAGAACCCCGTGAGGCTGCACATATTTTACTGGCCAAGGGAGGGGCGCAGAATCTTCTTCCACAGCAGGATGGTGCAAGAATCAGCAGCAAACAGGCCGCGTCTAAGGTAAAGAAAAAGTACCAGAGCAGCAGGATTCTCTCCATTAATCTTATAAAGGGTAGGGGCCCTGCCGTCTACAAGATTAAGACACTGTCTGCCAGCGGAGTGGTCAAGTATGTTTTTGTTGACGGAACTTCTGGTGATTTTTTTGAATAGGATTGCTGGCGATGACTCTGCACTTATTGTTAGTTGAAGATGAACCCAGGCTGCGTGAGCAGCTGGTCGAATTGCTGGAGAAGAACCTGTTTACTGTGGATGCCTGCGAGGATGGGCAGCAGGGCCTGAACATGGGGCAGAAGTATCACTATGACATAGCAGTCATCGACCTCGGTCTACCCAAGATTCCGGGCATTGAAGTCATTGAAAGGCTGAGAGCTGAAGGCAAGGACTGTCCAATACTGATCCTGACGGCGAGGGGTGATTGGAAAGACAGGGTGGATGGCCTGTCAGTCGGTGCAGATGACTACCTTGTTAAACCGTTCCACGTGCAGGAATTTCTGGCACGCCTTGAAGCACTAATTCGAAGGGCCTCTGGTAAGCTGAAGACTGTGGTTGAATTCGGGCCCCTGCGCCTTGATACCAAGGGGAAACAGGTTTCAGTTGATGGCGCCAACGTGGACCTGACCGCTTATGAATTCAATTTGCTCCAGTACCTGATGGTGCGACCCGACGAAGTGATCTCTAAAAGTGAATTGACGGATCACTTGTATGATCAGGATTTCGATCGCGACAGCAATGTCATTGAGGTATTTGTTGGTCGCCTGAGGAAAAAAATTGACCCCGATAACCTGCTTAAACCACTCGAGACTGTTCGTGGTCAGGGCTATCGCTTTAAGCGGTTGAT
>PBRQ01000057.1 GCA_002725995.1 Gammaproteobacteria bacterium
GGCAATGTCAGTCCTACTGGCTTCGGAACTTGATGCCCGAAAGCGCGAGATCGCAGTGCTGCGGGTCGCACACGTAACTCATTCCAACTATGAATGGGTGCAGCATGTTGAGGTCGCCAAACAGACTGGCGTAACCCAGGGTGAAATCGACCTGATTGGTGCCGACGGAGAAGTCGTCGAATTGGACGATGAAGGCAACCTCCTCTGCCGGGTAGCAGATGAAATAAGTCTGGATGTTCGGCTTAGCGACGAGGCCCTTTCGGAGATCGTAAACCGTTATGGTGAGCGGCAGGCAACGGAGTTAATACTCTGCTGCAGCTACTTCAACATGCTAAGCCGTTTTCTGGAATCCACCCGGGTGCAGCTTGAAAATACGCCCGTACTAGAGGTGGGTGGACTGGATGACATGGGCAGTTAGTATAAAGGACTGCCGCTAATCACTGGGATTCATCGGTGTTTATTATCAACTGCACAAAAAATCGGATGGTATTTAGATAGGATTCGACTTCAACGCGCTCATTAGTGCCATGAACCACATTCTCCGTGGGATCAACTTTCGTAAAAATAAAACGGTAAAGATTGTCAGCAACTTCAACATAATGTTTGGTATCGGTTCCAGCCTGCAACATGCCTGGCACGATTACTGGATCTTCACTTGAAACCTGCTGAATAGTCTTAGTGATAATCAGATAGCCACTATCCGTTGTAGAAGACACAGGAGACGGATCCGTTGATTCATTAATAACCGTCACCTTAACTCTCTCGTCATCAATAGCATTTTCTACAAAAGCCATGGTGGACTCGATGGTCTCCCCGGGCATGATGCGATGATTGATGACAGCCGTTGCGAAAATAGGCAGAACATTTTCCTTGGGGCTGCCCGATAGCATGGTGGGTGCCGTTGAGGTCCTGGTGAAGGCATTTAACAGCGGGTTCTTCTCAGCGACGACTTCAATGATCGGTTCAAGCAGACCGAGGTTGGCGATGATGGCCTTCTGATAGAGGAGCAGCTCTCCAGCCACTGCTTCTCCCATCCTGGTCAGAACAGAAGTATCAACCGGAAACTTGTTGTCGGAAACATTGGCCACCGCGTGGCTCAGGATGCTGACGGCCGTCTCCGCCAGCGGTGCCGATGAGTGTCCACCCGCCCCCGTTACTGACAATTGCAAAGAGACATAGCCCTTCTCCGACACGTTAACCATGGCAATATCGCGTTCTAGCCCCGCAATAGAACCATCAATGACAAAACCTCCTTCATCAATACCGTAAAGTGCCTTCACTCCGCGGTCCCGCAACAGTTCACCTATTTTCTTGGCACCATCCGGCCCGCCTTTTTCCTCATCATGCCCAAAGGCAAGGTAGTAGGTACGTTTTGGCTGGTAGTTTTCATCGAGCAGGTATTCGACTGCTTCAAGAATGCCAAATACACTCAACTTGTCATCAACTGCGCCTCGACCCCAGATAACACCATCAGCGATATCACCACTAAATGGCTGGTGGAGCCATTTGTCTTCAGTACCAGGGACAACCGGCACCACGTCCATATGGGACAACAATAAAACAGGTTGAAGATCAGAATTAGAGCCCTGCCAGGTATAGAGCAGGCTGTAGTCATTGACCACCTCCTTGGTCAGTTTCTCCCTGATCAAAGGGAATTCAGCATCGATATAGGCATGCAGAGCGACGAAGGTTTCATAGTCAATATCCGCCTTATCTTGTTCCGATATGGTCTTGAACATCAGTGCTTCGGCAAGTCGCTCTGGGATATTTTCCCGTTTGAGTTCAATTATCACATCATCTACCGATTGTTCCGTAGAAGATCCAAAATTCATTGCATTAAAGGTCGCATACGCAAAAAGTAACAGGATAGCGATTCCCAGAAGGCTAAAAACTTGTTTCATTTAGGTCAGTCTCCGCTGTGCAAATCGAGATAGTTTCAGTAGAAGAGTAACTGAATATGCCGCAATGATCGTCATATTCTCCTGCGAATTTTAGCCAAACGCCTTTCCTGGCCTTGCTGTCCTGGCATAGGCGTAAGCTTGTGGCTGGCATTCTCTGCTCAAACTCATTTCCAGCAAATTTGAACCTTTGATACTATTGTCATTTACTAGGGATAAGGGCGGGTCATAATGCATGTCGCCATTTTTCCCATTCCCGTGAACAATGAGAAATGAACCAATGAGCACGAAAATCCCCGGAGAGAAAAGTAAAGCCATGCTACAGAGAGGGATCCCGCTGTTTCGCAATGGATTACGATACTCAGAAGAGTGTCAAAAAGCAGCAAGGCGAGGTTACCGCGGCAATAGTCAGATCATCGTTGATCGAGCAAAGGGAGACTTCATCTGGGACCTGGACGGGAACCGATATATCGACTTTCAAAATGGGTGGGCAACCAACCCCGTCGGCAACGCACACCCGGAAGTCATCAGTGCCGTACATGAGGCACATAAGCGCTACGGTTTTCACTACGACCACCCGCTGCGATACGAACTCGCAGAGAAGCTGGTTGAAATTATGCCAGGCAAAGCACTGCCACGGTTCAGCTACGAAGTTTCTGGTACCGAGGCCGCCGAGTCAGCCATTCACCTTGCACTTTGTTATACGAAGCGGCGCTACATCATCACCTTCAGTTCCGCCTATCATGGTGAGGGGCTGAGCACCAAACTGGTGAGTGGATATGATGGCGACAAAAACCGCTACCTGGAAGCCTGGACCGGCGGGGTTATCCATGCGCCCTACCCTTACAGCGATAATATTCCCGCAGGAATGAGTGAGGAGCAGTATGTGGAATACTGCCTCTGGTACCTCGATAACCACATCCCCAATAGTATGGTGCCGCGGGACAATATCGCCGCGATATTGATCGAGCCTGGACTGGCAGAGGGTGGCAACTGGATACCATCCGATAGTTTCCTGAAGGGAATCCGCGCCCTGTGTGACAAGAACGACTGGCTGATGATCGCTGACGAGGTACTCACGGGCCTGGGTCGCACGGGTAAAATGTGGGCGGTGGAGCACTATGATGTTGTGCCAGATATTCTTGTTGTCGGCAAAAACCTGTCCGGTGGTATTGAACCCTGTGCGGGGATAGCAGCCCGTGATGAGATACTTGGTGACAATCCGCTCTCATCTTCGGGCTCAACTTTTGCCGGCACTCCGGCGGGTTGTGCCGCTGGCCTTAAAACTCTGGAGCTCTACGAGCGCTATGACCTAGTGGAGAATGCCGCACGTCTTGGCAACATAGCCGCAGAGATTATGCAGGGCTGGAAACAATATGATGTAGTTCGTCAGGTTCGCACCAATGGCCTGTTAATGGGCGTAAGTTTTCAAAGCCCGGTTGAGGATCAGAAGGACTGGTATTTTGCGCGCGCCATCAGAAGTCGTATGCTGGAAAATGGTGTATGGGCTATCAGTGACCAGGAAGTGAATATTCGCATGTACCCTGCGCTTAATATGGATGAGTCAGCCTTGCGTGACGGGCTGGCAAAAATGGAAGAAGCCATCTCGTTTGTTGACTGCCATGGTCAGGCCGTGGGTGATTCTCCAGACTGGCCGACCGGCACCTAAGTGGGGCCAGCAACTACGGATGGCATGATTCGGTTTATATGGAGAGGCCTAAGGAAATTTTAAAGCACGCAGTGCTTAACGAAATCGATTGCTTCACTTCCTGCCCAGTCTCCCTTCGGCTTTTCCTTCATGTTCTCACACCAGGCCTCGCTGCCAACTTCAGGAGCACAGGAAACGAGTAGAAACATCGTTACCAGTATCGCGGTTATAGCTAGCCGTTTTTACATATTTTGTATCCACTTTTTAAATTATCGTACGATTTTACCGGGGCACCTAACCCCGCTTAAACAACCCTTTCAACTTCTCGCCAATCTTGTCACCAACTTCCTTCAGCTTGTCACCCACATCTAGGGCATTGTCACGAACCAAGGGTACAATTGACTGATTCAGCCCTACCAAGACCTCATTAATTACATCACCTGGTGAAGCTTTCTCATCCTTACCCAGGTCTGTGAGTTCCAGGGATGGCAGCACCAATGATAGGGGATCGTCGAGAAACGCCAGTTGGACGCTTATCTGGGCATCCTTGACCTCTAACCGGTCAATCTGCAGCGTCATTTCACTTTCCGACGACGTTTCGCCGCCTATTTCTGAAACCACAACAGCGGTAGATTCGACATTTTTCTGTAGTTGGGAAATATTGCTGCTAAGGAGATTGCCTTCATAGGTGATCGAAGGTGCAACAATAGTGACCTCCTTAACATGTACTTTGTCAGAAGTCAGCGAGCCCGTATCGATAGTGACCTGCATCTCATCAATGGAGATTGCGGTTGCGGACTTAAAGCCGTCTGGATTGGCAACTCGCAGGCCTTTGATGACGCCTTGACCATCAAGGATAGAAATTTTCACCTCATCAACCGTAACAGGCACACCAAGCACCTGTGGGCCTGCCACCTCGATACCATTCTTGACCACCGAGTTAATATTGATGATCAGGAAACCAACGATAGATGCGATAACAACAATGCCTGCAACTGCAATAACCGCTGCTGCCTTTTTCATCCGTATCTCCTTCTTCTACCTGTGCAAGCTTTGTCTAAGTAAACACTTTTTGTGCGAGCCGTTTATTCGAACTCTCTGCACGGACCGTCTGTGCGAGCTGCCTACATAAACTTTACCACGCTTTTCAGGGCAATATCGTCCGTTTCCTTTTCGGTTTTGGGCACCTAGGTTAAAACTCTACTTTTGCACCACCACGCCACTGGTTGTAGTATCAAGCTCAAAATAGCGCTTAGGGTCAGGTACAAGTGCCTGATACAGCAGGAAATTGATTGCAGGTACTACAAAAGCTGGAGAGAAGTATGGCTGAATTGAATGAGAGACTACTTGGTGATTTATTACGCATCAAAGCAGAACAACAACCTGATTTTGATGTGCTTACATTTGAGCACCTGAGTCTCGATGGCGGCAAGACTCCCGATGAAGTGCGCACCTACAGGGACCTTGCAACAAATGCTAACCAGATAGCCGCCGCACTAATCTCTCAAGGTCTCGACAAGGGTGGCCGATTTGGTTTAATGATGCGCAATCACCCTGAATATGTCGAATCAATGGGGGCGGCATCCATGACCGGGTCCGTATTCGTCCCAATTGACCCGAGGACCCAGGGAGAAAAGCTTGCATACTTTCTACAGAATTCAGAGTGCAAGGGCTTGATATGTGCCGACTATTGCATGCAAGCGGTCCATGAGATTCGTGCCGATGTGCCAACCCTCGAATGGATCATGGTATTGGATACATCGGGGGAAGCAGGTGAAGTTGACTCACAATACCTGAACAACACCTTATCCCTCAATCAAATTCTTGAAGCGGAGGTTGCACCGACCGTTTCTCGTGAAGTAGAACTGCAAGACCCCCTGTCGATCATGTTCACATCCGGCACAACGGGAAACCCCAAGGGAATCGTAATACCAAATGAGCGACTCAGTGGCATGGGTATGCTGGGATTCATATTCGGCTACACAGAAACTGATCGCCCCTATACCGGGCTGTCCTTAACCCACGGCAATGCCATGGGCGTTACGCTTATGCCATCCCTTGGCATGGGTTTAAGGGGCGTGTTTAGCCGCCGCTTTACCAAATCAAAACTGCTGGATGTCTGCCGCCTGCACGGCTGCACCACATTTTCACTGTTGGGCGGTATGGCAACCGCGATTTACAGCGAGCCGGAACGACCGGATGATGGTGAGAACTCCCTGCGGCTGGTAGCAAGTGCCGGGATGCCGGGAGCCATATGGGAATCCTTTGAAAGGCGATTCAAGCTCAAGATCTTTGAGTGGTACGGTGCCATGGAAGGCGGCATGGCCTTTAAGCCTGTTGGCGAAGGACCCGTTGGCTCGTTTGGCCAGGGAGTGCCTGGCTTTGAAATGAAAATTCTTGATGAAAATGACAATGAATGTGCAGTCGGTGAAATGGGTGAAATTTGTTCCCGCCCGGAGGCCGGTGGTTCTGCAGAGGTTGAGTACTACAAGAACCCTAAGGCATCAGAGGAAAAAACCCGTGGCGGCTGGCTACGAAGTG
Organism: Gammaproteobacteria bacterium; assembly: GCA_002725995.1. Taxonomy (GTDB): domain Bacteria; phylum Pseudomonadota; class Gammaproteobacteria; order Pseudomonadales; family Azotimanducaceae. The sequence goes on from PBRQ01000057.1 coordinate 6,088, forward strand.
GAGATATGGGTTACCGGAATGAAGATGGATGGCTGTTTTTCGGTTTTCGCAAAGGCGGTGGTATTCGTCACAACGGTGATTTCGTCAACACCAGTTTTGTCGAGAAGGTGATCGCCGAACATCCAGGTGTAAAAGATGTTTTCGTTTACGGCATAGAGGCAGCATCCGGTGCCCCAGGAGAAAGTGATGTTGTTGCCGCCCTTGTGCCTTCAGATGCTGACAGCTTCTCTAAGGCTGGCATTTTTTCAGCCTGTCGAGCTGGACTGGAGTCCAACTTTGTTCCAAGCTATCTTCAGGTGGTTACGGAGATTCCAAAAACTGCATCGGAAAAACCCCAGACTCGCTTCCTGCTAGAGCAGTTCAGCAACGATGCAGACAATATTTTCACTGAAGAGTAAATTAGATTAGGAAATGGAAAGCAACACAGCAACACCTGTCGGAACCAGCCTCAAGAACAGAATAGTTCAGTGGGGCACGAACCACACCGACTGAGCCTAGATGAGAGCAGGTCATGAGCAAAGTAACCCCTGTAGAAGATGGATCCGGGACATCAAAAACAAGGCACATTCTTCAGGCGGAATGCCTTACGGGGCTGGGTTTTTGGGAATGGGATATCCTTAAGGAACGCCTCATCTACTGTTCTGAATCCTATGCCGCCATGCTAGACATAACGGTGCAGGAACGTATGGAAGCCACTGCCAGCCATACCCTGGACTATCACGAGGGAGCTGGAATCCCCCAACATCTTCATGGAAAAATATTCGAACCTTTCTTTACTACCAAAGAGACTGGCAGTGGTCTGGGTCTCGCGACCTGCTACACAAATCTTAAGAAACATGGCGAGCATATCTATGTGACATCTCGTCAGGGTGAAGGGTCAAAATTTGACTTCTATGTGCCGGCAACGATTGAAGTCCCTTCAACCAAGATGGATGAAAGCAAGATAGAACTGGCTCAGACTGCCTGTAAAATCCTGGTCATGGATGATGTTGATCTCATCAGGATGCTGGATGAGACAATGCTGACAAAACTAGGCTGCGAAACGATCACATGCAGCGATGGCAAAGAAGCAGTACATCTTTATGAGGCAGCTATGAAAACCGGGCAACCATTTGATGCAGTGATATTGGACCTGACCATACCAGACAGCATGGGAGGAAAGGATACGATCGAACAACTCCTGGAAATAGACCCCAGGGTTAGGGCCATTGTTGCCAGCGGATACTCTGATGACTCGGCGATAGCAAACGCCGGTAAATATGGATTTTCTGGCGTCCTGAACAAGCCGTTTCGCCTCGAGGAATTGACCCAGGTGTTGAATGAAGTACTGCGGGACAACTAAACTCATCAGGCTGAATTGCACCTGGATCCAGGATACTATCGCACCTTTCCCAGCACCCGCTGAATTTCACGGGCAACAACCCACAGGCGATCCTGCCCCCAGAAGTTAGCGACTGTCTCACCGAATTTATCCAGCAGCCGGTAGGAGGGAACTCCCCAACTGTCCCACTCATACATGGCCAGGCGATTTTGTTCCACCTCTGCTTCCCAGTCCCTGTTGCCTAAAATTGCGCTCGCTTCATCCCAAGGCAAACCGGCATTCTCTACCACCTGGCGCATGCCCCGATCGCTAAGTGTATTGATACTGTCAAAAAAAGCAGCATGCAAAAATGCACTGAGCAACTCAGCCTCTCGACCCATCTCCCGGGCCCAGGGGAACAGCGAGAAGCCGCGCTGCACCGGTTCACCGATGGGATCGTACATACCACCAAATCCTTCCACCCCCAACTCCCGTGCTTCCCTGGCACTATCCATCAAAATGTACAGGCCCTTTTCCCGGGTCAGGCTGACACCTCGCATGACCATGGGTAATACGGGTCGCAACACAAGCCTGACACCCACCTTTCTGGCCAGTGCCACACTCTTATCAAAACTTATGGCCGTGTAAGGACTACGCAAAGATGGGTAGATTTCCAACGTCAAAGAACCATCATCCAGCAATGGACCATCTTCAATGGCAGGCCGCGGGACCACTAGTTTACCGTCCTCTGCTTTCGCAACACCCAGCCCTATAAGGCGATGTTCCAGGTGATACAGTCGATCTATGCCCCAGTACCACTCCCCTCCATAGAAAAACATTCCGCCGGAATAGTGCTTGAGTTCCAGTTGTCTCTCGGTACCTTGCCTAACGAGCTTTTCTGTTTCTATTTGCGCCAGTGGCTCATTATTTTCCGCCAGGGTTTGTAAAGCGCCTCCCCCACGCCATAACGCTGAACCCACGGCCATCGCCACCGCTGCAAAGTCTTTCCCAACAGCGCCAGCCAGTATTCGACTGGCAAGCGCCATTTTCTCCTGGCCAGCAACCTGGCATGGTTTTGGAAAATCAAGCCCGTAGTAGGGCGCCACCTGTTCACAGTCACGGCGTGCATAGCTGGGTAGTAGCTCTGGCTCCGGCAAGTTTTTCCCTGCAGGTCCAGCGACAAGCTGAACAACTATCTCTATGTCATAGGCCTCGAGTAATGGCTTGAGTACCTGCACCGCCAGGTGACTGTATGGGTCATCCACCTGGTGAAAGTATTCTACCCTGTGCGGCTTACCATCTTTTATTCGCCGCTTTTCAATCTTCCGTCTGGCATGGAGTAATCGATCCAAACTCACTCGACGGGGAACTATTTTACTGCCAAGCCAACGGACAAATTTGGATGGTTCACTGGTAGCAACACCACCCTGGTTTTTAAATTGCTCAGCCATCGCCGATCATTCCCCTTAGTTGAGTAAGCCCTATTGGCCTCTTGGTTCTATTCTCAGGTTTGTAGTGATTTTTGTGCATTCTTCTTGAATTCTTCCTTCGCTTTTTTGTCACTCAGTAGGCTCTCGACAACAA
>PBRQ01000058.1 GCA_002725995.1 Gammaproteobacteria bacterium
AGACATGCACAAAAAACCTTATTTTGTGCTCTATTCGTGGCTCCCTTCGTTTGTCCATCATGACCTCATATCTACTCAGAGCAGAGTCTTTACAGTAACGACGCCGCTGTCCTACAACAACTGTCTATTGACATAGATCGACCAGAATTTTACTTGGGATCGATAAGACTCCGATAGGTTTTCAAGTGTTTAAGTGCCTCACTATGCTCACCTACCAATTCATACAGGCGCGAAAGATTGTAGTGGGCATCAGCAAAGGAGACTGCCTTCTTGTAGGCGCCAATGGCATCTTGAATTCGGCCCATATCCTCGAACAAGGTTCCAAGGTTAAAGGCGGCCAGAACATTGTCTGGCTCCGCATCCATCGCCTTGTAGTAATGTTCTTCTGCGGCGGCGTACTCTCCCGCCTCCTGCATGAGTCGACCAATATTGACATGTGCATCCGAGTGAAATGGATCTAGCTCGAGCGCCCGCAGGTAGGCAGTAGGCGCGTCCTCCGGGCTTACCGCTTCAAGATCGACTCCCAGGTCAAACCAGTCATCACTGGTAAGTTGCTCACTAGCGCGGGCTTCCTCGGCTGCCTGGCGTGCAAGGGGAGCGACGGTACCGGCCAGGTCGGCAACGGCAAAATCAAAATGAATCTGCCCGGACTCGGGATTATAAACCTGGGCATCTTCGTGAACGACAACTTCACCAGCATCACCTGATATACGCAATGAGGAGAGGGTTCGGGTGGACGGAAGCTGGTTCTTGAGCCGAATCAGTGTTTTGTTAATCCGGCTCTTGCCGACACCTGCATCCAGCAGTTCCTTGGCGGTTCGCAGGATGATGATATCCTGAAAGCTGAAGCGGTATTGCTGCCCAGGGGTACGGTCAGGGTCCAGTATCCCTGATCGAGCGATTTCACGGATGGCCTCCTGTGGCAGCTCCAGCAATTCAGCAATGTCTCGAGTTGAATAACCCTTCATTCCGATTAATACGCCAGTAGATAAGTGTACAAGGCTACCTGTTATTGCAGGTAATTTACCAGTCGCTTTTCGTAGAATTTCAGTCCGTTGCAGAAGATCAGGATATTACCCACGCCACCAACTATTTATGGCAGTAGAAATCAACATTTATAGCTTATGATACAATATGTTAAGGTACTTAATTAATGTATATTATTTCATTGTTGCGTTCATCCAGTCATTGCGGCCAGGCGTCAAATGAGCGTATCCCGGGCTGCAGAGTCAGCACTAGGCAATAAAAGTTCCATTGCTCACTCACCAGCGGCCTGGCCGTCCGACCTGAACTGTCCTACAAGAACCATCTAACCAGAACCGAGGGACTTCCATTCATCCAGCAAGGAGAATAGGCTAGCGCTTCAGAAATCGCAAAATAGTAATAAAAGCGGGAGATATCTTGATTCGGGTCCTTATTGTTGATGACCACCAGTTGGTGAGAGTCGGAACCGAGCGACTGCTCTCTGATATAGAGGGTTTGGAAGTCGTGGGGCTCGCGGAAACCGGTGAGCTAGCAATCGAGATGGTCAGGGATCTAGCGCCGGATGTTGTGCTGATGGATGTACAAATGCCTGGAATAGGGGGGCTCGAGGCCACCCGACGTTGCCTGAGGGTAGACCCAGACCTCAAGATAATCGCTGTTTCAGTTTATGAGGAAGAGCCTTATCCATCGAACCTGCTGAAGGTCGGCGCCGTAGGATACCTCACAAAGAACGCGAGCATTGATGAGATGGTTCGCGCGATCAAAAAGGTTATGAGCGGACAGCGATATATCAGCGCACAAATCGCGCAGCAGCTCGCGTTAAGGCCATTTGCCGGAGAAGAAACATCCCCATTTGAAGTGCTTTCCAACCGTGAGATGCAGATTACCCTGATGGTAATCACAGGGCATACTACACCGGCTATCTCAGAGAAACTTTCCTTAAGCTCTAAAACGGTTAACAGTTATCGCTACCGCATTTTTGACAAGCTGGACATCAAAAACGACGTTGGCCTCACCAAACTGGCAATCAAGCATGGAATTATCGATGCCGAAGTGGTTGTCTAGCTCGGAACTGCACGCTGCCAATCCCCAGTAAAGGTGTGGCAATTCAGGTGTGGTAGAACCTTTGTATTCCTGCCTGTCCGCTAGTACGCTCAAAGCCTATGAAAAGAGCTGAATTTGACCACAAGTCCTTTGTAAAGCACCTGACCGCCCGACCCGGCGTTTATAGGATGTTGGATGAGGCGGACGGCGTTCTCTATGTCGGTAAAGCCAAGAACCTGAAGAAACGCGTTTCCAGTTACTTCAGGTCCACCGCACTGGACTCCAAGACACTGGCGCTGGTGTCACGAATTAAAGGTATGGAAGTTACCGTCACCACAAGTGAAACGGAAGCGTTACTGCTTGAGCAGTCGCTGATACAGGAGCTAAGACCGCCGTACAACATTGTTTTTAGGGATGATAAATCCTACCCCTATATTTTTCTTTCCGGCACCGATGACTACCCCAGGCTGTCCTTCCATCGCGGTGCAAGGAAACGAAAGGGCAAGTATTTTGGACCTTTTCCAAGTGCCTACTCGGTTAGAGATAGTTTGAATATCCTGCAAAAGGTATTTCGTGTACGCCAATGTGAAGATACCTTTTTCAGGAACCGCGGCAGACCCTGCCTCCAGTACCAGATCAAACGCTGTTCAGGGCCTTGTTGTGAACTCGTCAGCAGGGAGGAATATGCTGAAGACGTACAGCATGCCACGATGTTTCTTGAGGGGAAGAACAGTGCCGTTCTGGAAGACTATGCCAGCAAAATGGACGATGCCTCCACCAAACTCCAGTTTGAAAAGGCCGCTCACTATCGCGACCAGATGGTGCATCTGCGTAAAATTCAGGAGCAGCAGTATGTTGTAGGTGAACGTGGCGACTTCGATATCATGGTTGCCAAAAAATCACCAGGAGGCGTATGTGTACTGGTTATGTTTATCCGTGGCGGCAGGATGCTTGGTAACAAGACCTATTTTCCATCCACCCGGCTAAATGAGGATGAGGTGGAGATTCTGACGGCGTTCATACCGCAATTCTACCTGTCAGATACCCATGGTCGGGATATTCCAAAAGAAATCATTGTCAACGCCAGGCTAGCCGATAAATCGCTCTTCGTTGAAGCCCTCTCCGCCAAGACAGGTCGAAAGGTAGCTATTGCAGACAATGTACGCAGCCAACGCAAGCGCTGGGTCAACATTGCTTTGACCAGCGCGGAGCAGGCGCTTGGAACCCACCTCGCAAACCGCAATAATTTGGGCAAACGCCTCGAAGCCTTGCGCGAGGTCCTGCAACTCGATGGGGTACCGCAGCGGTTGGAATGTTTTGATATTAGCCACAGCAGTGGTGAGGCAACCGTTGCCTCGTGCGTCGTATTCGATACAAATGGCCCGCTCAAATCAGACTATCGACGTTTCAATATCGAGGGAATCACGCCGGGAGATGACTATGGTGCTATGTCCCAGGCACTGAAACGGCGGTATACACGAATTAAAAAGGGGGAGGGGCTGGTCCCTGATATTCTATTTATAGACGGTGGTAAAGGTCAGTTGCATGAGGCAGAAAAGATCATGGAAGAACTGCAGATAGTCGATGTGACCCTTGTTGGTGTTGCTAAGGGGCCGGATCGCAAGGCTGGCCTGGAGCGTTTATTTATGACCGAGGGAAGCGAAATCAGCTTACCCCCCGACAATGCGGGTCTACATTTGATTCAGCATATCAGGGACGAAAGCCACCGATTTGCAATAACAGCGCACAGAAACCGTCGTGGCAAAGCAAGAACGAAATCAGTGCTGGATGGCATCGGCGGGGTGGGACCAAAGCGTCGTAGGGCACTGTTACGCCATTTTGGTGGATCGAAGCAGGTCCAAGGCGCAAGCCCAGAGGAACTTGCAAAGGTTGAAAGTATCAGCCAGAAACTTGCCGCACACATTTATGACTCGCTGCACAAGGGTTAGAATAAACTCCTACTCTTATCTCATGACATGATGAAGCTTCCAGTAAGCATTCCCAATCTGGTAACCAGCATACGCATTATTTTTATTCCTGTGCTGGTTATAGCGTTCTATCTCTTTCCCTTGGAATGGCGCTATATCGCTTCTGCCTGCGTCTTCACCATCGCCGCTCTATCGGATTGGCTCGATGGATATCTGGCGAGGAGACTGGGGCAGACCACGCCATTTGGCGCTTTCCTTGACCCCGTTGCCGACAAACTGATTGTGGCAGTCGCGCTGGTATTGCTTGTTGAGGTTCATGCCAGCGCTATTCTGGCAGTGCCCGCCATCGTCATAGTGGGTCGAGAAATAGTAGTCTCGGCACTGAGAGAATGGATGGCGCAGTACAGTGAAATGCGTAGTGTCGCCGTATCTGTCCTTGGTAAGATAAAAACAACTTTCCAGATGATTGCCATCACCCTGCTTCTGGCCGGTGGACCCAGCCAGGAAGACCCAATAGTGATTATTGGTTACATCCTGCTTTACGCTGCTGCGGTTTTGACCCTCTGGTCTATGTACCAATACCTTAAACTTGCCTGGCCTGACCTGTCTTCTGGAATGAGAAACGACTAGTTCATAACCGCTGCTCGCTGTATTCGATTATTCTCCCTTGGACAGCCACGATGGGGATCTGATTGCGGTAATCAGCCACAACTATGAAAAAACTCACACTGACCGCATTGATCACCTTTACTCGCAGTGGTGATTCCTTTCGGCCTTATCTGCGCGGAGGTTGGAGGTGGCTGGAACCACTATGGTGGCAGTGAAAGGGGTCTACAGTATTTTGCCCGAAGCAGATAAACCTCTCCAACGTCAGCAAGCTTAAAGAAGCTTGGCGGTATCGTACCGGCGAACTTAGCGAGGGAAGAGCCCAGGGTCTTTCTTTTCAGAACAACCCAATCCTGGTTCGCGGAACGCTTTATATCTCCACTGGTAGCAACATCATTATAGCTATTGATCTCAAAACTGGGGCCGGAAAATGGCGCTATGATCCGAAACTGGATCGGTCAAAACGCACTTCTGAGCCTACCAACCGTGGTGTAAGTTCCTGGATAGACAGCACTCGGCAAGAAAGTGATGCATGTGTTCATCGTATCTATACTGGCACCCTCGATGGACGCCGTGGATATGGTGAATGAAGAAATCCTGTGGCAGGTTCCCCTGGGAACAACAGAGGATATGGCACCGGCCTTTGTACCAAACCTTGAGTTAGGTATCGCAGCGCTTGGCGGCCCAATCATCACCGCGGGAGGTTTGGCATTTATAGGTGCTGCCGCGGATGATTACCTACGCGCCTTTGACCTGAAAACCGGCGCGGAAGTCTGGAAAGGGAGATTTCCGGCTAGCGGGCAGGCAACGCCGATGACCTACATGCTGGACGGTAGGCAATATGTTGTTATCGCCGCTGGAGGATACCCAAGCGTAGGAACCACGCCAGAGGACTATGTTGTGGCCTTTTCACTCTAGCCAGACCTTGCATTACACTTCATCTGTGCCCCTGGAAGTCATGATCAGGTTCGCTGACCATCGAAAGTGCAGGCGCTAATTCGCATGATATCGTATTGAGATCACCACAACCAGATTATTTGATAACCTGGCGAATGAAATTTAGAAGAAGAGCAAAAAACCAGGAAATTCATCCACTCTAACGGTGACGGACGTATCAACCAGCAGAATTGAACACTTTTCTGCTGGTACTTTTATAACGACTACCCTCCGTGTACACTGGGGGCCAATTTGTATTGACGTGCACTGTGCACGCAAGGCTGAGACTTCATTTTTTATTCTACGGCCGAACGATAAGAGGAGCACTAATGTCTGATCCAAATCGACAACTGGCAATGGTCATTGATCTCAACAAGTGTATGGGCTGTCAGACATGCACTGTGTCCTGCAAGGTTCAATCGACTAACGATAAGGGCATGGATCATCAATGGTGGATGAAGGTTAACACCATGCCAGGCCGCGGCTACCCAAAAGACTGGGAGCAAATGGGCGGTGGTTATGATGCCGACGGCAACCTTGTTCAAGGTAAGCAACCTACCCAGGAAGACTATGGTGGCGCTCCTATGGAGTTTAACTATGATGAAGTGATCTATGGCCGCCAGGGGCAAGATGTCCACCTCGCCCCAAAGGAAAAGCCAACCTGGGGTCCCAACTGGAATGAAGACGTTGGCAGTGGAGAATGGCCGAATGCCTACTATTTCTACATGCCACGCATGTGTGGTAGTTGCAACAAACCGAGCTGCGCCCATGCCTGCCCTCACGATGCGATCAGCAAGCGCGACGAAGATGGCATTATCGAGATCAACCAGCGAGCCTGTGAAAGCTGCACTACCCAGGAATGTATGAGTGCCTGCCCGTATAAGGAGGTCTATCATAACCAGGTGACCATGTCGGCACAGAAATGTAACTGGTGCGCTCCGCGCGTCGACGAAGGTGTTGCACCTGCTTGTGTTCGCAGTTGTCCAGGACGAGCCATGTGGGTCGACTATCTTGATAATGAAGAAGGTGCCGTGCACAAGGTCGTTAAAAAATACGAAGCAGCTCTGCCGCTGCATCCCGAATATGGCACAGAACCGAATGTATTCTATGTGCCACCAATCGGCCCCGCGTGTTACAACGAGGACGGTACACTTGACGAGGAAACGCCGAGGGTACCTACGGAATATCTTGAGTCATTGTTTGGACCCAAAGTCCACGAGGCACTTGGTGTACTCAAATCTGAGATGGCCAAGCGGCGACAGGAGCCAAGAGAACCGTCCGAGCTTACCGATGCTCTGGTAGCAAAGCGCTATCCAGAACTGCTTGGAGAACTCAGCAACGACCCTGGAGGGGTTGAGGAGGTGAAGCCATGACTACTTTAGAGTTGCAAGCACCAGAGGCCGCGGCTGTGGGTAATCAGAGCAAACTCTACTCAATGCTCGCCCAGGCTTTCCGCTATCCGACGGGAGAACTCGGCCAACTGGCGCAGGAGATCGCGCAGGTGGCAGGAAATCTGAATTACAGCGTTAGCGTTCCCAGTGGCCTGGAAGCAGGCACCCTTGCAGAAGTTCAACAGGCTCATGTCGAGCTTTTTGAACTCGGGGGTCCCGATGGTCCACCAGCATTTATCTACGAAGGCGAGTACGGTGGAGGCCGCCTCGGTGTTATGGAAGACGTGCTGCGTTTCTATGACCACTTCGGGATAAGCCCAAGCCTCGATGAAGGGACTCGCGACCGACCGGATCACATCGCCAACGAGCTGGAGTTTATGCACATACTTTCGTTCCAGGAGGCAGCAGCCATTGAGAACGGCTCTAGCCCTGATGCCTACCGACAGGCTGCGCGGGATTTTCTGCGCTTCCACCTGGTGGACTTCACCAAGGCAATCGGAGATCGAACAGAACCCAAAGGTACGCCGCTCTATTCTGGAATCACTGCATTGGCTAGGGATCTATGCCAGCAGCACCTTCAGTCGCTGAGTTAAGAAAGAGCCAGACAAACAAATGAAATAAGCCCAGCAGGGCGCCAGCAGTTCATAAAGGAGATAACGAGGATGAAAGCCGAGCTAATAACGGAAGGTCTCAAGTTTGATGAAGGCTTGCAAGAAGTTGCAGAGTTCGACATCCACAATGTCCGTGCGAAGCCCATCGTGTGGGACTCGATTAACAAGATCACCCACGATGCGAACTGTGGCCAAAACCTCCAATGTGCTCTGAATGCATTCACCTGGAAAGGCGTTATTCTCCGGGAAGAGCAGACGGGTAATTACGGGGCACCAAACGACCCGGACTGTCCAGACCGAAACCCGCGTGGCTGCAACAAGGGGGTCTGCTGGTCTCACGCCATGTACGCGCCAGGCCGTGTCAAACACCCCTACAAGCGCGCCGGTGAGCGCGGTGAGGGGAAATGGGAGCGAGTTTCCTGGGACCAGGCAATAGATGAGATCGGTGGCCAAATGCTCGACACAATTGTTGAGCACGGACCTAAAAGTATTGTCAACGGCATGGGGCTTGAAGGAGGTAATGGTGGCATGGGAGCGACCATGGCCCTGGCAATGAATGCTGGTACGGCAACGATGCCACAAGTCAACACCGAGATCGGTGACGATCAGGACGGTGCACTCGAAATGTTTGGTAATGACAGCTTCGGTGATTCTACTGATAACTGGTATTACTCGGATATTCTCATTGTCTGGTGTGCCAACCCTTCCTACACACAAATGACAAACTATCACTACATCACGGAAGCCCGTTATAACGGTACCGAGGTTTGGGCTATTACTGCTGACTACAATCCATCCGCAATTGCATCAGATCTATGGGTATCGGTGAAACCGGGCTCAGATGCAGCGCTGGGTTTTGGCATGAGCCAGGTGATCATTGCAGAAGGTCTTTATGACAAGGCATTCATTCAGGAACAAACGGACCTGCCGCTGTTGCTGCGTTCGGACAATGGCAAATTTCTGGCCGAGTCAGACCTGAAAGAGGATGGTCGCGATTACATCTTCTATATGTTCGATGAGGCTACCAGTGAAATGGTGGAAGCGCCGCATAAGACACTGCTTCTGGAAGGTATCAACCCAGCTCTTGAAGGCAGCTGGAATCAAGAGACAATCGATGGCTCCGTGGAAGTTCGCCCCGTTTTTGCAAGGCTCAAGGAGATACTCGACCGCGACTTCACACCGGAGAAAGCATCGGAAGCGTGCGGCGTCCATGCTGATGTGATTCAGATGATGGCGCGCAAATTTGCAAAGGCCAATGGCGTCTGTCAGGCAAGCGCCACCTACGGCGTAGGCAAGTATTACCACGGCAACCTGATGCAACGTGGCATGTACTACACCTGGGTGCTCTGCGGGCATATCGGCCACAAGGGAACCGGCATTAATGCCATGAATGGTGTCCTGATGGTAGAGTCCGTGGCGGCTGATGGCGGTGGTGCACCACCTTTCATGCCGGAAGTAACCCCTGAAATGATGCAGGAGTGGGGCGAGCGTGGATTTTCTGAGTACCGTATTCGCAAAGAATTTTTTGGCCTGATGGAAGGAGAGTTCCTGAATTCAAGTGCACTCTTTTACTGGTTGCACGCGGGCCTCCTGGACTTGAGTAAAGATAACAACAGTTGGGATCCTGAGCTCAAACGACCTGTTGGAGAGTACTGGGATGAGGCTATCGGCTCAGGCGAGCGCGGTGTATTTCCACCAGAAGGTTCAGACCCGAAGGTCCTGATCGTCGCAGGTGGTGATCCTGTCCGCAGGATCCGAGGCAATCAACATCTGATTGAAACGCTGATCCCGAAGCTAGACCTGATATTTGTTCAGGACGTGCGCTGGAACGCAACTTCGCGCTGGGCAGATTATGTGTTGCCCGCATCCGGTTATTACGAGCGCTCATCAGCACGTACCGTCACCGTGATCAATACACCCTTATCTCACCTCACGGTGAAGTCGGCTGAACCCCTGTATGAAAGCAAGAGTGACTATGGGATCGGCGTGTTGCTTCTTTGCAAGATTGCAGAGTTAGCGAGAGAAAGAGGGATTTCCATGGTAAAAGATCCCGTCACGGGTCGTGAATTCCAGGTAGATAATCTCGATGACAAGATCACATCCGGTGGCAAGTACACTGAGCATGACAGCGAGGCCGTAGCTGCCGCAGCCTACAATAATGCCACCAACATAGAGTTAGCAGATTGGGAAGCTGCCAAAAAGCAGGGCTGGTCCGCGTTCACAGGCCTAGGCTCGTCCGGCACCTCACTTGAGTTCGCTGGCGAGGTTGAAGTGGGTGAACCCTGGATTCCGCTAACACTGCACACGGATAAGAAGGAACCCTGGACCACCAGGACCGGACGTATCCAGTTCTACATTGACCATGACTGGTTCATCGAACTCGGTGAAGACTTTGCAATTCACAAAGATTCGATTAAGGCTGGTGGCGACTATCCCATCCAGTTAACTGGTGGACACGCCCGTCACAGCATTCACTCCACCTGGTCGGATAACGCCATCCTGCTGCAACTTCAGCGCGGAGAACCGCTCATGTGGATGAACAACAAGGATGCTGCTGATCGCGGCATAGAAGACGGCGATCAGGTGCAGGTCAGCAATGATGTTGGTGATTTTGAGATCCAGGCGATCTTGTCAGCGGCAGTCATACCAGGACAGGCGATCATCTATCACCACTGGACCAACATGCAGCATAAGAACTGGAAGCAGTACCAGGAGGTTATGCCAACGCCGTTCAACCCCGTTGAAATGGCACCGGTTACCTACAATGATCACCCGAACCTGCACCGTGGTATGTGGTCCGGTGAACCAGGCTTTAATGACCGGGATACCAGGATAGAAATAAGCAAAGTTTCCTAGGCACTTTAGCTCCACAGATAACAGCGGTAGGTCAGCCCTTGGCAGACTTACCGCTGTTTGATAGTGCCCCCAATAGACTCAAGTCCTACCATGGTTGATACCAGCATCCCGTTCTAACCCCTGGAAATGGAAAAGTTATCCATCGCAAACGGTATCGTTATGGCGCCCATGGCGCGTAACTATTCACCCGACTATGCCACAGACCAAAAAGTCGCTGAGTATTACGCGCGACGAGCTTCCGGAGGGGCGGGGCTGATCATCTTCGAAGCAAATTTTATTGACCATCCGTTTTTCAATGGCTACAAGAAGCAGCCAGCAATTCATGGGCAGGCGCCACTAGATGGGCATAAGGAAGTAACTAGGATGGTCCATGAAGAAAACGGCAAGATATTCTGTCAACTGTGGCATATGGGGGCGGAAAGGCCGGTGGGAGGCATCCCAAATCCTGATCTCCCAGCCCTGAGTGCATCTGGGTATCGTGATACTGAAACAATCAACGGGCGGGCGCTGGAGCTCGCTGAAATTTCTGAGGTTCAGTCTTCATATGCCCGAGCAGCAGCTAATGCCAGTGATGTGGGGTACGATGGTGTCGAAATCCACGGTGCCCACGGCTATATGATCGATGGTTTCCTCTGGGATGTGACGAACAGGCAGCAACTGTTCGATTGAGGCCCATCTTATGACCACACTTGCGATGCTGGTTGCAATAGTACCGCTATTGATCGCAACCGGACCTGGTGCGGTAAGTCGATTTCAAATTGGGCTTGTAATAGCGACGGGGCTGGGTATCGGAACGCTTTTTACGCTCTTTGTCGTTCCAGCATTTTATGTACTGCTCGCTCGAGACATAAGTGCCGAAACCTAATGAATCTCCACTCAAGCTACTGGAGCCTTGTCATCGAACCTGAGAAAATTACACCCTATAAGCATTTCTAAAGCCGCCTAAGGAGATTGTAAAAGCATGTTGTTTACCGAGGAGCACAATGAAATCCGCAGAACCGTCGCGAGCTTCGTTGAGAAGGAGGTCAACCCTTTCGTCGATCAGTGGGAAGAGGAGGGGATTTTTCCCGCCCATGAGGTATTTCAAAAAGCCGGCAAGCTTGGCCTGCTGGGCATTAGCAAACCAGTGGAGTTTGGTGGTATGGGGCTGGACTACAGCTATTCGATGGCCGCAATGGAGGAGTGGGGGCTCGTTACCTGTGGTTCTATACCCATGGCCGTAGGCGTGCAGACGGACATGGCAACGCCCGCGCTAGCGCGTTTTGGCTCAGATGAACTGCGTCGCCAGTTTCTCGTTCCTGCCATAACCGGGGACATGGTGACGAGTATTGGTGTCAGCGAACCCCACGCTGGCTCAGACGTCGCCGCCATTAAAACTAATGCGCGAAAGAAGGGTGGTGACTACGTCATCAACGGCAGCAAGATGTGGATCACCAACTCCACCCAGGCGGATTACATAGTCGTTCTTGCCAATACATCCGATGAGCAGAAGCATAAGAACAAGTCGCTGATTGTAGTGCCCACGGACACCCCTGGATTTTCAACTTCAGAGCGGCTAAACAAACTTGGTATGAGAAGCTCAGACACAGCACAACTTTTTTTTGATGATGTCGTTGTGCCACAGTCCCATCGCATAGGCGAAGAGGGCAACGGTTTCCAGATGCAAATGATGCAATTCCAGGAGGAGCGTCTGGCGGGTGCTGTCATGACCATCAAGGGGCTGGAGCAGTGCATTAACAATACCATCAATTACACGAGCCAAAGAGAAGCATTTGGCAAGTCGTTAATCGAGAATCAGATTGTCCATATGCGGTTGGCGGAAATGCAGATGGAAATTGAGGCCTTGCGTGCTCTTTGCTACCAGGGTTGTGAGTTATATGTGGGTGGTGGGGACCCAACACTGCTTACTTCCTACGCTAAATTGAAAGCCGGGCAACTTACCCGCAGAATCCCCAGCGACTGTCTGCAGTTCTGGGGAGGCATGGGTTATATGTGGGACAACCCCGTCAGCCGATCTATGCGAGACCTGCGCCTTACTTCCATAGGTGGTGGTGCCGACGAGGTGATGCTGGGGATTATCGGAAAGCGGTTAGGTCTTGGTACTGAACGCTAATAATGAAAACAACGCTTTTACGGAAGATTAAACCTCGTGTTTAGGTATCATGAATCACTGAAAGATGCCCAGCCTCGCCCCCTGTGGCATGACCCGGAAATCATGCCAGCGAAGATGTCTGAGCTAGCTTCCGACACAACATGTGAGCTGCTGATAGTCGGCGGAGGATTTACCGGCCTTTGGGCTGCGATGCAAGCCAAAGAACATAACCCTGATATCGATATTATTCTAGTTGAAAGGACCTTCATCGGCGACGGGGCATCTGGCCGGAATGGCGGTTTTCTAAGCACCAGCCTTGCCCATGGTGAAGCCAACATAGAGGCGCAATTCCCAGGAGAAGAAGATCAATTGGAACTGCTGGGCCGACAGAATATGGAGGCATTCCTTGCGACGCTGGAAAAATACGGCATCGATGCTGAGTATGAAAAAACTGGTGAAACAACAGTAGCACTGGATGTTGAATCAGCTGAAAGACTTCACCATGAGTATTTGAACTACGAGGGTGAAAGCGATGACATTGTTTGGTTCGACAGGCAAGCAATACGCGAGCAGGCTAACTCTCCAACATTCTTCGCAGGACTTTTGCATAGAGGTGGTCAGGACGGGGTGATACACCCAGGGCGACTTTGCTGGGGCTTAAAGAAGGTACTAATAGACAATTTTGGAGTACGCATCTTTGAGGATACTGAATTACTCAACATTACACCTGATGGTCAGGATGTAATGGAAACGACTTGCTCAGGCGGTGTAATACGCAGCAAGAAGGTTTTGTTGGCGACCAACGCCTTTACCAGCAAGATATTCAGAATCAGAAATTCTGTGGTGCCCATCTGGGATTATCAGATTTGTACTGAACCATTGACTGACACTCAACTGGATAAAATAAATTGGGGGAAGCCTGGTTCTCGCCATGCGTTTAGTGACGACATAAATATGTTCCATTACTTTCGACTGACGAAGGATAACCGCATTACCTGGGGTGGCGGTGGTGCGGTTCGATACTACTTCAATCGTGGTATCGACATGAAACTAAACGATGCAGAAGCGCAGTACGACCAGCTAGCAACCGAGTTTTTTGAAATGTTTCCGCAACTTGAAAATGATGTGAAGTTCTCCCACAAGTGGGGGGGAATTATTGCCACTTCAACGCGCTTTTGCATGGTACCAGGCGTTGCATACGGCGGGCGATTAGCATGGTCGGTGGGCTACACGGGTCACGGCGTCGGCGCATCACGATTCGGCGCACGGATTGGCCTCGAATTGCTTGGCTACAATCCGACCGATGTTATCAAAATGAAATTTGTGACCAAGAGGGCTTTACCCTGGCCGCCGGAACCACTTCGCTGGCTCGGCATACATTTTACTCAACGTGCACTGCTCAAGGCAGACGAGCAGGGTGGTAAGCGCGGGCTCTGGTTAAAATTTCTGGACATGATCGGATTGGGATTTACCTGCTAAGCCAATCTCATGACTCGGCCAGTGCAAATTTGTGCCCTGCATGGCACGTCGCTATAGTAGACTTAAAGATCAACAAGAAATAATTTTCCATGAAATCAGGCGCCTTTTTCCCAAATCGACCCCTACCCACACTTTATGCCATGTCAGCGGATGACATCCCGCTGTATTTCGACATGGATGATCTAACAGAGAAACAGAAAGCCGATCAGTTTGAACAAAACCAGTTAATGGCCATGCTCCAGGTATCGCTGCTGTCTATTAGTAAGCCTGAAGACTATGTGGGTATGTTCGAGGCGTTCACCGAATCACCCTGGCGTGATTTCCTGGTGCGCCATCATCAACTGATGAGCCAGGTCGGTGTACCCATGGTGCCGCTGGAGCATACCCTCTATGCCCCCATGGATACCTTTTATGAAACCCTGGCTGCTGACCTGCCGCCAGTTGAACTAGTCACTTTTCTTATGATGAGCCGTTCGAACGAGGTAATTCATAAGGACCAGGGTGCCATCGATCAGATGCTTAAATTGAATTCAAAATTTCATTTTGCTGAAAACGCACCCACTTTTGGCATCCCGGTTCCTGACACTATTGTCGCGACGCAACCCCTTGCTAATAATGAACTGGCCGAACTTTTTTTTGCCAAGCATGAAAATCAAATCATTGTAAAGATGACGGGTCAGCCCGGCGCAAGGAATGTTAAAACAGTGAACAGTGTTAGCGAGGCTGCTGAGTTTCTTAAAGACTATCGTGATGAAGACCCGGTACTGGTGCAACAACGCCTGCCCCTTGACCAGTACGTGGAATGGACAATCGATCTTCTTTTAACAGACACCAGTATCGAGGTGGATAACGTTCGCAGAATTCTGGTTGCCGAAGGACTTTGGATTGGGAATCACATACCTGCTGAGATGCCTCTGACAACTGAACAGCAGGCAACCCTCATAAACGTGGGCGAATATGTCCGCAGCCATGGAATCGGCACTTCGGTAGGTGAGAATATCGGCATCGATTTTTTCATTGGACCGGACGAAGAAATAGTGGTCACCGAGATCAACCCCCGCTGGACCGCCGGCCTCTTTCCCAGCGAAGCCCTGAAGCGAACAAATCGGGATGCCAGAGATGCGGTCGCCTATTTCGAGCTCGTTCACCATGACCAATATAGCGACTTTCTCGACTTCATCAGCGAGCTATTACCGGGTGAAAGTACTCGTGACTATTCGATTTTTCCCCTAGGTTTTTCACCGTTCAAACTGGAGATTGAAGGTACGCCCCATGTATATTGCTGGCTAATTATTATGGGCGATTTTCCAGCGTACAGAAATGATGCCAGGGACCTGTTGGGCGCAGGTAGTTTGCCGAACGGAAATTTAATTCCTCTTTAACCAGCAATCACTGACATGCCTGACACCGCAAGATCATGCCTTCAAGAAACCTTCAATGCGTTTTCTGCCTTCAGGTGAGGGCGCGATTGTACCGCCCTCATGGTAGCCCGCTTCAAGGTCAAGGCCTGTGTCCAGATCAAGATTCATGGACTGGTTGATCAGTTTTTTGGTGATACTGATTGTCTCAGGAATATTCTCAAGTATCTGCTTCGCCATATCACGAGCTTCTTCCAAAAGTTTGTCGTGGGGAACGACCCTGTTCACAATCCCAAGTTGCTCCGCTTCCTCGGCGGAGAGCCTTTTGCAGGTAAACAGCAACTCCTTCGCCTTCCGGACACCGATGAGTTTTGGCAATCGCTGAGTCTGTCCACCCCCCGGAACAACGCCGAAGCGCATATGTGTATCTCCGAAAACCGCCTTCTCCGACGCAATGATAATGTCTGCACACATGGCGAGTTCAAAGGAACCGGTAAAGCAGAAACCGTTGACAGCAGCAATGACCGGCTTACTCAGATTTTCGAGTGCTCTGTACCGGGGCCCACCAGGAAATTCAGTCCCTGACAGAACACCTTGTAGTTCTCTCCCTGCTGAAAATGCTCTCCCCGCACCGGTAAGTATCACCACCTGTACCGAATCATCCTGTTCAATTTCACCACATACTTCGACGAGCTCATCCAACAGCTGTTCATTTACAGCGTTCATTGGGGGCCGGTTCAAAGTGACAGTCGCAATCCCACCCTGTGTTTCCAAGAGTAATGTATCCACTTATATCTCCTTATATTTTGTCGTTTATGCGCAACCTGATCGTGTTTATTGAATTCCCTTAGCGATACAACTTTCAACAAATTGTATCGCCCCAAGGCCACGAATTTTTTCAGGCTGGATTTAGCGTGTTCTGTGCACTGGCGAAACGAGTAAGATCCAGAGCTGCTCTGACTTCTTTCCCCACCTCCATTTCCATGTCATCCACAGGGATTCCTGTTGAATCTGCTATTCGAACCATTCTCTGGAAATTTGCCGCAACACCGGCGGCATCAACCACGACTTCTGCACCTCCAACATCCAGCAGTCTCTTTCGTGAATCAGCAAGGTCTTCAGTTTTCCTGTAAGCAATAGCATCGGCAAAGGCTACCAGCTCTGCGCCACAATCGATGCCAACTGCAGCGCTTGCAGCGTTTCCATTGACACCCTGAAGATCAATTTCAGTTTCTGTTGTTAGAGCGCTCACACGGAGCATCGTGGCATGAGCACTGGTTCAGTAGTAGCATTCATTGATCGCGGCCACCCGCCCCGCAACAAGTTCCATCTGCATGCGGTTGATACTGCGATTGTCGTCTTGGACGAAATTAGTCATGCGATGAAAGGATAGATACTGCGCAGCAGCAATTTCCCGCCAATCTCGAAGTGCATCTGGAACCAGGGTTAGCGCACGAATAACATTTGCTCCACGGCTTCCTTCCCACAGGTCCGACTCGTTGCCAACGGCACCATCAGGGGGTACGGTTGGTACGAACCCCATATCTTCAGAAATATGCGCAGGGCGGTATCGGCTTACCTCACCTGGCATGGGTTCGGGCAGAGGTTCAAGGTCAAGACCTAATGCGCGGTGAAATTCATCAATACTAAATACGGCCACGACAATACCAACGAGCTCTACATACGCTTCTTTGCTGAGCCCAGAATCGCTGTTATTTTCTATCCAGGCACGGGTGATTCGACCCTGATCAGTAATAATGTGGTGAGCTGCATCTACGGCAGTGGCTGGCAACTTGCCATCATGACTATGCTCACCCTTGAAGGTATAGGGTGATAATTCAGACTTCCTGTCAATGCAAAACTGGCATTTCAAGGCACTACGGGATTCCTGTGCAATGGCGACCCGCTCATCACCTGTCCACCAACTGCCGGGAGATGCTAGGCGCTGCCAGAAATTTCGATAGGCCTGCGGGATATCATCCCGGATCGGGTAGGGTGATTGTGCAAAAGAAAATGCCTCCATCAGTAATACCTCCAAAAAAGAACACCCGAACCCTAACCTGACGGGACTTTTACATGCAAGTCTGGAAGCATTCCAGGCCCTAGGCTGAACTCAGGTATTGCGATTGAGGTAAACTGAAGAGAAACCCGGTGACATCAAGGTTTCTTGGCTCTTCCTAGACCTCGAGTTCACCAATCGCCCGGTGGGCCTGATCAATAGCTGACTGCATCATCGTACTGGCGCCAGCATCTGAATTGGCGATGGCGATACGGCCATGCCGCTGTCGGCCGATGATATGCGGGTATGCACCGTCGGCAAATTTATGATCAAAATCACTGTACCAGTTCGAATAAGCATGCCCCCAACGATTCACTGTAATGGCTTCAATATCCTCAGCAGCATCAAAACCAGCACTGGATAACATGCCGGAAAGCTGGGACCGAATTTCTCGCTCAATACTTTCAAAGGAAGTTGAGAATAACTCGTGGCGGCCAGCACGTATCTGATCTCGCATTGGGGCCATGGGATCATCGCCCTTTGGAAATCGCTCCATGTGAACAACGATCGGCTGATCTGGACCTTGAGAGTGCTTGTAGTCGCCGATGCTCACGGGGAAATCGAGAAAGGCCACGCTGTGATAAGCCCCTGGCGCCGAAACACAACCTATGCCCAGCTTCTTCCATGCACGCCAGTTATTCAGCAGCACGTTGGTGTAAATAATCGGTGTTTTATCCGCCTTTGCCAGGGCATTCCGCTGTTCTTCCGGAAGGCTTGGACAAAGGTGGCGAATCATCGCGTTGTAGCCCGCCAGGACGCAGGAACGACCCCAAACTCGATTTGCCTGCCCGTTTCGAACGTATGTAATGCCCACTCTTTTTGCGGATTGATGCGGCCCGTCGTTCTCGACCCGAACTGCGGTACTCTGCAACCGCAGCCGTACGCTTGAACTCGGCTCATCGAGCCGGTCATAGTCGAAGCGAGCTGTAACGATATCTTCCATGCTGGAGCCGGCGGCAACCCCTGGAATCAGCTTTCGCACCAGCAAACGTGCTACTGAGGCATTGCCATCGGGGAAATGATAGATATAGGGTTCATCCAGTACAGAGTAGTCGGTGAGGGCGGTGGCCCTGAGCCCCGGTAGACCCATGTAGCCCATCAGGCCAAGCGCGGAATTGATTTCTATGCTGCCACCCGCATCGGAGGTCAACCCCTGAAGGAGTTTGAAAACCTCAGGATCCGTTACACCGGCATGCTTGCTGAGAAAGTCTCGATAACTGATTTGTCTTAAATATTTCTTTTGCTCTGCAGCCGGAATCCCCGTGAGCCGGTCCTCGTTAAACTCAAGCAAACGCAACATCTCGAACCTGGCTTTTGCTCCCAGTGGCATCTGTGCCACAGCTGCTTGTGCGGACAATTGGCTCTTTAGCAGGGGAAGGAAGGCGGAATAGTCGGAGACCGGGTAAGGGACAACACGATCCACACCGTAGGATGAACGGTCAAAGAACACGCCATCCGATAGTCCATGCCTGTGGTAGAACTGCTGATCGAAGTACTCCCCAAGGCGCTGTGTATCGATACCAAGATCCCTCAATAGGTTGATTGACTCCTTGCTATAACCACCGGGTTCCTGAAGACTCTGACTTCCTCCATGGCCCAGGAATATGCGATCACCCAACTGAAATTCGTTACGTTTGGCGTGGCCACCAAAATCGTCGTGGTTGTCCAGGATGAGGATACGTGCCTCTGGATGCCCCTTGCGATAGAAATGTGCCGCCGCCAGCCCGCTGATTCCCGCACCCGCGACGACGAGGTCATAATCTTCTGAGCCGTCTTCCTGTACTGGTCCCCAGTCAGTTCTAGCTTCCCGGCCCAGTTGATGAGCGACCTCAAATGACCCCACATGGCTTCCACGCATCCCCGTGCGTAGTGGCGGATAGACGCCTCCTTTACCAGCCATATTTGCATCAAGGCCGTCGGCTCCGAAGTGCTCCTGCCCAGGTATCATTGAGCTTAATGACGCTACCGCAACTCCGTTCAGGAAGTCACGGCGCTTTATGGGTCGGCCCATTCCTAGTTCTTTGTCTCTAGTCTCCATGGATATACGTTTTTATCCCTCACTACTGTAGAGTAAAGTATAGGCATTACTCAGGGCTTATAGTAGGACTGCTGTTCGCTAATTCGACAAGATTGCGTCTGGTTTTACGATATTTTAAAATTGTCTACTCCGGCGGCATTTCACCCTGATATCTGTAACACAACCGCTGCTATAAAGCGGTAAACTGAGACATGACCCAAGCGCCAACCCGACTGAGCAAATTCAAGCTGTTTTGCTATGGCATTACGGATATGCCCTTGCATTTCTGCTTAACGCCGGTGCTGATTTTTGTCCCCAAGTACTATACGGCAGAGCTGGGCATCAGCTTGATTCTCGTCGGTAACATGTTCCTGTTCGCCCGGGTCATGGATGTATTTACGGACCCCCTGGTCGGTTATTGGTCAGACCGAACACGTACTCCATGGGGCAGGCGCCGCCCCTGGATCGTCGCAGGAACGCCAATCATGGTTGTTTGTTTCTACTTCCTATTTCTGCCGCCTGACGATGCAGGAGCCGGCTATTTGTTCATCTGCATTATGGGATTGTATCTGGCGCTTACCATGATACTTATTCCTTACTATTCCTGGGCCGCTGAACTCTCTCCCGACTACAGTGAGCGCTCTCGAATCACTGGATGGCGATCCGCTATTGGCATATTCGGAAATATCGCGGCCCAGGGTGTACCCATCATATTTCTGGTCTTTTTTGATTATGGCGGTGACAAGGCAGTTATGACGATCCTTGGCATCATGATGCTCATCACGTTACCCCTAGGCGTACTCCTGACCATTACGCAGGTACCGGAAACCACGGACTATATTGATTCCGAAACACCTATTTGGAAGGGCCTGAAGCTGATGTGGAAGAACGGGCCGTTCAAGCGTCTTATTATGGCATTTATGGTCGGCTCTACTGCCTTCAACATCACGACACCACTGTACTCATTCTTTGTCGGCTATGTGCTGGGCGCACCAACAATGACGGTTGTCATGCTGGCGTTTTTCTACACGTCCAATTTGATAGGTGTACCATTCTGGGTTCGCCTCTCAAATTACATTGGCAAGCATCGGGCCTACTCAGCCAGCTTCATTCTGATTGGCTGTGCCCACCCACTCTATATATTCCACGGTTTTGGTGATTTTTGGTGGATGATTCCGATAACTGTCTTGTCTGGCTTTGCAGGAGGTGCCTTTGCTGCCTTACCCAATTCCATGAAGGCAGATGTTATAGACCTGGACACCATGCTAAGCGGCGATAATAGAGCCGCTTCTTTCTTCGCCGCCTGGTCCTTTACCGCAAAAATGTCAGCGGCAGTGGGCGGCTGGATTTCCCTGAATGTCCTGGGCCTCATTGGCTTTGTTCCACAACTTGGTGGCGAGAATTCATACGAAAACATGCTGGGCTTGCGGATACTATTTACGCTACCACCCGCCATATTGTTTTTTGCTGCCGCCGCCATCGTATGGAATTATCCGATCACCAGAGAACGCCACGCTCGTATGCGTGAATCGATACTGCGTCGCAACACGAGGCGTGACAAGAGTACTCAGACAACAGGCATTTAGATAGATACCTGGTAACGCAATAGAACTAAGTCTCGTCGCCAAGGACCCAGTAATCAGGTAAAAGCGACGAGCTATTTTTTGTATCTGCTTGAATTAGACTAAATCCTGCTGGCTTTCCATCGCACAGCTGCCAGAATAGCGGCTCAGCGAAATAAGGCCCAGTTTTGAAACAACCACCATTTTCTACCCTAGCACTGCACCCAGCCTTGCTGGAAAACCTCGCATCCATGAATTATCAGGCTATGACGCCAATCCAGGAGAAAAGCCTGCCCCTGATCATTGAAGGCAAGGATGTCATCGGTCAGGCAAAAACCGGATCAGGTAAAACTGCAGCGTTCGGCCTCGGGTTGCTCAATAAGCTGAACGTCAAACAGTTTCGGGTGCAGTCCATCGTACTTTGCCCAACCCGAGAACTCGCAGACCAGGTCGCTAAAGAAATAAGGTCACTTGCCCGCAGGGTTCATAATATCAAGGTGTTGACACTCTGCGGCGGTGTTACCTTCGGGCCGCAGAAAGGTTCACTGGAACATGGCGCCCACATAGTAGTGGGTACACCAGGCCGAATTGAAGAGCACCTCAGGAAAAAGAACCTCAGTCTGGAGCACGTGACCACCTTCATTCTTGATGAGGCCGACCGCATGCTGGATATGGGCTTTCATGATGCCATTGACAAGATCAACGGCTACCTGCCTGACAGGCGCCAGACCTTGCTGTTCAGCGCCACATTCCCCGGCGACATAGAACACCTGTCAAAACGCCTTATGAGAAGGCCAACGCGTGTCGAAGTAGATTCGCACCATGACACAACCAGCATTCAACAAATTCTCTACGAGATCCCAGAAAAAGGTGCCCGATCCGAGGCGCTGCTGGCGTTGCTGCAACACCATCAGCCGGTGTCTTCCCTGGTGTTCTGCAATACGAAACTATTGACTGAAGAAGTTGCGGCGACCCTTCGCGAAAGCGGGTTTATGGCACTTGCGATTCACGGTGATCTGGAGCAAAGAGATCGTGACTATCGCCTGGTTCAATTTGCCAATAAAAGCCTGACGGTACTGGTCGCGACTGACGTTGCTGCGCGTGGGCTTGATATCGATTCGCTTGACCTGGTGGTCAACTTTCACCTAACAAGAGACCCAGAGGTGCATACCCACCGTATTGGACGCACGGGGCGTGCTGGTGCTGCAGGGATTGCCTGCTCACTCTACCATGCAAGTGAGGCTTACAAGCTGGAGCTGATCGAGGGCTATACCGGTCAAGTGCTGGAGCGACTACCTTTGCCGCAACTATCGCCGGCTCACCGCCCCCAATTGGCACCCATGGTGACTTTGCAGATAGACGGGGGAAGGAAACAGAAAATCAGGCCCGGTGATATTCTAGGCGCCCTTACTGGAGAAAATGGTATCGCCGGCAGTCAGGTGGGCAAAATCAATATCTTTGAACAATCTGCTAGCGTCGCCGTGGAGCGTGAGGCTGCCAAGAAGGGGTTGGCCATCCTGAGAGAAGGAAAATTGAAGGGCAGGTCCTTTAGAGCTCGCAAGATAGGGATACCAAAGTGAATAGCGGTAACAAGGATGCTGGCATTTTTGTCGACGTTCAGAATATCTACTACACGACACAACAGGTATACCAGCGCAAGTTCAACTATCGCGAGTTGTGGAGTCGCCTTGACCAGGAATTCAATATTGTTAAAGCCAATGCCTACGCCATTCATCGAGGTGATGATCAGCAGCTCAAATTCCAAAATGCACTAAAGACGATTGGTTTTACTGTGAAGCTTAAACCCTACATACAACGTAGAGACGGATCAGCAAAAGGGGATTGGGACGTCGGAATTACAATAGATGTACTTGAATCAGCTCAAAACCTTGACACCATCATCTTATTGTCGGGGGATGGAGACTTTGACATGCTGCTCGAAAAAGTGAAATCCAGATATGAAGTCGCAACCCATGTTTATGGCGTCCCTGGGCTGACCTCAAACTCTCTGATTGATTCCGCCACGTTTTTTCAGCCTATTACGGAGGAGTTGCTTATCTAGTTCACCTCTCCCGAAAAAATAGAGCAGAGTAGGCTTATTATCACGCGGATCCCTTATAGAGGACATCCATAACCAGCTGTGTGTCATTGTACTCGGTAAATTCAGTTATCTCTCCGTTGATTATTTTCCATAAATGGCAATATGTATTGCAATAACGGTCGCCATTCTTAGTCAACGAATCGCCAAGGGCCTCCATTACAACCCAGTCACCGGCCGGGATCATATTTGTGACCTTCAGCACAACCATTTCCTCTAGCTGCCCGGCAACCGAGTTAAATATTTCGACGAATTCATCTTTTCCCCGGACCCGCTTTGAAACAGGTGTCGAACCCGGCA
Organism: Gammaproteobacteria bacterium; assembly: GCA_002725995.1. Taxonomy (GTDB): domain Bacteria; phylum Pseudomonadota; class Gammaproteobacteria; order Pseudomonadales; family Azotimanducaceae. The sequence continues at coordinate 23,322 of PBRQ01000058.1, forward strand.
TCCAGAATTTAATGTCGTCAGAGAAGAGGGCGAGTAATGCATCACCGTCCCCTCTATTGATGGCATCAACCGCCTGTTCGACAATCTTGACGTTTTTCTCATTCAGTTCCTGAAGCGAACCTTTGTCTCCCATTCTATAACTCCTTACTAGTTGGCATTTATTTACATCGTTCCAAATTGGACCCCATATATGTCCAGTTTCACCCTGTCCTGTTCACCAGCTATGGGAATGCCTCACTTCAGGCTCCCGCTTATTTCACTGGTTGGGCAGGAGCAAAGCCTGGGCGTTTGCTATACTCGCGTGCCTGGATGGAAGCAAATACTAGCAGGGTAGGTGGCAGTCGTTCTACCTACCATATTGTTCAGGAAAAGGAAGGGACGATGGTTGAAGCCACGTCTCTGAACTTTAGTTCTTTTGAATACATACCAGGATTAGATTTTTGAACACTATTCGTAAAAAGAGAATCGAGCCAGCTACGGCTGGTGATGAGATTCCATTTTACAAACCTGGCATGTTTGTCTCTCTTCAATTTGCTGATTTCAGGCGACTTTGGCTATCAAACCTGGCGGCTTCCTTTGCAATGCAAATGCAAGCGGTGGCACGTGGCTGGCTGATTTATGACATGACCAGCTCTGCTCTGGCGCTGACCTGGGTCATGTTGTCCTTCATGATGCCATTTTTTGTATTTTCCTTGGCGGGGGGCGTTATCGCGGATCGACTGCAGAAAAAGTCGATTATGCTCTACTCCCAGATATTGAACATGATTGCGACCATATTTCTGGCTCAGATTATCTACTCGGGGAATGTAACCTTCTGGCATTTTATATTCTTCGGAATATTCAACGGAACCGTCCTGGCCTTCAGTTGGCCTGCAAGAAGCTCCATGGTGCCGGAAGTTGTCGGTACTGATACACTGGTCAATGCCATGGCGCTACAGAGCGCAACCCTGAACCTCTCACGAATCCTTGGTCCCGCGCTAGCAGGGGGAATGATCGCTTTCACCGCCAGGGTAGCGCCCGAATCAAGCCACGGCGTTGGTTTGGTGTTTTATATCATCGCTGGACTCTACGCACTGGCCGCAATTTCAGTTTACACACTCAACTACCGAGGTAAACCGGCACAGCGAGACGCGAGTTCTCCCTTCGAGGATATAAAGGAAGGTTTTCGCTATATGCGAGATGAAAAGCTGATCGTTGGTATTCTTCTATTGGGCTTTATACCCCTTATGTTTGGTTTCGCACCATCCTTTCTGCTGCCCGCCTTTAACCAGGATGTAATAGAAGGGGGTCCGGATGACCTTGGGATGCTGATGGCAGGTATGGGCGTTGGTGCACTAGTCGGCTCTCTGTTACTCGCTCGCCTTGGGGATGTCGGCAACAAGGGTCGACTTCTGTTTGGGACCGCTTATTGCTGGGCCATTTCAATTATTGCTTTTTCCCTAACGGATCAGATATGGGTGGCGATGGTGGTTGGCGCAGTGACAGGATTGTTTGGGGCAATCTTTGGCGCCATGAACATGAGCATTTTGCAGATGTCCATCAAGCCGGAAATTCGGGGCAGGGTGATGAGCATTATGATGATGACGCATGGTTTGATGCCACTTGGCATAATCCCGGTCAGTGCCGTGGCGGAATTTATAGGCATTGATGTGGCCATTATGATCAGTGCGCTGCTGCTGGCGCTGAGCACTTTCCTGTTGGGTATCATCTATCCTGAGTTACGGCGCATTGACAGAGGTCACAGCAGCTAGGCCGGGACTACCGGCATCACATTTCCAATTGCTCTGCCTGACCCCATTTTTATTAACTTCACTGCGACCATTCTTCTGTCAGGCACAGGATTCGATGGTTTTCGAAGAACGTAAGACTAAACTTTCACTTTATAAAGAAACCATTAAAGTTCTATTGCTTGCCCGTATACCGTTCTGGCTGACGTCGAAGCTGGGATTGTAGAACGATAGACGGGCAAAACGGGCGGTATGAAAATTTGGAGGCTGGGGTCGGAATTGAACCGGCGTAAACGGTGTTGCAGACCGCGGCATAACCACTCTGCCACCCAGCCTGGGTGAAGAAGGGCGCAGTCTATCGGATTTTCTCAACTATTACACGATTGCGAAGCATTTCAGCAAGTTCAAAGTGAACAAAAATCTGAAAGTGACGTTTCCGGAAGAAGACGCGAGAGAATTCTGTTAACCACATCAGCAGCTTGCTGAGCAGAAAGACCCTGATCACTGCGAAGCTGATTCCACATGTCGAAGCTAAGAACGGCCTGCAGCGCTTCTATGAGGGGTCCGTCTTCCAGCAGGAAGGGCGGCAGCACTGACATGAGCCTCTCACGTTCATCTCGTACAATCTCGAGATGGCGGGTTTGTAAAATATCAGATCTGAATTTTAGGATATCAGCGGCAACGCGATAGGGCATGATAACTTCGTACACCCGCAATCTGCGTTCCACCAGTTGTGCAAAATTACGCCACCACTCTTCGTGACCTAATGCCTTGTTAACGATTGGAGCAACCTGCTCACTAATGGCGACGGACATCTCCGCATACAGGCTTTCCATATCCTTGAATCGCCTGAATACGGTCCGCAGACCTACATTTGCCCTTTGAGCGACCTCTTCAGCAGTGGGGGCAATATTCCCCTCACGCACCAGTTCCAGCATCGCTGAAACAATCCTGCGTTTGCTGTCCCGGCTCCGTAATCGTCTGCCGTCGGTCGTATCGATCAAGGTTTCCTGTTTCGACATGCCAGATGCCAACTCATTGTTATTGTGACACTCTAAGTGTCAAAATATATTATCGCCCTCTGGTTAGAGGATGTCTAATTACCGTAAACCTGCGACAATTTCATTTAGCAAGTCGGAAATAATGTACCGTACAGGTCCTACGAGCAGAGAAGCCTAAATGCCGGAACCGAGTCAACGACCTAGCCCTCTCGAAGAATTGCTCGATCTGCTTGACCTGGAGACCATAGAACAAGATATTTTTCGCGGTTATCATCCAAAATCACGGACCAAGCGCCTGTTTGGTGGTCAGATCATTGCCCAGGCGCTCATTGCTGCCTGCCGCACGGTAGCGGAAGACAGGCTCCCGCATTCTCTTCACGCCTATTTCCTGAGGCCAGGAGACCCAACTATACCGGCGTTGTTTGCGGTAGAGCATATTCGTGAAGGTAGATCATTCGCGACCAGGCGAATCCTTGTAGCTCAGAACGGAAAACCAATTTTTGCGATGGATGCTTCGTTTCACCTGCCTGAATCGGGCTTCGAACACCAGGCGGAAATGCACGCATTTTCTCCGCCCGATGAATCAAAACTTGTTGACGGGTTGAAACAGCGCCCGTTCCTGAGTTGGCGTGAAGATCACAAACGGCTGCTTGCCCGGAAACCCCAGGCGCCAGCCCAGCATATATGGATAAAGAGCAATGGCTCCGTACCGTCTGATATTCGACTCAATATGGCACTACTGGCATACCATTCTGACGAAGCCCTACTGGGGACCTCACGCCTTCCTCACCGCGGTAAATACGATAGTGCGAAAACGCAAATTGCCAGCCTCGACCACAGCATATGGTTCCATCGTCCCGTAAACCTCAATGATTGGCTGTTGTATTCTCTAGATAGTCCTGCCGCCAGCGGTGCCAGGGGATATACCCGGGGATTGATCTATACCTCCGAAGGCCAACTGGTCGCAAGTTGTATGCAGGAAGGGTTGATACGGACATAACTGACCATCGGAGCTTCAGGTGACCTACATCGTTGACAGACACATCGGGTTCAGAGCAGGGGAGAGTGCCTACATTCATAAACCTCGTTCCCATGGAGACTGGCACTGTCAATGACGACACAACCAGGAGGAACAAGAAATGAAAGAACTAAGCCAGTCGGAAATCGCCCTTGTTAGCGGCGGAATCAATATGTTAGGCATACTGGGTGGAATAGCTCTCGCGGCCGGGATTAGCTGGAATACCGGGAAGGCGATAAATACTTTCAACCAGACGGTCAGTGGTGGAAGCCTGGGTGCCTCAATCTACCATGTGTTCAACTAGGAATTCTAAAATGGCTCTAACAGACAATCATCCCACCAGGTCCAGTCAATACGGGTTTCGTGCCAGTGGGTGGAAAGATCGAATTCCATTGCGCCTTGGCAAGTTTGGCTGCTTCGCGTTAATGAGCTTCACCAGCTATATGTCGGCTATTTCCGACACCTTAGAGGATAGGGTTATATATCTATCATTCTTACTCACGCTGGTGGGCATGTACGCCAACCTTGCCACACCAAAGTACGAACTGCGTGAGCTATTTGATCCCCCGCTTTACTATATTAGTTACCCCATCTTTTTTTGTGCCAGTATAAATGCGGTCTGGTATGAGTACCTGAGGTGGTGAGACCTCGCGGTAGCAGATAGGGCGATTGAGCAACCACTGGTGACTCTGTAAACTATGCGCCTTCGCCTTTCTGCCCGGGTGGTGAAATTGGTAGACACGCGAGACTTAAAATCTCGTCGCTTTAGGGCGGTGCCGGTTCG
>PBRQ01000059.1 GCA_002725995.1 Gammaproteobacteria bacterium
ATACGTCACGCTCGGTGAAGGTCAAATCTGTGTTCTTTGTAATCACCCTTAGTTGCTGGACCTCCCCCTGCGCCCCCACCGGCATAAGAAGCTGCCCGCCTGGAGCCAACTGATTAAGAAGGGTCTCGGGGATGGTCACTCCTGCTGCCGTGACGATGATACCGTCGAAGGGCGCCTCCTCTGGACAGCCCAGCATGCCATCCCCGTACCGCACCTGGATATTGTCATAGCCAAGTGTTGCCAGTCGCGTCAGTGCTGACCGCGCAAGACTGGCAACTATCTCCACCGAGAAAACCTCATCAACAATTTCAGCCAGTACGGCCGCCTGGTACCCTGACCCGGTCCCTATTTCCAGAACTTTTGCACCCGGCCGAACATCCAGCAGTTCAGTCATTAACGCAACGACAAAAGGTTAGGAAATGGTCTGGCCGTCCCCAATTGGCAGCGGATAGTTTCCATAGGACCTGCTGTTAGGGTGTTCTGGTACGAATTCATGGCGCTTGACGCTGGTCATGGCCTTGAGTACTTGCGCAGAGAATTTCTCTCGACCGGTAAATTGTCTCGCCTGATACATATCCCGCTTGATCGCGTCAATCATTTGCTCGCGCATTTGTTGCTATTCTCCTCCCGCAGCCACAGCGGCTGCCGCAACGCCGGTTGGTGCAATCAGGGCAATACTCAACAAAACCATCAGCAGGACGTGCTTCATGAGGCTACCTGCAGTCACCATTATGACGAATTTTACATGGTATCATTTATACGGAATGCAGCCAGACGCTACCCCCTATGATTATCACGACAACAAATAACATAGAAGGTCAAAAAATTGTCAATTACCTCGGTGTGGTGACCGGGGAGGCGATCCTTGGTGCAAATATTTTCAGGGATATGTTCGCGGCAGTGCGAGACATCGTTGGTGGTCGCTCGGCAGCCTACGAGCGGGAACTGGGTAAGGCCAGGGAAATTGCCTTGGATGAACTCGAGGAATGGGCAGAAGAACTTGGAGCCAATGCCGTGGTCGGCGTGGACATTGACTATGAAAGCTTTGGCCAGACCAACGGAATGATGATGGTTAGCGCTACCGGCACGGCTGTCAGGATAGAGGAATCCCGCAGCTGATTAACGCGTCCATTTACTGGTCTAAATGAACCACTCATCCGGCATTGAATCATGGAAAACCTGCGATAACCAAAATACCTCGATATCTGCTACGCCAGAAACTGATTTAGCAAAGTGAGAAGGGCGCGCACCACGCACCATCACTTTCGCGTTAGGGAATTTTCTTTTCAGCCACAATCCGGTTCGCAAGTTTTCATCGTCCACGCCCGTACCGAGCAACACTAATGGTTCCGTCTCATGTAAATCAATCTGCCGCTCCAGCGCATTCCACACTTCTGGATGCCCGATATCCCCTTGAAGTACGTGAAGGAATATTTCTTTTGGGAAGTCCTTTTGCTCTTTTGCTACCAGGATTCTTCGATCTGCATCAACATCGATAACACCAATATCACAGATCTCATCACGAGCCAGCGCCATCAGCTCCTCTAGTATTGTTTGTCCGAAACGGCCAAAACCCGCGATAATAACTGTATCCAACTGGCCGGTGGATTTGAAATAATCCAGCATATGGTTCTTCACCAGATACTGGGCTGCAAGGTGATAACTATTGAAAGTTACACATTCATCAAGCACTCCCGAGTATTGCAGCATCCGCATAAAGCGCAGACGGTTGCAATGCACAACCATGCGCGAAGCCAATTCCGGGCGCATGGCCAGAATCTTGCTGGCCGCCTCAAAATTGTCAAAATCCCTATTGCTGGTGAGTATGACGCGTTGGGCCCGAGACAGCCTTAAAGTCGACAGAAAGAAATCACTGGTGATGTCACCGGTCAATACTTTTGCGCCATACCTTTCTGTGAACTCCATGGCCTCGGCTTTACTGATCTCGCGCTCTACAATCAGCACTTGTGATCTTGGATTCAACTCCATGAGCTTCTCCAGCATGCTGCGAGCAACGTCATCCACACCCACCAGCACAATATGATTGCTCAGTTCTCGCAACCACCTATTCTGTTTGGATACGATCTGCTGGACCCAGTCAAGGATTGTAGAACCAGTAAGTAGTGGCGCACCAAAATAGCCGATCCAAAGCAATACCTGGCCCCACCAGGGTCCAGATACCGGTACACCAAGGTCCATTCCCCCAAGTATGAAGAGCCCCAAGGTGTAGTACATTTTAGTGGCCAGGTTGACATCAACCAGATCCCTCTCACTCACCTGGACACCTGATTCGAAGCCGGCCAAACCACATGCGAAAACGATCAGCACCATCGCCCATCGCCGTTGTGCGATGGATGACAATATATTCCGGACATCAATAGGTTTCAAAAGTTTGCCAGGTGGTTAATGCCAGCAGGAGATCACTCAACTAATGGCTTTATATCGGGATGCGACATGATAACAGAAGACACATTCCGATCTCGACCGAATAAAGCCAACGCCTGAAATACTAACGCCTGCCGGGCAGTCTCGTCAGCCGGCAAAGTAACGATCGATCTCTGGAGATGATCGTTAGAAAAAGTTTTGTCCGTATTTTCCATCTGACCAGCATAAAGCATGCTGAAAAACCTGCACAAGCATCTGGGTTATTCCTAAGGTCTTAACTCAAACGCCCCGGTCGCCTCTTCCCAGGCGCGTTGCAGCACAAATTCACGTGTGTAGCCAAGAGGCAGGATCATATTCAGGGGCTCGTAATCTCTGTCTTCGGTGAGCGCCGCCGTCTTGAGCGTTTCTTCCAGGGACAGTTTTTCTGCGGCGGCGCGCTTACCAATTTCCGCGAGTTGGCGCATAAAACCCTGGTACTGCACCAGCTTTGGGCGATCTGTGATGATCCCGTGCCCCGGAATAACGGTATGAAAAGGAAGGGCGAGAACCTTGCCAATCGTGTCCGCCCATTCTGCCACCGAACCTCCGCCCTCCAAATCAATATTCGGGTAGTGGAGAAAGAAAAACAGATCACCCATGTGCACTGTTTTCTCTTCTACAAACAAAACCACGAGATCACCATCAGTATGTCCCCTGCCCGGGTGAATCAAGCGCAGGGTCTTATTCCCCATGGAAATTTCCACAGCATCAGTAAAGGTTTCATTTGGCATCAGCTTGGCGGCCTCACCAGAGAAATAGTCGGCATCCGTTTGTTGCAGGTGATGCAAGGTCCTTTTCGTGGCGACCACTCGTGTGCCTGGGTCAAATGCGGGATTACCGTGAGTATGATCACTATGATAGTGAGTATTGATTACCAGGCTAATAGGTTTGCCGGTAAGTTCCATCGCTTTTTCTTTGATATGTTCACCCTGATATACCACCGTCATGCTGTCGACAATGACCGTACCTTCATCCGTATCCAGCACGGCTACATTCCCGCCTAGACCAAAGATCACGTAGAGATCATTGGTTATCTGGTTGACCTCCAGCGATCGAACCTGCTGAAATACGTAGCCGCAAAATGCAAAAAAAATCGCGAGTATCGAAACAGTCAGCCATTGCCAGGTTCGCATGCAGGGATCCTATTTGTATGTAACCGCAACTATACCCGCCCTCTATTCCCCTAGCCAGTTCGAGCCAGCTTTTGAGCATCGGACTGACTAGCGCCTGCATAGCCGCCAGCATGATCGAATGGGAACACAACATATTTAAACAGTTATGCACAGGATCTGGATCAGGCTAAAGAGCCGGCTTCGCGGTAGAAACTGTACCCCTGCCTTGCCAAGTAGATCACAACCCATTAGAGTGCCCGACCCTTCACTTCCCCATACTGCCAAGGATGTTCGAAAAGCAAACACTACAGGGTGCCTACCTGGCGCTCTCCGCATACGTGTTCTGGGGGTTTGTACCTATATATTTCAAGCTCGTGGCGCATGTATCCCCATGGGAAATACTTTGCCACCGGGTACTCTGGTCCGTATTTTTACTGGTAGGTATCCTCGCCTACACAGGGCAACTGGGTGGGCTGAAAGTAGAAGCGAGGGTAGTCAGGAGGTTGGCGCTGAGCGCCACCCTCCTGTCAGTAAACTGGCTGGTCTACATTTACTCGGTCATCACAAGCAATATCGTGGAAGCAAGCCTGGGATACTTCATCAATCCGCTGATAAGCGTCGTTCTTGGCATGATGTTTCTCTCGGAACGGCCAAGGCCAATGCAGTGGATTGCGATTTTCATCGCCCTGTCAGGTATCGCCATCCAATTGATCTACTACGGCGCTGTCCCCTGGATAGCGCTTACCCTTGCGTGCAGTTTTGGCACCTATGGACTCATAAGGAAAAACCTGGGTTTGCCATCCACCCAGGGGCTTGCACTGGAAACCCTGTTAATCCTGCCATTCGCCCTACTCGGCCTGCTCTGGCTCTATTCAACGGGAAACATGGCTTTTACGTCAGTAAATATGCAAACGAATGTCCTGCTCATCATGGGGGGCGTAATCACCTCTTTCCCTCTACTCTGCTTTGCCGCAGCGGTAACCCGGCTGTCACTGATCAGCATCGGCATGTTTCAATACATAGCACCCAGTCTATCACTCATTGTAGCCGTCGCCATGTATGACGAACCATTTGGGATTGATCGAATTATTACCTTCAGTTGTATCTGGGTCGCGCTGGTAATCTTCACTGGAGAGACAATCTATTATCACCGCATGCTTGCCAGGCGAATAGACGTTGATATCTAGCCTGACCTGAGCACAACTGATCAGCCTTAGCGGAGAAGTTAAATCATCATCTCGCCTGTCCCGAGCGTAGCCGAGGGAACCGGAGGTCACGTAGTGACCGCAGTGGAGAGATCTGTTCCACGATCCCAAAGGCGAGGTCCCTCGGCTACGCTCGGAATGACGGATTCCTCGGAAGGTCTGTTAAAGACTGATCAAGGCAAGCAACGTTCTAATCCACTATCATGTCTGGTTCCAGCGAGGAAAGTCGTATGAAAGAAACCCAGTTTGACCGGGACATTGCACTTGAGCCTATTTCACCTGGCCACTATGGCGTAAGTATCGCTGATACGTGGAATGTTCTCATCGGTCCTAACGGCGGCTATATCGCGGCAATTATTCTCAAGGGTATGAAGGATACGTTGGGGGATGTGCAGACCCGGTCTGTAACATTCCACTTTCTCTCGGCTTCCCTACCCGGCGATGCAAACCTCCATGTTAACGTTGAAAAAAGGGGGCGCTCCTTATCTACCTGCACAGCCAGGCTCACTCAGGGTGACCGCACCATAGCAATGTGTATGGCTACCTTTGCATCTGCCCGTGAATCTTTCACTTTCCGTGATTTCAATATGCCGGAAGTACCAGACCCGGAGGATGTTCCACTCGAACAACGCATGAGTCCAGAACTCGTCGGGCATGTACCCTTTCGCGATCACTTTGATCAGCGGTTGGCCATCGGCCCGGTACCCCCGACGACTGACGATGAAGGCAGGGTTGGTGGCTGGACCCGTTTCACCGAGCACCGTGAGTTTGATGACCTCGCCATCGTGACAATATCGGATTCCTGGTTTCCCGGACTGTTTGCAAGAAACACCCCAACGCCCCTGCATGTGCCGACGGTAGACCATACGGTGCATTTTCTAACATCAGCACCGATTCCCAGTAGTGGGCTCAATGACTTCCTGCTGGTTGACTTCACAACCAGCGTCGCCCAGGAGGGATACCTCATTGAAAATGGCAAAATCTGGTCTTCAGAAGGCCATCTGATCGCCCAGTCAAGGCAGCTCGCAGTAATGCTGCCAAGAGGAGACTAGCTTTCCCGTAATGCCGCCCTAATCCTCGCGTGTTCCTCCTCGTTCAGGGTGAACCTTGAAAAAATTAAGGCACCTGTGACGTAGCAAACCAATGGCAGCAGTCCGTACAGGGAAACCATGACAACTTGTACCGTCATGGTTTGTTCCTGGTTTGGAACAAATCCTGAAAACTGTAAGACAAAACCGGTAACAACAATCATTACACCGGCAGCACTCTTGAAGACAAAGTTGAAGGCTGCGAAGTAAGAGCCTTCCTTTCTTTCTCCGGTTTTGTATTCGTCATAATCAATAATATCGCTCTGTACAGATGGCGCAATGGTCCCACCGCAGCCGGCAGCCAGCCCCGCAAAGAAAGCGAAAATAAATATAGTGGTGACTTTCGCATCCAGCGTCTCAATGAACGGCAAGCTGAACATTCCAGCAAAAGAAAACCCCGTCAGGAGCATGGAAAATATCCACAGGCGGATCTTGCCAAATTTCCTCGACAATGGAAGCCACATTGGTACCGACAGGGACGAAGGGATCATATAGGCAAGAATAAAGAGAGGCGCCAGCACGGCTCTGCCAACCACATATTGCGCAATATAAAGCGTTAGCAATGCAATGACGGCACTGCCGACATGTTCGATAAAAGAAACCACCAAAACCAGACGTGCATGGGGGTTCTGCCACACGTCCCTGAAAGCCTTAAAGGGGCTTTGTTGTACCCTGCCCTGGAAGTCAGACCTCTCTCTCAATTTCACAACTGCGTAGACAATCATTCCGCCGGTTATCAATGCCGCCGCCACACTCAGCTCAAATGCCATACGCCGAACAGCCTCCTCGCCCTGCTGTTCCGCATCGATCAGCAGTTTTATGCTGAAGAGCGAAAAAATTGAGCCGACGGTGAAGGCGATGTGCCTGAGCCCATATAAGCGACTGCGTTCATGGTAGTTCTGAGTCAGTTCTGCACCAAGGGACATATGCGGAACGATAAAAACAGTCATTGCAGAATAAAACCCAATAACACCAAAAGCCATCCAGGCAATAAGCCAGGACCCGGATAGTCCTTCGGGGGGCGAGAAGACCATGACAAAGGTCAGACCAATCGGCAAAATGCCCGCCAGCAGCCAGATTCGCCGCCGCCCCATGCCATGCATGGTTCTGTCGCTTAGGTAGCCAACGAGTGGGTCGGAAATCGCATCCCAGACCCTTGATACACCAAAGATAATTCCCATGACCGCAGGGGCAATCAGCAGTACATCCGTTGAGAATTTCATAATGTACAGATTGATCAGAAGGTACATGTAGCCCACACCAATAGCGGGCGCGCCATAGGCGCCGATAGTGCCACGGCTCAGCACGCCGCCTTCAGGCCCGTCCTTTCCGTTTAGGATGTCTTTCATAAACTGCTCACGGGACACAATGTAACACTATGTTGCCCGATTTTATTAAAATCCCAATTTCCGTTATCCTTAGCGCCGATTTCAGGTCACTGATCCTTGCCCCACACGGGCACCGGATAGGTAAATTTCTTCATAAGCCTTTGTTTTATTACATGATATCTGTCTGAACACATGGAGCAGAACTAATGACAATGCAGAATACACCGCTTCTTATGTCTCGCATCCTTGGCCGTGGAGCCAAACTGGATCCTAATGAAGAAATCGTTACCTTGCTGGAAAACGGTACCCACAGGCAGACACTAAAAACAACCTGGGACCGTGCGAATCAGCTGGCAGATGCCCTGAAAGGACTTGGCATAGGCATTGGTGACCGCGTAGCCAGCTTCATGTGGAATAACTACAGACACCTTGAACTTTATCAGGCTGTGCCTTCCATGGGAGCTGTACTGCACACAATTAACATCCGTCTCAGCCCAACTGATCTTGAGTATATTATTAACCACGCCGGAGACCGCGTCATTTTTGTAGATGAGGATCTTCTGCCTTTGCTTGAACCTCTACTTGATAAGATCCCCTCCGTTGAATTATTGGTTATATGTCGGCATGGCGAAGGGGGCGATTCCTCTTTCCCGAATACAGTGGACTATGAAGATCTAATCGCTGACGCCAACACCAATTATGACTGGCCGGAGATCAGTGAAAATTCGCCCATGGGCCTGTGCTATACCAGTGGCACCACCGGAAAACCAAAAGGGGTGATGTATACGAACCGGTCAACCTACCTGCACACCCTGGCTCAAGCCTTGACGGATTCTATGAACCTGTCATCACTCGATGCGATCTGCGGCATCGTGCCAATGTTTCACGCCATGGGATGGGGCTTACCCTTCTCCGCCTCTATGCTCGGGTGCAAGCAGGTCATGCCTCACCGCTTCATGAGCCCTGATAAAATTGTTGAGCTAATGGTAGAAGAAGAAGTTACCTTGTCGGCCGGTGTCCCGACAATTTGGCAGGGGGTAAAAGGGATTCTCGAAGACAACCCAGGCAAGTACGATATGTCCAATGTCTCGCGCCTGACGTGCGGAGGGTCGGCACCGCCGGTTTCCTTGATGCGCTGGTACTGGGACACCTTTGGCATCGAAATGATACAGGGATGGGGAATGACCGAAACGAATCCCCTGGCCACCTTGTCGCGCAAAGTCGCAAAACGGTCGCACATTAATTTGACCGAGGATCAGCAATTCGAAAACATCGCCAAGGCAGGTTTAACCATGCCAGGCCTTGAAGTCAAAATTGCTGACGAGGAATGGAATACACTGCCCAACGACGGTGAAGCAGTTGGTGAACTGCTGATTCGCGGCCCATGGATCTGTTCTGAATATTACAATGACCCGCAACCTGAAAAATTTCAGGATGGCTGGCTGGTTACAGGAGATGTTGCAAAGATAGATCCCGAGCAATACGTCATCATTGCGGATCGATCAAAGGATCTGATCAAATCAGGTGGAGAGTGGATTTCATCCGTTGACCTGGAGAACTATATCGTTTCAATGGACGGTGTCATCCAGGCTGCGGTAGTCGCCCAACCCCATCCGAAATGGGACGAAAGACCTGTGGCATTGGTTATCCTGAGTGAAGGCTCCAATGTGACCAAAGAGATCATACTGGAACATTGCGTTGAAATATTTGCCAAGTGGCAATTGCCTGATGATGTGATTTTTGTCGACCAGATCCCGTTGACATCGACCGGAAAAATCGACAAGAAAACAATACGTGCTGGGCTCAGCGATGAAGGCTATCAGTTGCCGGACCTTCGATCCGCATAACCCCCAAAAAAAGTGCAGGAAAGTACTTTTTCACCAAACTGTTAAGGAGTCTGATAAGAAACTGGCTCAGGCTTATCCCGATCCAGCAGAATCAGCAAGGGCGGCAGCAGCAGGAAATCCAAAATCAAGGCTATGCCAATGACGATAGCCACCAGCAAACCCATGTGACCGTTCATCTGGAAGTCAGATGTGCTCAACATCAGGAACCCGGCAACAAGTACCAGGGTTGTAATCCATAGTGCAACGCCGACACTCCTGAAGGCATAGCGAACAGCATCCTCAGCCGATAGCCCCCTGTCCCTTCTTGCACGCAGGTACTTGCTGAGGAAATGTACCGTATCATCGACCACGATCCCCATCGTGATTCCAAGCACCATTGACATAGATTGGCCTACCTTGCCATCGAGGAGATACCAGACGCCAAACCCGGTGATACCCGGTAGCATATTCGGTATCAGCGAGATCATCCCCATTTTGAACGAGCGCAGCGATACCATCAATACGAGGGCGATCAGCACAAGCGCTATCAGCGCACCCTTGATGCTGCCCTGCATGCCGCGAATACCAATGTGGGTAAACATCAGGGAGAGGCTGGAACCTTCCTGCTCAAATGCTGGTGCATTTTCACGGAGCCAGGTCTTTCCTTCATCCTGCAGGGCAATAAAGTCCGGCGTACCCATACTGGGCAGCGATATGGTCATCCGACTGGCTGATTTATCAAAATTAAGCTGATTGGTGAGGTCCAGGCCGAACGGTAGGGATAGTTCATACAACAGCAGGTACTGGGCAGCTAGTTCCTTGGACTCAGGCAGGGAGTAAAACGCCGGGTCATCGTCATGGAGATTCTTGTTCAGGCGTTTCACTATATCGGTGTAGGTATTTACGTGGTGCACCTGCTCCTTATTCCTGAGCCACTGGGCAAAATTCTCAACCACCTTCAGGTATTCTGGACCTGATACTCCCTGTGCCTCTCCTGAATCCAGTGAATACTCGATACTGTAGAGACCACCCAAATTCTGGTCAGTGAAATCCGTGTCATCGCGAAGCGCTGTACCCTCTTCGAAATACTTGCTGAACTGATCACTGATAATATTCATCGGCGCCAAAATCATAAGGCCAATCACAACCATAGAAGTTACCGACATCAAGAATGTTCGATTGGCGATGACCATTTCCGCAAAGTTTCCCATGCTCGCTGCAGCGATTGATTTACCCTGCTTTACCCTGTTTGGCAGGATGTAAATAAGTGCCGGCAGGAAAGTCAGGGAGTAAATGAAACCAAACAGGACACCAATGGCCACCATATTGCCAGTATCCTGAATTGGCGGTACATCAGCGAGTATATTGAGACTGAGAAAACCTATGGCAGTACTCAGGCTGGTCAGGAATACCGGCTGAGTATTGATATCAACGGCATCCAGTATCGACGTTTCTTTACTATCCCCCGCCCTAATGGACTGGTAGAAGGACACCATAAGGTGGATTCCATGGGCTACAACGACGGTAAGAATAATCGTTGGCGTATTCGCTGACATGGGAGAAATCGATATTCCAAGCCAACCCGCCAGTCCCATGGCAGAGATGATGCTCAGGAGCGTGGTAAGCACGATAGCGAGCACACCGATAGCCGACCGCAGTAAGAGCGCTAGCACAAAAACCACCAGCAGATACATTAAGGGAACCTGGGTCACCAAGTCCTGCTGGACACTGCTTGAAAAAGCTTCACTGATCATGATGGCACCGGTTGCATAGACCTTGATATCCGGGTGGGCCTGCATGATTTCCGTTTTCTTTCTTTTCGCCCAGTTGGCTGATTTAACATGCGCGTCTGCTTCACTCGCATTAATAAGAAAATCAATATTGATGCCGACAACAGTCCCATCCTCAGAGACCAGGCGATGAACAACAAGGGGCTCATTGATCGCTATATCGCGGATTCCCGCAAGTTCTGCCTGCGACATGCTCTCAGGAAACCCCGCAAGATTCTCAACCAGCAGGTCATCACCATCGGCAATCGTATGTTGATAATTGGTAAGCGAGTCAACCCGCTTAACATAGGGTGTTCGCCAGGCTTCACCTGTCAGATCTTCTATGATCTTGAGCACTCGTGGCGTAAATACCTGACCGTCATCCGGTGCGATGGCGAAAAATATGTTCTCTACCCGGGAGAAAGTTTCTTCAAGGTTCTCAAATGCGACCAGTTGCGGATTATCCGGACCAAAATTGTCTCTTGGTTCCGTAGAGATCTCGATGAATTGCAATCCTGAACCGGCGAGGCCGGTTACTGCCAACGTACTAAGAAGGATAAGCCAGCGATACTTCAGCAATGCGGTTGCAAATGCTCTTGTCACTTATGATATTTCGATTGATCAAGGGAGCACTACCATACCTAATTCACCGATACTTCCACAAGCACCACAGGTCCATCACCAGGCAAGCTCAGGCGCACGGTTTCACACAACAACTGTGAAGTCGATCACGGTTTCGGGAAAGAATTTTCCAGATCAGCCCAAATTGTGAAGAAGGTCACAGTTCGTAACGACGGACGGCGCTTAAATAGGTCTCAACAGTCGCACCGCATTTCGAAACCAATGGATATGAGCTTGAGTTTGAGGCAGTACCGATTGAGAACCTCTATCTGCGCGGTTCATACAGTCACATAGATGCCGACCACGAAACCTGCGTAGTACCAGACCCTTCCACTCCTGGCGCTGAGTTTAACCTGGATGGGCTGCGGCCGAACCGTGCCCCAACGGATACCATTTTTATATCTGCACTCTACTCTTTCGATTTTGCCTCCGGCATTATTAACACTTACGCAGCGTATCGATACGTCAACGACTATCAGATTAATTCATATATTTCTGTCGGGAAAATCTCAAATTATACGGTTTGGGATTTGTCAGTTGACTACACCTGGAGGGAATGGAAGGTCAGGCTCTTCAGTCAAAATGTGCGCAACAAGTACTACATCCAATATGTTATCAACCTTGCGGATGCAGATGTCGTCCCAATTGTCACCGGAGCAACCAATGCATCTGGGCTGGTCACCTTTACAGAATACAATAGATCCAGATACACTGGATTTGAAGTGATCTATACACCGGACCTGTCCAAAGTATTTGGTTCTTGGAAAGGTTTCCTGTCACGAAAATAAAAATCTAACCAGAAAAATTCTGGCTAATTGGTCCAAGGAGTGATGAATGCGAACCGGGCTTATGATAGGCGCAGCGGACCTCGCCGAACTAACTATCGAGGATACAGTCGTGCTGGCACAAAAAGCCGAAAGCCGCGGTTTCGCAAGTTTGTGGATGGCACATGTTTTTGGTCTTGATGCTATTTCAACACTGGCTATGGTTGGCCAGCAGACCAGTAGCATTTCACTGGGCACTGCGGTTACTCCAACCTATCCTCGCCATCCCACTGCAATCGCTCAGCAGGCACTCACCGCAGGTGCGGCTGCTGGCGGAAGATTCACACTGGGCATAGGGCTTTCTCACCAGATCGTGATTGAAGGTATGTTTGGACTGTCCTACGATAAGCCAGCGAAGCACATGAAGGAATACCTCACCATCCTTGGGCCTTTGCTGAAAGGACAGACCGTCACCTACGCTGGCGAACAATTTAACAGCAATAATGTCACCTTGCAGGTACCTGGCTACCAGCCCGTACCACTACTTGTAGCGGCTCTCGGTCCAGTTATGTTAAAGCTGGCGGGCGAATTGGCTGATGGCACTATGACCTGGATGACGGGACCTGGCACCCTTGCAGACTATGTCATCCCGACCATCCGCAAATCAGCAAGTGCCGCTGGAAAGCCAGACCCCACAATAGCAGCCGGGTTCCCAATCGTCCTGACCAACGACCCTGAAGGAACACGTGAGCACATATCAAAGGCATTGCAGGTTTACGGCATGCTACCTTCTTATCGGTCTATGCTGGACAAGGAAGGAGTCGCTGGGCCGGCAGAACTAGCAATAGCTGGAGATGAAACAGAACTAAGGGGTGATATACAGCAACTCAAAGACATTGGTGTCACTGATTTTTGTGCCGTTATCGCAGCAAGTGATATTGAGTCCTTCGATCGAACATTTGAATTTTTGGCTTCTGAAATAGATGAATAACCATGCAATGTCCAAAGTACCTAGCCGATATGACGGTTATAGACTACCAGGGAATTGAAATAGATCGCTGTTCCGATTGTTGCTGGGTGTTTTTCGATCACCTCGAGAAGGAAGACCTGAAAGCTCATGAAGGTGCTGACGCAATAGACATCGGTGATGAATTTGTCGGCGCAAGGTTCAACGAAATCCCGGATGTGCCGTGTCCCAAGTGCAATGTAAAAATGAGCCATGTGCTGCATACCGAGCCCTATGAAATCAAGTTTGAATCTTGCCCGCAATGCCATGGTGCATTCTTTGATGCGGGTGAATTCCGGGACTACATGGAAGAAGAAATATTTGATCAGTTCCAGGATATTGTTCGCCATATAGAATAGCCACAGCTAAATCGTCCGTACAGAACGGTTGGATCTTTACGCCGGCGTTATTTAACCCTGACCCATCACGGGGCATACTTATCTCGTTAGCCAGGCAGGCAAACGTGGATAAGTTGCCCTCTTGGTGAGTCTGCAAACCCACCAGACCGGTGAACTTCTCGCCGAAACAGCTACAGGAAAAGGACTTTTCCGGGAATAGCAGATGATCAGGTAGATCAATTCGCCCGTCTGGTGTGGCAACATAAATGCATATCACTTAACATGACTTTCTCCACATAAAGCAGCAACAAAATCATGCGCGCGATAGTTTGTGAAAGTTATGACTCCCCCGATAAACTGAAGATAAAGGAAGTAGGTGAACCCAGCGCAGGGCCAACGGACGTTATTCTCACTATTCAGGCGACTGGCCTTGGTTTCGTGGATGCACTCACGGTGGCGGGCCAGTACCAGGTAAAACCGCAGGTTCCCTTTATCCCCGGCAACGAAATTTCAGGCACAGTTGAAAAAGTAGGCGACGATGTAAAACACCTGAGAGTTGGCCAGCGGGTTCTCGCTACGCCTTCGAGAGGTGGCCTTGCAGAGAAAATCTGTTTATCTGAAAACGATTGCGTTCCAATACCCCAAGCCCTGTCGTCTGAGGCTGCCGCTGGTTTCCTAGTGAACTACTGTACCGCATACCACGCCCTGTCTCATTTGGGTGACCTCAAGGAGAAAGAAACCATCCTGATTCTTGGTGCCAGTGGAGGCGTGGGCGTTGCTGCAGTTGATGTTGCCAAGGCGATGGGTGCACATGTCATCGCTGCCGCTTCAACCAAGGAAAAGCGAGATGCCAGCATTGAGGCCGGCGCCGATCATGTCGTGAACTATTCGGTGAAGAATTGGCGCGATGAGCTGAAGGAGGTGTTGAATGGCAAGCCACTCAACATGGTATATGACCCGGTTGGTGGCGACTATTCTGAACCAGCACTGCGTTCACTTGGACCAGATGGCAGGTTCCTGGTGGTTGGATTCGCGGCGGGCGAAATAGCCCGGATTCCTCTTAACCTGACCCTCCTAAAAAGATGCTCTATCAGAGGAGTTAACTGGGGCGGGTTCATCGCGGCGAACCCCGGTGAAGCGAGGCCCGTCCTCACAACATTGCTGGAATGGATTGCTGCGGGAAGACTTAATCCAACAGCGGGAGAATCCTACCCGCTTGCCAAGGCTGGAAACGCAATGATGAGAATGCTGGACAGGAAGGCAATAGGCAAAGTCGTCATTAAAGTACAAGACTAACCCAAGGCTCCGCAATAAAGGTGACCCATGACAGATATCTCCCCCTTCAAAATTGAAATACCTGATACAGAAATCAAAGACTTGAAACTACGCCTTGGCATGACTCGCTGGCCCGATGAGGAAACGCCAGATGATTGGAGCCAGGGGATTCCGCTTAGCTACATGAAGGAGATTCACCAATACTGGCTCAATGATTATGACTGGAAGACTCGTGAAAGCTTACTAAACAGGTGGGATGGATTTAAGACTGAAGTCGAGGGACTTGGGATACATTTTCTGCATATCAAGTCACCGGTCGAGAGCGCAAAACCGCTGATTCTTACCCATGGCTGGCCTGGTTCCATTGTGGAGTTTCAAAAAGCAATCGGCCCACTTACGGATCCAAAAGCCCACGGCGGCTCTGAAGAGGACGCATTTCATCTCGTTTGCCCGACCCTGCCAGGCTATGGATTTTCTGACAAGCCTGACAAGCCTGGCTGGAAAATAGAGAAGATCGCCACAGCCTGGAACACGCTAATGGTTAATCTGGGCTACGAGGCCTACTACGCCCAGGGTGGTGACTGGGGATCGCTGGTCACGAACGCAATCGGCGCTCAGAACCTTGGTAATTGTCAGGGAATCCATCTGAATATGCCGATCGTGCCCCCAGACCCGGAAACCATGGGCGACCTGACTGAACAGGAACAAAGCGCACTTGTCAGTATGCAATTCTACCAGGACCATGATTCAGGTTATTCAAAGCAGCAAAGCACGCGACCACAAACCGTCGGCTATGGATTGGCAGACTCACCTATAGGGCAGGCTGCCTGGATCATTGAAAAGTTCTACCAGTGGATGGACTGTGATGGGCATCCGGAAAATATTGTCTCAAGGGATGAACTCCTGGATAACGTCATGATGTACTGGCTACCCGATGCGGGCGCCTCTTCCGCACGGCTTTATTGGGAGAGTTTTGGCAGTGCCACTCAGGGTGCTGATCCAATAACTGTGCCGGTGGGTTGCAGCATATTCCCGAAGGAAATATTCAGGGCATCCAAGCGCTGGGCAAGCAAAACCTACACGAACCTTGTTCATTTCGAGACACTGGACAAGGGCGGTCATTTTGCCGCGTTCGAGCAGCCTGAGATTTTTGTTGGGCAGATTCGCGACTGTTTTAGCAAGATGTAGCCAGTTTTTTTCGCCGATGGAGAAATGCCGCCAAATGCCACAACGACAACACCAGGTATAGAGAACAACCACCCAGGGAAGGAAGGAGCCTCCTCGGATAACCCGCTTGATATCTATATCCACAGAATAACCAGCTTGCCTGGATATTTCATGAAGGCGCCATGCAGGTAAGCCCACGTTCAACGCGTCCGGTCAGAAAGGTACACCTACGGATTTACACAGGTACTCCATATAGGGTGATGCCATCTTGAATGCACTGGCCAGTTTTTGGGGAAACGCGGCATCCGATATATCAGCGGGAGGAAAATTCATCACCGCAATATGGTCCTTTCTTTTGAGATCCTCCATATGAGGGGCATCCAAATCAAATCCTCGAGGTGGGTTTTTCAGGGAATCACCCTGGCGCTCATAGGTCGCCTTAAAGGTCTTGTTGGTGATAATTTTTTTCCAGTCGTCGGGCTTACCTGCAATTCGTTCCCTGATAGCACGAAGTGCACCTGATTCTGGATGCCACATACCCACACCGACGAAAATATTGCCCGGTTCAATATGCACGTAATATCCAGGTGCATGAACATCTTTACCCACCTCATGGCGAAACTGAATACCAATATTCGTTTTATAGGGTGTCTTGTCCTTGCTGAAGCGCGTATCACGATAGACACGCATCAGGGACCCACCCTGTTTTCTGGGAATTGCCTCAAAATGACTGCTAATTGATTGCAGCTCATCCCCCATTCTCGAAATGAACTTAAATGCCGGGTCTACAACACTTTGTTCATAGCGTGTTTTGTTCTCGGTAAACCAGTCACGGTTGTTGTTGTTTGCCAGTTGCCGCA
>PBRQ01000060.1 GCA_002725995.1 Gammaproteobacteria bacterium
TGCCGGTGATGCGTAGATTGTTTATGGCACAGTGGCGCAAGTCGTGGAAGGTAAAATCTCCCAGTTCTAACTCCTGCTGATTAAAACTTCTTTCATGGGCAGCTTCATTTCTAAAATTTGATACAAGATCTTCTAGTTCTTTAAGAGTTTTTTCTTCTAGTAGGAAAGCCGTATCTGAGTAATTTCATTAATGTGTTCCTTCATACAAGTATTAATTGATGTTAAAAAATTCTGTATCAAATGGAAGAGAGATGGTTTCGCCTCCTGGACCGGTGAGGACAAGTTCATCAGAGCAGATATTAATATCTGAAACATTCTCCCAATGTTCCGGACGTCTGATAACGCCGATCACATGCCGGATTTCCGGTGTTTCCATATCTCCTAATTTAATATTTGTCGGCACACCTAATTCCGTTAACCTGCTTGAACCAAGACTGGCTTGATGGCCTGAATGAATGCCACTGCATCCGTCCTCGATACCCAAAACACCTTTATGAATTCCATATAATTGAGGCTCGCTAAGCTCATCATGGTAATACCATTG
The DNA here is from genome assembly GCA_002725995.1 of Gammaproteobacteria bacterium. Taxonomy (GTDB): domain Bacteria; phylum Pseudomonadota; class Gammaproteobacteria; order Pseudomonadales; family Azotimanducaceae. The sequence continues at coordinate 545 of PBRQ01000060.1, forward strand.
CATTGTAACGGGCAAAACGGATGCATCCTTCAGGACAAAAAGAATATCCTCTTCTGCGTTACGCAGTACTGCTGTCCACCCCAGTGAGTTATGATTCATCTCAACCAAGGTGACAAAATCATCATGCTTATGGGCTAGCGGAAAGTGATTCAAATCAGCTGTTGAAGAACCTGCCGGAAATAAAGACAATTCTGATGATGAAGCAGGACATGTTAAATGATTAAGCCCATGATTAATGGGTGCATCAGGTGTCATGGCAATACGTTTGGGAGAGCGACTAATATAACCACCATCATGCATTTGAGTCATGACATGGTGGGATACAGGAAGAGACCCGGAACCTCCGATAAAACGATGTATCTGATATAGCAAGGGTGCATCATTTGCGCACCGAAGTGTTTTTTGTATTCGCGCCCCAAGCACTAATTTTTGTAATTCAAACGTCGCTTCGTTAGCACTCTTTTGTTCTTTCAAATCCCACATGCTATTCGCGCTCCAGCCATGCTGCGGGGAGGGTTCAACATCGCTATAGGCAAATGGCGCGCATAAAAAATCACCCGACAGGTATTTCTCAACAGGAGGATCATCGTCAGGTTTGTTTATGGTGTCATTATCAACCCACGGTGCTGTGTAAAGAGGCCTGAAGACATCTCCGCCATATCGGGCCTCATAGTCACGCAGATGTCCAACGCGAGTATCAAGAGCGACAGACAAAGTTGAGGAATTTAATCGAATAAACTCGGTCATCAGGCACTCCAGCCACCATCAATTGCAATGGTTTGTCCCGTAATAAACCGGGATTCTTCAGAAAGAAGATATAAGACCAAAGGAGATATTTCACCGCTATCGGCAAGCCGCCCCATGGGCTGCCGGGATTTGAAAGCCTCAAGTGCTGCATCATAGTCACCGGTTGCATTCAAACGATCATCATGTGAAGGGGTGTGAACGGTCCCGGGGCAGATTGCATTACATCGCACACCCAGATCACCGAAGATGTAATCCCAGTCGATTTCACCAGCTGTGAGTTGTGATATAGTCGTATTGCCACGGTCTGAACAACCGACGGCACCACGGATTCCATAGCCACGTTCCAAAAAGTATAAACCGTTTCGAACCTCGCGACCGATGCCGTCGTAATCGACCCACTTAATCAGTGAAGTATCCACTCCGCCTTGCAAGATCAAATCTTCCATCAGCAGGCCAAGTTCATTCTTGGCAAAGGCTGTCACCACAGCTGCGCGTTGACCAAAATATCGCCGCAGCCCGCGTGCAACATTATACTCGCCGCCACCTTCCCACACATTGAATTGACGTGATGTGCGAATACGACCCTCACCAGGGTCAAGGCGTAGCATGATCTCACCCAGAGATAAAATATCATAGCGGCATTGTGATGTTGGCTTAATGTTGAATGACTTCATACAGTTAATAACCTTTCATTCCTGTCAGACCTTCTTTTAAACTGATAACAGGTCAGTCACATTGCCTTTGGTTAAATTGTGTTTGCCGAATTTATTTTCTCAAATTTTCTAAAAATGAACCACTGTACGCGGGTAGAATGACACCGGGAACGTCAACGTCAAAAGCTAGCAGGTCACCGTCCTGGATTACATTTGATTGGCGTGGTCGGACGGGATCATCCATATCTGCACTAGTGACTATCAGTGTTTTTAAATCACTACTTGCGAAAGCCAACGACGTTGGACGGCTTACAGGTATTTTGTAAACTTTGTCTACGGTTCCATTCGGTAGGTATCTGGTAATTCTCGCCCCATCCCAATGTGCGCTCCATAAACAGCCTTCGCTGTCAATTGCCATGCCATCCGGATAGCCCTCGGATTCAGGAACCCGTGCAAATTCTTTTACATTTGAGAGACGGCCTGTTAATTGATCGTAATCGGCGACTTCTATAACGCCAGTCGGGGAATCTGTAAAATAAGCCTTGGCACCATCCAGAGCGAAGGTAGGTCCATTAAAGACTATAAAACGTTGCCCCGTACTCGATACTTTATCGCTAATAACATATGACTCACCCAGTTTTTCAATTTCTGTGGTGTGTTTTGTACCAAAGAATATTGTCTTTCCATCGGGGCTGATACTGCCGTCATTTACACCAACATCCGGGTGCTCACACGTAAGCGAGACATCGCCAACAAGGATGCCATTCTCGAATAACATAATTTTCTTATCGGCTCCGACGAGCAGCCCACCGTTTTCTGTAACAACAAGAAACCCCGGTTCCGCATCCAATTCAATCTCTGAATACTGTTTTGAGGCATCCAGTTTGCAGATTTTTCGGTGCGGGATATCAACCCAATAAACAACATCATTGGCGGAGTCATAAAAGGCTCCTTCACCAAGTTCATTATTAGCTTTGTGAAAGAGGCGAATATTGGGAGCATTTAACATAATTTCTCTCTAATAGTTTTTGCCAGGCCAATTCCCCGTGCAGAATCCGTCACAAAGACGCGACGATTCTCCAACAAGCCAGTCAAATTAATTATCTCCAAGGAAATTTAATGGTCCAGTTGAGCGTGCACGTTTTACATCACTCCAGCTAGATTTACATCCATCGCCACTGTCTTTTGCCTTATCTATCTCATCTGAAATTGCCGTGGCCACCAATTCGACTTCCTCGAGATTAACGTTGCATGGGTCCAGGTGAAACAGGCCTTCTTCGATGTGATCATCGCGAACCATAATTCTGGTTTCACGACAGGCCAGTCTGTCTGACAACTCCCATGCATAGAGGCCTGCTTTGGATGGGTCGACTTGAACCTCAATTCTGGTAATCGGATTGCCCGTCCAGTCCGTATGACGGGCGAGCGTCAAACCTTCAACACCTGACAATATCTCCAACCAAAATGCCAAATTTTTTTCTTCGGAAGCCCGATCAGCTTCAAAATCATGGGCCGCCCAGATTTCAAGAGCCGCCAATGCCCCGACAACGGCTTCCTTGCCCATTTTCATGACCCGACCAATGCCGCGATTTTGCAAGTATGTTGCACGCACAAGATCACGTTTTCCTGCTACAATGCCACTCGTTGGACCGCACATGAATTTATGACCAGAATAAATAATTAAATCAGCGCCCAGTTTGACGGGCTCATCCATGTCATACTCTGATGCCATATCGATAATGACGGGTACATCATAGTTGTGACAAATTTCCACAAATAGCTCCATTGGCAGTTCACCTTCGCGAACGGTATGATGTGAGACGACATAAACTGCTGCGGCGGCCCCTTCTCGCAAGGCAGCTTCCAGATGATAAATTTCGCACATTGCCGCCGTGCCAACCGGAATAACCTCTGCCCCGGCGAGTGCAATGGCTTGATGGATCGGGGCACCGTAATTGATCATGTGCCCCATCGGAACGACCACTCGGTTTTCATGACCCTCACAATTTGGTATTTGTTCTATCGCATCCAGATCCAGCCCCGTTATCGCAGCAGCCACACCTGTTGTAATAGCAGAAGCCGAGCATGCGGTTATACAACCTGCTTCCGTGCCAATAATTCCTGAGATCACCGTACTGGCCCGCTCCTGTAACTGTTCCATGGAAACAAATTCTGGCATCACACTGATGATAGCATCAAGTGCTTCAGGCTTGACTTTGGAAGCCCCTATACTGGTCATGGTGCCCGACGCATTGATAACGCGGTTTAATCCCCAGTGTTTAAAAACGTCTTTGTAAGCGCTCATATCTTTCAATCTTTCTGTTCATTAACAGCAATAATCGCTTCAATTTCAACAGTTATACCACCAGGAAGAGACCCCATGCCGACAGCGCTTCTGGCATGCCTGCCGATATCACCAAACACCTCGCAAAACAGATCAGAACACCCATTGATTACTTTTGGATGAGCATGAAAGTTGCGTTCAGCATTGACCATGCCCAGTATTTTGATAATACGTTCGACCTTTCCCAAATCACCGAGCATTTGTTTCATGCTAGAAATCAGAACAAGCCCCGTTCTTCTGGCATGATGATATGCTTCTTCAACAGAGACATCCTTTCCAACGATTCCTGTTGCAAGTGTTCCATCTTCCAGAAGTGGTCCTTGACCTGACAGAAAGATCATTCCGTTATGTTTAACGCCCAGTTCAAAATTACCAATCGCCAAAGGAACTTCAGGCAATGCAATGTTCAGTTCTGCCAACCGTTCTTCAACGCTATTGTTTAGTTTTATTGTGTTCAATTCCTGTCCTATCTTTTTCACTAGAAAGTAGCCGAAACACCACCGTCTACGAGCAGTATTTGCCCGGTAACATATTGAGAATCATCGGAACAAAGAAAGAATGCAGGTCCTGCAATATCATCAGGTTTACCGGCCCTTCTTAATGGGATTCGTCCATGTTTAATATAGATTTCCTTGAACCATTCCGTATCGTGCTCATGACCGGAACCATCAGGAAGAGTTGCCATATCCGTATCAATAAATCCTGGGCCTATTGCATTGACGGTGATCCCCTCTGATGCAAGATCACAGGCAAGGGCTCGTGTGAAATTAACCACGCCGCCTTTTGCTGTGGAATACGGGATCGAATCACGCGAACCTCTAACGCCCATTATCGAGGCGATGTTTACAATGCGTTTCGCCTGATCACCTTTACGGATCAATGGCAAAAGAGTTTTTGTCACCCGTATGGCACCATGCTGGTTTACCGCAATAACTTCCAGATAGCGCTCCATGGTCATGTCATCAAAACCGTTGGCATCAAGGATTCCTGCGTTATTGACCAAAATATCGAAATGCCCATGACGATTGTTAATAGCCTCAGCCAACCTGTCTACAGAATCCTGATCAGCTATATTCACATCTTCTGCGTATGCTCTTGCACCGATTTCAGAGGCTGCCTTTTTGGCTTCATCAATCAAAATATCAGCAATAACAACCTCGGCCCCCTCTTTGGCAAGGCGTTTGGCAATTGCACGACCAATCCCTTTTGCGCCGCCGGTCACGACGGCTATGCGATTTTTTAAGCGTTCTGAATGTGTCACTCTTCATTTCCTTCTGCAGGTTTTATTCTGATTGCTGTGATAACTGCCATTATAATGGATACCAGCAAGACTATTGTGACAAGAGCGTTTATTTCGGGCTTGAACCCAACACGCATCATGCCCCAAAGACGTAAGGGTATTGTCGTTGTGTCACCAGCCAGGAAAACCGTAATTAATGTCTCGTCAAAAGATACCGCCATCGCCAGCACAGCACCGGTAATGACCGCCGGTCGCAATTGTGGCCAAACAACATATCGAAAAGTTTGAAGGCGAGTAGCCCCAAGATCAGCGGAGGCTTCAACCAAAGTATGTGGCATCGCCCTCAACCGTGTGAGAACTAGTCGATAAAGCACCGCAAGAACAAGAGCCGTATGGCCGACAATAATAGTGGCCTCACCACGTGATATTCCGATCCTGTCAAAAAACATGAGAAGCGAAAGCCCCGTGATAATCGGTGGCATGAGAAATGGAGTATAAACCACCAGTTCAATTGTCCGCTGAAATACAGCGCCCTCCCATTCCACATAAATAGCCAGAATAATGGCAAGAATAGCCGCTATTGCCACAGCAATAACACTGACGATTAATGTTGTTTTGATTGCGGCAATCACGGACTCGTTTTCCAACAAGCGCCAGTACCACTCAAAACTCGCTTCTCCCCAATGAATGCCATTACGATCACTGGGCACCAGAGAGAATATACTGTTCACGACGATAGGCATATAAAGCACAAAGAACGTGCCCGCTGTTATCAAGCCAAGAAATACATCAATAAGGTGTTCAGTATTAGTTTTATGCATTGATCAAACCTTGCGCTGCTGGCTTGCCCAACCAGCAGCTATAATGGTCATTAAAGCTGTTGCAAACAAAATTACGGCAAGTGCAGCACCCAGAGGCCAGTTATAGGCAAGTCCGAATTGGGACCAAATCACCCTGCCAAACGTAAAGCCGTTCGGCCCTCCCACCATTTGAGGTGTTACAAAATCACCGAGCGCCAGAACAAATGTGAATAAGGCACCAGATACTGTTCCAGGAAGCGACAGTGGTAAGATAACATAACGAAGTGTCGTTAAAGTGCCCGCGCCTAGATCAGACGACGCGGTTACAAGATTTTTTGGAATACGTTCCAGCGATAAAAAAATTGGAAGAATAACAAACGGCAAAAAAATGACTGCCATGGTGATCAGAATTGCTGTTTGGTTATAAATGAATTGGCGACTGGGCTCTTCTAATATGTGAAAAGCCACCAGCAATTTATTAAGAATTCCACTAAGATCAAGAATTGTTCTCATGGTATAAATCTTGACGATGTAGCTCATGAACAAAGGCAAAATAAGCAACAATATCAACAAGTATTTAACTCGACCTTTTCGTTTCCATACAAAATAAGCAACAGGATAGCCAACCAATACACCAATAGCAGATACCTTCAGGCAAAGATAAAGTGTTGATAGAAATGTTCCCCAGTATGCAGGGCTGGAGAAGAAATACAGATAATTACCAAACGAGGCACTTTCAACAATCTGATTGCTTTCCATTTTCCAAAAAGACATGAGAAAAAAATTTGCTATGGGTATAATCACCAAGACCACAGGCACAGCAATAATGCAGACAAAAATCGTAAACCGTGTAGATTGGTTATTCATCTTGGATTGTCCAGCACAGCAATATCTTCCAGTTTTATCGAGATTGTGGCATCTCCGTTGACGTCCAGATTCGGCACACTTGGATCGCTGGACAGTTTTACAAGCAATGTACGATCAGAATCCAATTTGGGCGAAAGCCTCAAGAAATTCATATCTCCGGCAAAATCCATATTTTGAACCTGGCAATCAATGTTGAAAGCTCCCTCACGTTTACCAATCCGAAAGAGCTCTGGACGCATTGCTACAATAACTTTGGAAGTCTTGAGATTACTGCCTTGCAGGGATGGGATTGTCCCCAGAGGAGTTTCAATGGAACCGGATGCTGTTAGCTGCCCATCAAGAAGATTATTATCACCAAAAAATCCTGCAACAAATTTTGTCTTTGGTGAATAGTAAATTTCCTTTGGCGTCCCAACTTGCTCAACCCCGCCATGATTTATGACAACAAGTCGATCAGAAATTGTAATTGCTTCTTGTTGATCATGTGTGACGAATAAAAAAGTTGTTCCTATTTTACGTTGAAGGCTCTTCAAAAAGAACTGCATTTGACGACGTAGTTCGGCATCAAGTGCAGACAAAGGTTCATCAAGCAATACAATCTGGGGTTCACAAACAATCGTTCTTGCCAAGGCAACCCGTTGTTTCTGGCCACCGGATAATTCAGCAGGGTAGCGGCCTGGAAAATCACTTAAGCCAACAACATCCAAAGCTTCATTAACAACCTGTTTCATCTTTTCTTTGGGACAACCCTTTACCATCAACCCATAACCAACATTCTGTTCAACAGTCATATGTGGGAATAATGCGTAATCTTGAAAGACAGTATTAAAAGGGCGCTTGCTGATATGTGTCGTTGACAGGTCTTTCCCATCCAGAAGGATGCGCCCACAGGTTGGGGCAATAAACCCGCCGATTAATCTCAGAATTGTTGTTTTACCAGAACCCGAAGGCCCAAGCACAGTCAATAATTCACCGTTGGACACTTCAAGACTGATCGGACGGAGGACTTCTACGTCGCCATAATTTTTGGATACACCATCAAGATATAGTGTCATGATTAAGCTACTTTAAACCGTTCCAGGACCCCTTCATTTAACTCTACACCAAGTCCTGGCTTGGTAGGCAATGGAATTTGGCCATCCACGAGAACAAGTTCTTCTTTTGCCAATTCACGACGTAGCGTCTCAACACACAATTGCGGTGGCATGAATTCAATGAAATCACAATGATTGGTAACAAAAGCAAGATGTGCTGTCGCCGAAATTGATATGCCTGTTTTCCAGCAATGAGGAACGATGGTCAAACCACGTTCAAGAGCCATATCACAAACAATCTTGGCTTCACCCAGACCGCCGACCCTACCGACATCAGGTTGCGCAATTTGCACGCCACCAACATCCATCAACTCTTCAAATTCAAAACGAGTAGCCAGCCACTCACCACAAGCAATTTTCATGGGGGCATTGGCGGAAACCTTGCCCATCTCTTTTACATTATCTGAATTAATCGGTGTTTCAAGGAAGAACAGATCAAATTCAGCCCAGTCCTTAACAACGGATAAACACGTTTCTGCATCAGACCAAAGATATTGCACATCAACCATTAACGTTATATCCGGGCCAATGGCTTCCCTGACCGCCGCAATGACTTCAGTATGCCGATCATAATTTTCTTCCATGCCATTGTGAGCATAGGGACCGTTCATGGTCACTTCAGATTTTAATGCCTTGAAACCAAGCGCTTTGGCATCTAACGCAGATTTTACAAGAGCATCCCTGTAAGCCTCAAAGCTACTGCCTGCTGGTTGGAGAGATGCATAAGGTGTTATGCGATCACGTGTAGCACCACCGAGCAGTTCATGCACTGGCTTCCCTACGGCTTTTCCACACAAATCCCACAGCGCCATATCAATAGCACTAAGAGCATGGATGACCATTCCACGTCTGCCGTTCATAGCAGTCCCAGTGTAAATTTTATTCCATAAATCGCCAATTTCAAAAGGATCGGCACCGATCAGCATTTCCTTTACTGCCAGCCCCATTGTATGGGTTCCCGGAGCCTCGATGACCGTTTTTGCCATCCATGGGTTGGCATCACACTCACCAATTCCACTGATACCCGCATCAGTGTGGATAAATACCACAAGACTGTCCTGACCCGAGGAAGTGAATGACGGATCGTAATCTGGTGCCAGTAATACGTGGCATTCAATATCTGAAATCTTAAGATTCGACCGATCGCCGATTGATGTAGGGGAAATTGTGAACATAATACCTGCCATGAAATTGCTTCCAGGCGAGTATTGAATTCACCTGGAAGCATAAAGTTTAAGGGCATCTCTAAAAACAGAGGTAGAGTTGAACATATATTTGGTTTTATGACAAACTCAATGAATGATGCTCTACATTTGAGACAAATTCGACAGCAGAGAATTGCTACTACAATTGGTTTTGTTAATCTTACCTACAACCTATTCAGATTTGAACAACTGAGGAGGTTAAATAAAGCATGAAATCATTGTTAAATGATTGTTTTATTAAGAAAATACAACAAAACTTTTGTGGCACCAACAAAATACACCGTTTCACTCAATCTTGAAATTGAATATCGATATATTCGAAAACAAAATTCATAATCCTCAAAAAAA
>PBRQ01000061.1 GCA_002725995.1 Gammaproteobacteria bacterium
AAGACTATGCCTGGCTAAATTCTGTTGTCGCAGTGGCAGAAGGCCGCGTGCTGGGCGGGGCCAAGGGTGTCGAATACCAGGTGTACGAGTGCCAGCATGACTAGATTGAACAAAAGCCGGGTAACCATAATAATTTTACCATTAAGGATGAGCAGCAGGAGAGCAGTATGTCATCAATAGATTTCGAAACAGAACTGAGCGAGACCGAGCAAGCAGTGCAGGAAACGGTACACCGTTTCGCTGAGGAAGTGCTGCGACCTGTCGGACAGGAACTTGACAAGATGCCTGACCCGCAGCAAACAATCGATGATGATTCAGCTGTATGGCCGGCTCTGAAGAAATACGCGGAGCTGGGAATCAATACGCTCGGTGCAGATGATACCGGCCTTTCCCCCGTCGAAAATGCACGACTTAGCGCAATCATCCATGAGGAAATGGGTTGGGGCGATGCTGGCCTTGCCATGGTGATGACCGCCCAGGGGGGTGGAATCGTTACGTGGCTTGCGAATATTAGCGGCAAAGCTGAACTGATCAGCCGTTATGGTGGCAGTGACCTGAGTGAATTCGGATGCTGGGCTATTACTGAACCAGATCATGGCAGTGATACTCTGGCTCTGAACCAACCAACCTTCAACGACCCGGAGATCACGGCCAACTGTATTGCTGTCAAGGATGGTGATGAATACGTTATCCGCGGACAGAAATCCAGCTGGGTATCCGGCGCACCCATCGCCACGGTAATGGCACTTTATTGCACCATCGAAGGTAATCGTGGCTTCGAGGGCGGGGGCATTGCGGTAGTACCACTGAATTTACCCGGCGTATCAAAAGGCAAACCCCTCAATAAGCTTGGTCAGCGTTCCATGACCCAGGGAGAAGTATTTTTTGATGAGGTCAGAATCCCCGCAGACTATATGATCGTTGACCAGGATGCCTATAAGATGGCCCTTCAGGGAACCCTGACCATGGCAAATTCCTGGATGGCCACGACATTCGCCGGTGTAGCCCGGTCAGCCTTTGACCTGGCCAATGCCTATTCAAAGGAGCGTATTCAGGGGGGCAAGCCGATCTGTGAGCACCAGAGCGTCAAGCTACGACTATTTGATATGTTCAGAAAAGTTGAAACTGCAAGCACCTTCGCAAGAAAGGTCTCTACTATCAACAATGGGACGGACCGGGGCCAGTTGCACTACGCCATCGCCGCTAAAACCTATTCGACTCGCGTTGCATTTGATGTCGCCAGTGAAGCGCTGCAAATTTTCGGTGGTAATGGTCTTACCAAAGAGTATCCCATGGAGAAAATTCTGCGCGATGCAAGGGCATCCATGATAGAAGATGGCTGCAATGAGGTGCTCAGTATCGTCGGTGCTGAAGACCTTTAACAGGCAGCAACCTGCCCGTTTGGTGGTCGCTGGGCGTAAGAGGCAAGGCCTTGTCTGAAGTATCTGACCCAGATGTTTACACAGGAATTCAGATTCCTCATACTCTCGCCGAACTTACAACCCGCCGGTCAGATTGGCCGGCTAATCAACAAGGGAATTAGATGGATATTAAAGACAAGGTTGCTGTAATTACTGGTGGCGCTTCCGGACTGGGAGAGGCTACCGCAAGGCGTATTACCGGAATGGGAGCGAAGGTTGCCATATTTGACCTGAACGAAGAGAAGGGCGAAGCACTTGCTGCAGAACTCGGTGACGATGCCGTATTCTTTAAGGTCAACGTTACCAGCGAAGAAGACGTGGAGCAGGCTATTGCCCAGACAATGGAAAATTTCGGTGGTATTCACATCTGCTGTAACTATGCAGGGATTGGCAGTGCAGTGCGAACCGTAGGTCGTGATGGCCCCTACCCACTTGATCAGTTCAAGTTTGTGATCGAAATCAACCTGATCGGTACCTTTAATGTACTGCGACTCGCAGCCAATGAGATGTCGAAGAACGAGCCCTTCAACGAATATGGTGGTCGCGGTTGCATTATCAACACTGCATCCGTTGCAGCTTTTGAAGGCCAGATTGGACAGGCAGCCTACAGTGCATCCAAGGGTGGCGTGGTTGGCATGACGTTGCCTATCGCCCGGGATCTTTCCAGTATGGGCATCCGGGTCAACACCATTGTGCCTGGCCTGATCCACACGCCACTTTTTGATGGCGCACCACAAAAAGTTATCGACTCACTGGCGACCCAGGTACTCTACCCCAAGCGCCTTGGAGAAGCGGACGAGATTGCGCTTGTTGCGGTTATGCTGATGGAAAACGAGTACATGAATGGTGAGAGTATTCGCATGGATGGTGGCATCAGGATGCAACCACGCTAGCGAGCTTCAATCCGGGAATATCATCTCGATTATTTCCCGCGCCGCACGAAAGGGGGTCATCAAACCAGTATTTACCTGGGTTTCCAGCTCGGGATAGGCCCCCTTCAGCCGTTCACTGGTTTTAAGATACTGGTCAATTTCTAGGTTCACCAGCTTGTGCAGCCATAACAGGTTCTGTTGCCTGCGCTTGTCCGCGAGGCGGTCCTCCTGGCCCAGCCAGTTGAAGTACTCCTCGATCATCTGCCAGACATCTTCGAGGTTAGTCCGCTCCAGCGCTGAACAGGTCATCACCCTCGGCTTCCAACCTTCATCGCCACGCAACAGATTGAATGCACTTTGATAGTAGGCTTTAGCCTGCCTCGCCTGGCCGAGACTTTCGCCGTCAGCCTTGTTGATGACAATCGTATCAACCAGCTCAGTAATGCCTCTTTTTATGCCCTGGAGTTCATCGCCTGCATTCGGCACCATTAACATCATGAAGAAATCTACCATGCCATGAACCGCCACTTCGGACTGACCCACGCCAACGGTTTCGATCAGCAAGACATCATAACCGGCAGCTTCACACAGCAGTATTGTTTCCCGGGTTCGCTGAGCGGTACCGCCCATAATGCCCGAGGAGGGAGACGGTCTGATAAAGGCATCCTGGGTGCGTGACAATTCCGGCATACGGGTCTTGTCACCCAGGATACTCCCACCCGCAACTGGTGAGCTTGGGTCAACGGCAAGCACAGCAACCTTCTTTCCCTGCTCAATCAGGTGCAAGCCGAAGGATTCTATAAATGTGGATTTGCCAACACCGGGAACACCCGAAATTCCGATACGATAACTGCGACCAGTATCCGGCAGGATATCCTCAATCAGCTGGTTAGCCAGATTACGGTCAACCGGCCGTTTGCTTTCTACAAGCGTAATACACTTTGCCAGCGCCCTGCGATCACCCGATCTCAGGTCAGCAGCCGATGGCGAGTTACCCATCGATTGCCGCTTCAATGGTATTCAATACGCTCTCCACGGCCTTGGGTATGGCGGTACCGGTTCCGAAAATACCCTTGACACCACATTCCTCAAGAAACGCGTAGTCCTGTTTCGGTATCACCCCGCCAACGATGACAATAATGTCCCCTGCACCGGCACTCTTAAGCTCATCGATAAGCTGAGGCACCATGGTCTTATGACCAGCTGCCTGTGATGACACGCCAACGACGTGAACATCATTTTCGATCGCCTGCTGAACGGCCTCGGAGGGCAGTGAGAACATGGGCGAAAGGTCTATATCAAAGCCCGCATCGGCAAATGCCGTGGCAATAACTTTCGCGCCGCGATCATGTCCATCCTGGCCCATCTTGCAGACCAGCATGCGCGGTCGCCTGCCATGATTACCCTCAAATGCCTCGACCCGCTTGACAATAGACTGCCAGTCACTGTCGTCCTGGTACAGGCCACCATATACGCCGGAGACCGTTCTTACTTCGGCTTCATAACGTGTATATACCTTCTCCAATGCTTCGGATACCTCCCCTAGGGTTGCTCTGGCTCGCATCGCTTCAATAGACAGGGTAAGCAGGTTGCCTTCCCCCGTGGTAGCAGCCTCAGTTAATTTATCAAGAATTTCTTCAACCCTCGACTGATCCCGCTGACCTTTTGTCTCCTGCAGTCTCCCCAATTGTTTGGTGCGCACGGCCGAATTGTCAATGACAAGAACATCGACTTCATCCTGCTGATCATTCTGGTATTTATTGACCCCGACTATGACGTTCTCACCGCGGTCAATCAGGGCCTGCTTCCTGGCAGCAGCTTCCTCAATGCGAAGTTTGGGAAGACCGGTACTGATGGCCTTGGTCATACCACCGTGAGACTCGATCTCCTCAATCAGGCTCCAGGCTTTATCCGCTATCTCACTGGTCAGGGACTCCATCATGTAGGAGCCACCCCAGGGGTCTATGACGTCAGTGATGCCGGTTTCTTCCTGCAGGATCAATTGCGTATTACGCGCTATCCTTGCTGCACTCTCTGAGGGTAACGCGATTGCCTCGTCGAGGGCGTTGGTATGCAGCGACTGGGTGCCACCGAATGCAGCGGCCATTGCTTCAATGGTTGTGCGCACTATGTTGTTGTAGGGATCCTGCTCGGTCAGGGACCAGCCGGATGTCTGGCTATGGGTTCGCAGCATCTTGGATTTCGGGTTCTCCGGATTAAACTCATCCACTATCCGCGACCAGAGCAATCGGGCCGCCCGCATCTTGGCAACTTCCGTATAGAGATTCATGCCGATGCCCCAGAAAAAAGACAATCGCGGTGCGAACTGGTCAATCTTCAGGCCGGCAGCTATGGCAGTGCGGATGTATTCCTTACCATTTGCCAGCGTATAGGCAAGTTCCAGTGCAGCATCTGCGCCTGCTTCCTGTATGTGATAGCCGGAAATCGAGATAGTGTTAAAGCGCGGCATGTTCTCCGTGCAGTAGGTAATAATATCGCCAATGATGCGCATGGATGGTACCGGCGGATAGATGTAGGTATTCCGAACCAGAAACTCCTTGAGCACATCATTTTGAATCGTACCGGCGAGATCTTTCTGTTCTACACCCTGCTCTTCAGCCGCGACTACATATCCAGCTAATATCGGCAATACGGCACCATTCATTGTCATGGATACGGAGACCTTATCCAGGGGTATTTCATCAAACAGAATCTTCATGTCCTCAACGGAATCAACGGCTACGCCCGCCTTTCCAACATCGTGGGTCACCCGGTCATGATCCGAGTCATACCCCCTGTGAGTCGCCAGATCAAAAGCAACGGAGATACCCTGACCGCCTTCAGCCAGCAACTGCCTGTAGAAAGCGTTTGACTCCTCGGCGGTGGAAAAACCAGCATACTGACGGACGGTCCAGGGCCGACCCGCATACATAGTTGCCTGGGGGCCTCTGATGTAAGGCTCCAGTCCCGGCATGGTATCGGTATATTGAAGGGGTGCAGTATCGGCTGCCGTGTACAGCGCTTTTTGTTCAATTCCTTCCGGTGTTACCTGGGTAAGGCTGTCGAGGGGCTTGCCCCTTAACTGCTGTTCCGCCTGCTTCTGCCAGTCTGCGACGCTGGCCTCGGGAGCCTGGTATTTTTTTTCATCAGTCATGGTCATTCCCTTGCTCATTGAGTTCTATCAAAACGCCGTCACAGGATTTCGGATGAATGAAGATGACGCGGGTATTGTGGGCGCCAGGCGATGGCGTATCAGAAAGGAACTGGTATCCCTTTTCCCTGAGCCGTTCGACATCGGCATCCAGATCATTGCTTCGAAAACATAAATGATGCAGGCCTGGACCCTTTTTCTCAAGGTAGGTTGCTATCGCTCCCTGCCCCTCCAACGGATGTACCAATTCGATGCTGGTTCCGTCTATAGGGAAGAATGCGGTCCTCGTCTTCGCAGTGGCGACATCTTCGGTACCCTCAAAATTCAAGCCGAAATCTTCCAGGAATCTGTTGATGGCACTTTGCAGGTCCGGTACGGCGATGGCAATGTGATCCAGTGAAACAATCATAGTGAGTCCTTTCAGTGACCAATAAATTCTAGAAATGCTGTCGTCGCTTCACTGGTTCTCTTGGCAATTTCGGCGCTAGATTCCTGGACAATTTCCTCGTCTGGTGAAACTTTAACTAGTGCCTGACCCCTTTTTACAATGGTCGCATCCGTATCAATGAGAACTTGCTCGACGGTTCCGGAAAAAGGCGCATACACCTTATTAAACATTTTCATCACTTCGATGATGAACAGCGGATCGCCCTCTTCAAAGTGATCCCCCTTTTGAACAAAGGCGTCACGATCCGGGGCCTCGCGGGAATAGAACATCCCTCCGGTAGGAGCCAGTATCTCATCGGCGGATGTTGCCGGCGGCGGTGACAGCTCTCTCAAACTGTTCTGTTTCAGCTCCGCGTCAAGCAAATTCTCGGGGATAGTGACCGTCAGATCCGGCTCCACCTTGAGTTCGTAGAACCTGGTTTTTAGCCCGATATAGGGCAGGACACTCAATATTTCCAGACCAAGCTGGTGTCCAAGGTGCGCAGCCTTTACCTCTTCTTCCTGTGCGGAAAACTGCTTTGCATCTCCTTTCAGGCAGGCATCAACCTGGACCCAGTCGTCAGTGCCAAGTCGCTGATGTACGCCGTCATAAAAATCCACCGCGTTCTGAAGCAGAAGTTGATCATGGTCCCAGATGGAATAGAGTGCCGGGAGATCATTGCCATCATCCATATTCAGATAGCGATACAGGTCGCGCAGAACAAGAACAGGGTTAGACAACCATTTTATTCCATTGCCTGTAAACTCAAAATTGCTGCGGTTTAATGAAAGCCAGCCGGCAAGAAAATGTGGGTCCGCAAACAGTCGATTGATGGCCCGCGCCAGCAGGCTGGCCTTTTGGCTCATGATGTCGCTGACGGCCTGACTCGCCTCCTTGTCCTTGGTACCGGCCAGCAGGGTCTGTTCAATTGCAGCGTAGGCTTTGACGATGTCCAGCTCATTCGCCTGTGACTGTAATTGCCCGACAGCGGTCAGATAGGGGGCAACAAAATTAGTCGCGGGTCTGGCCTGCGGGTTTTGCCCCAGCATCCAGCACAAAATTCCATACTGGAACTGTAAATTTGTCTTCAGGTTCTCACCAGACATTCGGCTTCGGCAAATAATTTCAGACATGGCCTTCAGTGCATCGACCCTGTCGTTACCTGTGCTCAGCAACAAGGCAATGTTGGAGTCATAGGCCCCGGCCAGATGATACTTCATGAACACATCCGTATCCGGATTGTGCAAACAGATTCCCTGATCATCTCTTACTTCACCTTCCAGGGTATCGGACCATTGGGTTATGACACCACCGGCATGAGGTTTTAGAGCCTGGTCCGTCGCATTCAAACGAACTTCAACCGCACACTGGTCACGCCTGACACGGGTCGGTTTCGGCAAACGCTCTCCGTGAGCTGCCAGTAATACCATCAACTCGACGATGGAGTTCACCACAAATAAATCGTTAGGGTCAGATGGATTGGTGAACTGCAGCGCGTAACACAGTTCAGAAACACGATGCTCAACCTGAACGCGCGTATTCATTTCCATAAAGTAATGGCGATCTGCTTCAAGGATACATTCAAATGTTGATACTGAATCGAGACCGACGGCGGCACCAAAGCGTTCAGCTTCAGCTTCCATCTTCTCAAGCGTCGCCAGATCCATACCGAGCGCTTTAGCTGTTTCGGGGTTCTCAGCCTGATCAATGGCTGCTTCAAGTTCTTCCCGGGTAACGGAAATTTCCACCAGTTTCTGCTCATTCATCTGCAGACTGCAGTCCCGGCCACCTAGCGTAGTACACCAGTCACCATTCCCCACAACCTGTATTTCCTGGTGTCGTACTGTCTCGATATTGAGTTCAGCAAGAACATTCTTGTTGTCGCCCTTTCCAGTAGCCTTAACCTCAGACAGGACCTCACGATATGCACCTTCGACCGCTGCTACCGCCTGCTCAAGCTGCTTTTTCTTGCTGCCCTCATATTGCTCAGGGCAATTTAGGATTCTTTGGCCCTTGCCACCGCCGCCGCCAATAGCCTTGACACGAACACGGTGGTCCGGATCAGCCTTGAACATCGCCTGAACCTGCGAAGTCAGGGTTGCCGCTATCTGATCAATAGAAATGATGTCGAGCCCGGCACTA
>PBRQ01000062.1 GCA_002725995.1 Gammaproteobacteria bacterium
TCAGTGCTTTTAAGTTGGGGATTTCATATCGCTCGATGTCGTATTCGGCTAAGTCGGGCAGCAGCTTTTTGAGCTGCGCAACACTCAGATACTCAAACAGGAAGCTGTAGGCGGCATCGGTCTTTGCCCACACGCCACAATTTGCGCAGCCGCCCTTGTCACCCGAGCGGGCGCCAAATAGTTTGCCAAAGGGAATAGGGACCTCATTGCCAGTGGGCGCTTTATCCAGCGTTACTGGCACTTTCTGGTAATAGATCTCATCCAGACCCAGGCGCTGGGTCGGCAGTATTTCCGTGACCGTATCGCCCATGTGGAGCCGTTCTGTGACGTGCTCGCTGTCTAACAGTGCGGGCCAGTAGACTATGACAGGTTTCCCATCGCCCATGCTGTTGCCACGCCCGGTGTTGCCGGGGATCGTGGCTAGACCCAGTTCAGTGATTTTTGCCGAAAACAAACGACCCACCTTGCTGGCATCACTGGATGTGACGCTGATGCGTAGGGCTGCATGGGCCACCTCACTTGATTCAGGGTTTTCCTGATCACTTCTGATTAGTTGTATCTCCACCTCATCGAACTGTTCCTGACCACCGAGGTTGTGAAAAATCTGGTCGATAAAGAGCTCAGCCTTCTTTTCAATATCAAGGCCCGTGAGCAGAATCTCAACTCCATTTTTGAAGCCGCCAATCGTGTTGATACAAACCTTGTGGGTTGGGGGCGGGCTGCTGCCGCGGCAACTGGTAACATAGACACGATCATCGTCCACCTGTTCCAGGCTCATGGTGTCAAAATGGGCAATGACATCCGGGTTGTAGTAGGCCGGGGTTGAGATTTCATAAAGCAACTGGGCAGTAACGGTACCGACCGAAATAAGACCACCGGTGCCCGGATGCTTGGTAATGGTAAAGCTGCCATCAGCTTCTATTTCAGCGATGGGGTAGCCGACGTTGCGAAAGCTTGGTACTTCCTCGAAAAATGAATAGTTGCCACCACAGCACTGGGCGCCGCACTCAATGATATGACCAGCGGCCAGGGCGCCGGCAAGGGCATCGTAGTCATTGCGCTGCCAGTTGAATTTCCAGGCGGCCGGGCCAATTACAACGGCGGCGTCCGTAACCCGTGGGCATATGACGATGTCGGCACCCTGGTCCAGCGCTTCCTTGATTGCCCAGGCGCCAAAGTAGGTGTTGGCGGTAACCACCTGGTTGCTGGTGTCCGACAGGGGTATGCCCTTGTCGATGTTGGTGAAATTCTGCCCTAGGGACGTGAGGTGCTCGATATCCGACATCAGGTCATCACCGTCAATATAGGCGACATTGGCGGTCAATCCTTGCTCCTGCAGAATTTTTTCAACTTCATCAGCCATACCCTTCGGGTTCAGGCCGCCTGCGTTGGTGACAATCTTGATATTCCGGTCAAGGCAGGTGGCCATGACGTCCTTGACCTGTTTCAGGAATGTTCCGACATAACCCATATGCTGGCCACGGGACTGCTGCTGATTGTAGAGGATGGTCATGGTGAGCTCGGCCAGGTAGTCACCAGTCAGCACATCGATCGGTCCACCATCGACCATTTCCTTTGCGGCAGCCAGGCGGTCACCATAGTAGCCACTGCAATTACCTATTCGTATAGCATCGCTCATTATTCGTCACCTTCAGTGTTTGTCGAGGCAGTGTTGGTCCATGCTGGCTGGCGTTTTTCTCTGAAAGCGGCCATACCTTCTGCGCCTTCATCGGACTTGAACATTCGCATACTCCACTCACCGGTTTTCTTGAAACCATCTTCCCTGGACAACTGCGGGATTCTGCGAACAAGTTTCTTGCATTCCCGCACCGCATTCGGTCCACCAAGATTGATCATGTCAATCTCTTCCTGCACCGCCTCTGTTAATTTGTCAGCTTCAACGGATCTATGGGCAAATCCCATATCAACTGCCTGCTGGCCGGAGAATCTTTCGCCCGTCAGGAAGAGTTTCATTCCGTGGTGGGTGCCCAGCTTAGGCAGGCAGACGACGGAGATGACGGCCGGGATTACGCCGATCCTTACTTCGCTGAAGCTTAGCTGCACGTCTGCTGCTGTGATGACAATGTCTGATGCGCCTACCAGGCCGAGCCCGCCAGCAAAAGCTGCGCCGTTGATGGCGGCGATTACGGGTTTGTCGCTGTCCATGATTGCCACTAGGACGTCCGTATAGGGCACAGCTCGGCCGCCACCATCAATTGTCTGGCCCGGTGGGCTCTTTAGATCCGCACCGGCGCAAAAAGCGGGGCCAGTACCGGTGATTACAATGCTGCGCACCGTATCATCATCGTTAGCTGATTTCAGGTGGTCGTACAGTTCATTGACCAGAATGGCTGAAAGGGCATTTCGGTTTTTTGGCCGGTTCAGTGTTATCCAGGCTGCGCCTTTGCGCACCTCGTAAATGGTTGCCTCGGTTCCTGTTGAATTTTCTGTCACAGTTATTCTTCCTCTTCCAGTGCAACCAATGGTTGGCCGTTAGCAACCTGATCACCAACAGCAACTAGAATGTCAGCGACTGTGCCATCCCTCGGAGCAGTTATCTGATGTTCCATTTTCATTGCTTCCAGTACCAGTAAGAGCTGGCCTTTTTCAACCACATCACCTGCCTTAACGCTTATTGCCTGCACATTGCCAGGCATGGGAGCTGCCAGCCCACTGTCCACATCGCCTTTCCCGGCAAGCGGGAATCTTGGTTGCTCCAGGAATTCGATATCGCCTTCTGGGCCATGGACGAACCACTGATCCTCATACATATCAAGCTGGAACCCCAGGCGCCTTCTGTTGATTTCGAGATCAACAGCACCGTCACCTGCTGCAAATACAGATACGAGATATTGCCTGTCGGCAATGGCGACATCAAGCTTGCCATCTCGCTGAATACTGTATTGCACCAGGAGATCGTCGTCCTTGAAGGAAAAGACCGTAGACTCCGGTGGCATGTGCGAGTTTCGCCAGCCTCCTGGGATAGTGCCGAGCACGCCTGCTTCGCAGCGGCGTTTTGCTCTTGATTCGACGACTATCGCAATAGCGGCCTGGTCGATCTGTTGGATAGATTTTTCTCTGCTGCGCTCTGGGCGGACCTTGTCAATGAAATCAGTGGTTGTTGCGCCTGACAGAAATTCAGGTGTGCGCAGTGTTGCAACCAGAAAGTCACGGTTGGTTTTTAGTCCTTGCAGGCGAGTCTGCTCAAGTGCCCTGGCGAGCCGAGACGCAGCCTCTCTTCGTGTGGGTGCATGGACTATGACCTTGGCAATCATCGGGTCAAACTCGACGCCAATTTCGCTGCCGGACTCAATGCCTGAGTCAAATCTTGCGTTGCCGGCAGTTGCCGGTTCCCAGCGATGTACCGTCCCGGGGGAGGGCAGGAAATCCTTCTCCGGATCCTCGGCATATAGCCTCGCTTCGATCGCGTGGCCGTTGATCGCTAAATCACCCTGTAAGAAGTCGAGTTCACCGCCCTCGGCAATACGAATTTGTTCCCGGACAAGGTCAAGGCCAGTGATTTCTTCCGTCACGGGGTGTTCAACCTGTAGCCGCGTATTAACTTCCAGGAACCAGAACTCATCTCCATCCAGCAGAAACTCAACAGTACCAGCTGAGCTATAGCCAATTTTTTTGGCTGCCGCGACAGCGGCCTTACCCATCTGGTCCCTGAGTTCGTCATTCACAGCAGAAGAGGGTGCCTCCTCAATGATTTTCTGGTGTCGCCGCTGGATCGAACATTCACGCTCGAAACAATGAAGCAGGTTTCCATGATTGTCCCCCAGGATCTGGATTTCCACGTGGCGGGAAGCTGCCAGCCAGTGTTCCAGAAATAAGGTGTCATCACCAAAGGATGCCCCAGCCTCGCGGCGGGCGGAGATGATGGCATCATCGAGATCATCTGGGCCCTCGACGATTCGCATGCCTCGGCCGCCGCCCCCGGCGGACGCCTTAACCAGCACCGGGTAGCCGATTTCCTTAGCGGCATTTCCATGGTCCTCATCTGATTTAAGCTCCTTTGCCGGCAATGTTGGAACCTTGGCCTCCTGCATCAGTTGCTTTGCCGACAACTTGTCTCCCATCTGCACAATTGCATCGGGGGATGGACCTATCCAGGCAATATCGGCATCAGCAACCGCGCGCGCAAAGTCAGCATTTTCAGAAAGAAACCCATAGCCGGGATGAACAGCATCCGCACCGGTGTCTTTACAGGCTGCCAGGATCTGCGCCGCATCAAGATAGGTTTCAGCGGAGGTCCTACCGTTTAGGGGTATGGCAATGTCTGCCTCGGTGACGAATGGCGCCATAGCATCAGTTTGGGCATAGACCGCGACCGTGCTGATGCCCATTTCCCTTGCCGTGCGCATGATACGCCGCGCAATTTCGCCGCGATTGGCAACCAGCAGTCTGGTGATCACTTTACTACTTACCTTTTCTACATTCGCCATGTGCCAAACTCCTTCGTCCCCTCAATCGGGCCGTTGTGGCAGGCTGATAAAGCCATTGCAATTATGATTCTGGTGTCCCGCGGGTCAATCATGCCGTCGTCCGAGACCCGGGAGGTCGCGTAAAGGCCCTTGGATCTTTCCTCTGCCCAGTATTCGGCAAATTCAGCTCTTTTCGTATCTGCTTCTTCATCAAACTCGATTCCGCGCCTTGCTGCGGCAGCCCTGGTAACAATGGTCATCACTCCTGCCATCTGTTTTGGTCCCATGACCGCAATTTTTGCAGTCGGCCAGATAAAAGCGAAGCGAGTGCCGAATGCGCGGCCACTCATGCCGTAGTTACCAGCTCCGTATGAAGCGCCAACAATGATGGTGATGTGGGGTACGGTGGAGTTGGACACCGCATTAATCATTTTTGAACCATTCTTTGTAATGCCGCCACGTTCGAAATCAGTGCCGACGATATAACCAGTGATGTTGTGCAGGAAAAGCAGCGGTACATCGATCTGATTACAGAGCTGGATGAACTGCGCAGCCTTTTCGGATGATTCAGAGAAAAGTGCGCCATTGTTGCCGAGGATGCCGATGGGGTAGCCGTGAATTGAAGCCCAGCCGCATATTAGCGTCGGCCCATATAGTGGCTTGAATTCCTCGAACTTTGAACTGTCCACGATGCGGGCGACGACTTCGCGCATATCAAATGGCGTCTTCAGGTCCTTTGAAACGATGCCGAGCAGATCCTCCGGGTCGAAGCGGGGCTCTTCACAGGTCAGAGATGGTCCCGGCCCCTTCTTGCGCCAGTTGAGGTGAGAGACGACCTCGCGGCACATGCGAATTCCGTCCATTTCGTCATTGGCAAGATAGTCACCAAGACCTGAGATGGTGGTGTGCATGTCTGCACCACCGAGGCTCTCGGCATCTGCATCTTCACCAGTGGCCATTTTCACCAGCGGCGGCCCGCCCAGGAAAACCATTGATTGATTTTTGATGAATATATTGTAGTCACTCATGCCTGGCTGATAAGCCCCGCCTGCGGTGGAAGCACCAAACACCAGTGAAATCGTTGGGATACGCAGTTTCGATAGCTCGGTAATTTCATAAAAGAGGCGGCCTGATTCCGCGAAATGTTCACCTTCCCTTTGTATTGCGGCCTCCGGGTCTTCGTCTGCACTTCCACGCAGGTCTGCTCCCGCTGATTCTACGAACTGAACGTAGGGCAGGCGATTTTCACGAGCAATTTCAAGGCCACGCATCAGTTTCTTGGCATTGAACTGATTGAAAGCACCAGCTCGAACAGAAGGGTCATGTCCTAGGATCAGGCATTCGACCCCGCTGATCACGCCGATGCCGACGACGAACCCGGAACCTACATTAAAGGGTGAACGCCAGGCCGCCAGCGGGCTGATTTCAAGGAAGGGAGAATCCTTGTCCAGCACAAGGCTGATTCTCTCTCTAATAGGCATCTTGTCACGTGAGCGCAGCCGCGCTATGGCTTCTTCACCACCACCTTCGGCCGCTTCAGCATACAGGTCATCGAGCGTTGCCAGCATTTCCATCATGTCTGAGCGGTTCTGCTTGAAGCCTTCTGAGCGGGTATCCAGTTTGGATTCCAGTACAGGCATTTATCCCTCCATCAATGAGTCTTGAGTTTGGCCTTATCAGCCAGGTGATGAAGAATAGCAAATTAATTTGGCTATGAAGTGGGTTCACAGGTACAGTCTGGATAAATATTTGTTGAGACTGACATACAAAAACAATATCAAGTGAGCGAACCAAGTGAGTAAAGAGCGTTCCCAGCCCGGTTTTCCTCTTGCCCTGACCCCGGTTATTCTGCTGGTCATCATGCTGGGTACTTCAGTGGCACTGTTCGGGGATTCGACCACGGGTGGACCTGGTCAGATTGCGCTCCTGCTAGCAGGCATCACCGCCGGGATTATTGGAATCCGGCAGGGAATAGCCTGGGGAGAGCTCGAAAAGGCGACGGCAACAAGTATTAGCCGCGCCATGCCCGCTATCTTTATTCTTCTTATGGTTGGTGCCCTGGTGGGTGTGTGGATGCTGTCGGGAACGGTGCCATTTCTTATCTTCTGGGGATTGCAGGTCATCGCCCCTGAGGTCTTTTATGTTGCGACGGTAGTGATCTGTTCCGTGGTCGCGATTTCTATCGGCAGTTCCTGGACGACGGCTGGCACGGTTGGCGTCGCCTTGGTGGGTATTGCATCGGCGGCGGGCATGTCAGTCGAGATGACCGCCGGTGCGGCCATCTCCGGTGCCTATTTTGGCGACAAGTTGTCGCCGCTTTCGGATACAACTAATCTTGCGGCTGCGGTGGCTGAAACCGAGCTATTTGTTCATATTCGCTACCTGATGTGGACAACTGTACCCGCGATAATATGCGCTCTTATATTCTTCGCCTTCGCATCGGTCAGTTCAGCCGCGGAGCTGGATGAGCGGCGAATCATCTCGATTTCAACCGCCATCAGCGAAAGCTACAACCTGTCCGTGTGGTTGCTGTTACCGGTGGCAGTAACCCTGGGGATGGCCGTATTCAGTCAGCCGGCATTTCTTGCACTGCTTGCGGGAACCCTGGCCGCTGCCCTCACAGGGTTACTGGTTCAACCGGAAGTCTGGGTGGGGCAGGAAGGTGATAGTCCTGCCCTGTCTGCGCTCAAGAATATCTGGCTAACGGCCGCAAATGGCTATGAAGTCTCTACCGGGCATGCCGACCTGGATAATTTGCTGTCCCGGGGTGGGATGGGAAGTATGATGTCGACCATCTGGCTGATACTGTCGGCGATGTTTTTTGGCGGCATGATGGAGCGGTCCGGATGCCTGCGGGCAATCGTAAGGTACCTAATAATGGGGGTGGATAGTGGCAGCAGCCTTATGCGTCGCGCCGGTGTGACGTCCCTTGGCACAAATCTGATCGCTTCAGATCAATATCTTTCCATCGTTCTGCCGGCTCAGATGTTCGCGGACAAGTTCAGAGAAATGGAGCTGAAAACGAAGAACCTGTCCCGAGTGCTCGAAGACTATGGCACCACGACTTCAGCCCTGGTGCCATGGAATACATGCGGCGCCTTCATGGCGAGTACGCTAGGAGTCGGTACGCTGGCCTACCTGCCTTTTTGTATTTTTAATCTGATGAGCCCTTTTATTTCCTATGGTTACGCGTTGGCTAATTTCAAAGTTGAAACCATCGATAGCAAAGACGATTAGCGCCGATCGACAAAGCTGTACTCCTTGCCAACCCACATGCATGAGCGCTTGAAATCAATGAACTTGCTTTCATCTTCTACGGCCGCTTGATTGGCAACCGCTGCTTCCCGTGTACCCTTCCTGCTTTGATCAACCCAGACCTCCGCGTGACCAAGGTAGGGGTCAACCTGCGTGCCCCTGGCTGAGCGCAAGGCCTCATCAAGAGGATGGTTCGCCCGGTGAACCTGAACATATCGCAACAGGCCAGATGCGGGCGCGTGGGAGCGGATGATGGGGCCGTGGTTGGTCAGCCAGTAGCGGCGGACCTCCTGCTCATCCATGGAGGCGATATGGCGCAGGGGGAAATGTATTTTTACGATGCTGCTCTTCGGGTGAGCGAATATATTCTCGGGACATGGGTTTACTTGAGGGTATTCATAGGCGAGGTAGAGCGGTGATTCAGGCAAATCGACGAATTTTCTCTCATCCTCCAGCAGGGCGGCGCCAGCGGTGGCGCCTTTCTCGCTCTCCATTGCCTTAGCCAATGTGGCTTCGCTTTCCCACCAGAGTTCCGCGACACCATCGTAAATAGGTTCCATCTCGCCACCCCGGGCCTGGTTCATGGCTTCGTTAGCCGGGTCGTCGATGGTATGCACCTGGACATAGCGTTGAATATTCAAGTCAGATGAAACGCTGGCAACCAGTGGGCCGTGCTGGTTTCTCCAGTAGGTTTGAAATTCGTCCCGTGAACTGCCCGCATTGCGGCGGAGATAGAATGTTAGTCGAATCATTGTGCTTTACCTTTTTTTGATATCTGGTCGATGAACCCAAGATAAGGTTTATATAGAGTTTAAGATCGGCTTCGAGATTCCTGTCATCGTGGATAGTTGCCCCTTGCATCGTTGACCATAGCGCGAACATCAGCAAGCAACTGCTTTGCATCCAAAACTATGCCGTTCTTTATGGTGAAGGAAACCCCGCCCACTCGTTCAACGGATTTGGACTGCCAGTTGTATTTCTGATGGCCCGTACCATAGAGTACCTTGAAGTTGGCCAGCGGATTTTCTTCCACCAGCAACAGGTCAGCTTTCTTGCCGACTTCAATTGTACCGACTTGATCCGCCAGCCCAAGTAGTTCTGAAGCATGAAGAGTTGCAGTCTGAAGAACTTCCAGTGGGTGAAAGCCGGCGGACTGAAGCAGTTCCAACTCCCGAATAAAGGCGAAGCCGTACAGTTTGTAGATAAAACCAGCATCGGAACCGGCGACAACTCTTCCACCTGCATTTTTGTAGTCATTGACGAACGACATCCATATATGAAAGTTATCCCGCCAGTCATTTTCCATCGCCGTTGTCCAGTCAAAATGATATGAGCCACGGAGTACCGGGTTGGGTTCAAAGAACTTTGTGAGATTAGGGTGGGTGTATTGCTCATGCCATTCAGCGGTTCTTGCGCGCATGACGTCCCGATTCGCTTCATAAATGGTAAAGGTAGGCACCAGTGTAAAGTCGACGGCCAGCAGCTCGTCGATAACCTGTTGCCAGCGCTCTGATCCCCTCGGTGCGGCCTGCTTCCAAAGCCTTCCTGCTTCTCCGAAACGGTCCTGTTCGTTATTGTAATTATAGTCAATGCTGTAGTCCTGAATGCGACGGTCAACAAACAGGGCCTCAGGCAAACCGTACCAGTGCTCCATGCTGTTAAGTCCCAGCTTCGCGCTGGTTAGAGCGTTGACGTCATAAACAGAAGTCTGGTCGTGGTGAGATGCGGTGCGGATGTTCAGCTTGACTGCTTCATCAATGGCGGCTGCCATGACCGTTCTGGATGCCCCCCTGAACTTGATTCCATCCGCACCTTTGCGTTTTATCGCTTTTACCCATTTGCGCGCGGCAATATCATTGTTGATATCCGAGCCGGGGAACATGGCATAGGCCATTATTCTCGGCGCCGTAATCTCCGCTTCCTGGCTGCGCTTCTTGTGTGAAACCGTCCACTCTAGTCCCATCAGGGAGCCAACCTCCCGCACGGTCGTTATGCCGTGTCCCAGCCACAGCTTGAAGATGTACTCAGCCGGAGGCAAAGGTCCAACAAAGCCTTGCAGGGGGTTGCCTATATGGGCATGGGCATCAATCAGGCCAGGGAGAAGATACATACCCTGGCCATCAATTTCGTGCTCGCCCCTGGCAGGGCGACCGGCCGGGTTGATGGGCACGCCCTCGACTCCAACCGAATGAATCCCTGTGATCGTGTCGCCCTTGACAACCACATCCATTGGACCCTGTGCCGGGGCACCGGTACCGCTGATAACTGTTACTCCACGAATGACGAGCCTGCTAAAAGGACCCGAACCCTCACCCTTTGCGCGCTTGACGGCATGAAGGGGCTGCTCCATACCGGATTTCTGCATAAGTTCTGGACCACCTTCCCCTGGTTCGCCAGCAATAAGCGACGCTGAAAACAGCAGCGGTGAAAGGCTTGCGGTCAGCAATCTCAGGCGCTCAGGTTTTGTTGCCACTTGTATATTCCATTCTTAAGTTCTGTAACGTGATAATTATACGGCTTCGTGGTTGGGTCAATTGAAATTCTAACGACTTTTGCCGTAACACGTTGTTTGAATTGTGGTGACTGTCTTTCTCCATGTGCCCTACCTGAAACCGAGGCAGGGTACTTGTATTCCAGTGTCATGTATCCGTGATAGTCTTTCACTCATCGGTTTTGTAAATGGTTGAATAACAAAAAGGTGAATCACTATGAATCTTAAGAGTCTTCGATTTTTAACTCTCGGTATTCTATTTCTCACCGTGAGTTGTGGTGAGCCGGTCAAAACGCCCGCTAGAATCGAGGTGCCGCTGGAGCCCAAGCCGGAGGTACTGCCGGAGCCCCAACTCATACCGCCATCTTTTGAGAACCTTCTGAGTGGCAGCGGTCGCCCAGACGCTGACAGGGAGCAGGATGCGGGGAGAAAACCTGCCGAGGTGATTGCCTTCCTTGGCATCGAACCGGGGATGACGGTAATTGATTTGTTGACTGCAAACGGCTACTACACCGAGGTTCTTTCTCTGCGGGTTGGTGATGAAGGAAAGGTGTACGCCCACAATACAGCCTTTATGCTTACCTTCATGGATGGTGCTAACGACAAGGCTATGTCTAAGAGACTGGAAGGCGGCCGGCTCGCTAATGTTGAACGCTTGGACCGGGAGCTTTCTGACCTTGGGTTGGCTGAAGGTTCAATTGACGTTGCGATGACCGCAATGAACTTTCACGATTTCTACTATAACGGTGGCAGTGAGGCAGTACAGGGAATACTGGCTGCCGTAATGGCAACCCTGAAACCAGGCGGTGTGCTTGGCATAATTGACCATGTTGGCGTCGCGGGAGTTGATAACAGCAAACTGCACCGGATTGACCCGGAGATTGTCAGGCAAGAGGTGCAGAAGGCAGGGTTTGAGCTGGGTGGTGAGAGTGACATGTTGGCCAACTCTGAAGACGGTCATGATTCAAGCGTATTTGGTGAGTTGCGCGGCAGAACTGACCGGCTGCTGATTCGCCTTGTCAAACCGAGCGAGCAAACTCAGGCTGATTGATGTTATGAAACCAGAACTTCTGCTTCTGCCCTTTGGCCTGGCGATAGCCGGTTGTGCCGACAAGTCTGTTGATATTCCTAATGCGGAAATAGAGGCCGTGCAGTTAGTTTTTGATTCGGCTGAGCAAACACCGGCGGTTATGGAAAAGTGGAGCCGTAGTTGTGTGCTTTGTCACGTCAATGGCGAAGGCGGGGCGCCAAAGATGGGTGATGTGGCCGCCTGGGGGCCACGAATGGCTCAGGGTAATGCCTGGCTGATGAGTCATACCCTTGAGGGTTTCAACAGGATGCCGCCCCTTGGCTATTGCATGGACTGTGAGGAAGAAGACTATGCGGCGATGATCAAGATGATGGCGGGTGCAGACGAATGATTAGCCGGCGCCGGTTCCTAACAGGCTCAATTGCTTTGAGTCTCTCAGGGTTTTACACAAGTATCGTCAGTGCAGTGGGCAGGGTGACACCCTGGCGTAACTGGTCTGGCTGGCTTCTGGCACACCCCCGAGCAAGACTGGCTCCCTTGAACGAAGGTCAGCTTGTCGATCAGATTAAGGGCTCTACTGGCGCTATTCGACCCGTCGGCGCGGGACATTCCTTTACGCCACTGGCACTCACCGATGACAACCTTGTCGTGATGGACAAGATGAGCGGTATCATTTCTCACGATAAAGAGACTAACGAGGCAACGCTGTGGGCGGGGACAAGGCTCGCTGACAGCGGACCCATGCTGGACGAGCTGGATCAGGCCATGTTCAACCTGCCTGATATTGATCATCAGACCCTGGCAGGTGCGATCGCAACCTCGACTCATGGTACAGGCAAAGGATTGAAATCTCTGTCCGGCTATGTCACTGGTTTAAGGCTGGTGACACCTTCCGGGGAGGTGCTCGACCTGAATAAGGACAACAACTCCGACCTGTTCAATGCTGCCAGGGTTTCCTTTGGGGCGCTCGGTGTTATCACGCGAATTCGGTTTAAGAATCGTGAGCCCTTTCGTTTGCGAACCCAGACCTGGATTGAGAAAACTGAAGACGTACTGAAGAAGTTTGATCAATCAATCGAAGATCATCAGCACTATGAAATGATGCCACTGGTTCATTCCGACTATAGCCTGGTCGTCGCCCATACGGAAACAGATGACGCCCTGCAGACAACGGTGGAAGAAGATTATGGTGGAGCGTTCATCTCCATGGTGGCAGCAACACCCATCATGTTGCGGAAGACTCTGATTCATACACTTGCCTTGATACAAGGCTCGACCGAGGCCATTGGTGAGTCGTTTAATGCGTTAACCAACCATCGACACGATCGTTTCAATGAGATGGAGTATTCAGTTCCTCTAGCCTCCGGGCCTGACTGCCTTCGTGAAATCCTGGCGACCATTGAGCGGGAATCAATAGATGTTGCCTTCCCCCTTGAATACAGGATTGTTGATGGTGATGACACCTGGCTCAGCATGTTTGCGGGTGGTCCCCGGGTATCGATATCAGTACACAGGATGGCATCCAAAGATTACCATCCGCTCTTTGACTGGATTGAGCCTATCTTCTGGAAATATAACGGGCGTCCTCACTGGGGGAAAGTTCATACGCTTGGCTATGAGCAGTTGAAATATCTGTACCCTAGGTATGATGATTTTATTACCCTGCAGGCTTCCCTTGATCCGGAGGGAAGAATGTTGAATGACCACTTAAAGTATCTGTTGGGGAAGTAGGCGAAAATGAGCTGGCAGAACAGAAGAATTGTAGCCTTTGATAAGGAGGCTATACACGCGGGCAACAGGGGTCTTGCAATAGATCACGACAATATTGCCATTCAGGTCGATGCCTTGATGGCGACCATGACACTTTCGCAAAAGATCAACCAGCTTTCCGGACTTCAGCCTGCCGCTATTGATGGCTTTTACTATGCGGGTGGGGATGAAGAGCTGGGACTTGCGCCCTACAAGATGGTGGATGGGCCGAGAGGCGCCCGAGCCGGAATGGCGACTGCATTCCCCGTTGCCATTGGCAGGGCGGCTACTTTTGATGTTGAACTTGAGCGTCGGGTGGGTCTGGCTATGGGGCTTGAGGTAGCTGCAAAAGGTGGCAATGTGATTCTCGCGCCAACTATAAATTTGCTTCGTCACCCGGGCTGGGGACGTGCCCAGGAGACCTATTCAGAGGATCCCTGGCATATGGGGGCGATGTCAGTTGCGTTCATCAGTGGTGCTCAGAATCATGTATTGGCGAGCCCAAAACACTTCGCGTTGAATAATCTGGAAATTACCCGCTTTGATCTCAGTGCCAATATTGATGTGCGTACATTACATGAAGTCTACCTCCCACACTTCAAGCGCAGTATTCAGGAAGCTGCTGCCGGCTCTGTTATGAGCGCCTACAACAAGGTGAATGATGTTTATTGTGGCGAGCATTCCATTCTGCTAACGGATATATTAAGGGATGACTGGGGATTTACCGGTTTTGTTGAATCCGATTGGTTCCTTGGTACACGATCGACGGCTGCTGCAATTAATGCTGGCATGGACATTGAAATGCCGGGAGCCCATTGGTATAGCGAAGAGAGTATCAATGAGGCGTTGGCCAGAGGTGAGCTTGATGAGGCGGCCATTACCCGAAATGCGCGACGAGTTGTATATCAGAACGTTGCATGGGCAATAGCTGATATGGAAGTTCCCGATGCGCGGGTGGTTGAGCGTGAGGAGCATATTGACCTAGCCCGAGAGGTGGCGGAGAAGTCCTTTGTCCTGCTGAAAAATGAACTACTTCTTCCCCTTGAGGATACTGCTGGCCTGAAGGTTGCGCTTGTCGGGGATCTCGCTGATACCGTTAACCTTGGTGACAGGGGTAGCAGCTTTGTGACTTCAAGTGAAGTCTCGACACCCCTGTCGGGTCTGCAGGCGCATATCAAAAATGCATCACTTCACTATTTTAGGTCCGATGATGACCTCAACCGGCTCGGGGATTTTGATGTTTGCATCGTGGTTGCCGGGCTAACCTATATTGAAGAGGGTGAGTTCATCCCAACCCTGCAGCAGGAAGCAGAAGAGGGCGAACTTGCGCGAGGAGGGGATCGCGAAACACTTTTACTACCTGATTCTCAGCGTTCTCTGATTGATAAGGTGGCAGGAGTTGCAAGGAAGACCGTAGTTTTATTGGAAGGTGGCAGTGCGATACAGGTGACCGACTGGCTGGACGAGATTGATGCATTGCTTATGCTCTGGTATCCAGGCAGGGAGGGCGGCCATGCCATTGCCAATGTGTTGTTTGGCAAATGCTCACCCAGTGGCAAGTTACCGGTTTCTTTTCCCCGATCCATAGACCAGTTGATGCCATGGGATGTTAATTCGCTCAAGGTAGATCACAGCCTGCTTCACGGCTATCGATTGCTTGACCATCAGGATACGGAGCCGGAATTTCCATTTGGTTTTGGCTTAAGCTATACCACCTTTGACCTGGGTGGCCTGCAGGTTGAAAGAACCGCTGATTACTTCAATGTTACAGTAAGCGTCATGAACACGGGCAATGTCGCTGGGGCGGAGATTGTCCAGTTGTATGTTTCATGCACTGATTCAGCAGTTTTCCGAGTGCCGAAAGAACTCAAAGGCTTCGGCCGCGTTGAACTGGAAGCGGGTGAGACCGCTGACCTTGAATTGAATTTAAGCGATGAAGACCTGCGATACTATGACCCCGAACTGAACGGTTGGGTACTTGAGCCCTGTTCCTATGACCTCCAGTTAGGTGTATCTTCGCGGGACCTGCCCTTATCTTCGGGCTGGCTATTTGATGGAGTGGAGTGGCAACCCGTATGACCCGTACAAGTCGAACCCGTTCAGGTATTAGGCTGAAATCTAATTACAGGCCTGATGAGGGCGCAAGTGAGACACTAAAAACTCATTATCAGGATAACCTGGGCGATCCTGGCAGTTATCCCTATACCAGGGGCACACGTGATAACCCTGGGGGAGGCTGGATTCAGCGCGAGTTGTCAGGTGAAGGCGATGCCCGGCGGTCTAACGCCCAGTTTAAGTACCTCCTCGAGCAGGGTCAGTCGGGTGTTGATATTATCGGCGACAGCCCGACGCAATCCTTGATGGACCCCGACCATCCACTGGCAAAGTATGTCATTGGAACCCAGGGCGTTTCCCTGTGTCGCCATGATGATTACCGTGAACTGTTCGATGATATCCCCATAGACGAAATATCAATATCCAGTTCAGGCCCTCCCATGTTTACCGTTGCCAGCCTCTACCTGCTGGCGATGGAACGTGGTATTTCGCCCGCCAGTGTGCGTGGCTCGGTGCTGCAGTTCCCGTTCTATGCCGAGTATTGTGGCTATGCCTACAAGATGCCGTTCGACCTGCATCTGCGGATGACCTGTGACATTATTGAGTTCTGCAGTAAGGAAATGCCAAAGTTCCACGGTTTTCTGGAAGACAGCTATTTCTTTAGTGAGGCGGGCCTAAATGCCGTAGAAGAGGCCGCCCTCGCCTTTGTTGAGATCAGGCATGTGGTCCGCACCCTGATGAAGCGTGGACTGGATATAGACAGCTTTGCACCACGTATTGCAATTCTAGTGAATTGCTCAATGGATTTTTATGAGGAAATAGCAAAGATCCGCGCTATGCGTAGAATTTTTGCACGCATGATAAAGGAAGAATTCGGGGCTAAGGATCCTCGGTCCATGGCCGTAGTTATAGCATGTCATACTTCCGGTTTATCTTTGACTACTGAACAGCCCGCCAACAATATTGTTAGAGGGGCGGTTCAAACCGTAGCGCTTGGTCTTGCTGGTATCCAGGCGCTGGAAATTTCCACATTTGACGAAGGTTTTAGAACACCAAGCAAGGAGGCGCACCTCGTTGGTCTGCGAACTCAGCAGATCGTTGACCTGGAAGCCAATATCACCAGGGTGCAGGATCCATTTGGTGGCTCCTGGTTCATGGAATCACTGACAGACCAGGTTGAAGAGAAGGTTCTGGCAATGATCGCGGATATTGAGTCCCGTGGAGATCCTGCGGACCTGGTTACAGGCGGTTATTTCAAACAGTTTTTTGAAGGTGCCATGAGCCGTTATCACCAGAACGTAAGTTCAGGGGAGGTCACCAAGGTGGGGCTTAATGTTCTTCAGGTGCCGGAGGATGAGGACAAGCTGCTGCGGGATGTCAGCGAAGCAAAATTTGAGCCTTTGATGGAACGTGCTGAGCAGCTTAGGATCTTTAAGGCGTCCAGGGATCAGTCGGCGGTTCGTGAGAGCCTGATGGCAGTGTTTAAGGTTACATCAACCGATGAAAATATCATGGAAGCTGTCATCGGCGCAGTTGAAACCGGTGCTACCATGGGTGAAATCATCGGCGTCATGCGTGAAGCGAGCGGTACGCCTTATGATCCCTATGGCCACCTGACATCACCAATTGAGGGGTAATGTGAATAGTATTCGAATATTGATTGGTATCCTCGGCATGGATCAACATGAAGTTGCCGCCGTGGGTATTGCCAAGATGCTCAGGGACAATGGCATGGAGGTTATTTATGCCGGTTGTTTCAATACGCCTGAAACGATCCTGCAGTCCGCAATAGAAGAAGATGTCGATGTCATCGGCATTAGCAGCCACTCCTGGGAGTATCTCTACTATATGCCGGAACTGATGGAACTGCTTCAAAAGGAGGCCAACCCAATACCGGTGGTCGTTGGCGGGTCGGTCATAACCGCGAAGGATAAAACAGCCCTGGGGGAGATAGGCGTTGCCTCGGTCTTTGGCTCGGGTACCAATGATGAGGAAATCATCGGGAGCATCCAGGAACTGGCTGAAGCGTTTGTAGCAGCGAGCTGCTAGATTCAAACCTGAATATGAAAGCACTAGTGGACAAATTAACCAGCGGTGATGTCCGTAGTGCTGCCCGGTTGATTCGCATGATCGATGACAACCAACCAGCGGCTCGGGATGCCCTGAAGCAGCTATTTCCCCATACCCGGCGGGCCAGAGTGATCGGTATCACCGGGCCGCCAGGCGCCGGCAAAAGTACCCTGACAAGCTGCCTTATTGAAAGCGCCAGGCAGCAGCAGATGTCGGTTGGCGTGCTGGCCGTTGATCCGAGCAGCCCCATGTCCGGGGGTGCGATCTTGGGGGACCGAATTCGAATGAATCGCCATACTCTGGATAAGGAAGTCTATATTCGTTCCCTTGCCAGCCGCGGACATTTTGGTGGCATTACACCTGCTACGCGAGGTGCTATCCGGGTGCTGGATGCGATGGGCAAGGATGTAATCATCGTTGAAACTGTGGGTGTAGGTCAGGATGAGGTGGATATCGCAAGGCTCGCCGATACCACGGTGATTGTCTGGGTGCCAGGGCTGGGTGATGACATACAGGCCATGAAGGCGGGTATTCTGGAGGTGGCTGATATCTTTGTCGTCAATAAGGCTGAACACCCTGATGCTGAAGTGACCAGCAACTATCTAAAATCCGTATTCAGGCAAGAAAAAAATACAACGGGGGTTCCCCGGGACTGGATGCCACCGGTTGTGGAAACAGTGGCCACCAAAGGCTGGGGAATTGATGCATTGTGGGATGTCTTGGACCAGCACCGGGAATACGTAGCTGGCGCGTCAGATTACTATGTCGTGCGAAAACAAAAAGCCTGCAGAGCAGAGCTGGAGAATTTCGTACACCAGGGTCTGAGTGAAAAATTCACGACACAATTTGCAGATTCGGCTATGATGGAAGAGAAAGTAGTGCAGATTGCTAGCGGTGAGGCTGATATCTATGCAGTGGCTGAAAGCTTGTTGGCGGAAATAACTGTACCCCGTCAGCACCATGTGGACCAATTAGCCTAATTGCCTAAGAGACACTTCTAGTTCATCGTTAACCCGAGAGGAAATGATGATGACAGAGAAAAGACGTGCAGA
>PBRQ01000063.1 GCA_002725995.1 Gammaproteobacteria bacterium
ATCAATGAGATAGAGGCACAAGAAGATAATATAAAGGGTATAGAGACTTTTAAGCTTCAAGGCATCAAGCTGTTAGAAGATCCTAAAAGCTGCTGGAAGAATGGGAATTATCATGAAAAAAAGATGATTTTTGATTTCATCTTTGAAGAACCCCTAGAAATCTTGCATGGAGAAATTGGAAGCGCTCCATACGCCCATCCCTACAGGCTTTTAAGGAAATCTTTTGCCAGAAAAGAAGGTATGGTGGAGCTAGGCGGGGTCGAACCGCCGACCTCGTGACTGCCAGTCACGCGCTCTCCCAACTGAGCTATAGCCCCACATGTGGAAGGCTGCGAATAGTATCCGAACTTCAAGGTCCAATCAACTGGGACTGACGTTCCGACCTACCCAATACCAGCACCTAGGACAATCTACTGCGATATTCCTTTTCGAGTTTCTTGGCCTGTTTTTTTGAAATGCCGCCAAGGGTATCGACGGCATGGCGAACCCTTGCTCGCACCATGTCCGGTCCCAGGACCTCCATTGAGTCAAAAAGAGGAGGCGAAACTGGCTTTCCTGAAATGGCTACAAATACAGGGGCCAATACATCCCTTATTTTCATTTCAAGCCTGCCGGCCAGGTCTACAAATAGCTGATTGAGTTCTTCACGCTTCCAGTTCGTCACTCGCTCCAGATCCCATAATGCAAACTGGAGCACTTTCTTAACCTCATCCGGTGAGGTAGCCTTATTTGCAAAGTCTGATTCCTGAACATCCGGCATACCTTCTGCAAAAAAGGATATCATCGACGGCACTTCAGAGAAGACATCCACTCGCTCCTTGATCAGTGGAATAATTTTAAGCATGTTGTCCCGATTAAACGCCCAGTCTACGATCCGGTCGGCAAACTCTTCATCACTGCACTCTTCTCTCAACCAGCAACCATTCAGCCACTTCAGCTTTGTGATATCAAATACGGGCGCACCAAGTGAAATTCGCTCAACATCGAAATTGCTGATCATCGCGTCCAGAGAAAATTTTTCTTCGCCATCCGGCATACTCCAGCCAAGCATACCCAGATAATTAATGACTGCTTCCGGCAGGAAGCCCATGCGCTCGTAATAGCGAATACTAGTAGGGTTTTTGCGCTTGCTGAGTTTGCTCTTGTCCGGGTTTCTCAGGAGCGGCATATGAATGAGTTCTGGCATTTCCCAGCCAAGATACTCATAGAGCAGAATATGTTTGGGTGCCGAGTTGATCCATTCCTCACCACGAATAATATGTGAAATCTCCATCAGGTGATCATCGACAACAACTGCCAGGTGATAGGTTGGGTTACCATCCGCCTTGATCAAAACCTGCATATCAATTTGTGACCACTCGAACTCGATGTTACCTCGCAAGCGGTCCTTGACGACGCATATGGCATCTGATGGTACTTTCATTCGCACCACATGCGACTCACCGGCCGCCAGCCTGGCATCTATTTCCGCCGGGGCAAGTGTTGTGCAGTAGCCATCGTAACGAGCGGTTTCGCCCTTCCGTCTCTGCTCATTGCGCATTTCATTTAATCTTTCAGCGCTGCAAAAACAGTGAAAAGCATGACCTTCATCAAGTAGCTGCTTCGCATACTTCTCGTAAATATCAAGACGCTCGCTCTGACGATAGGGTCCATACGCACCCTCTCGATCTGGCCCTTCATCCCAATCCAAACCGAGCCAGCGCAGGGAATCGAGAATAATCTTCTCTGACTCAGCTGTGCTGCGCGCAGCATCCGTATCTTCGATGCGCAGAATAAATTCACCGCCCTGGTGTCGGGCAAAACACAGTGCGAACAATGCCATGTATGCCGTACCTACATGGGGATCTCCCGTTGGGGAAGGAGCAACTCTAGTTCTAACTTTCATGGCAGCCATTATACCTACTTGAGATGCCGCGGGTGGAGTTCTCTCTAGATCTTTCGGCTGTGCTCGAGACTCATTCCTGCTCATTTCGACCGAAACGGAGAAATCTAATAGCGAGACCATTCGAATGCGCTCAAGGTGACTGTATACTGTAACCCTGCAAAGACTAACCTCAGATATATGCTGGATCGAACCTTGAGCGTCGCGCCGATGATGGGTTGCACCGACATGCATTGTCGCTACCTGCTACGGCTTCTTTCGCCCAATTCACTACTGTATAGCGAGATGATCACAGCAGATGCACTGCTTCACGGTGACACTGCCTACTTTCTCAGGCACCTGCAGGACGAACCCGTTGCTTTTCAACTCGGCGGCAGCAACCCAGAAAAGCTAGCCAGATGTGCCAAATTGATTGAGTCTGCCGGATATCAGGAAATCAACCTGAACGCCGGATGTCCGAGCGACAGGGTTCAGGTTGGCAAGATCGGTGCCTGCCTGATGGCAGAACCCTTACTCGTTGCTGATTGTTATTCGGCAATGCAATCTGCCGTAAATATCCCGGTGACCATCAAGTCCAGAATTGGAATTGATGACCAGGATAGCTTCGCATTCTTCGAAGACTTTATCCGACCCATCCACGGGGCTGGTTGTCGCACATTTATTGTCCATGCACGAAAAGCAATACTCAAAGGACTCTCACCCAAAGACAATCGTACAATACCACCCCTAAAATACGAGTATGTCTATGACATCCAGGAGGCCTTTCCGGATGCAACCTTTGTCCTCAACGGTGGCCTGGTATCTTCACAGCAGGTGGTTAAGGAACTGGAACTCGTGAAAGGCGTTATGCTGGGTCGTGCTGTCTATAGCAACCCCTGGCTTTTGGTAGAGATTGAAGCTGACCTATTCGGCACACCATTGCCAGCGCGGCGTGAAATCGTCACCCTATATCGGCGGTATATATTAGATGGCCTGGCAGAAGGGACTTATTTTAAGCACATGGGAAAACACCTCCTTGGCTTGTTTACGGGTATCCCCGGTGCCAGGGCTTATCGCAGGCACCTGAGCGAGCATATGTTCAAGGATGATGCAGGGATTGAATGCTTCGACGATGCGATTGAATTGATTCGTGCTCAGGCACAACCAGAATAGATGCCTGCACTGATGGAAGGACGGGTAATCTAACACAAATGAGGACAGCTAGATGAAGGTGGTCATTACAAGGTTTTTTGAAGAATTCCTGATGCCTGGAGAAATTGTCAGTGAAACGGGCGACAGCCACGATGTTCGGTTTGCCACCGCGACACTGCTAATGGAGGTGTCCCGTTCCGACAACGATTTTCAAGAAATCGAACGGGAAGCAATAATCGATATTCTAGTGAAACTGTTTGATTTCTCTGAAACGGAAGTCAATGAGCTCATTGATCTCGCAGAGGATGCCGCAGATGAAGCGCATGACCTTTATTCTTTCACCAGACTCATCAACGAACACTACGATTACGCGGCCAAAAAACAGCTGGTCAAGAACCTCTGGGAAGTTGCTTTTGCCGATGGGCGAATTGATGCGTTTGAAGAGCACATCATTCGCCGCATATCAGGATTAGTACACCTGGCCAACGAAGATTTTGTTCGCGCCAAGATACTGGCGCGGGAAAGTTCCAGCTAACTCTAGGCGACCCGGTCTCTGGGTTCATGAGACTCGCCTACCCTTTCATCCTCCAGCGCCTGCACCAGGTCCTGGAATTCACCGCGATTCCGCTCATTCAAACTCATAAGAACTCTGTGTGCATCAAGCACCTGTTTGCGGAGTTTAGATTCAGACACAATCTCCGTATGCAATTCTCCCAATTGGCCACACTCTGTAACCAACTCCTTGAGAATTACAAAGATTTTTTCGAAACCCATGCTCTCCAGAATGCGAGTCATGTCTTCATTTGGTGAGATTATCGTTGGGATCGTAGAGAAGGATTTCTGGGTGGTCAGTGAAATCTTGGCCAGCAACCCCAGAGTTGTGCTGTCAATGCCGGTCGTTTCGGTCAGGTCAATAATGATCGACTTAAATGTCTTACTCTCTCCTAGTCTGGTTAGAAACGTACTTATGGTCGGACCCAAGGTCACCCTCACGTCACCAATAAGTTTCAGTACCTGAACACCATCCCGCTCTGCAAACAACAATTTGCTCATTACCCTACCCAATGCCTGCCACTGTAAATACCGCGATATCATCGGGGACATCCCTGGTACTTTCTATTCCAAGTTGCTCCGCCAATGCATCAACATCCCGCTTGCCACATTTTACTACCGATAACAGGTGTTCTTCTTTAGCCTTCAGTGTCTGTTGAGGCATGATTTCGAACACTCCATCGGAAAACATCACAATTGTGAAGTGAATTGGCAGTGAAACCGATCGCGAATCATACTCCGGTGCCTGGTATAAACCTAGAGGCAATCCGCCTATTTCGAGGAATGCCGCCTGGTCTTCACCGCTCAAAATAGCGGCTGGAAACTGTGCCGCATTGCTATATTCGAGCATGTTCTCCTCACAATCCAAAATTCCAAGGAACATCGTTACATGTTGTTCCAGATCACACTGTAATAGTTCACGGTTCAGCCAGGTCAATATGCTGCCTGGCGATTTAAGGTCCAGGCTCTCGTAATCACTCTGAAGTCTTCTGGACAGGCTCTTTAACAATACGGTCACAAAGGCGCTTGAGGCACCATGCCCGGAGACGTCTGCGATGTAAAACACGGTTCTTCCATCGCGCAACTTAAAATAGTCGATGAAGTCACCACTAAGAATCAGCGACGGGAAAATCCGGTGATCAAAGGTAACCTTACTGGAGGTCATTGGTGCTGCCGGCATCATGCCACGCTGCACCCTGAACCCCGCCTGCTGGTCTCGCTCAAGAATCTTGAGGTTCTCACCCAGCTTGTAGTTCAGGCCCTCGAGTTTTTCCTCGCTGGCAAGGTGATCCTCCTGCATGGTGTGGCGCTGTATGTTCTTCTCAATAACATACTTCAGCAGCGCCCCCTGACCACCTACAAACCTCAGGAAATCTGTAGCGCCAGCCTCCAATAAGCCCACCAGCTTTTCCTCATCTCCAAGAACGCTAACTAGTATTATCGGTAGCCCGGCATCAATCTTTAGTATTTCCCTGATCAGGGAATGAGCATCGATGAGTAATTCATCAAGGGAAAGCAGTACGAGATCAGGTTTGGAAGTACGAATTTCGGAGAGACAGTCGCCTTCGGTGGCAACGTTAGTCGTCGCGAAGCTAATGTCGTTAAGTAGACACTGCAGTTCACTTTCAGAACCAGTTGACTGTTCCACAACCAGTAACCCACCGTCGCCGTTTCTCATCTAACGTTTACACATCTAAGTTACGCATTGTTGACGTTAAATTTCCATCCCAACTATCTTGGACTAGAACGCGCAAACTTTACCCCCAAAATTTAATAGTTACAAGTATTTAGAGAGGTTTTCTCGACAAAGGATAATAGCAGAGCCAGTGGTCTGCAGCTGAGATTTCCACCTTTCAGCAGGAACGAGATTGCAGGATCATTTTGTTAGCAGAAGAAGGGGGAAATGCCCCCCTGGAACACCACTTTTTATTCGTTAGAAATCATCAGCGAAGGGGTCACTGACCTCACCATCATTGACCAGGTACTCACGTCTCTGCATATAGGCATCACGATAGAATATGTACTTGTCACCGAAAACTACTTTTTCAGCACTGAGCAGGCCAGCACGATTCCTTACCACGCGCGCACCGTAAACAACATTACGATGGGACACGGGATAGATGTATAGAACCGGATCAAAAACGCCATCCAGAATCCTAGCCAGACCATCCCTGACTGAGCCGGGGCCAAGCCCAGGGATAACGACATAAGGACCGGTCGGTGCGCCCCATTTCGCGAGTGTCTGACCCCAGTCCTCCTCATGTTCAACAAGACCAAGTGCCGAAGCAGGATCGAACAGTCCACCAATACCAATAGTTGAATTGATAAGCACGCGCATCAGATCACTCATGCCGCCAGTGACCTTGCCCTGAAACAGACTACTAACCGCGTTACCAACATCTCCAAGATTTGAGTAGACGTTGCTTACACCGTTTCGGGCAAAGCGTGGGAAAACATTCTGATAGGCGACTGCCACAGGCCTTATCAGAATCCTGTCACCAAAATCATTAATATTGTGCGTAACCCGGTTTATTCCAATCCAAGGATCAGGGTCTGAATAATCATGTTCATCAGTTTCCGCCAGGGCTGGTAGTACCCCGACAAAAGCAAAAATCAGGTTGAATACAATTCTCATCTAGTTACCAGCTACCGCGGCAAAAGACTTTTGCCACTCTTTTTCCAGGCGTTTGGCAGACACTGGCACACTCGTTCCAACGGGTTGGGCAAACAAAGATACGCGATATTCCTCCAACATCCAACGATATTCTTGCAGCATTTCAGCTGCAGGGTCATCCAGCTCAAACAACCGCTTCGAGTAGCCCGCGACCTCAACCATGTGGACTTTATCACGATCCATATTACCCTGCAGTTTATCGATCCTGTACTTTATCGCCTTCAGGTACCGCGGGTACTGACTCAGCCAGCGGAAAGGTACCGTTGCCAGGAAACCCGGGACCAGCAACCGATCAAGCTGTTGCTTGATATCTGCATAGACCGCCTGGTTGTTTTCCGTGACTGAACGCTTTAACTGCTCTTCTATCTGCAGGGA
The DNA here is from genome assembly GCA_002725995.1 of Gammaproteobacteria bacterium. Taxonomy (GTDB): domain Bacteria; phylum Pseudomonadota; class Gammaproteobacteria; order Pseudomonadales; family Azotimanducaceae. Next base: position 6,615 of record PBRQ01000063.1, read on the forward strand.
TTCTTTCAAAATCACGCTCAGCAACCTGGCAACATTATTCATCATCGCGATGAGGTTCTGTTTTTCGCGCAACCTTTGCCTGAACTCAGCCTCACTTCGCACCTTGTCTTTCCCCTCTACAAAGGTATAGCGAAAAATAGCTGAAACGGCCTGACTGAGCAATGCCTCCCTCGATCCCCGGGTTGCATAAAATATGGCAAACTTTTCAAAGCCGGGAATATTCTTTTCGATGTACTTGCTTTGCTCCTGAAGCTGAAGCATCACCAGTCGTAACAGGCCCAATTCACTCAAACGCGTGGCGGCGAGACGGTTATCAACTACCTGGATTGACACACTGTTCCCATTGTCAACAATCGCTGGGTATCCCTTGATGCGAACACCAGCCTGCTCAATCTCTACCTGCAGAGGTAACTCGTCAAAGTTCCAGTCGTCCAGTCCGGTCTTTTCAAGTTCATTCCTTGCCCGCTGACTGAAACCACGGTCCACCTCCCCGGCAAACCGGTCGACGAGTGCATCTATATCACGTCCACTTCCCAGGACTTTCCCTGCCTCATCAACAATTTGCAGATTCATCACAAGGTGCCGATTGATCGCGGAGGAATTGAAGCTACTCTCATCAACCTTAATGCCACTGAGGCGAAAAAGTTTCTCTGCCAAGGCAGTTGCAAGGCTCCGGCCATCGTATTCAAGCCCCTGCACAGCCTTGTCTGCATAATCCGGCGCGGGAATAAAGTTCTTTCGCAGCGCCTTTGGCAACGACTTGATCAAGGCCAAACACTTTTCTCTCAATAGCCCTGGGATGATCCAGTCGAGTTGCGCTTTGGATATCTGTCTCAGCATCGCCACGGGCACTTTTACGCTGACACCATCATCCTCATGTTGGGGGTTAAAATAATAGTCAAGCTTCAGGTCTGCATCGGCTACCTTGATACTGTTGGGATATAGTTTCTCTGGCAAAGACACCTGCTGTTTCATCAGAATTGCCTTGTCGAGATAAAGCAATTTTGGCGTCTCAGCCTCAGCTACACTTCTAAAGGCTTCCAGCTCAAATTCGCTGACCACGTTCTCCGGCAACTTTTCATCATAAAATTCATATAGCACATATAAGTCCACTAGAATGTCCCTTTTCCGGGATTTTGACTCAAGCCGCTCCACTTCACTTACCAGGAGGTTGTTATGCCGATAGAACCCTGCCTTACTTTCCAACTGTTGTGAGACCAGCCCTTGCTGAATAAATATTTCCCTCGCTTGCACGGGGTTAACTGCAGCAAAATCTACGCGACGTTTTTTTATGATCACGACACCATAGAGGTTCACTTCCTCATAGACGAAGACCTGCCCCTTATCCGCATCGAAGTGAGGTTCAAAATAGTTGCGTTTGACAAGGTGCGCTGCCAGGGGCTCGACCCAGGCACTGTCAATCCAGGCAACATTTCGGGCGAATAGTCGCGTTGTTTCTACCAATTCAGAAGAAACAATCCATTTGGGTTTGGCCTTAAACTGAGAGGAGCCTGGGAAAATAAGATGCTTTCGATTTCTGGCGCCGGTATATTCGTTCTCATCAGTCTTCTCACCAATATTACCCAGCAGACCACTCAGCAATGCCCGATGGATGCTGTTGTAGTGGGCTGCCTTGCGGTTTTCCTTCAGGCCCAACTCACGACACAGCAGGTGCAATTGCCGATGTACATCCCGCCACTCTCGCATCCGCATAAATGATAAATACCTGCGACGGCAGAACTTCCTCAGCTGGTTCTGGCTAAGCTGTTGGCGCTCTACTTCGTATTGGTTCCAAAGGTTCACGAAGGCCATAAAGTCAGACTGCTCATGCCAGTACTGCCGGTGAGCCTCGTCCGCCGCCTGCCGATTTTCGTGAGATCTTTCCCTTGGGTCCTGAACGGAAAGCGCACTGGCTATAATGAGTATTTCCGACAGACACCCCGTGCGCCCCGCTTCGAGAAGCATCCTGGCTAGCCTCAGGTCGACCGGGAAGCGGACGATGTCCTTTCCCAGGCTGCTGATTTTTCGCTGTCTGTTTACAGCCATAATTTCATTCAGCAGATGAAAGCCATCGTTAATCTGCCGCTGGTCCGGTTTTTCCACAAAAGGAAATTTTGCAATGTCCCCAAGGCGAAGTTGCAGCATTTGTAAAATGACCGAAGCGAGGTTGGTTCGCAGGATTTCCGGCTGAGTAAATTCTGGTCTGGATTCAAAATCGTCTTGCGAATAGAGCCGAAAACAAATGCCATCGCTAACCCGACCACACCGGCCCTTTCTCTGCTCGGCGCTCGCCCGAGAAATGGCCTCTATGGGAAGCTGCTGAACTTTTGAGCGGTAGCTGTAGCGGGAAATCCGAGCCTGCCCTGGATCAATCACGTAGCGAATCCCCGGAACAGTCAGCGAAGTTTCAGCAACATTTGTGGCAAGAATAACGCGCCGCTCTTTGTGTTTCTGAAACACCTTATTTTGTTCAGCAACACCGAGCCGTGAATATAGTGGCAGGACATTCAGATATTTCAGATCAGATCTGCGAATCAGGTGAGCGACCTCTCTGATCTCCCTCTCCCCTGCAAGGAATACCAGAACATCACCTGCTTCTCGCCGGCCGCTATCCAACTGCACTGTTTCACGCAAGGCCTCGAGAATACTCTGATACATCAATTCATCAGAATCATGTGCTCGCACCGATTCGGCAATGGGTCTGTAGTGTACCTCGACCGGGTAGGTTCTTCCGGAGACTTCGACTACGGGTGCGTTATTGAAATGCTTTGAAAATCTTTCCAGATCAATTGTTGCGGAGGTAACAATTACTTTCAGATCTGCTCGCTTTGACTGGATCCGCTTGATATACCCCAGGAGAAAATCGATATTGAGGCTTCGCTCATGGGCCTCATCGATGATTAGGGTGTCATAGTTCTCGAGAAACCTGTCGTGCTGCGTCTCGGCTAATAGGATACCATCCGTCATAACCTTGATATGGGTTCCCGGACTGGTCTGATCTGTAAATCGAACCTGGTAGCCAACCTGCTCACCAAACCTGACGCCTAGTTCCTCAGCAATGCGGTGGGCCACCGTTCGTGCTGCCACTCGCCTTGGCTGAGTATGACCGATGGTACCGTACACGCCACGGCCAATATCAAGACATATTTTGGGTAACTGGGTCGTTTTTCCCGAGCCGGTTTCACCAGCGACGATAACAACCTGGTTTGCCGCGAGCGCATCTGATATTTCCTGGACCTTTCCTGTCAGGGGCAGATTTTCCGGATATTTTGGTTGCGGGACGGTGGCCCTTCGCATATCAGCTAGTTGAATTGAACGGCTAATTTTATCTGACAGGTTTCTACGGCCGCTCTTTCCCTTCAGCTCGCGCTCAAAGCGAAGCCGGTCTTTGATCATACAGCGATCAATCTGAGCCTTTAGGCCAGAAACGGAAGGGTTACTCACTGCGGAGATTCCATACTGGGATAAAAACAGGATATGGCCGGATTATATTCCCAAGCAGCTAGTGCGTCATCTATGGCTTTAATTTGATTGGATTGACCGCCCGGGTCATCCCGATTCCTGGCCCGGTCATCCCGATCGCAGTCGAGGAATCTCGCTCTTTGAGTATGGCTTTTCGCAACCAGACCTCTCCACTTCGGTCACTACGTGACCTGCGGTCGAGATGACGGGAATTGAAGAGTTCGAGCGCAGTGGAGAAATATACTCTGCCAGATTAAAAGCGAGACCTTTCGACTTCACCGCTTCGCGACTACGCTCAAGATGACATCAAAGATATCACTTAGTCAGGTAGTTCATCCCGTTTTCAATTCCCCTTATGGTGAGGGGGAACATCTGCTCATCAACCAGCTTGTTGGTTAAGGCGACGGAGGTGGAATACTCCCATGTATCGAGGGGCGTGGGGTTGATCCAGATGACCTTATCGAATCCATCCATCATGCGCTGCATCCATATTGCGCCCGCTTCCTCATTCCAGTGCTCTACGCTGCCGCCGGAATGCGTGATCTCATAGGGAGCCATGGTGGCATCACCAACAAAGATCACCTTATAGTCATGCGTGTACTTATGAAGAATATCCCAGGTATCAATTCTCTCATTCATTCGTCGATTGTGTTCTTTCCAGAGACCATCATAGATGAAGTTGTGAAAGTAATAGGTTTCCAGGTGTTTGAATTCAGAACGAGCCGCTGAAAAAAGCTCCTCACACACCTTAACGTGCGCGTCCATGGAGCCACCGTTGTCCAGCAACAGCAATACCTTAACTGTATTGTGCCTTTCGGGGCGCATAATAATATCGAGCAGGCCGCCATTCTTGGCTGTCTTATCGATGGTGGTGTCTATATCAAACTCGTCTTCCGCACCGGTGCGCGCCAGTTTACGCAGACGCCGCAGCGAAATTTTCAGGCCGCGTGTACCAAGCTCTATATTATCATCATATGCTTTATAGTCGCGGCGATCCCACGAGCGTTTGCCACGCCTTTTCTTACCCTTGCGCTGATCGCCCTCATTACCACGCCCATTTTCACCTTTGCCTTCCTTGTCCTTCTCCTTACCTTCGCCACGGGCAGCTTCTTCCACTTCCTTTTTGAAGACCTCGATAAGTTTCTCCAGGCCGCCCAGAGATTTAATCTTGTCCAGCTCTTCCTGGGTCAGGGTCTTCTCAAATTCACGACGCAGATACTCATCCGGAATGAGGGATGCCAACATACTGGCTAGATCTTCTAGGCCCTTAAAATAGGCACCGAAAGCGCGATCAAACTTATCGTAGTGACGCTCGTCCTTCACCATAGCCATGCGGCTAAGGTAGTAGAACTCATCTACATCGGCGTATACGAGGCGCTCCCTTAAAATATCATGCAAGTGAAGAAGCTCAGTTATCGAAACCGGGATACGTTCTTTCTTGAGAGCAAGGAAAAAGTTAATCAGCATATTTTGTATTCAATTACGCAGTTATTAGGCTACGCAGGCCCTCCTCCCGCATTGCCTTGCCGACGATTCATAAACGCCAGTCGTTCCAGCAACTGCACATCCTGTTCGTTCTTCACCAGAGCCCCATATAAAGGCGGAATAGCCTTGGTAGTATCGCGGTTGGTAAGAATTTCTTCGGGAATATCATCCGCCATCAATAGTTTCAGCCAGTCGATCAGCTCAGATGTGGATGGCTTTTTCTTCAGGCCGGGGACCTTGCGAACATCAAAGAATATTTCCATGGCCTCCTTGACCAAATCCTTTTTAATATCGGGGTGATGCACATCGACAATATCCTGCATGGTTTCACGATCCGGAAACTGGATATAGTGGAAGAAACAGCGACGCAGAAATGCATCTGGCAATTCCTTTTCATTATTGCTGGTTATGATTACAACAGGGCGTACCTTTGCCTTGACGTTTTCTCCTGTTTCGTAAACAAAGAACTCCATCCTGTCCAGCTCAAGCAGCAGGTCATTTGGAAATTCAATGTCAGCCTTGTCAATCTCATCGATCAGCAGGACAACCTTTTCATCTGAATCAAAGGCTTCCCACAGTTTTCCTTTATCAATATAGTTTTTGATATCGTGGACGCGATCGTCTCCTAGCTGTGAATCACGCAGTCGGGACACAGCATCGTATTCGTAAAGACCCTGTTGAGCCTTGGTCGTAGATTTAATGTGCCAGGGAATAAGTTTCATCCCCAATGACTTGGCCACTTCCTCCGCCAGCATCGTCTTCCCGGTGCCTGGTTCACCCTTGATAAGAAGCGGCCGCTCCAGTGCAACAGCGGCATTCACAGCCATCTGTAGTTCATCGGTAGCTATATAAGTATTCGTACTGGAAAATTTCATATTGTTGTAACCATAAAAAGAAAATTGGAGCTGGCGAGTACAGCACCGCGTACTTTAGTTTGCCGGCGTGTACATATCAAGGGTGTGTAAATCTCGTGATAACGGTAAATCAGAGTGCTGAATTAAGGGGCTACTATACCGTCATCCAAAGCTCTAGAAAAGATTCGAAGCAGATCTCTTGTATAGAACAGCCCTGACAGTCAACACGATCAACATCAGGAAGGTTGAAAATAAAAGGGCTATACCACCCTTTAATCCCGCTTTCGCTCCCTCCAGCAACAGGTCCATGATCAAAATGATGATAGCTGGTGCAAAAAACTCTGACGAGTCACCTATATACCAGGGCGTAAAAATCAACACAACCACAATACCCCGCAGCAGCTCCCGCCAGCCGCTATGCCATATCAAGGAAGTAATTTTCCACCAGACAATACTGCAGCCGATACCGGCTAAGAAGTAAACCAGCCAGCCAATGATATATTCATAGTTATCTGCGAAGTCAGTCATGATGTTGCCGTCAGGGCCACCTTAATGCTCGACCCAGTGAATAACATTATCGTCTAGATCATCAGCATGTACATATTCTTCAGAGATACACTTTCCGACGACTGATATTCCGACTTCATGCACGGTCTCACTACGCCCTGAGAGAAGAGGATGCCACCAGTGAAGGCTTCTGCCCTCGGCCTTAATGCGATAAGCGCAGGTTTTCGGTAACCACTGATAAGACTCTACCGTGTCAATTGTCAGCCATACGCAATCAGGTACCAACGAATTACGGTTTTCATACTCTTTGCACCGGCATGTTGCCTCGTCCATATACTTGCAGATTACAGACGTGTAGCTAACCTCATTTGATTCGGGGTCTTCAAGTTTAAGCATACAACACCTGGCACACCCATCACACAGGGACTCCCACTCCGAGGCTGACATTTCTTCCAGTGATTTTTCCTCCCAAAATACCATCTGAGGCTCCAAATTCTTACGGATGCTCCACCGGAGGCAACTGCATGAAATATCCGCGCTCCGTAAGACTGGCTAAAACCTGGGCCGGATTTTCCTTTGCCAATGAGCGCATCTCCGACAATTTAAATGATAGCGCTAGCTCAATCTCTCCAAATTGTTCTAACAGTTCTTCAGGCACGTTGCTCAGTCCAATATCATGATCTACATAGAGGTAAATATTGTCTTTTTTTGAGCCTTTGTAAACATCACACAGCAAGCTCACCTCCGCACTGCCACCGACGATTTCGATACCGTTAGAAGGCTCACTCCCCCACTGTACACCGCTGAAATGAACAAGGCTACACCAGCGCCTCAATAAGATCGTTTCCGATCACCTCTTTTCTCCACCCTGAAAGTTCAACGGGCAATGAAAAGTTTCCCTCATCATCTTCGGAACGTAACAGTTGTTCCAGGTAACGCCGCCTGGTAAGCAATTCCGGAGCCACAGAGAGCATCTCAGCCCTGGCCTGGACAACCTGCCGGAGGTGCCCCAACTTTTTGCTATCAACTCGAGCACTTTCCTTTTCAACCAATTCCGGACATTGAGCTTCCGGGAGGAGCCTGGCCTCAGCTGCAAGAAACAGCAGATCATCCCCATATTTCCGCACCTGGCCGGGCGACATCTCAGCTTCAAATTGAAGGGCTGGTTTTTGAGTAATATTCCCGCTCGCGATTTTCATCAGGGATTTCTGTTCTGCTATCCGATTGCGTGGCACATTGAATTCACGAGCTTGGACTTCCCGCCAGGCGCATATGGCTCTAAGTACCGAGAGCTGTTTTCTGTCAAGCTTCCACAGGCCTTTAAGTTTCCGGTAACTGGCGTCAGGCGCAATCGTGGTTGGCAGTTCTATCCTCAACCCGGCACACTCTTCCCTTAACCAGGTATCTCGCTGCATTTCCCGAAGATGATCTCGCTGGATCTCATATACCCTGAGCAAATAGATTACGTCGAGCGCGGCATATTCCAGTTGGCTCTCCGTTAAAGGTCGCCGCAACCAGTCAGACCTAGTCTCTTCCTTTGGAACATTAATTGACAGGTAATGATCCACCATATTCTGATAACTGATTGAAAATCCGACACCAAGCACGGCGGCTGCAATTTGTGTGTCGATTACCGGCGTAGGAAGCACATCCAGGCAATACTTAAAAACCTCCATATCCTCAGAGCAGGCATGAAATATCTTGGTTACATCTTCGGCCAGCAGCAAATCCGCCAGGATAGATAAATCATCGATGACCAGAGGGTCAATCAGGTAGCAAATATCACCATCGAATAATTGAATCAGGCCCACCATCGGGTAATAGGTGCTGACACGTACAAATTCAGTATCAACAGTAACAGCGCTTTTCTCCATACATGCTTTCATTGCATCCTGGAGATCCTGCTCGTTATCAATGTATCGTACGGGTGCCGGCATAACTAAATTATCTTCCTGCCTTCAAGGGCATGAGATAAGGTCCCGCCATTAACGAATCCAAGCTCACCACCAAGCGGAATACCCTGCGCTATCCTGGAGAGAACCACACCAGTTGGTCTGGTTACTTCAGAAATGTAATGTGCCGTGGCCTCTCCTTCAATTGTAGATCCCACTGCCAGGATGACTTCTTTTACACCTTGAGCACACCGTTCTTTCAGGAGATCGATGCCGATTTCAGCAGGTCCAATTCCATCAATCGGGGAAAGGTTTGCCATAAGCACAAAATAGAGCCCCCGGTAGGCGCCGGACTGTTCTATCGCCAGGACATCCGCCGGTGTTTCCACAATACATAGTGAGCCCGCATCCCTGGCTCGATTACTGCATATTTCACAAATTTTCTGCTCCGTAAGATTACGGCAGGATTCACAATTGCCTATTTTATCCATTGCCTCTGACAACCTGGCGGCCAGGTGTCTACCACCGCCACGATCTCTTTCCAGAAGGTGCAGCACCATCCTCTGCGCTGTTTTCGGCCCTACCCCCGGCAAACACCGAAAGGCTTCGGCCAATTGATTGATAATTGATGAGTTATCCATGCCTGACATCAGCTGAAGGGGAATTTGAATCCAGGTGGCAACGGGATGCCCGCAGTCAATTCAGCCATCTTGTCTTTCTGGTTTTTTTCAACCCTTCTCACAGCATCATTGACAGCGGCGGCAATCAAATCTTCGAGAACCTCTTTTTCTTCCTCCAATAAACCATCATCAATTTCAATATTTTTGACATCGTGGTGCCCGGTCATTGTCACCTTGATCAGTCCCGCACCGGATTCCCCCGTCACCTCTGCTTGAGCAATTTCATCCTGAATCTTCTTGACTTTCTCTTGCATATTCTGGGCTTGCTTCATCAGACCACCGAAGCCATCCTTCATTGTCACTGCGAATCTCCTGTTTGGTTGACCGGTGATATGCTATCGCGATCGATGGTGCCGTTGAAATTTCGTATAAGTTCCTGGACGTTTGTGTCCTCTTCGATGGTCTTAACTGCTTTAGCTTGAATTTCCTGCTGCTGGTGACGATCCAGCTCGGCCGGGGTTATCGTTTCGACAATGCCCACCTCGATACTGACGCTTATTTCGCGCCCGAACATAACTGTTAGTGCATGGGATATTCTGCCCTCATGGGTCTTGTTCCAAAGGGTGGCATGGTGCTCGTTTAGCAACAGGTAGTAGCAGCTGTTTTCGCACCGGCTCAGGGTGCAATTCGCCGCCAGCGTCTGGGTGACACCAGACAATTTGAGTCTGCTGAGAATACTGTGCCAGTTTTCAGAGAACACTATCTCACCGGTCGCATCTGGATTGCCCCCGGTTGGCACTTCAAGCGACTCCATTGATGCGAGGTCGTTGCTAGTGGGTACTTCAGGATCGCCCGAAGTTGAACTGCTTTGGGTTGAACTGGTCTGAGCTAGAGCGCTCTGTGTCGGAGTGCTTTCAACTGAAGCCCTCTTTACTGGAGTTCCCTTCTCAACATTGACGATAGCGTCTGCCTTTTCAATTTTTGGCATGTCGGCGCTGCGGCTTTCTTCTTCTTTTCCTCCAATTCTAGCCAGCAGACCCGCGACCGGACTCTCGCCACTCACCTTGCCTCCAGAGTTACCAGAGCTCGACTGCCCGTCCGTCATTGTAAACGCCAGCATGCGTAGCAGAACCATCTCAAAACCACTCCGGGCATCCGGCGCCAGCGGCAAATCACGTTTGCCAATCAGACCAATCTGGTAAAAAAGCTGCGCATCTTCCCTGCTGATACTGTTTGCTACCGCCATTACCAGTTCTCGATCTCCCTGGCTATTGTCTATTCCTTCGGGTACTGCATGAGCGACAGCTATCCGGTGCAACACGGCAAGGAGATCATCAAGCAGGCTGGTGTAGACCGGTGCGAACTGCGCGATCTCTTCAACCTTGGTCAGCAACCTTTCACCATCTTCTGCAACGAGTGCATCGATGATTTCATAAACCTCACGCTGATCAATGTTGCCAAGCATGGACTGGACAGAATCCCCGGTGAGAAAGTTGTCACTATAGGAAATTGCCTGATCCGTTAAGCTCAGCGCATCACGCATACTTCCGTCTGCGGCTCGCCCGATTTGCCACAGGGCACTGCTTTCAAACTTAATTTCTTCCTTTGGCAACAGTTGCTCAAGGTAACCGACAATCCTTTCCGGCGACAGGTTCTTCAGGTTGAACTGCAGGCAGCGCGACAGGACGGTCACAGGCAGTTTTTTTGGATCTGTAGTTGCAAACAGGAATTTGACATGTTCGGGAGGCTCTTCGAGAGTCTTCAGCATGGCGTTGAAGCTGCTCTTCGAGAGCATATGGACCTCATCAATCAGATATATCTTAAAACGGCTGCAGGTTGGCATATATTGAACATTATCCAGCAGTTCGCGCATGTCATCGACGCCAGTACGCGAGGCGGCATCGATTTCGATGAGATCCACACACCGGCCCTGGGTAATTTCCTGGCAGGTAGCACACTCACCACACGGTGTAGCAGTCACCCCGGCCTCACAATTCAGACACTTGGCCAGAATCCTGGCAATAGTCGTTTTGCCAACACCGCGAGTACCCGCAAACAAGTAAGCGTGATGCAACCGGTTATTTTCCAGCGCATTGATCAGTGCGCGCAGAACATGTTCCTGACCTTCCAACTCTGCAAAGGTTGAAGGCCTGTATTTCCTAGCTAGCACCTGATATGACATTGAGATCCTGAATTTCAGTCGCGCGGCCTGTCACCGTGCATGACCGATTGTAACGTAAGAAGGTGCGGCCGGCGAGGGTGCCCGGCCGAGGGTGCGGCCGGCGAGGCGCGGCCGGAAGCCCCATCCACTCAATTCATGGCATTCAATCCGTGGACAAACCCATGCCAAAGCCATTAGAGTCACCATCCAGTCTATGAATATTTGTGATATGCCTGCTCTCCTCTGCATCGGACACCGTGGTGCCTGTGGCCACGAACCGGAAAACACCCTGAGTTCCTTCAGTCTGGCAATCACCATGGGCAGTCCCTGGATCGAGTTGGATGTGTTTTCGGTTGAAGGAGAACTTCTGGTCATCCACGACGACTCTCTGGAACGCACGACCAATGGTGATGGCGAGGTGATGACATCCAGCCTTGAGTACCTGCGGAGCCTGGATGCTGGCGGCCATCAACAAATACCCTTCCTGCATGAAGTCACTGAACTGGTGGACCAGCGTTGTGGCATCAATATCGAACTGAAAGGCCCTGACACGGCACTGCCGGTATCAAGGTTCTTGACAACCCTCTGTGATGAAGGGTGGGATAGCCAGGCTTTTCTCCTTTCATCATTCGATCATGCTGAACTGGAAAGGGCAGACCCCCGATTCAGGCGAGGTGCCCTCTTTCACCGTGCGGTACCGGACTATTTCAACAGCACATCAGACCTGGGCGCCTATTCAATCAACCTGTCAAGCAGGCTAATAACACAGAAGCTCATCGACGAAGCCCACCACAATAACCTCAAGGTCTATGTCTACACGGTCAACGACTTGGATGAGATACGACAAATGGAGGCGCTGGGTGTGGATGGTATATTCACTGATTTCCCTGACCGTGTCCTCAGCGCAACCGGCCATTCATAGTGGAAGTGACCATCAAGCAGGCGGAGACGACTGAAGCGCCCATCATCGCCAACCTTCTCGAACTCTACATGCATGATTTTTCACTATTTTCCGACGTTGAAGTCGGTGAGGATGGACGCTTTGGCTACGCCTATCTAGAACATTACTGGCGGGACCCAGACAGGTTCCCCCTGCTTATCCTGGCGGAAAAAAAGTTGGCCGGGTTTGCACTCCTAAGAATCGAGACTGACCCCGGGGATGGCTCCAAAACTATGGATCTGGCTGAATTTTTTGTACTCCGGCAGTTTCGCCGACAGCGGGATGGCAGCCAGGCAGCGGCCAAAATATGGGACCTGTTCCCAGGCCGGTGGCGACTCCGGGTATTGGTGAGCAACCATACTGCCTACGCTTTCTGGGAAAAACTGGTTGGAGACTACTGCAAGCGGAAGTTTGAAGCAGATGACGAGAAGGGCTTTCTCGGTGACCTGAAACGTTTCAGTTTTACATGTGGGTCAGGTGGGTAGGCACCAGTCTCTGAAGGTCGTTTCTCAAAAGATAGTTAAGGTGTGAGCAGATTTACAGCTGATCAATTTTCTTGCCAAGGTCATACTTCTCATCAGTCACAATCTTCTCAAGCACTTCGATTCTGTTCTTGGCATCATCCAGGTCTATTTCAAGGGATTCAATATCAGCTTCCAGTTGCTCAACTTTTTGAAGCCTTGATGATCTTCACCACGCCATTGGTGATGATGGAACAAGTAGCAATTAGCGCAATGGCAACCCAGAAACCACTATACATTTTCTTCTCCCTTACCCAATTTTTGCTTCTTCCTGCGACGACAAAGTAACTTGCCGGAGCCAGATATCAGTTTTGAAATATCCGGGTAACCGGCGTAGCTCACTTTGCCACTCCCACTGATAACAACATTCAAATCATCACTCACTAACACATTGGCATTGCCACTGCCGGATATTCTGACATGAGCAAAATCGCTCACCAGGCGCTCGGCGTTATATCTACCAGATCCGGAGATCAGCACCGACTGTGCCTCAACATCACCAGCGGCCTTGACGCTACCAGAGCCTCTAATCACTACATCAAACCTGTCTGCGGTCAGGTTCTCCAGCATGATCATGCCAGAACCATTAACCTCTACGCCTACGGCGTCATTATCGAGGTCCGGGATAGAGACCCTTCCCGCACCACTCAGGACGAGCCGGTGCACATCCTTCATACAGAGATCGTAGGAGATCACTTCATGGAGAACCTTTAACGAGACAACCTTTGGTGAAACGTAGCCAAGGTGCAGTACGGTTTCTAGAACTTCGGACTCAACATGCTCCATGACATAGGCAGGCGCATTAATGGTGAGGGATTCAATATCTCTCTGGGTTATTTTCAGCGTACCGGGACCACGAAAACGAACCTGGTCAAAACGACTGACTTTTCTGATTTCTACAGACATTACACGTCTCTAATTTAGCCGTCTTCACCAGAAATTTTCTCTATTTCCCGCTGCAGCTCAAAGGTTGAAGATGTCACATGGGTCTCCATGCTGCGCAGCCGATCTTCAATATTACCGAATTTTTCCTTTGCTGTGCGCATTGCTTCTCTGTTGGACACCTGTGGGGATCCACTATCCTGGCGTGAATTTCTTTGTTTTTTCACGGGGCTTGGCTCCTCCTCATATTCTGCCGCTAGATCATCAAACCTGTCGGTGACCTGACGGTAGTATGGCTTCTCATCCATCAGAAAATAGCTAATAAAGTATACCGGTATTGCAACCGAAGGAACGAACAGGAGACCAAGGACAGCAATTGATCGAACCTTCCAGGTCTCAACCATGAAATATTCAGCAGCACCGGCACAAACGCCGCATACCTTCTTGTGCTGCGTATTACGGTACAACAGATTGCCTCTGCGTCTGTTGCGACCATAACGACCCCAGCCCCACCTGTCCAGGCTGTGCCGGGAGCTCTTTCTCCTGCGCCTCTTTGATCTTCTCGATGCACTGCCTCTCACTCGCTGCTGGGCTCGCCTTGCTTTCTTCCTGGCAGCATCCGCTTCTCCTCTGGCCCTGTCTGCAGAGGCTTGTGCTTCATCGTAGTCATCCTCGGCAAAGTCTTCATAGTGTTTTTCATCAAAGAGCCGGTCGCTTTGCTCGTCGATCCAGTCCCCAGCTTTTCTCGTCCATTTTTCAGTGACCTTGTCCACCAGATCTTCAATGGACTGATCAAGATCCCTCTCCCTCTTTGGTCTGCGTTGAGCACGCTCCGCCAGCCTGTCCGCACGCTCAGCTGCATGCTCTACCTGCTCACTCTTGCGCTTTGCTCGTCGCTCTGCGCGGTGCGCCAATCTGTTGGCTCGCCTCGCGGCTCGTTCCGCATCTCGTTGTTCTCGATCCGACCTGCTCACGATTTACCCTCTTGATTCTTACCCAGTCCCCACAACTATCCTTACAGGAAGCAGAGGAAAATTAGTTATACCTGGGCCTGTTTTTCTCTCCAACCCGGACTTTCAACATCCAAAATTGATTCCAGCGTCTCTATCCTTGCAGCCATTCTATTAGCGGTTTCAATCATTTCATCAAGGTCAGCCCGCTCTCCAGCAGAGAGGCCGTCTACTACACTCGCTTTCGAGCGGTAGTGGAACACGATCCAGATGGGTGCTACTAGCCCCATGAAGATAACAACTGGTACAAATATAAACGTACTAATGTCCATCCGATCTACTCCGAATCATGATCAATATCAGGGTGCTTCATTGCTTGTATCAGTTGCATCAGCTGAATCACTTTTGCCTTGACCCAGTCGGGTCTTCAGCTTTTCAAGCTCCTCATCAACCTTGTCATCTGATTCCAACTTAGCAATTTCATCCGCCAGGTTACGCTGACCGAGGTCGTAGGCTTCAATTTCACCTTCGAGATCATCAATCCTACGCTCATATCGGTCAAATTTGTTCATCGCTTCATCAATATCAACATCATGTAACTGACGTTTGACGCCCATCCTCGATTTAGCCGTTCTACCCCTGAGTATAAGCGCTTTCTGCCTTGCCTTGGCATCAATCAGCTTCTGCTGAAGTTGTGAAATATCACCGGATAGCTTCTGCAGGTTGATATCCACAACTTCCAGGTCAGATTCGATAGTGGCCACTTCTTCGTCGGCATTGCTTTTCTCTTTCAATGCAGCGCGGGCAAGGTCCTCGCGATCTTTGCTGAGGGCAAGTTCTGCCTTCTGTTCCCACTGCTCCGCCTCCCGCCCTAGTCGCTTTGTCCGCCTTCCTAACTCCTTTTTATCCGCAATCAGCTTGGCGGACTGGGTTCGCACCTCGACCAGCGTCTCCTCCATCTCCTGAATGATAAGCCGTACCATCTTTTCAGGATCTTCAGCCTTATCCAATATGGAATTGAGGTTTGCATTAATGATGTCTGTAAATCTGGAAAAAATACTCATTTCCCTGTGCCTCTCTAACTTTTTGTGTTCAATTGGGCTATTGCCTGTGTGCCTGCCCATTCCATTTTTATCTTCTACTTCACCTTAATTTCACTTTCCGTGCCAGTTTTCGCGCCCTCACTCTAATCTCTTGTTATTAAAGGATTTTTCATCAATCTACCCTTCCTGTTTGCTGTTCTAGCGGTTAATATGACCACCTCATTGGTGAATAAAGCCAACAATTGGTAAGACTTCAGCCACGATATCTTGCAACGGAGCAAAGATGCCGGACGGGCAGCACACAGACAGACTACTAGGGGAGTCTCCAGTATTTCTGGAGATCCTGGACCTCGTTTCCCAGGTTGCGCCACTCAACAAGCCGGTGCTGATTGTCGGTGAGAGAGGAACCGGTAAAGAACTCATCGCCTCCCGCCTGCACTACCTCTCCTCCCGGTGGGACCAGGAATTTGTCAAGATGAACTGTGCAGCCATCAGCGAGAGCCTGCTCGAAACGGAGCTATTCGGGCACGAGGCAGGCGCATTTACCGGCGCATCAAAAATACACAGGGGCAGGTTTGAGCGTGCTGACCAGGGTTCATTTTTCCTCGATGAGTTGGCGAATACCTCAGCACTGGTTCAGGAAAAATTACTGCGAATTATTGAGTACGGTGAATTTGAAAGGGTGGGTGGCAATAAAACCCTATCTACCGATGTACGGCTCATCGCAGCAACCAACGAAGATCTTCCCACACTCGCCCGCCAGGGGAAATTCAGGGAAGACCTGCTTGATCGCCTGGCTTTCGACGTTATCACCCTGCCACCCTTGAGGCTGAGACAAGAGGACATCATGATCCTGGCTGAGCGTTTCGCGGTCACCATGGCCGCTGACCTTGGACGCGAGTACTTCCCCGGATTCTCTCCGTCTGCAAGGAAGGTCCTTAGAACCTATCACTGGCCAGGGAATATTAGAGAACTCAAGAATGTGGTTGAACGCAGCGTTTACCGCTCTCAGGAAGTTGATACACCCGTCGATATCATAACTATTGACCCGTTCGAGTCAGCTTTCAGGCCTTTACAACCCAGCACCGTCGTCACCGTTCCGGCTGAAGATGACTCCGAGGATGCGGCCGTCACCAAGGTTGTCGCACCGGTCCCTTCTTTAAATGAGTTCCCAATCGATTTCAGGCAATCAGTCCAGGACTATGAAGTTGGCCTCATCAAGAGCGCTCTGGCCTCCTCTCAATTCAACCAGAAGAAAACAGCAGATGCCCTCGGTGTCACCTACCACCAGCTTCGTGGCTACCTCAAGAAGTATGACCTGCTGGATAACTAGGCTGCAACCAGACTGCCGGTTAGCCCAGTTACTCCGGAGAAACTTCAAGATTTCGTTATGGCTAAAACCGGAATTCCATGCGCCTGACTAGTAGCATGTGGTGACTGTCACAGCAACGTTTTCGGAGCCACCAAATGAGATATGTTTTTGCCGCTATTGTCGCAATATTGCTGACGGTCGGTTGTTCTAGTGCGCCTACCTATACCGTTGTAACCCAGAAAGGCGATGTCTACCAGGCAAGCACAGAACCTGTCGAAGGGAACGGGGGCTATACCACCTTTGATAACATGAAGGGCAAGAAGATTCGTATCAAGGAAGAAGACGTAAAATCCATCACCGAAAACTAGGCTCGCAAATACTAGTTTTCGCTGCGAGCGGAGCACGCACTATTCACCGCTGAACTGTGGTGTACGTTTTTCAATAATGGCATCTACGGCTTCCACATGATCCCTGGTCTGGTGGGCAAGGGCCTGCAACGAAGCCGATACTTCCAGCAGGGATTCCAGGCTTGAGTGCTCCCCTTCCTTAATAAGTTTTTTGGTCATCCGCAACGCAGTTGGCGGATTGGCAGCAATTCGCAGCGCCATTTTGTTGGCTTCAGCCATCAACTCATCCGGTGCAACAACACTGGAAACCATGCCCCATTGTAAGGCTGTTTGTGCATCGACAGGTTCGCCCGTATATGCCATCTCGCTGGCACGCGATACACCGATCACACGTGGCAGAAACCATGCACCACCATCTCCGGCAATCAGACCCACCTTAACGAAGCTCTCTGCAAACAATGCTTTCTCAGAAGCAATGCGGATATCACACATCATAGTAAGGTCACACCCAGCGCCAATGGCGGCGCCATTGACGGCGGCAATGATAGGTACCTCCAGCGCCTGCACAGCAACAGGAATGCGCTGGATCCCGAAGCGATAACCATCTCGAATGTCCGTCGCCGTGCCACCAAACATACCTTTCTTATCTCTCATATCCTTGACATTACCACCACTGCTGAAGGCGGTACCGGCGCCGGTAATAATCGCCACCCTCACCTCATGATCCGCGTTTATGCGCGCGCAGGCATCAACGAGGGCGTTTACCATCTCATCCTCTGAAATTGCGTTCCTTGTTTCGTGACGATTCAGGGTGAGCGTCACAACATGGCCATTTTGTTCATACAACAGTGGATCAGGCATCGAATTCTCTTCTTCTCTTGATTAAGGCATGCAAGGTACCACAGGGATACCTCCCTTTTGAAGAAGTGGTACTATCGCTGGCCCGGAAAGTACAGCTAGAAGCGAACAACATGCCCGTTCACAAAACAATTCACTGCATATCTCGCTCGCCTGGTAGAGGTCAAGGAAGAAAAAGGACGGCCTGCTACAGCGCTGCGCTTCATCTCTTGTTGCTATTACCCTGCCTGGCGTCCGCCGATAGCAAGGTACTGTTTTACCTGATCAATGAGCGCCTGTCCTATATGGACGAGGTGGCCGCATATAAGTGGACCCACAAACTCCCGATTGAAGACCGGAAACGGGAGGAGAAGGTGCTAGAACACGCTATTTCAGATGGTCTAAACCAGGGTATTAGAGTAGAGACCAGCCGAACCTTCTTCCAGCAACAGATCACCGCGGCAAAGGAGATACAAGGCTACTGGTTTGAAAAGTGGCGGTCAGGGTCCGCCCCCTCCAATGGCCCTGATCTGATCAAAGTTATCCGCCCTGAACTGGTGCGTATCGGCCAAGCCATTACCAAAAACCTCACCGCTGCCAGCACTGATACCAGTGCTGAAAATTCCCTTGATGAGTTTCTGGAAACAGTTGATGCCGAGGGCCTGTCTGCAGAGGGTGAACAGAAACTGCATAGGGCACTGACGACCATAGAGCACTATGATCATCGCCTGCAGCAGCTCCTGGAGACAGGCGTACTCAGGGTGGGTACAACCGGCGACTATGCACCATTTTCTTTTCGCTCTTCATCCGAATCAGAGTTCGCCGGTATCGACATTGATCTCGCCAGGGACCTGGCACAATCGCTCAAGGTTGAAGTGCGTTTCATCGAAACCAGGTGGTCATCGCTGCTGCAAGATCTTGATTCCGGCCGCTACGATATCGCCATGAGTGGTGTATCCCGCAACCTTAGCAGGCAAAAAGTTGGCTATTTCTCCGACGCCTACCACAGGGGAGGGAAAACACCGATCAGCCTGTGCAAGCAGGCGCGCAAATTCAAGACACTCCAGAAGATTGACCGAAAGTCGAATCGCATCGTGGTAAACCCGGGTGGGACCAACGAAGGTTTTGTGGACCAGAACATCAAACAGGCAAAAAAAATTCTCCACCTGGATAACCGAACCATTTTCGATGAGATCATCAATGGAAATGCTGACCTGATGATCACCGATGAAATTGAAGTGAAACTGCAATCGGCAAGACACCCGGAGCTTTGCCCGACAATGCCGGGCAGGACCCTGACCTATCAGGAAAAGGGATACCTTATGCCCCAGGACCAGCGGCTAAAAGAATACGTGGATCTCTGGCTGGCACTCCGACTCGGTGACGGCACGGTGGCTTCAACCTTCGAGAGACACCTTAACTGACCTCTGGAAGTAGCAGCTTAGGCTCCCACGTCATTTCCGGAACAGGCTGACCCGTCAGGAAGGCGCTCATCATGGCATTGACTTCCTCTGGGGCATCCTGCTGAACCCAGTGGGAGATCCTTGGCAGATAGCGGATAGTAAAATCCTTTACAACATCTTCAGTGCCATAGGTTGTCTCCTTGGTTAAGGCCAAGTCGTCCTCGCCCCACAGCATGAGGGTTGGTGTTTCGATCATCGGGTAGCCCAGATCCTTTTGCCGCTTACCGCCACCGCCGCGCACCAGCGCACGGTAATAATTAACCATGGCCGTCAGGTTTTCAGGCCGGGAGCTATTCTGGTTATAGACGTCAATCACCTCATCAGGATAGTTTGCAGGATTACTGGAAGATTTCTTAATCAAATCTCCCATGGCGCCCTCGCCGCGCATTCGCGTCATCATTTCCGGCAGACCAGGAATCTGAAAGTAAAAGATGTACCAGGATTTCTTAAGCTGGGCAAAGCCGTTGCTGATTGCTCTCTGAGCCGGGACAGGATGGGGCACATTGCAGATAATCAGCTTGTTCAAGGGTCGCATCTGCCGGATTGCAAAGTACCAGGCAATTACTGCACCCCAGTCGTGGGCAATCAGAACAACTTCATCGCATCCTGCTGCATCAATCAATCCGGCAACATCAGCCATCAAATTCTCTGGGCTGTAGTCTTCCAGGAACATGGGCACAGAAGAGTTTCCATAACCTCTCATGTTTGGTGCCCAGGCCTTGTAACCCAGTTCAGCCAACATTGGTAACTGGTAACGCCAGGAGATACTGTGTTCGGGGAAACCATGGAGGCACAGGGCCAGCTTATCGCCATCGCCACACATATCGACCTCAAAGCGTAAATAATTGGCCTCCACAAACTCTGTCCTGATTCGATCATCAACATCACTGGTTGATACCATCTCTACCATGTCTAACTCCTTGCGTGCATTATTGAGGTCAATAGATTGATATGATCCGATAAAGGAATATCACATGTCCGACGCTGATCTCAAGTTTGGAATTCTCTTTGCAGGTTCCAACCCGGATCTGGGAGAACCTGCCCTGGCACTTGAGCGGGATACACGCCTTGTTCTGCTTCTTGATGATCTTGGCTATGATTGCGCATGGTTTAGCGAAAATTACATTGGCAATTTTTATTCCACGGACACGGCAAAGCTTCCAGCCTCCAGGATTGGAGAAAAGACCAGGGGCATAATGCTGGGTACCTTTTTGTCCGCCCTGCACTACCGCCACCCATCGGCCCTGGCAGATAGAATCAGGGAAATAGCCTCACGCCACGGACCTGAGATCGAGTTATCGGTTGCATCCCAAATTTCCCCCGCGGGAGCCAAAGTGGCTGGCTCCCTTGGCCTTCCTTTGCTTTCTCTTTGCGCAACAGCACCAGGCGATTTCAACGCACTTGCCATCAGTTGGGCTATTTACGAGCGCAACTCGGGCAAGAATCCGGTAGAGCGCAGCCAATGGTCTCTGGCTGGCCCGGTGCATATAGCTGAAACAAGGGAGCAGGCATTTGGCAATGTCAGGTATGGTCTTGAAAACTGGATTGGCAACTTTCGAGATGTCAAAGCCCCGCCCTTCGCCCCGGCTGATACTGCCAATGCGGCGAAGGCACTGGTTGAAAGTGGACAGGCTGTCATTGGCACAGCGGATGATGCAATTTTGCAGATTGAAAGATTGCTCGAACAGTCAGGAGGCTTTGGAGCCTTCCTTCAGTTGGCACACAACTGGGCCAATTGGGATGAAACTAAAAAGAGCTACCAGCTGTTCAGCAGATACGTCGCACCAGCGTTCCAAATCAGTGACAGCAAGAACTTAACAAGCTAGCCTTAATCTGGTTATCCGTATGGTATGTGTCCACTGTTTGAATTGAGGAGAAGTAACAAATGGTCGCAATTGAACGCATCACTGACATTAAGAATGAGTTAGGTGAAGGCCCCCTGTGGGATGTACAGTCCAATTCACTCTACTGGGTAGACTCGAGAAAGGGGGAAATCTTCCGCCTGGACGCGGACGGTGAGATCAAATCCTGGCGGGTATCCTGCATGATCGGCAGCCTGGCAGTAATCAGTGAGCAGCAGGCCGTCGTTGCTTTACAAACGGGCCTACACTTTTTTGATTTTCTGTCTGGAGGTCTGTCACTGATCCACTACCCCAAAGGTGAGACAGTGGACACGAGGTTCAATGACGGCAAAACAGATCGCGCTGGGAATTTTGTCGTCGGAAGTATGGGCATTACCATCAGGGATCAGGCCCTGGGATTTCTATACAGGATGGGACCAGATCGAAAACTGGAGGTGCTTGAAGAGGACGTGGTTGTCGCCAATGGACCCTGCTTCAGTCCCGATGGCACCACATTTTACTTTAATGACGGCCGGCGTCGTATTCTTGCATATGACTATTCCCCGGATGGTCCTTTGTTGAATAAGAGAGTCTTCTTCAACGGAGCGGATCACGACACGGGGTCAGACGGCGCAACCGTTGACTCTGAGGGGAATATCTGGACTGCACTGCTTGGCTCCAGTGAAGTTGGCTGCATCAGCCCTGAAGGTAAAATCCTCGAAAGAATAGCAATGCCCGTAAAGTTACCAAGTTCTGTCATGTTTGGCGGACAAAATCTGGATGAGCTCTATGTCACTTCCATCAGCAATTCCGGGAACCGCAGTAGTGATGAGGATGGTGCTGGCGGTCTTTACAAACTAACCGGCGTGGGGGCAACGGGAATCAGCGAAAAACGCTTTTTGCTAAATGACCCGGGATAAATTCTCCTCGCGGCTAATACCCTTAGAGAAATGGAATAATGTCTTTAGCCACCCGCTCCAGCACTTCAGATCTAGGATCAAAGTTTGGCAGGTTCATCACCTGATCCATGCCAGCTTCGCCCAGGGCATTGAGCTTTTCAAGTAACTCATCCTGGGTTCCTATCAGGCAGGTTGACTGCAACAGATCCTTGGTTAAAAACTTCTCTTCTTCCGGGTGCACCCAACAGTTGTGCCCCCAATGAATACGTTGATGTCGTCTTTCTTCCGGTACTGCTTCCAGCATTTTCACATAGTCGCCCCAAAGGCCAGCTAAATGGTTCGGAGGCTGATGTCCAAAGTTCCTATACTGATCATAGGCGTAGTGCACCGTAGCCATGGCCATGGCACCACATTCATGCCTGACTCTGTCCGAGTCCACCGCTTCACCCTTATCAAGCACCACCATAGCCGTAAGTGCAGTCACATAAAATTCATCACGCTTAACCTCACCATCAGCTTCAAGCATTAACCAAATCTTTTCCATCATCGCCGCACTGGAAGGAAAAGTGATTACCGCCCCATCACCGTGTTTACCAGCAAGGCCAAGAGATCTAGGTCCAAAGCCTGAGACATACATGGGAATCGTATCTTCAAAATTGACAAAGCCTTTATCCGGCATCACATGTTTAATCGGAATTTCTCTGCTCCCATGTTGCATCTGCGCCTCCTCCCCTTTCAACAGGGGCCTTATTTCACTCAGGTATCTGTCATATTGAGCAATCCTGTGTGGAGGCAATCCCATGATACGTGTTGCCGTATTGCCAGACCCGACTCCAAAGAAGGTTCTCCCCGGCGCCATAGCATTGATGGTGGCAATTCCAGCCGCATTAACTGCGGCAGGTCTTGTCCCGGTGATCGCCACACCCGTACCAATTTTGATCTTGCTGGTCCTATCGGCTGCAAGCGCTAGCGCCGCATAGCAATCGGACCAGAGCATCTGGCTATCAGCGAGCCATGCGTGAGAGTATCCCAACGCCTCTGCTCTCACTACATAGTCAATATCACCAACATGACTTGGTACACAAATTCCAACATCCATAATCTTCCCTCCGGGATAGCAAGTACTGCCACTTAAAACCTGAGGTTATCAGGCAAAATGTCAGCCTGCCATCAGGCTTGTGAAATTCTATTCGTCAAACATGTCAGCCCATGATACTTTTATCATCACACCCACCAGCCAGGAGAATTACGGATGGCTATTCCCAGCCTCGTCCCCCTAACTGTTGCACCCATCCCCTCTTTGTCCGACGACATCAACAAGATAAGGCTGGACACAGCAAAAATCGTCAGCGAACACATTATTCCAAACGAGGACAAACTCACCACGCCCGCCAGCGATGATGAAAGACAAACTCTGATTCACGAACTGCAGAGCTACGTCAAGGACTCGAATCTCTGGGCGCCCCATCTACCGAAAGAGTATGGCGGCATGGGTATTGGCTTTCTTGGCCACGCCTATATGAACGAGATCCTGGCCTGGAGCCCCTACTCAAACTACATTTTTGGTGTGCAGGCACCTACCTCGGGTAACCAGAGCGTGCTGATCAAGTACGGAACTGACTACCAGAAAAAAGAGTTTCTGGACCCCACGATTCGCGGTGAACAAACATCTGCTTTCTCTATGACCGAACCGGACAATGCAGGATCCGACCCACGCTCGATCCAGACCACAGCCGTCAAAGATGGTGATGAGTGGGTAATTAACGGTCGCAAATGGTTTACATCCAATGGCCAAAGAGCAGCCTGGGCGCTGGTGATGTGCCGTACTGAAGAGGAAGATGGTGAAGGCGGTGTAAACGACAGGATGACGCAGATTATCGTGCCGACTGACACCCCTGGATTCAACATCGAACGTTCTGTTCCTGTATGGGGTCAAACTGGCGGCAGTCATTGTGAGATTGTTTATAAGGATGTCCGCGTACCCCTGCAAAACCAGGTAGGCAATCGAGGTTCCGGCCATGCGGCCGCCCAGGATCGACTGGGTGCCGGTCGTGTTTATCACTGCATGAACAGTGTCGGTCAGATGTGGCGCGCCTTTGATCTGATGGTGAAGAGAGCAGCCGAGCGTAAAGTGCACGGTGGCATGCTTGAAGACAAGCAGTTTACTCAGGCCGCAATTGCGGATTCCTATATCGATATACAGGCTTCGCGCCTGATGACACTGCACTGTGCTGAAGTTATCGAGTCCGGTACCGACCCCAGGACTGAGATTTCCGCGATCAAGATATTCGTGCCAAATGCCATGCATCGTGTCATTGACCGCGCTATTCAGATTCATGGTGCGATGGGCGTTTCGGGTGACACACCACTGGCCGGCATGTACCTCGGCGCAAGGACTTTGCGACTGGCTGATGGACCGGATGAGGTGCACCGAATCCTGATTGCCAAGAATGTGTTTAAACGATACCACGCAGGGTTGTCATGGGACTTCGGGGTTCTCTAGTTTAGTAGGTACCCTTTTTAAATAAGCGTCACTACTTCAGATAGGGCTCCACGGCTAGACACTTTTTAGTCAGTGGCTGGGATAAATAGGGCAAATGGAATCTGGAGACTGAAACCTGGCCACGTTCTCGGTTTTGTAATCTACCGTATAACCATAACGCGTTAGAATTCCTTCTGCATTTTCAGCATCCTCCAGCAAAAGCAGAAAATCCATATCTGCTGTCGCACTCGTTACGCCCCAAAACCCTAAGGCAAACCCGCCAATGAGGCGTAATGCACACCCTCATTTGAAAAATCCTGTAAGAGGGTTGATGAAACTTCGACAAAGTCCACCTGTCAACCTGCTAGAGCGAAGTGAATATGCATTATATCAGACGGATATAGGAGAGATTGATTCATGGACCGCGCTACCCTTATCCGCCGCCAAGCCTTATCCGGATATCGTATGCATAGCCCCTCTGACATGGACATGGACATGGAAACATACCGGATTGAAACAGAAGCAGATCTAAGATATTGTGCGCGCCTTCTGGAGAGGTGTCCGAGCGGTTGAAGGAGCACGCCTGGAAAGTGTGTGTACGGAAACGTACCGAGGGTTCGAATCCCTCCCTCTCCGCCAATATGGTGTCCACCGCAGTCCACACAAGTCCATTATATAGTTATATATCAATAGGTTAATCTACATATTGGCTTTGACGCCAAATATGCTGATCTGCTAAACTGTGGCTAATATTATGGGTCATTTAATGGGACAGTGGCTAGACAATACGAAAAACTTAAAGCGTTGACCCTCCCACGACTGCGGAAACCGGGAATGTATTCTGATGGTGGTGGCCTATATTTTAGAATCGGCCCCAGCGGAGCCAAGTCTTGGATTCTTCGCTACATGAGAAAAGGCAAGTCTCATGACATGGGGTTGGGACCATTTCATATTGTCTCCCTCAAAGATGCGCGTCTTGCGGCTTCAGAGAACCGTTTGCTCCTGTTTCACAATGTCGATCCTCTGCAGCACCGCAGACAATGTAAAACAGAGGAATTACTGGAAGATGCTAAGTTGCTCTCATTTGAAGATTGCGCCGAGGAGTATTTAGAAAACCAGCAGGCA
>PBRQ01000005.1 GCA_002725995.1 Gammaproteobacteria bacterium
ATAACTCGGCATCTTCTTTTTTCGCCTTTTCCATATCGTTTGCTGCTGCAGGAACCTGTTCTTTCTCTTCAGGTATACACTCACCTGGTAACAGGTCTTGTTGAATACTGGGCCATTCCTCCGCCTCTAAGTCTCCAATACTTTCTCCTTCCTGCTCTACAGCACTATTTTCTTGACCGATAACCAGCTTTCCAATTAATAACTCCGTATCTTCTTCCTTAACCTCTTGCTCAACCTCCTCTCTTCCTCTTTCCTGGATTGCAATTGGTGCTTCCGATTGTGGGGTAGATGCTTCCAGGGTCGACTTTTGATTTACATTTTCAGTAAATGATAGATCCTCCATGTAATCATTAGGCAGTTGAGAAAGACCAAGACCTATTATTCTTCCAAGGCTTTGATGCAATAATGCTTTTATGAACGAAACATTGCCAACACCACTTGCACCAAGCGGCCTAATAATCTCTACAGGAATATCCAAGGCTGAGCCAAGTAATTCGGCAAGCGTAGGATGGGCACTATTAACGCCAGACAGGTAGATTTTTGTGCAGCAATAGTTAGGCGCCTTTGCGGCAAATACTTTTGTATACTCACGGACCTCTTTAACCAAAACGAGCAAGTCTAGCTCTGAAATGCGAAGATATTTCTCATCCGCCAGTGTGATCGCCTCAGCAGAGCCGTAGTCAATAATGACGGCATCGCCATCTGTGCGGTCTTTTGTTAAATCGGGCTCAGGGAACTCACGAATAGCAGACATTCTCTGAACAGCTACAGGGCCAGATGCAGTCACCACTGTAAGATGCGTGCATTGGGCAAGTAATTCCAGCATCAAACAATACTCTGCTGTTTGCAGCGCAAAAATTTGATCTGCTATTAAACGAAGCTGAGAAGTGAAACCTAGATCAAGAACCTGAAGTTCCAAATCAGCCTTTTGAAGAGTATCTAATAACTGATCAACCAATTTCTTAGGAACACTGTTTAATAGGTAGGGCTTAAACTTGTGACCTTTTGAGAGTGCCAAGGGTGGGTCAACTGGAACAATATCATAGTCTGTTTGCTGTAAAGGTATCGGGATTTGCAGGCCAGAACTTGGATCATTAACATAATCCCATGCCTGTGCAATTGTGAGCTCTGCAGGAATATCAATTAATTGAGAGAAGGCGATTTCTGGGGGCAGAACTACAGCAGCACGATGAGCATAAATATGCTCTTCTATACAGATTGATTGAATCAATGAAGCCATCTTTTCAGGATCACTAGGAACCCCACGTTCAATTGCATTCGCCGGCAACAAAATTCGATTAAAATGTTTATATTCAATATCAATTCCTGTATATCGAGCCTCTGCAATCGTAAGAGATGAATCCCCAAATTCAATCAGAAGCACTCGCTTTGAAACCGACCGGCGAAACTGCCAAAGACGATCAGATAAAACACGTGTATCAAGACCGAAGAATGATTGGCCAGTTGCAGGTGTTGTTGTCAAGGCAAAACTCTCTTAGAGTGCTGGAACGCACAATGGTTTTGGTCGGCAAAATATCCTTCTTACAATAGGTAACATTGCAATGTTTTTGTACTGATCCAAAGGCTTGGCAACTAAAACATAAACTTTCTGCTGATTTGAACCTTGTTCTCCAGAATCAAATAGGCAAAATTCATAACGGCCACCAAGTTGAAACTCTGATTCATTCGAAGCAGAGTCGTCAACTAAAAAAATTCCCATTAGGCCAGGAGCTACTGCTTGAAGAGGGTTGCTAGAGCAGCCCTCTAAGCCAAGCGGGAATACAGCCGGGTTAGCCCCTGGCTGCTCAAGAGCTGCTACCAAAGGATCCATAGCTTTTGCAAGTCTCTCAGCAATAAGAATCGGAACGGGCGCCTCTTCTTTATCCGAAAGAGCGGGCAGATTTTCGTCCGGAACCAAATAGAGGGAGATCTGTTCAGAAACAACTAGAAATACTGCACCAAAGATCACAAACACGGCAAGCGCAAAGATCACTTCCAAAAATGTCATGCCCTGCTGCTGTGCTAGTGGAGTAGCAAGCCGAAATCCTTTATGGGTGGAAAGTAGTCTCATAGTTTTGTATTTGCAAGAAAATTTTTAAATGCTTCTTGTTGTGTCTCACTCAAGTCTGCGGCATCCAAAACACCTCTCTCGTAAATTGACATGCCAGGATCAAGGGAGTCCTTACGCGCAAAGGAAGCCTCACTAAACTCAACTGCGAGAGCCAAGGCAGAGGTCGCAATTACAGCGACGACCAATCCTAGAATTGCATCAACCATCAGGCTTTCTCCTACAACTCAAAATCACATTTTTGCTGCCCTGAGGCAAGTGCACATGACCAAAGGCCTTTGTTAGAGTCAAAGATAATCCGATGGCCAACAGACGATGAAGTATAGACACAACCACCCTTAAAATCACTAACAGCATCAGAGAATTCATATGAGCTTTGATCAAGATTAAGGCTATTCATTATTTCGGCAGTATCTTCACTGCTACAAACGTCCATATCAATATTTTCCGAGATAACATCCATAATATATTGATCTTTGAGATGCAAGCCATTGTAATAGAGGCCTGAATTTGCTACAGAAGCTGGCTCCCATGTATTCTGAAACTGCAGATAACTACTTGCCATATCAAGCATCGTCATGACTCCCGTTAACATGGCAATGCTCAAACCAGCGTAGAGATAAGCCATCTTTCCTGTCTAACTGAGGCATTAAGGCTTCAATCTAAGCCCGATTTGTGTAAATGACAGAGCAACTGCAATCAGCCATACACCAGTTAAGTCAAGTTTTGCTGGGCAAAGAGCACCAAATCCGCCTTGCAATTGCCTGTTTGCTTGCCAAGGGGCACCTCCTCCTCGAAGACCTGCCAGGCATGGGTAAAACCACGCTCGCCGAGGCCATGGCGCGTTGTTTTGGTCTTCATTTTCATCGTGTGCACTTCACCAGTGATCTACTCCCTGCCGATCTCACCGGTGTAGCCGTGTTGGATTCAGTTAGCAGTCAATTCCAATTCCAGCCAGGCCCCATGTTCTGTGAGGTGTTATTGGCTGATGAAATCAACCGAGCGAGCCCACGTACTCAAAGTGCTCTCCTCGAAGCCATGGCCAATGGACGCGTGAGCGTGGATGGTTGCAGCCACAAACTACCTCATCCATTCATTGTGATTGCCAGCCAAAACGGCCTCGATCAGACAGGCACCTCCCCTCTGCCTGAATCCCAATTGGACCGTTTCCTGATGCGCCTCTCGCTGGGTTTCCCTGATCGTCAAGCCGAAGCAGCCATGCTTAGCGAGCAACATCTCCCTCTCGAGGCTCTGAACACTGGTCTATCGGCCGCAGACCTGGAAGCCGCCCAGCTTTCAGTGAGCCAGCAGCACACCTCTACTGCATTAATCAACTATGTGCTCGATCTGGTCGCCACCAGCCGTCTCAATGCCAATGGCCTCAGCCCAAGGGCTGCCAAGGGGCTTTTAAAAGCTGCCAAGGCCTGGGCCTTTCTAGAAGGTCAATCCAGTGTGACGCCAGACCACATCCAGGCAATCTTCTCTGCCGTTGCAGAACACCGCCTTGATGGCGGCCACCGCCAAAACCAGCCTTTGAGCAAGTCAATACTGGAGCAAGTGGATGGGTTTCGCTGAATGGTTGAAAGGGCTACAACGCCGGCTTGGCCGCACAACCCCTCAACTAGTCCTAGGCCATCGCAACCTCTACATTCTGCCCAGCAGCTTTGGTGGCCTATGGCTATTGAGCTGCGTCGCTCTCTATCTAATGGGCATCAATGGTGGCAGCAACAGTCCGGTGCTGCTCGCTTTCCTCATGGCTGCACTACTACTACTCAGCCTGTTTCTCACTCACTTCAATCTGCAGGGCCTGAAACTTCAAGTTCACCCCCAGCGTCTCAGCTTTGCAGGTCAAGACCAAGTGTATGCAATTAAGGCCATCAGCAAGACATGGCGACCCAACATCAAATGGCGCTGGCTGCAACCTGGGGCACCTGCTCAACAACGACAACACATTCGACCAGGCCAGCAGCTAGTAGAGCTTCGATGGCACCCGCCTCAGCGTGGTCGTCATCTACCTGGCCGGCTATTAATTCACACCACAGCTCCCTTAGGGCTATTTCGCTGTTGGTGCTACTGGGAACCACCAGAACCAATTTGGGTGGCACCAGCCAGGCAACAGGGTCCAGTGCAGCTATTCGTCAGCGCCAACAACCAGACAGCCAAGCTGAGCTCTGCACCCAATAAACAAAGTGGTAGCGATCTATTTGAAGAACTACGGCCCTGGCGCTCTGAAGAAGGCCTCCAACGCATTGACTGGAAAGCCAGGGCCAGAGGACGTGGCTGGGTTGTGAAAGGGTTCAGCGATATCGGCTCATCGGAGCTATGGCTCGGACCAGACCTACAACTGCCGCTGGAAACAGCCTTGGAGCACCTTTGTGATCGCCTCTGCCAGGAAGCAGCTGCAGGCAAAGCCGTAGGGCTACGCCTACCTGATAGCACAAAACTACCACCAGCAAGTGGCCGCCAACATCTAGAACGTTGCTTAAAGGTCTTGGCACAACTACCCCTGCCGGGATGTTCTTAGCTCAACGCCTACTCCAGTTGACGTTGCTGTTGCTTTGGGCTGAGCTTCTCATCAGCGGCCACCTATATGTCCTGGCTGCAATCGCAATACCTGCAATTCTGCTGCTCAGCCTTCAGCCCCACTCACTGGTCAGAAGTCACTTGAACTGGATCACCCTGGTGTGTTTGCTCGGCTGGACGATCACAGCAATTACAAAACAGGAAAATCCCACCACATGGTTCACCAGTCTGGCCAATTTGCTCTGGCTGATGGCGAGTTTGAAACTGCTGGAAAGCGTCCAGAAGCGCAGCCCACGCTCCTCTGCACTGGTGTTGCTGTTAAGCATCGGTCTTGCCGGAATCTTCAATCAAAACCTCAGCGCCAGCTTGCTTCAAGGAAGTTGTGCCCTGCTTTGCATCGCTGCTTTGGTCGCCCTTGAAGCTGGCCCACAACCCCTGGCATCACTATTGCGCCGCAGCCTGATGCTGTTCGCAATAGTGATGCCCATTGTCTTGACATGCTTCCTGCTTTTGCCACGCCTGCCTGCTCTCTGGAGCCTGCCAGGGAGTAGAGCTAGCCGCACTGGGCTCTCGGAATATCTCAGGCCAGGAGAGTTGGCCTCATTGGTACAAAGTCATGGCATGGCGGCAAGGGTGCGTTTCAGCGGTCCGCCGCCGCCGCCTGAGCAGCGCTATTGGCGAGTGCTCGTGCATCGTCAATTCGATGGATATGGCTGGAGCCAGGGTCCTTCTCTACCTCTTGCAAAGGAACAAACAATCCCTGACGCAACGATCCTGCAGCAATGGTTAGTTGAGCCCAGCCAACTTGCCTGGCGACCATGGAGCGGCCATGGCCTCCCCAACACAACTGGCCTACGCATTAACAGCGGTGGCGGCCTTTGGGGGGGAGCACCCCTAAGGCAGCGAGGAAGTTATGGCATCGTTGCCAATGCAAAAGGTGATGATTGGCGAAAGCTACCTCCCACCGCAACCGATTTAGCCCTACCTGAAGGCAGCAACCCACGCTTGGAGATCCTAGGCAACAGCTGGCGGCAACAATCCACGAATCCAGTCAGACGCCTTCAACTAGCACGCAACTGGTTCGATTCCCAACCGTTCAACTACACCCTCGATCCAGGTCGTCTACCCCGTCAAAGCCCACTCGATGCTTTCCTGTTTGATCGTCAACGTGGGTTCTGTGAGCACTACGCTGCAAGCTTTTCAGCACTGATGCGAGCGGCAGGTGTGCCGGCCCGAGTCGTGGTGGGTTATCAAGGTGGCCGCTGGCAACAGCCACTAGGCACGGATACGTATCTACTACTGAAAAATAGCGATGCCCACGCTTGGAGTGAGATATGGCTACCCAGGCGAGGCTGGGTAGAGGTGGACCCCACCAGCTGGGTAGTTCCGAACAGGGTGCGTCATTCGCTAGCCGCCAGCCTCAATGACAGCGACCGCCGGCTCCTCGAACAACGAGCTCCCGCATGGCTGCAGGTTCTTACCAATCAATGGCAAGGGCTTGATACCCGCTGGCAGCTATGGGTGATGCAATTCGACAGCTCGGCCCAAGAGCGGTTTCTCCTCCCTTTGCTGCATGGTCAGCGCCAATGGCAGGGGCTTATCGCTGTAGCAGCTATAGGCCTTGGTTTCACTGGGGCGATTACGCTCATAGCCTCAATCAATCATCGCCAAAGCCAGCAAGATGCAGCTCGCTTGGCCTTAAAGGATTGTCTGATTCCCCTGGCCAAACTCCAGATAAGGCCTGCCACTGGTGAAACCCTGCAGCAATTCTGTCAGCGTGCAGCTGTGGCAATCCCTGAGCAAGAACAACTGATCAAATGTATAAGCCTTCACTACAACAGCTATCGATTTGACAGCAATCCTTCTCCAACGGCACAGCAACTGAGACGACTAAGACAACAACTACGAGCGATCAAGGCTGAGCTTTGGTACTACGTCCGTAAGCAGAAAGATTTAGCTTGAGAGTGGTATTGGTTGCAGCATCCAGATCACCTAACCCACTGCCAGCTTGCCGACTGATCTGATTAGGAGAAGCAAGCTGTAGTTCAAGATCGCTTGTTATCACAATCACCTCCAGCTGCTCCATCTGCTGCATAAAAGCCACAATCCGTCTGAAAGGCCCCTGTACGATGAGTGCGGCGGAACGCTTTTCCAGATTCTGAGCAAGCAACGGATCTCCAGACGGAAGAGGTGGAGACGTTGCATCCGCAGCCGGAGTGGCAGGGTCCCCATTGGCAGGATTAACTGTCTTTGGTGCTGGCCGCTCAACTGCCTTCGGCTCTACCTTCAAAATCGCGACACCTTCTTGAACTGCAAGCTCATTGAGCTTGGCTAAGAACGTGCGCAGCTGAGTGGTTCCAGCCACCAGCTCGAGCAGACGTTCCTTCTGGGCAATCTTTAATTGCTTCTGCCTTCGCAATGCGTCGATCTGCTGCTGCAGAAACGGCATGTCCAACTGCTTGGTCTCCATCTCCTTCAATACATCGAGCTTTTCTTTGATCTGCAATGACAAGGGAACAAAACCAACCATCAGCACAATTGCGGCCAAGAGTGCACCCGCCAGCATAGGCAAAAACAACACTGCCCGCTCCGGCGTCAGTAAGCGCCGTGGGCGGCTGTTTTGGCCAAGCTGAAAGTTAGTCATGGCAGCAAACCTTCATTGCGCACAAAATCCAGTCGTTCCGCCAAGCCTCTGGAGCCCAAGGCCTTCAAACGTTTGCTCGTCAGCGTCTCAGCAGCATCAGCTGCAAAGTCAGCAGTGAGTTCAAAATCAAGCACCTTGAATGGTGAAACAACAGAGTTTCTTGACTCCGCTGAACTAGTCGTGCGAGTGATCTCCAGAGCCTGTATGAGGTTGACGCCATCTGGCTGAAAAAAGGGGGAGCTATCCAACTGCAATTGGAAAGCATTCACCACAGAAAGACCCTTGGGCTGATTGGTAACCCCAGAAAGCTCAAGTTTGTTGGGCAAGACCCTGAGATTGGTTAGCTGAACTGCCTGCGGGGTCAGACGACTGAGCTCAACGAGCAGTGCAGAACCAGAACGCAAGCCGGCGATACCCTCGGCCAAGGTTTTGTTCCCTTTCTGCAGAAACTGCAGCTCCTGATTGCCCTTAATGAGAAGCGTCTGCATGTTGTCATAGTCAGCAACTACAGGCGCTAGCTGTAGTTGGCGATCATCCACCCAGCGGCCGTATAAAAATGCAGCGAGGCATGTGATCAGCACAGCCAGCACCAGCCCACCGCCAATCAAGCCACCGCGCCATAAAAGCGCGCGATCCATTAGGGGCATGGGAGCCTTTAATCCCAGTGACTCCCGTCGTCTTCGCAGTAGATCAGATTTAAGCCAAACGTCTGTTGCCAACGATTAAGACCATCACAACTATATTTAAGCCTGTAACAAACAGGATCGCCAACATTGGCGATCACCGTTAAAAATGTGGCGAAGGAAGGGTGGATCTTTTCAATGTCACGATTCCCCTCCTTTCACAGCAATGATAAGTCTGGTCACCAAGGGGCTCTTCGAATTGAGATATAAACCATGAAGACACTCGCAACTGCAGGATTAATGGTCTGCAGCCTTGCTATGGGGATAGGTGGAACTCTCGTCTACCAAGACCAGCAGAGCAGTAATGCGCCACAAGCCAAAGTAGCCTCAGCCGAGATAATTAATTTAAAAGCAGATCTGCTGATCAAAGGTGAGCCAAGCCTTGGTAGCCCTAATGCGCCGATCACAATTGTGGAATTCAGTGATTTTGAATGCCCCTATTGCCAGCGCTTCCATCACGAAACCCTGCCAAAACTTGAAAGTGAATACATCAACAAGGGTCTCGTTCGCTTCGTGCACAAAGATCTACCACTGCCATTCCACAAGAACTCAACTCAAGCAGCAAAGGTGGCCCGTTGCTCCATGGAACAAGACGATTACTGGCTAACCTATAAAGCTTTATTCACAAAGCAGAATTGCTTAAACTGCCACGGAGCGCTAACAATTGCTCAAACCGCTGGTCTCAATGTGGAAAGCCTCAAGGAGTGTCTGAAGTCAGGAGAAGTCGCTTCAATTGTCAACTCCAACGTCTCAGAAGCTAAATTACATGGTATCCGTGCGACCCCAACATTTGTGATTGGCCCATCACAAGGAGATAAGCATCATGGAAAAATCGTAAGTGGTGCAATGCCTTGGCCTAAGTTTCGTCTACTTGTTGAGAATGCTCTAGGTAAAACCTTGAGCAAGCCATAACTTTTGCTTGAATTAAACTCAATAGTCAGAGCCTAAAATCACAATGCCACAGTCAAAACAGATAAGCATATTCAAACAGTCTCAGATCTCATTAGCCATGCAGCAATTAATTTCTGATGATCGAAGCTGGTTTGTTCAGCACCCCGAGGCGCTGGTAAGATTTCGCCCTGCACAGAATCATGAATTTGAAATATTCGAAACTTTAGGGGAAGTGCCACCAAGCTTCATTCCCTCAGGTTATAGTAAAACGATACCACGGAACTGGGTTGCAGTTGTTGAGCTGATGCGTATAGCAGGTGCAGATCCTGAGGCGAACGAGGAAAGTCTTCGCCTCAGGATCTGCACAGTGCCAATACGATCAAAGCGCCATCAAGCGAAAGCCACTGATGAGCTGATACAACGAATCACAAATGAGCTTCAAGATCTAAAAAACAACAACTCAAGCAATCAACTCATGACAGGCAAAGCTGCATAAACTAATGGCGGCTTTAATCATTGCAAAAAGCTATGTGCATTTTCTTTGATTAGCCATCTCCTAAGCAAAGCTTGGGCTAAGATAAAATTATAATCTAACTCCATCCTGTTGCGCTAACAAACAGGAGTCGACGCAAACCACTAGGGCAGCTAAATTTACATAGAACTTATACGGTTGCGGACTTTTGACGACACGCCGTCACCTAACCGTTCTGCTCGTGATTCTCACGAGCAGTGCTGGAACGCTAGGCATTGCCAAACGCCTTGAAGCTGAAAGTAACTCCAAGGATCTTGTGCAGCTGCTGGAAACACAAACTTGCATGGAGTGCAGGCTTCAAGACGCTGATCTCATGCATGCTGACCTTCGTAAGGCAAACCTCAAGCGAGCCCATCTACAACGAGCTGATCTTGGTCGCGCTCAACTTGATGGAGCCAACCTCAGCGGTGCTGATTTGAGCTTTGCCACCCTCCGCCATGCCTCATTACGAGGAGCAGACCTTCGCGGCGCCATTCTCACTGGAACAGACTTTATGGGAGCCGATCTTAGTAGCGCCCAACTGGATGAAAACGGTTTATCCAGAAGCCACTGGAAAGGTGCGAAGGGAGTAGAAGCGGTTGCCAGCAACTATGCCTCGCTCCATAACGCGGGAGTGGAAGAAGCCCTTAATGGTCGCTATCCAGAAGCCGAGGATTACTTCAACAAAGCTTTGATTCGCAGACCCGATGCTGCAATCACATGGGTCGCGCGAGGCATCAGCCGAGCCGAGCAGGCCAAGCGAGAGATGGCCTCCCGCGATTTCGCATATGCCGCTGAACTATTCGATCAGCAAGAGCAACCTGCACTGGCTCAACAGATGCGCAACGGTGCAGAACAAGTGAAGAAAACCTCACCTCATCCTGGTGGGAATGGTGTTGGCAGTTCTTTACTGAACGGAGCAACAAGCATATTTCAAAGCTTATTGCCTCTAGCGCTTAAATACTTTTCTCCCATCACCTTCTAAGCTAGAGAATTAACACTTTATTATCATTTAATCCAGCTATTGGCGATAGATCAAATTACGCGATGCGGAAGTTGAAGGGCGATACCCATATCCGTAAGTAGCTCCTTGTTCATCATTGATAATACGAGGCGTAACCATAATCACAAGTTCGCTCTTTTTCTTTGTTCGCGTCGAAGACCTGAAAAACTGACCAATCACAGGAATATCACCCAAGATTGGCCATTTTGTAACCACATCAGAATCCGAATCACTAATCACGCCGGTAAGAATTAAAGTTTGTCCATCGCGAACACGCACTGCCCCAGTCTCAAGTATTCTTTCATTAACAGTTTTGATATCTCCACATTCACCCTGCCGAACTGGTTCGCCAACTTCAGCCGAAAGATTAGGCTCGAGCGTAAATGTCACGAACCCATTGTCGTCAATCTTGCTGACCATGGCTCCAAGAGACAATCCCGCAGTCTCAAATGTTGGCTCACAGAAGATGTTGCCATTCGCATCTGATGTGACACTAAATGCCGTGACAACTTTATCGCCAAGACGTACAAATGCTTCATTGGCATTGTCTCGACCAATCTCTCCTGGAATACTCTCTGAGCTCTCGGAAAGTATCAACGTGGGCGAAGCCATAATCTTGGTATTAGACGATACAATTTGAGCTTTCAGGAAATCATAAAATGCTTGGTCTGGGTAATTCAAAGCAGGGTTGGGAGTTGGGGTGTCCGCTGAAGCAGGGGTGTCCGCTGGAGCAGGGGTCTCCGCTGGAGCAGGGGTCTCCGCTGGAGCAGATATAAACGAACCTTCATTAGCAGGCAAATTACGCCCAAATGCGGCCAATAACTTCCCTTGATCATTGACAATCAGATTGTTGCCAAAACGCAATGAAAAACTATTGTCCATCCCTTGTACATTGTCCAAATTGACATCCAAAATTTTCACTGATAACGCTACCTGTCGCGAGCGCAAATCAATCTGCTTGAGATAACTCTCTGCTATAGTGATCAAATTAGAATCGCCCACCAATGTGATGGTTTGTAGACGTGAATCTGTGGCACCAGTTAACCCTTTTAACGGCCCTACAGAAGCTCCATATGTCTCGACTTGGGAAATAGAGTTGTTTGCTGAAGAGGTTTGATTGCTTGCTTGAGTTACTCCTGAAGGCGACGAGTTAGCCGCCCCTGTAATGCTTAGGACGTTCACCTTGCTAATCGATGCTCCCAAGCTGGCCAGATAATCGGCTGCTGAGGAAGCACTGGCTTGATTGAGCCGATAGACCTTCGAAACCTGAGGGCCAAATGTTTTGGCGGCAACACCACTACCGACAATCAACGTGCGGCCATCAACTTTGCCCTGCAAGCCAGAAGCCAACAGCACCCCATTGAGGGCACGTGCATAACTCTCATTCTGAAATGACATCGACACTGGACGACTATCCCCACCAGCTTTGATCGCAGTAGCTGTCCCAGAGGAATCTGCCTCACCTACATAGATATATCCATACCCTCCCAATCTGGCCAGAGACATTAAGGCATCTTTGGCAGGTGCATTGTTCAACGTCAGAGTCACTGAAGGACCACTCACCTGCACAAAACTGCGGTTACTCAGCACCATGGTGCCCACGGCCATATCTCCTAGTGGAGGTGCTACAGCACGTTGTCGCAAAGACGGTACATAAGACGCCTGAGGGACCCTGCCTGGCGTGCGCAGATCCAATCGTCCAGTTTGCTCAGCCTGAGTAGTCAATCCAGGAAAGCTAAGGATCAAATTGCGGCCGTCGGCACTAACCAATGGTTCCAGTAACGGCCTACCGGCCACCCCTTCAACATTTAATTGATAGCTCTCGCCTGATCCTGCAAGGCTCACAGATTGCAGCCCCAGTTCCGGCATCGACACTTGCTGTGGACCGCGGCGCAGTCCAGGCTTGCCCTGGGTAGTCAATCGACCTTCCCAGCTCTGACCAGTCTGTCGGTGTTGCACAACGGGCTGCGGACCCACACCTTCAATGATGATTTCAACGCTGTCCTGAGAGCGTCGCAACTTCAGCTCCATCGTCCCCTGCTTCTGTGCCTTCACCGGAGCCGGCAGCATCAAGCCCCCGTTCATAGACGCGCCATATAAACCAAGAGCAGCAATTAGAGGAACCAGTCGCTGGGAACGTGAATGACAGCTACCCAAGATCGATCTGGCACAAAACTCTGCATTGATGGTATCTACCGATTTAGTTGTCAACCAGGGGGGCTCAGGCTTCTGGAGGGAATCCCTCCTCAGAATCGAGAATCTTCCTCTTTCCTTGCTTGTCAGGAACGGATGCCTTGTCATAGAAGGTCAGTTTCAGCTTTAGCTGCGTGAGTGCTGGTCCTTTTACGACGTCATCTTCTCGCCCCTTCTTAGGGTCGAGTGCTGTTAGCTCAAGATCACTGGGTTGGACCACGAGCTGCAAAGCTTCTATACCTCTAAGAAAGCCCTGCAGGGCGATAAAAGGTCCACGGGCCTGAAGGAGCACGGCTGTTTTCTCGTAACCACGTCCTGCCAGTGGACTCTCATCAGGGCTTATCTCCTCGCTATCTGGGTTCGACTTCGTTCCAGGGGGCTCTTGGCTAGGAGCCGCCGATGGTGACGGGGCTAATAACACAGGTTCATAGAGCAGAGCTCCAGCAC
>PBRQ01000006.1 GCA_002725995.1 Gammaproteobacteria bacterium
TAATGAAATCTTTGATTAAATTAATTAAGGTATGGAAAAGTTACAAAATTGGGGAAATAACCGTTGATGCTCTTTGTGGTGCTGATTTGATTATTAACAAAGGAGATTTTGTGGCCATAATGGGACCTAGTGGTAGTGGCAAAAGCACTTTGATGAAACTATTGCCGCGGCTTTACAATCCAAATAAGGGCAGAATTTTTATCGATGATTACGATATTGGCAAAGTCGATCTTTCTAGTCTTCGTCGACAGATTGGAATCGTACCCCAGGATTCCTTGCTGTTCGAGGGAACAATTGCTGACAATATTTCGCTCAATGATCCGCAGGCCAGCACTGAATCGATTATTGATGCAGCAAAGCTGGCCTGTGCCCATGATTTCATCATGAGCCTTGGCCAAGGATATGCAACACCATTGGCTGAGCGTGGCAGTAATTTAAGCGGTGGTCAGCGTCAAAGGATTGCGATCGCCCGCACGATTCTTGCTAACCCCCAAGTTTTGGTGATGGATGAAGCAACCAGTGCTTTGGACTACAATACAGAGCGTCAGTTATGCATGAATTTGCAGGCTTGGGCTGCAGGCAGAACTGTCTTTTTCATTACACATCGCTTGACCTCTATAAAAACGAGTGATTTGATTCTTGTGATGGACGCATCACGTTTAGTTGAAAGTGGCAATCACTCTGAATTAATGGATCGCGAAGGTCGTTATGCTGCATTGTATAGACAACAGGGTGAATAATTTGGCCGGCAAAAGTAATCTATAGATAGGTCAATCTGCTTTCGTCCTAGTTCAATATTGCCTG
Source organism: Gammaproteobacteria bacterium (assembly GCA_002725995.1). Taxonomy (GTDB): domain Bacteria; phylum Pseudomonadota; class Gammaproteobacteria; order Pseudomonadales; family Azotimanducaceae. The sequence goes on from PBRQ01000006.1 coordinate 805, forward strand.
AAGCTCTTTCGAGTGGCCTGTAATCTGTATGGGAAATAAATTGCTCATACCAGCGAGAGGAGATATCCTCGTCATTGCTTTGCATGGAGTAATGACCAAAAGGAGATTATGAACTAGCAACTTGATATCACGTCGTTCAACGAAAGTTTAAGAAGTTTAGAGTTGGTTGATGTTGGCTAGCAGCTAGATTTTCGAGGAAATAGTTCCTTCTATCGGGGCGGTTTTGAAGGCTTCTATCCTTGACGTTACTCATCTGCTGATCAAGTCAAAGAACAGAGAAGGGTGATTGTTGTTGTCTTGAACAACTGAACTGAAAAGCTTTTTGATCAGCGCTTATTAAGGCTGATCAGGATAAATAAATAAAAAAACAGACAAAAAAACCCCCCTCTTACTAAGAGGGGGGTGAATTTTAAAAGAAGAACTAATCAGGCAAGGTCAATGGTCAGTGCTGTTCCGCCAGCAATTTGAATAGCAGAAACAGCTGTGTTGACTTGTACCAGTAGATCGCCATCATTGCCGCTGCCAGCAGCACCACCCTGAATCCAGAGGTAGTCAGTTCCTGCATTATCTGAGAAGAACACTGTGTCACCTTCTGTGAGAACAGAATCTAGTTCTGTTGCACGGGCTGTCACAGTATTGATACCAGCTGAGAACGCTGAAGCAGTGCCAGATGCTCCAATTGCCAAGCCGTTAACAGTGGTTGCAGCAGCAAAATTGGCGCTAACTACAGATTGAGTAACTGAGAAGCTGGCGTCAACGCCAGTCATGGCAGATATAACGTCAGTGCTATCTATATTGGAGTTAGCAAATGAGGTGTAGCTCAATACTGCTCCGGAAACGGTTGTGCCCAGTCCGATTGAGTCGGCACCTTCACCACCATTGATATAGAAAGCTTCACCAGCGAGACCAACTTGGGCGCTAACTGTGATTTGGTCAGCTCCACCACCACCAAATACATAAGCAGCACTAGCGGTTTGTCCGTCAGCAATCGTAATCACGTCTGCTGCAGCACCACCGCCGATGGTGTTTCCACTACCTTGGATGGCTGATAAGGAAATGGTGTCTTTGCCATTATTTCCTGCAAAGAAGCCAGCATCGCCAAGAGTTGCAGTGGCTGTAATTAGGTCAGCACCACCACCACCTTGAACTGTGGCATCGTCTCCTAAAACGCCACCAATGCTGATTGTGTCGTTTCCGTAGTACTCAGAGTCAGTAAGGGTATCGCCTTGAACCAATACAGCAGATCCTGCACCAGCGGTAAAGACAATCGAATCAGCACCACCACCACCAGCGATCTTGGAGTCAGTGATAGTTGCACCACTGAAACTGATGCTGTCGTTTCCAGCACCCAGTCCTACAAATGCGGTGCTTAGTGACAGCGCAGAGGCAGTGATGTAGTCGTGGCCTGCGTTGCCGTTAATTGTTGAGCGCGTAAGAGTCGCAGAACCAATAGTGATCGTGTCCGTACCACCACCAGCGTTAATGGTTGACTCAGCAACGGTGGCACTAGCTGCACTGATGATGTCGTTGTCGCCACCAGCAAAAACTCTGCCGACGTTGATGTTTGCAGAATCTAGGTTAATGGTGTCAGCACCTTGGCCACCATTGATGATGGCGTTGGTTGCATTGACATTCCCAGCAGAAATTTTGTCAGCGCCGCCTGCCCCGTAAACAGTGTTTCCAAGGGCGGTGTCTAGTTCGATGACATCGTTGCCTGACGAACCCTCTGTCAGTGTGTTCGCAGACGTGATTAAAAAATTGGCCATGGAAAATTTCTAAGGGGGCCCTTATTACTTAATTAATATACCCCGAGTGGACGTTTTTGGCCACTTTCAGGTGGTCAGTTCCTCATCTAGCAGTTGCCGCCACTGCTTGTGAGAGTTGGATATTGAGAAATAGGAAGCCCTTAGTCTCGCTGCTTCCCCAAGTGTTTTGCGCTTGGCTTCATCGCCAAGAAGGCTTGCTACGGCTTTAGTGAAGGTGTTTTTGTGCATTTCATTAATGTGCAAGGCTGAGTCTTTTTGAGTGAATTCTCGAATTGGCTCAATGTCACTGACTACAAGGCAGCAACCACTGGCCATCGCTTCGCAAAGGCTCCAACTCACGACGAAGGGGCGTGTTAAATAGACGTGAATCCAGCTTTTCTGCAGCCAGGCTTGATATTTTTCGGCTTTTAAGGTCCCAACCATTCGAACCCGGCCTTGATCAATCCAAGTTGAGAGTTGCTCTTTTGCCCAGTTTCCCCAGCTGCCATTTGATGGCGGCTTCCCTCCGTAGAAGATTGAATCTTGCCCTGCAATTTCAACCTCAAGTTGAGGCTCTGCGCTGAGCAGTTTCGGTAGCTCGAGAATGAATTCAGGGAAGCGTCGCATGGCCTCCATGCCACGTGTGCCATAGGTCAGCAATGGTCGCTCAGATTTATTATTAATATCAGGATGAAAGCGTTTGAGGTCGACCCCATCAGGGATGACCTGGCAATGTTGTTGAAGGCTTGTTGGCAGTTGCTTGCGTTGCCAACGTGTTGGTGTCACGATGATTGAGGCTTCGTTGAGTTCGAGGCTCAATGGTAAGTTTCGCTCCCTGAACTTCAGTTTCGAAGTCTCATCAAATTTTAGCCATTGATTGCTTTGTTCGTTATTAACGAGTAGTTCAGAATACGCTGCGAACCACCATTCCAGGTAAGCGACTCGCTTTGCTCCTGGCCAAATCAAGCTGCTATGCATGCCGCATCCCCAACCAGTATGGCTGATAATCACATCTGGATTGAAGCCTTGATGCTTCAGCTGCTTGAAAGCACAGCGATACTGATCCGCCTGTGCCAAAGTTTTCTCGAAATGAGGTAATTCCTTTGCCTCGAGTGCTTCATGGCTTAGTGATTGTTTTAGAGTGACTCTTTTGACTCCGGCTAGTTGCCTGCCGTAGTGGGTTTGACATAAAAAAATGACCTCATGGCCCAGCTTCGCCATGTAACCAGCTGGCTCCCGGAACTGACCAGGAAAATTTGGGTGTAAAAAAAGAATTCGCATTCACTTATGCTCTCCTAAAGGTCATCGAAGAGGCTTCGCAGAAATTGGGACTCCCTTTGGCCATCAGGGCTCATCAGCGAAACGATTTGTCTGTTGCGGCATCTCATTATGAGCGTGCTCTCGAACAAGGGATTCAAGAGGCGACTCTGTTTCAGAACTATGGAGCATTACTTCGAAGCCAAGGTCAAGATGAAAAAGCTCTGAAGATTCTTGAACGTGGCCTTGATCTACATCCTCGACATGCAGGAATTTTAACAAATTTTGCTAACTTAAAGAGAAAGTCTAATCCGGCTACGGCTATTTATTTATCGCTTTTAGCATTGCAGTTTAGGATTGCTGAGGATTCTCCTTTGCATAAGCAAAAGGATCTTTGGATGTCTTTGTTTGCGATGCTAAGGGAACAAGCTCAATATTCTTGGGCGTTGGCATTGGTGCCATATGGGTTTGCTGCTCTTGGTAATCAGCCAGAGTTGTTGCTCCAGGTTCTCTTTTTGGCTGAAGCGCTTAAGAATGATGTTCAAAAATCAGAAAATTTCGAACCGCTTGTTTGTGAAGTAAATCGAAAACTTGAGATCAGTTTAGAAAATTGTACGCCTATCTTGCAAGCTGAGGTAAGGATTGGCTTGGCAGGTCATGCGTTTAAGCAAGCTGACATTCCTAAGGCTCTTGGTTTTTATGAGCATGCTATGCAGACACTTCAAGAGTCTCCCTCTAGCGATCAGGAAGAAGGAGATAAAAGGCAAAATTTGATTGATGTGAATAGTTGGAATTTTGGCTGCACTTTGATTAAGCAGCAGCAACTGGCTCGAGGCTGGAGCTTGTTTGAATATGGCTTAAGAACTCCTGCTCCAGGGAAGCAACGTTGGCAAAGATCTTTACGCAAACCTTTCAGCTCTAACCAGTTGGCCTTATGGAATGGTGAGTCTCTTGTTGGTAAGAAACTTTTGTTATTGGAAGAGCAGGCTATTGGCGACGTGATGATGTTTCTTACCTTGCTGCCAACGTTGCAGAAGGAGGCTGATCACATCGGCATAATGCTTGCGGATCGCTTATTGCCTATTTATAAGCGATCGTTGGCAATGCATGGCCTGAATGATGGAAGCGTCGCTATCTGGAGTTATAGCGACGCTAAAGATGGCAGTCTCACCTGTGATTCATACGATTTTCAATCTCCTTTGGGTTCGATTTGTCAGCACAGATTCTCAGATTTGCAATCCTATGCCCCTAGGACTCCGATCCTTGTGGCTAAAAAAGTTCGTTCAGATAGCCTTAGGAATGAATATCTTGATGCGTTTGATAAGCCAGTTGAACGCTTGGTCGGGATCTCTTGGCAAGGGGGCGGGAGTGCAAATAGAATTGCTGAGAAGTCGATGAAAATTGAAGACTTTGCCAAGGTCATTGCTCCAATAGAGGGAGTGGGCTTTGTTAGCCTTCAATATGGTAAAAAGGCTGCCCCGGATGTGAAACAATGGCAAGAGCAAAATTTAGATGTCATTTTTGATCAGCGAATTGATCCACTGCGACAGATGGATCTCTGGCTGGCTCAAGTGGCTGCCTGTGATGCAGTCGTGAGTGTGGCGAACACAACTATTCACGGAGCAGGTGGGCTTGACTTGCCTACCCAATGTTTGTTGAGTCGTCATAGTGATTGGCGATGGTTTGATGATCCTGTTGTGACTAGAAGCCTTTGGTATCCATCTGTGGGTATTGCTCGACAAAGCACGTCTCTTAGTTGGCAGGCAGCTATATCTAAGGTTCGAGATTGGATGATGCAAGGCTGTCCAAAGCCAAGCGGGCCTTTGTCTTCCCAGTGTTAGTTCCGTTCATTATTTCTTCTAAGATCGATTTAATCTGAATGTCTTCTCTGACTGCCTCAAACTCTCCAGATCAAGCTTTGATTAGCCTCTTTCAAGCAGGTCGTTATTTTGAAGTCGTTCGGCAGGCGGATGTTCTTGGTCTCCAGCCCCAGCTTCATCCGATTCCCTGTCAAATCTTGGCTGCTTCTTGCTTCCAGCTTGCTGAATACGCCCGTGCTGGTGAGCTCCTTGAACAGCTAGAACCTGCCTTGGGTCACGATCGTGATTTCCTTTCTCTATATGGAGCCAATTGCCGCCGTTTAGGCCAGTTGGATAAGGCTGAGAAGTTGCTAAGTAGAGCACTAAAACTTGACCCTGATGCTGCGCAAGTTCGCAACAACTATGCCAACCTTTTGATAGACCTTGATCGATTAAGTGAGGCTCGCTCCATACTAGAAAAGCTTTTGCAAGATGATCCCAATTACAAGGATGCTCAAGTTAATCTCAATCGCCTTGATTTCCGCATCCGGCAGAATACCTCTATTGATTTTCCCGATCTAAAAGTTGGCAATCAAGCATCCTCATCTCCTGCAGATTGGAAACCAAAGGATCCATTGATGTTGGCTTTCGCCGAGGAAGAAGTGCGCCAAGCAGGTGCAGTTAATCTGCCCCCATTGTCTCCATCAGCAGCAGCATTGGTTTCTCTGCTGCCTAAAGGTGAAGGTTCACAAGACGCTGTTGAGAAAATTCAGCTTGCTGCTCAATCAGTGGCAGAAGGTAATGCTGATTTTGCTCTACAACTTTGTGGAGTTTCTCTTGAAAGCCTTGGTGCTAATGCAAGCATCTATGTGAATGCTAGCGATGCTTATGTTCTTAAAAATAGATTGCTTGAGGCGGAAGTTTGCTTGTTGCATGCTCTGGCAATAGGTGGTCCTGCAACTTCTCATTATTTGAATCTTGTTAGCCTTGCATCTTTTCGTGGTGATATAAGTTTGGCCCGATATTATCTTGACCAAGCTGCAGGTTTGGATCCTAGTCATCCTCAATTGCAGAAAGTTCGTAATAGCCTCGAACGGCGTGATCAATCTCTGGCCAAGCAGCCTTATCGGTTTGAAAATAAATGGCAGATTGCCAAATCTCAGATGAAGCCTAATTCATGAATTTACTCTAAATGCTTAGGCAAGAAGGTGTTGTATTTGTAGCCACTGGCAATCGTTTTCTTACAGAGGCAGCTTCTAGTGCAGTGGCCTCGAGGCCTTTTCTCTCTGGCCGTCCCATTGCTCTTGTTAGCGATAACCCCTCAGCAGCAAAAGATCTTGATGTTTTTGATCAGGTTGTTGAGCATCCTGATCCGCGCATTTCATATCGCGACAAGATTGCACCATTATTGAATCTTCCCTTTTCAGTCACTCTGTTTCTGGATACGGATGCTCGTCTCACGGCTTCGGCTGCACCACTTTTTGCTGCCCTAGGGCGTGCTCACCTTGCGGCAGCTCATGCACCGGTTCGGATTCCAACGGGCTGGGCAGATGAACGCATCCCTGCACTATTTCCTGAGCTGAATTCGGGCGTGTTGCTGTTGCGTCGATCGTTGCGCACAAAGCTTTTAATCAAACGGTGGCTCAGTCTTTACGATCAATTGCAGCAACAATTCGATCAAAATTGGGATCAGGCATCTCTGCGTTCGGTTGTCTGGCATCTTCAGCAACGTTGGCGATTGCGGCTGCTGCTGTTGCCAGCTGAAGCTAATTTGCGGACGACTAAGCCATGGATCGCTGGCAAGGGTTTGGCAGTCCATGTGGTGCATGGGCGAGTACCTGAGGCTGAGTGGCCTGCGTTGCTTGGCTATCTGAATGGCAATATCGATCGATTTCGCAGTTGGAGTGAATGGTTGCAATTGCATCCTGATTCAGTCCTCAGACCTAAGTTGCCGCCAGACCCAGTTGGGTTTTGAGCGGAGCTTCGTTTCATGCTTTGCCCATTGGCGTAATTGCTGCCACCAGGGGCTGAATTGCCAGCGTTGTGGCTGCGCTTCGATCACGTTGGTTTGCTCTTGCGGATCGCGGTTGAGATGAATGCCCCAGAGCGGTTGGCCATTCCCATCCAGGGCCAGCTTGCGTGGACCCTGGATGAAGAGTCGCTCGGCGCCGAATTCCACCACAGCACCCTGCTGCTTGGATGCCCAATTTTGAAGTGCCATCTGCTTGCCGCCGCTGTTCAGTCCTGCGATGGTCTTACTCAGTAAGTTCGTGAGTGAAAGGGGCTTGAGAGTGCTCTGTTTGCCATTCTGCTCTGCCTTGCTACGAAGCCTGCTTGGTTCTTTGTAGATCCAAGGCACCCGTACGGCACCCTCCAGGAATGTGCCTTTGTAGAGCATTTCACTATCGCCCAGTAGTTCTCCATGGTCTGCAGTAACAGCTATTGCGGTGCTGGTTGCATCACTGCGCTGCTCGAGCCTGTCCAGCAGCCTTGAGACTTGTTGATCCAATAGCTGCAGGTGGTCGGCGTAGTCGGCGCGGCAAGCTGCAATCGCTGCAGGTGAGAGTTGATCTGCCCACGCTTTTGATGTTCTGCGCAGTTCACATTGCTCGGGTAGTTGATTCAGCCAGCCTGGTTTTGGGCTCGCCACTGGTAGGTTTTTGGCTTGGTTGCGGCCATGCCAGGGCAGTGGGGTGTCAAATGGCTCGTGTGGCCCAACGAAGCTCACCCATAGCAGCCAGGGCTTAGTCGTGGGCATGGCATTCAGTTGTTCCAGGCTCTGCTCAGCAATCCAGATGTCTGGATAAAGCGCTTGCGGCAAAAGCGTCGGTCGCACGGTCCATGCTGCTGCTGTGCGACCCATTGCATATCGCGTCTCGAGGTCGGCTCTTTGCGATGCCAATAGGCCTGCCTTGGCCCAGTCATCTGTGAGCGCGCAGTTCATTCGTCGCAAGGCTCGAGGCCCGCCCACTTCAATCGCTTGATCAAATCCAAGTGCCTGGAGCCGAGGAAGATCGTCGCGTAGATCTCCTGCCTTGCCATGGCTGCTCCAGTGGGCTTTTCCTACAAGAGCGGTATTCCATCCCTGCTGTTGCAGTTTTCGAACGATTGATGGTGCATCTGTAGGCAGGTTGACATCCGTGTTTTTGGTTACCCCCAATTGGCTTGGTGCCAGCCCTGTGAGCCAGCTCATTCTTGCCGGTACACAGTGGGGGCTGCTGGTGTAGCAGCGCCGCGCTGTCCATCCTTCACTGGCGAGCCTCTCTAGAGCGGGCAGCTGGATGAGTGGTGCAATGGGGTCGCCCCAATCGCCACGCCACTGATCGCAGCTGATCAAGAGAAGATTGGCAGGTGTGTTGGTGGCGATGGCATTGTTAGCTTGTTTGAGAAGCTTGGGGGATGGTTCTGATTCCATCAAGCCTTGCAGTGCTTTATGCCGCCGATGCGTTTGGCAATGCCGAACGCAAGATGGGCCGGCAGCAGGCTGGTCAGGGGATGCTTGCGGCCTTGATTCGCTCCACTCAAAGCAGCCATTTTCCCGTTGTTGCCACCCGTCAAGAGGATCTTTCTGCCCTTCGCCAACAGGCGCAGCTGCTTCAGCCTGGTTTGAATTTGCATCTATGGCCTCTCGATAAGCTCGATCGCCTTAGCGGTGTTGATGCCTTGTTGGTTGCTGATCCTGCTCTGGCGCGCTGGGCTGAGGCACGTCAGTGGCATCAAAAGGGCGCAGCGGCTTGGAGCTTGATCGGGATGACACATACCCTCTCAAGTGTTGCGGCTCTGGAGGCTTTGCGGGGCTTGCCTGCTTCGCCAATACGAGCTTGGGATGCTCTGATTTGCACGAGCCGCTGCGCACGTGAAGCTGTCCAGGTTGTGTTGGCTCATCAGGCTGAGTTGTTGGCCAGACGCTTTGGTGGCCAGGCCAGGGCCTGGGATGGACCGCAGCTCCCGGTGATTCCTCTTGGCTGTGATTTGGATCGCTTTCAGGCTTTGGCTGCTGGTCGTGAACAGGCGCGTGTTGCGCTTGGATTGCAATCGGCTCAGGTGGTGTTGCTGTTTGTTGGTCGACTGGAACTTCATGCCAAGGCCCATCCGGGTGTGATGCTGCAAGCCTTGAGCCGTGTGGCCCAGCACCACGCTAGGGAGACTCCTGATCGGCCTCGGCCTTGCTTGTTGGTGCTTGGCACCGCTCGCAGCCAAGCAACGGCGGCAGCCTGGCGTGAGGCCGTTGATTATTTCTCGCAGTGGTTTGATCTGCGCTTGTTTGATGGTCAGGATGATGCGCTCTCAGATCAAGCCTGGAGTGCTGCAGATTTGTTTATTTCCTTGGCCGACAGTCTTCAGGAAACGTTTGGGCTTACGCCCGTCGAGGCGATGGCGCGAGGCGTGCCCGTGATCTGCACGGATTGGAATGGTTATCGTGACACGGTGGTGGATGGTTTAACCGGTTGCTTGATTCCAACCAGCCAGCCTGGCCCCGCTACATCTCACCGCCTGGCCGAGTTGGCTCTTGGTCGTTTGCGTTATGACGACTTCATGGCCGATCTGATGCAGCAGGTGGTCGTCGATGAAGACGCTCTTGTCGTTGCCCTCGAGAGGTTGCTGAATGATGCCTCCATGCGTCAGCGCATGGGCGAGGCTGGGCAACGACGGGCAAGACAACTTTATGACTGGAATCATGTGGTTGGAGAGATTCGGTCTTTGGCAGCGGATCTAACAGAAAAGCGAATGGCTGCTGTTGGTCAGAACGAGGTTCAAGGCTCTTTCCCTTCTCCTTGGCAGCAGTTCGCCAGTTGGCCCAGTCGTCATCATCAGCTGGCCGGGAATATTTGTCTTGATCCCAACAGGTTCCAGCAGCGCTTGGCGCTCATGGAGCAGTTGCAGATTTATGCCAGGTTCTCTACCGCTGCAGATCCACCGCTGCGCTTGTCGGCATTGCGACCGTTGTCAGCTCATCTGCAAACGATGGCGGCGGCGCAGAGTCAAACGTTTGTGGTATCCATTGACGCCCTTCAGGCAGCATTGCCTGATCAAACCGCAGCTGCCCTGCAGCACGCCCTTGCTTGGCTCGCCAAAATCGGAGCATTGGAGTTGTCGGCGTGATTATCACTTCTCATTTGGCTTGGCATCACTTGCCTAAAACAGCTGGTACGACAACCGATCGCCTGTTTATTGCCAGTGGCTTGCCCCTGCTTTGGCATGACAGTCAGTCCAGCCCTATTAAGCACCTGCCAGCGGATGATCATCCTGAAGCTGCCTGTTTGCCGCTTGCTGGCAAACAGGCAGTGGCCAATTTCCGCAGGCTACCCAGTTGGTTGCTCAGCAATTTTCAGCACAAGCAAACACTGATGGGCCTTGATATCGATGCTGAGCCCATGCGCCGTGGTTTGTTTTGGCGTAAACGTCAGCAGCAATGGTTGCCGGCTGATTGGTGGTTGGAACGCTTTGGGATCGACGATGGCTGGACTTTGCTGCGGGTAGAGCAGCTTAAAACTGATTTTTTGGCCTGTTTGGCTCAACACGAACCGATAGGCCGTCGTGCTCGTTGGCGGGTGCGGTTTGTGCAGGCTCTCAATCGCAACAGCTATGCCCGTGATCTGAGCGAATGGTTCACTGTTGACGATCTGCAAGTGGTGTATGCCGCTAATCCCCGTTGGGCAGCTCTTGAACAGCGGCTATACGGCCATCTTCTTTCATCATTTGGGTCATGACCGTGCTTAAGAAGCGCTATTGGTTTGCCCTTCATCCAGACATTTCAAGTCCTATTGGCGGGGTCAAGCAAGCCCATCGTTTTGCCGAGGTGCTGGTGGATTGCGGTCGCGAGGCGACGATCATTCAGCAGAGCGCTGATTTTCATCCTGGCTGGTTTACCAGCCGGGTGGCCACGATCGCTTTAGATGATTGGCGGCAACGCAAAGACCTCAGTCCTGAAAAGGATGTGGTGGTGTTGCCGGAAACGTTTATCAAGGTTTTCGATAGCTATGCACCTGGGCTACCCAAGATCATCTTCAATCAAAATGCTGCCTATAGCTTTGGGCTTGGTAGCAAAAAGGCCGATATAGCTCCTGCCAAAGTTCTTGAGCTTTATCGCCATCCAGAACTGTTGCATGTGCTCTGCGTTTCTGAGCATGATCAACGCCTATTGAGGCAGGGCTTTAGCTTGGCTGGCGCTGGCATCAGTCGATTGCTGAATGGCATTGAAAGCGATGTTTTTTGTCCATCAGGTAGCAAAAAACTTCAGATCGCCTACATGCCCCGCAAAAATGGACGTGATGCGGCTGTCGTTGCAGCGATGCTCAAGGCTCAGAGCTGGTTTAGTGATTGGCAGTTGGTGCCGATCAAAAACCGCAGCCAGTCTGAAGTCGCAGAGATCCTGCAGCAGAGCATTGCTTTTATGGCCTTTGGCCATCCGGAGGGTTTTGGTTTGCCCCTTGCCGAAGCGCTTGCCTGTGGCTGTGCCCTGATTGGTTATTCCGGCCTTGGTGGTCGTGAGCTGTTTGATCTGGCCACTGAGCACGATGTTGGTTTAGAGGTGGCATATGGGGATTGGCTCGGTTTCATTGAAGCCGTTGCAGCTTTGGATCGTTCATTGCGAAGAGAGAAAGCTGCAGTGCTGAAGGCTCTGCTCAAGGCATCAAAGGCCGTAAGGATCAGGTATTCAACGGAGGCGATGCGTCAAAGTGTTCTTGATAGCCTTAGCCGTTGGGAAGACAAGTTATCGGTTGGCTTCTCTTTTGATACGTCTCTGCCATTGAGCGCTATTTCACCCTGATGGCTCCCTTATCTCGTAATGTTCTCGATTTGGCCAGTCAGCTGGATTGGGGGCGGCTCTGTCGAACGCCTTTTCATCCTGGTATCTGGGCTGTGCTTGAGCCGGCAGGCGTGCAAAATCATGCGCCCCAGCTCTGTTGGATTGGGCCCGATACTTTGGCTTGTGTCTGGATGGCAGGTGGCCAAGAAGGCACTGCAGGCATGTCGATCATGCTCAGTCTTCTGGATCAAAAAACGGGCTGTTGGTCGTCGCCAAACTGTGTATCTCAAGATGCCGAACGTTCCGAACAGAATCCCA
>PBRQ01000064.1 GCA_002725995.1 Gammaproteobacteria bacterium
CTGCCTGTGGCTCATATTATGACGTTAAAACCGGCACCCTCAAAGGAATCGATTCGTGCCATCGTTGGGCACCGGTTTCCGGGCGGAAAATACACCATCGAACACTGGGAAAACTTCCTGCTGACGGAATGTACGGGGGCGGATCCGCTACCCGATGGCCTAGCACATCCTGTCGCACTATTTCACGTGCCAATCCTTGGCGCGCGGACCAGTATCGGCGAGATGTTTGCCCTTGGTCAGGCCGAAGCAGATAATTCGATTCATATTGAGAGTTACGACTGGGAGTTTTTCCAGCCTCTGAAGGAGCGGGTGGAGTACGATATCACGGCTGAGATAACTGAGGCCGACAGGCGTACTGAAGAAGGGAAAACCTTCGATCGTATCCAGTTCCAGTTTGATCTGGCTGATCCTGAGGGCATACATACGGCCCGCACCACCATTACCTGGCAATACAAAAGAAGTACATTATGACCGTATCAGTGGGTGACGATATTCCAGAGTGGCGAATGGACTCCGTACAACCGGAACGTATGCGTACCATGGCGGCCATTCTTCGTGACCCGAATCCTGTACACTGGGATAAGGCCGTGGTTGAGGAAATGGGACACGGGGCGCGGACCGTTAATCAGGGTCCGCTTGGACTCAGCTACATGGTCAATATGCTTCATGAATGGATGGGACCCACCTGCATTCGTCGTATCGTTATGCGCTTCCCGCAATTCGTTATGTCCGGGGACAAGGTGATCGCTAAGGGAAAGATAACCGCGATTCGCTCAGAAGATGGTGAGCGACTGGCTGACTGCGATATCTGGCTCGAGCGTGAAGGGAGTGAGCCGCCCCTTGAAGGGTTCGCTACCGTCTCCGTGACCGATTAGTGCACAGTACATAAGGGAAGTAATAGAGATACAGGGACAGCAGTGTGGATTTTACATTTAGTGACGAAGTAATTGAGTTCAGGAACGAAGTTCAGGAATTCCTCGAGAACAAACTAACGGTAGATCTGAGGCGGGCATCGCGTTTAACTGCCGGCACCTATACCGATATTCCGTACTGCCGGCGCTGGCACAGTATCCTGGCAGAGCAAGGTTGGATCGCGCCTGGTTGGCCCGTGGAGTACGGTGGCACCGGTTGGGATGATATGCAGCGATATATCTTTGGAGTCGAGTGCTTCAAGGCTGGTGCGCCGCTATTGTTCAATATGGGTATACGACATATCGGGCCCGTCATGATGGCCCACGGAACCCTGCAGCAAAAAGACTACTATCTGCCGCGTATTATTTCCGGAGAGGATATCTGGTGCCAGGGATATTCAGAGCCTTCTGCAGGTTCTGACCTGGCAGCACTCAAGCTTCGTGCGGTACGCGACCGGGATGACTATGTTCTCAACGGTACCAAGATGTGGACTACAGGTGCCCACTTTGCCCAACAGATTTTCTGTCTGGTCAGAACTTCAGACGAAGGTAAGAAACAGGCTGGTATTACTTTTCTTGTAATGCCAGTGGACACACCAGGTATGACAGTAAAGCCAATCATCTCACTGAACGGCCAGCATGAATGTAACCAGGTATTCTTTGAAGATGTTCGGGTACCCGTAGCTAACCGCGTAGGAGAAGAAAATGATGGCTGGCGCGTTGCGAAGGTGCTGATGCAGTTTGCGCGGTCAAATAATATCAATATGGCCTGGGTTCGAGAGGCCCTGGAACGGGTAAAAGAAGCAGCTAGAATTGAGCCGGATGGTCACTATGGACGTTTGATTGACGATCAGGACTTTGCCTACAAACTACGCACGACCGAAGTGAGGCTTGAAGGTGTAGAATCATTGGAATTGCGCCTTCTGTCAGAGATGAATAAAAATGAAAACCCCGGGTTTAAATCATCATTGTTGAAATCAAGGTCTTCAGAACTTATACAGGAAGTAAGTGAGCTGATGGTTGAAGCCGTTGGCTGGTATGGGTTCCCATTCCAGATGGAAGCGCTGGATCCAATGAGTCAAGCTGATTTCGTTGGGCCAGAGTACGCATTACCTGTAATGAGCCTCTACCTGAACCAAAGGTCTACCACGATCGCATCCGGCAGTAGTGAGATTCAAAGGGATGTCCTTGCCAAGAGAGTCCTCGGGCTGTAACCAGCCGCTTGTTGCTGGCTCCTGCCCCGGACCTACCCTCAGCCCCAATTGGCGTTGAGCAAGCTTGGGGCAGTCGTGATAAAGTCAATTCTCTGGATCATCGGTGCTGTTTCCCTGATTGGGGGCGGCGAATAATAAGATTCGACAGGGGAAAGACAATGAGTGATTCTGATATCGATGATACGAACCGTCGCAGACTGCTAAAGGGCGCGGGCTTGATAGCCAGCGGTGCCGCCCTCGGTGGTACTGCATTGCAATCAAATGCTGAGACATCCAGTTCTATCAAGTGGGACCATACGGCCGACGTTGTCTGTGTCGGTAGCGGTGCAGCAGCCTGCTCTGCAGCCATCAGTGCGCTTGAAAGCCGCGCCAGCGTACTATTGTTGGAGAAAATGCCTATCCCGGGCGGCACTACCGCCAGGTCTGGTGGCATCGTCTGGATTGCTAATAATTCCCTCTTGAGAGCCCGTGGTATCGAGGATGGGAAGGATGATTGCCTGCGCTATATGGCGCGTTTTGCCTATCCTCAGAATTACTCTCCAGAAAGTCCTGACCTTGGGCTAAGGGAAGAGGAATATAAGCTTCTGGAGTCCTTCTATGACAACGGCTCAAAAATGATCGACTTCATGCAACAGATTGACGCGGTGAAGTTCAAGGAATTCCGCATGTGGAATGTCGACAGACCGGCGCCGGATTACGGTGATCATTTACCGGAAAACAAGGTGCCAACGGGGCGACCACTGGAGCCAATCATTGACTCAGGACCAGTAGGTAATGGACTGGATCTGGCGCGCAAGCTGGAAAAATACCTGACCGACCATAAAGTCCCCATCCTGGTCAGCCATTCCGTTAAAGACATCATCAAGGATGATGGCCGTGTCATTGGTCTAATTGCTGAAAATGGTGGTAAGGAAGTCAGGGTCAGGGCTAATCGTGCGGTTGTCTTCGGTACCGGTGGGTTTGCACACAACACTGAACTCATCGGGCTGCACCAGGAGTCACTCGTTTACGGTTCCTGCGGGTCGGCTGCAGCAACCGGCGATTTTATCCCCATTGCAGCCAGGGCAGGGGCGCGAATGGGAACTCTGCACCAGGCATGGCGCACGCAGGTATTGCTGGAAGAAGCGGTGCAGAACCGCGTTCTGGCCGGGGGAACCTTTTACCTCCCAGGTGATTCAATGATTGTTGTAAATAAATACGGCAAACGAGTGGTTAATGAAAAACGGAACTACAACGATCGCACCCGGGTGCACTTTGTCTATGACCCCACCAGGGAAGAGTATCCAAATCAACTGCTCTTTATGATATTCGATGAACGAAGTCTTGATGCCTTCGGTGGTAATTTCCCGTTTCCCGTGGACCGTCGGGAATCTCCCTGGTTGATTTCAGCAGACAGCCTGGAGGAGTTAACGGGGGAGATCAACCAGCGGCTCGAAAAAGCAGCGCCAGAAACGGGCGGTGTCAAACTTGATGACAGCTTCAGTGAAAAGATGCAGAAGTCTGTCAAAATCTTCAACAAGTACGCCAAAAAGGGAATGGATTCTCAGTTCAACCGTGGCCAGCATGCTTATGATCGGGAATGGCATTTGCTATTTTCTGGTATGCGTAAAGGTACCAGTCAGCCAGAAAACTCCATGCCGAACCGCACCATGCACCCCTTCGCCAGGAAAGGACCCTATTTCGCCTTTATTCTCGCACCCGGTGCCCTGGATACGAACGGTGGTCCTGTGATCAACGAAAAGGCACAGGTGATTGGTGCCGGTGGGGAACCGATTCCCGGCCTATATGGTGCTGGCAATTGCATCGCGAGCCCGACACGTGCGGCTTACTATGGTGCTGGCGGGACTATTGGTCCTGCCATGACGTTCGGCTATGTTGCTGGCCTGAACGCGGCGAAAGAACCAGTTTCGGGATGAAGTTAGGCCTGTTATTTGTAGCAGCGATGGTGAGTTCAAGTCAGCTGCTGGCAGATTCGATAAGCTTTAGCCGTGATATTGCGCCCCTGTTTAGGAACGTCTGCGCTAACTGTCACCTGACTGGGGAGGAAGCCGGTGAAATTGCCCTGCACCCTCAGGTCGCCTGGAGCAACCTGGTAAATATTCCATCGAAACAAAGCACTATGATGCGTGTAAAACCCGGTGATTCGGATAACAGCTATCTGATGTTGAAGCTCGACGGTACACATCTTGATGCCGGTGGTTCTGGAATGAGAATGCCGTTCAATGGCACACCTTTGAGCGAGGAAGTTCGTGCACAGATTCGTGCCTGGGTTGAGGAGGGTGCGAGGGAAAACTAGGCACAAGGTTGTGGTGGTTGCTGTGTTGCGAGAGAATATTGTTAGGGTTGAGAAACCGGTGCCTGATTCTCCGTTCCAGTGGGACATCCATGTCCCGTCCCGCGTCCATCCATGGCGCTAGTCACTACAAACCAGGCACCGGTCTCCTCAACCCTGCGGTCAATTATGTATTTGAGCTGATTTTTATATGGTAGAGTCAGGGCTACCACTTACTAACAGAGTAATTGCGGCTAAACTCATTTTGACGACTATTCTCAGGTAAATAATATGGCTTTCAATAAAAGATCAACTGCTGAACAGGTTACAAAAGGGGTGGACCTGTCAGGTAAGACGGTGCTGGTAACTGGCTGCAATTCCGGTATCGGCACCGAAACCCTGAGGGTCCTGGCAATGCGTGGTGCCCACGTAATTGGTACCGCGCGAACACTGGAAAAGGCGGAGGACACCTGTAGCAGTGTAACTGGTACTACAACACCCATTGCCTGCGAGCTAACCGACCATGATTCGATTCGTGCGGCTGCTGAAAACATAGGCTCCACTTTCGAGAAGCTGGACATCGTCGTCTGCAATGCCGGCATCATGGCGCTACCCAAATTTGAGATGGTTTACGGCATGGAGAAACAGTTTATGACCAATCACATCGGTCATTTCCTGTTGGTTAACTTACTGATGGACAAGATTACGGCTGCACCGGCGGCAAGAGTAGTTAATGTCAGCAGCGCCGCACATTTGCGACCACCAAAGGGTGGGATTGATTTTGAAAACCTGAACCATGGGGAAGGCTATACCGCTTTCAGTGCCTACGGGCGATCGAAGCTTGCCAATGTGCTGTTTACCAAGCAGTTGGCTAAACACTTTGAAGGTACCCCGCACACGGCAAACTCCCTTCACCCCGGGGTTATTGCCACGAACCTGGGTCGCCACATGAATCCAGTAATTGGCATTCTTTTCGGTGTCTTTATTTTCTGGGCAATGAAGAATATTGCACAGGGAGCTGCAACTAACTGCTATCTGGCAGCCCATCCAGATCTTGAGGGTGTGACTGGAAAATATTATTCTGACTGCAAGGAAGATAAACCACTGCCGCTCGCCAACGATGAAGCCCTGGCGGAGCGGTTATGGCTTGAATCTGAGAAGATCATTGCCGACATAGCGGATCAATAGCCCTAGATCGTGGCCAGCCTGCCACCATCAATCAGGATGATATCGCCGCTGTGGTAAGCGGAGCAGTCACTGGCCAGATAAGCCGATATGCCCTCAACATCCTCTACGCTGCCCACCCGTTGCAGTGGTGTACCTTTGGCGTATTCCGATTCAATAAACGTGACCATGTCGGTCCCGAGTTCATGTCTTAGCAGTTCCGTATTGACCAGGCCGAGGGCAACCATATTAGCCCTTATGCCGTACTGGCCAAGTTCGACCGCCGCGGTTTTCATCATGGCTGCCATCGCGCTCTTTGAGGCGCCGTAATGAGCCATGCCCTGGGCACCACAGAAAACAGACAGACTTCCACAAACGATAAGAGATCCACCGGGGTCTCCTGCTTCCACCCGCTTCACCATCTGCCGTGCTGCTTCCCGCAGGGTAAAAAAGCCGCCATGCTGATTGACCTCAAGCAGTGACAGGTAGTCCTCCGTGGTGAGATCCAGCAGTGAGCGGTTGGGCATCGTCATTCCTGCATTGGCGACCACACAGTCCAGCCTACCCATGCTGTCAATGGCAGATTGCATGCCTTCAGCGACGGCAGCATCATCTGTGACATCAACAACTTTAGCCTGTACCCTGCCGCCGAAAGCGGAAAGTTCGGTGACAGCGGCCTTGTTCTTTTCGCTATCCCGCCCCCAGATGACCAGGTCACCCCCACACTTTGCAATCCCTCTTGCGAAGCCAAACCCCAGACCCCCATTGCCGCCCGTTACCAGTGCGACCTTGCCTTGTAGATTGAAAAGATTGTTATTCACTTATGATCTCCTGTGAAAGGTTGGATTTGGTCTAAATTGGAGTTATTGCCCGCCGCTCCCATAGTTGATACATGCATCATTTCGGCAATTTCTTATCGACTTCTGCTATGGCGGATTCAAGTAACAGGGTCTCGCTGAGGTTCTCGCGACCACCCAGGGTCAAAAGTTGTTCCAGGGCCAGTTTTCTGACTGTCAGTGAAGGCGCATGATCGGGAGACACCTTCAGGGCCATATCCAGCAGGTGCAATGCCTTAAGCGGTGACTCAGCATCCACATATTTTCTCGCACGAGTGGCCAGTGGATTTACGCCCCCTGCCATTTCCACCAGGTCATCGTTGACCTCACGAAATGGAATATGGTACATGTCGGTGGTGGACTCGAAGTCGAACCAGCCGTTGTAGTAGACCCATATGGCGCGCACTGCCCAGGAAACTTTGCCATGGCCTTCGCCCAGCCTGAGGTCAGCCGGAAGCTTGATTTCGCCCATCAGGGTGTAGACGTCCTTGCCCGCATTCATGCCTTCGATGGTTCGGTCATGGATGTACTGAACGGCTGAACTGAGGCGCGTCAAATTTTCCTTGATTAGGTCCGCGCCACGCACAGGATTACCGTGGCCAGTGATCAGCAGTTCGGGTTTCAGAGATTTGACCTTCTTTACGTTGGCGATGTATTCGACGGCAGATCGAATTTTGTCGCCTCGAAGCGTATTTAGGAAGGGTACGTTCATGAACATGGGGCCAAACAGGTTGCCGGTAAAGACAACCCGCTCGTTCGGTAACCAGACCACCGTTGAATCTGCGGTTTCACCGCCTGGGGTCGAGTAGAGCTCGAATTGGCGATTACCGACTTCAAATTTGTAGTCATCTGCATAGACTATATCGGTCGCTTGCTCAGGGGTTCCTTCCCAGCTTGTTGCTGGGTCCCGCTTTACCCCCGCTGACCAGATTCTGTCCATGCGGTCCGAGTAGAAGGTTATGAGTTTTAGCCAATAGGCACGCACTTCTGCATTACGTTCCTGCATGATGACCTGGGTGCCCGGCTCTTTCAGTGTCGCCAGCCCGCCGAAGTGGTCCGGATGTCCCTGGGTGATAACGGCGTACTTCAGATCACCCGTACGCACACTGCTATAAAGTTCTTTATGTCTCTTGCCTCCCGCGGTGGTGCCTGAATTGACCAGCACGTCACCATCTGAGGTGGTTATCAGGTGGCTGTTGGAGACATCCTGTGAGATAAATATGAAATCATTAGCAGCGACTAATTCATCTTTGTGGCTGCGCACAAGGTCTAAAAGTGGCGGCTTTTCGTATTCATTGGTCATAGTAAACTCTCCAGCGATTTAAAATTGTTCTATTGCAAGACGGGAACAGTGAGGGGTAGAAATTATGAATGCGCTCATTGAGTATGCGGGTCAAGTTGCGGGTAGCGCTCATAGTAGAAGTCAAAGCGTTCGTACAATGCATCCCTCTTAAGCCCGAAGTCAGCCTCTATATCATAGACGATCTGGCCGTGCTTGCCCCTGTGGTTGGCTTTAAGATAAGCGGCTAATTGATGCTCCGCATCCGGGGTAAGACTAATACCGGAGAATTCGTATACACGTCGCACCATAGCCATGTCGTCTGCCATAAATTCCGGGAATACGACATCCATGGTCTGGTCCGCCGGTAGCATCTGCTGGTCCCTGAGGCAGGCACGCAGTAATCGTTCAATACGGTCCAGCCAGTAGTCTGCAATTTCATCCATGTGGATAATGGGGTTCCTGATCCGCGACATATAGGCGACCAGTGTTGCAGTTGAACTGAATACTTCAATGGGGTCGCGGTGGGTAACCAGGAATGTTGCGTCGGGAAAGTTCGTATGCAGCGGGATCAGCTGTTCGAGGTGCTGGGGTGTTTTGGTAACCCACTGTTTGGGTGCGAGATCACCACCTGCGGCATCGCCAATACCCGTTCCGGAATAGTAACTGAGCACCTGCAGCATGGTTTTGAGGAATCCATAGTGTGGAGTCTGATCGTGGGCCAGGTAGTAGTCCCGCCAGCGGGGTACGTGGGCCATCCATTCCAGGGTGTAGGAGGCAAAATCAATATCAAGTAGCTCAATATCCTCGTGTATGTGCTCGGGATTCATATCGTGCATGCTCTTCATCAGGGGCAGCATGGCGTCTGAGCCCTGGTAGGCCTGAACGGCTCTCTGGAATCGTGGATCACGCTGATCGTGGGTAACTTCTTCTCCCGGTGCCGGGACCGGTTGACGGCTCTCCCAGTGCGGCATGGAGCGAAACCGGGTATCCGCAGCGAGCATATTAAGCAGATGAGTTGTGCCACTGCGTGGAAGACCGGCGATCATAATGGGTCTTTTGATTTCGATATTGTGGATTTCCGGATGCCTGCTCAGGGCATCGACAACCCGAAGGCGACTGGAGGCCTGTTGAACCTTGGTTGCGAAAACGCTCATACGGCCGAAATTATTCATCCAGGTATCTTCAGCGGTGCTGCGAAGTTGCTCCGCGAGTCGCTCCTTGAATCCCTCGTCACCAAAATCCGTCAGGCCGGTATTTTCCATCGCAGCCATCAGGACAGCGTCGACGTTTAAGTTGATCTGAAGTGATTCAGTATTGGCAATGGCGGCCTGTTGCAGTTCACTCAGAACTGGATTTGACAGATCTTCGATTCTGATTTTCTGGGCAGTACTCATAATGTTCTCTGCAATGAGTGCCAAAAGCCCCTCGCAGCAATCGATGACTTTGATATCTGCATTCGCTTCAGACACTGATTATTGATTGAGTACCATACTACATTGAATGTGAGAGTTCCTGATCAAGTGGTTCAGCAGTTGAAAGGCTTGGGTCGCTAATTCATGTAAAACATGTTAATAAATATGTAGTTCGGGGTAGGTGTCTTGGCATTGATCAGAATAACAGGAGGGTGAATCCAATGAGCGACCTGAAAGGCAAGAATGCAATCGTTACCGGTGCTGCTGTAGGTCTTGGTAATGCATATGCAGTGGCACTGGCTGCCGAGGGTGTCAATGTGGCGGTTTGTGATATTCGGGAAGAAATCGATCAGTTTCCTGCTGAATTACAAAAATCTGGCGTTAAAGCAGTAGGCTGGCGTGCTGATGTATCCGTCCCTGATGATGTCAGAATGGTTGTTGACGGTGCCATGGAAGCCTTTGGCGGCATCGATATACTAGTGAACAATGCAGGCGTCTGGGGTCCCAGTACCGCAGATGATGATCTGGACAAAACCCTGGCTGACTATGACCTGATTATCGGTACTAACCTTAAGGGCGAGTATCTGTTTGGACGGGCTGTCATTCCCATCATGATAGAGCAGGGTGCCGGTGGTGAGATCGTCAACATTGCAACCGATCATATGGTGACCTGTGGTACGCCGAACGACCTCTGTCCAAACCTGCCAACCTGTCCCTGGAACAAGGGAACTGACAAATTTGATGGACCGCCCCGGCCGACGGGTGGTGGTGAGACCATGGATCTCTATGATGCTAGTAAGTGGGGAATTAATGGCCTGACTCTTCCCTGGGCGAAGGTGTTGCGACCCCACAATATTCGGGTAAACGCCTTGTGTATGGGTGAAACTGATTCTTATATGCTCCGGTCATTCCATAATTTTGATCCAAACCCTGAGGATGTCGAAGCCTGGATGAAGGCTGAGGATTCTGCTCAACTCTTGATTGACCTGCTCGCCGAGGGCCCGAAAGGCCGTACCGGTGAGAATATAAATTCATGCATTGGGCGGCCATGCAAACTGGAATCGCCTTTGGAGCCAATCTATATCACGAAGGAGTCAGTCGATGTCAACTAATGGATTACTTGAGGGAAAATCAGTGATCGTCAGTGGTGCTGGTCGTGGACTGGGTAAGGCTTATGCTGAGGCTTTGAGAGACAAGGGTGTCAAGGTTCTTGGCTTCGACCTGCTTGAATCAGTGCATGAAATTGATGGTATCGAGTCGGTGGTGGCGGATATATCCAAGCGGGAAGATGTTGAACGCGTTGTTGCCGCCGCCGAAGAAGCCTTTGGAGGTGTGGATATACTGGTGAACAATGCAGGAGCCTGGCGCGTAACCCTTGTTGATTCACCCTGGGAGCAGGCCGTTGAAGACTGGGATTTCATTATGGATACCAATCTCAGAGGATTGTTGATGCTGTCTCGGGTCTGTGTTCCCATTATGCAACGCAATGGCGGTGGCGATATTGTCAATATTTCCACCTACTATGTATTGCCGGCACGCAGTGATGGCACTAACAATCCGCAGACAGACCTGTATTGTGCATCCAAGTGGGCATTGAATGGTTTTACTGATGCCTGGTCAAAGTCCCTCGCGAAGGACAACATCAGGGTAAATGCCATGTGTATGGGGGCAACCGACACACCCATGCTTCGAGGACTGTTTCCAGACAAACAACTACCACCGGAAATGGCAGCTGAGGTGATGAGTGCTGAAGATATAGCCCAGCAGATGATTGATCTCATCAATGATGGTCGAACAGGTGAAAATATCGGTGCCTGGGTTGGTTATCCCATTGAGCTTGGACCGCGCAAATATGCGCATAAGCGAATTACAGGCTAGTTCCTGCGCAAACAAGCTGAGCTCGAACAAATTCTAAAATAGGAACTAGCCTGCTCGATATTTGAATCCGGATTAAGACAGGTTAGTCGTCACAGCTCCCTGGTGGAAGTAATCGCCAGGGAGCTGAGATACCCTTAACTTGTACCTGGTTCCGGGGCAGCTTTAACATTCACCGGAATGGCACTCATCCTTGGCATGCCGATATGCGGGTCAAAGTCGCGCTCAACATTCGTTAAACGACCCGTGTTGCTGCCGATAAATCGGATCTCGGCATCATGCTCCGGTGCATCTCCAAAGGCATGCGCCATTGAGATAACACCCTCAAGAACCTCGGCTTCCTCCTCTACGATACCCAGGATACTGGCGTGATCCGAGGAGATTCTGACCATATCCCCGGGGGATAGATTGAGTGCTGCCAGGTCCGCCGGGTTCATGTAGGCAGGGTTGTATAGGCCGTTGTGTGCCAGGGCGGGGATGTCTCGACCGGATGAATTATAGACCTCGTGCATACGGCGGCTAACGAGCCTGTGAGTGAATTTCTCCCCTTCCCGGTATCCGCCCCCGTCAATCAAGGGTTCCGATATCACGTCATTAAGTTCTTCCATCATGAACGAGTTGCCGATATCGAGCATCTCGGTGTGGTCTTTATCCTTGGGCTGTACGAGATTTGATGGGTCAGTGAAGATGTGCCCGTGGGGATATTTCTTAACTTCAGAAAGCGGGATTCGGGAGCCCTTGACCATGATTTCAAACAGCTCATCCGTACTGGGTTTCTCTTCCATGTCCAGAAATTCACCATTTACCTTCAATGCCATCCCCAGACGCTGTGCTATGCCGTAGAAAAATTCCCACTCCTCCATCAGGTTTGACCCCTTTGGCGGTTCAACAATGGCAGGGTGATACTGTGCATAGGGTTCCGGGTAACCGTTACATGCGCCAAAATACAGAAGGCTTTCCGGCGGGGATGTCATGCCAGGCTGTTCCAGCGAAAGTCTTTGTGCCATGACATAGTCAGCGAGTTTTGCAGTTGCTGTCATTTTGATATCCAGCACCACACACAATTCGAGCTTCTTCATTGCCTCTAGCGTTTTGAGCTGATCGGGCCAGGCCGCGACTGGGTTTCCCCCTACACAGATAAGCGCCTTAACCTGGCCGTCTCCGTCCAGCAGGATTTCATCGGCGAGGGCAGCCGTGCTTAAACCGGAGGCATTGTCCGTAAGGTCTCGTACTCGCAGTTTTTCCCCATAGCCCCATGCCGGCGGTTTAGGCTCTGCCTGGGCTTTCCCCTTAAACTCAGGCATAAGTACAAGCGGGTTCGGTACCTGTGCGCCTTCACGCAGCCAGCGCCCGCAAAGGGTGTTCAGGACGAGCACCATGTATTCAGTCAGGGTTCCGCGTGGTGCCATATTGACGCCGGTTCCCGCAGTTGCACTGCCGCCTGGGTTGGTGGCAAAAAGGCGCGCAGCTTCTATTAGCTGTCCGGTGGGAACGCCAGCACGCTTTTCAACATATTCCGGTGTAAATTTGTCGAGGGTCTTGCGCAGATCCTCTAGGCCCTCGACATTCTCGGCGAGAAATGCCTTGTCAAAAAGCGCTTCATCAATAATTACTCGAGCGATGCCGGCTAAGATAGTGGGATCTTCTCCGGGTTTACACTGCAGGAATATTTCAGCCTTGTCTGCACATTCGGTCCGTCTCGGATCAATCACGATCAGTTTGGCGCCTCTTTTTCTTATGTCGTGCAGGCGCTTTGCTGGGTTAAATGGCGGAATACCGCCCCACTTGGAAACAATCGGATTTGCGCCAACCAGCATCCAGATATTTGCTTCGCTAAAGGGCGGTGTGCCGGCGTTCCAGCGACCATGTAGCGCCATCGCCACCTGTTTTCCCGGTTGGTCGATAGTGCCGCTGGAAAACTGCATGGGTGAACCGACGGCCCGCATAAATGATGTTGCTGCAACTCCGGATGCCGGGTACATAAAACTGAAGGTGCCCGTATAGACGGCGACTGATCGTGGGCCATGCTGGTCAATAATACCTTGCAGTTTTTCCGCTATTTCATCCATCGCCTGCTGGTTGTCGATGGGGGCATAGTCTCCATTTTCCTGGCGCTTAGCCGATCTGATCATGCGGTCTGGAATATAATGCTGACTCGGCAGTTGCCGGCCCTTGATGCAGCTATAGCCGTGGTACATGGGGTTTTCCTTGTCACCAAGAACCTTGGCGATGCGCCCATCTTCTACATCAACTTTGATTCCACAAAAAGCGTGGCAAAAACGGCAAATAGCGTACTGAGTCTCGGACATGGTTACTTTCCTGCTCGAAATGAGTGGTAGTTCCTATTGCACCTTCGATCATATTCCTTTTCCCTGCACGACTGCCAGTAAAAGGCTGCACTGCTATCATCCTGACCCCGGGTGTGTACTGCCAACGATGAGGGGCCTCGCTTGTAGATCTCTCCACTGCGATCAATGTGTAACCTCCGGTCGAGATGGCTCGGAGTTGGTCACCTTGAGCGCAGTCGAAAGGTTTCGTCCCGGTGTATATCGCTTGTCCTTGCGAAACATGGTATGAATTGACCTGATTAAACCCAATAGTGGAGAGGAAATAGTATGGATGAGCAGCTGCAACAACTTCTTGATAAACAGGCGATTAGCGAGGTTATCCAGAGCTACTGTCGCACCATGGATTGGCTTGATGAGCCAGGCCAGGCGGATTGCTACTGGCCGGATGCAGAGGTTGATTTTGGTTTTTTTACAGGGCCCGCCGCTGCATTTGTGCCCATGGTCATGGAGCACGAGCGAAATGCGGTAAAAAGATGGCACCTGCAGACCGGGGTGATGATCAAAGTCGACGGTGATAAGGCACAGGCTGAATCCTATGGCATTACGACAGGCTCTGGTGATTCCAGTGGGCCTAGTACCATGTATGGTGGTCGATACCTGGATGAGTTTGAAAAAAGAAATGGTGAGTGGCGAATTTTAAAGCGGCTCTACATCCTGGACTGGACCAAGACCTACGATGACATATCGGAAGTCTCTAAGCTTGAAGGTGGTTCAATGCACACACCGAACATCTCTACAGCTGGGCATGAGCTTTATCGAGAAATGTAGCTGCACCACCAAATAGGTGTTAGGCAGGTCCTGGTTTCGTCTGAGCCCTGCCTCGTCCTATAACAGTACCGCGCCTTTCCTCAAGTGTCTCTGGAGTGACGGCTTCATTTAATTTATGGGCAAGGCTGCGTCTGGCTTCTTCAGGAATTCCCTCGGCAAGCGTGTGTTCGCAGCCAAAGTCGATGAGTTGATGTACCTGCTTCAGGGTCTCTTCATGCGCTGACAACATATCCGTTGCAATACTGATGCAGTAGGGAAGCAGTTCCTCCGCTGGCAAAATCCTGTTGACGAGCCCCAGCGTTCAGCAGTTTCAGCATCTATGTAGTTGCCGGTAAAGCTGACTTCCTTTGCCCGGGAAGCACCTATCAGGGGTGCAAGGTTCTGGGACAGTCCCCATCCAGGTACCACGCCCATTCTAACATGCGTGTCTGCAAAACTGGCCTGCTCTGATGCGATCAGAATGTCACACATCAACGCCAACTCAAAGCCACCGGTAATGGCAAAGCCATTGATTGCTCCAATCACCGGTTTTCCTACGCCCGTCACCGCTTCATATATGGTAATGGGGGATACTTTTCTGCCTTCGAAGCCGCTCTGGCCCAGCTCCTTCAAATCCAATCCTGCACTGAAGGCACGACCGGCACCGGTGAGAATAATGACACGGGTTTCAGGGTCATTCTTCAATGCGGTAAAAGTATCCGTGATAGCAGCCTGCAATTCCCCTGAAAGTGCATTCAGTCTTTCCGGCCGGTTCAGGGTAACGGTGGTGATTTGGTTTTCAGTGCTGGTGATTATTACACTCATGGCGGTGTATCTCCTATGTCAACGATAGTGGTACCCATCAATCCGATGAGCACCTAGTATCTGCTTTCAGGTTAAGGCTAGTAACGCCATCGAGGTGTTGGTGGACTAATAGAGTATTCGGCCACACCGTATCCACGCTCACCTGTTTCCTCCACCTCAAAGTCAAAGAAACCTTCAAGGCAATCCATCAGGCACTCGGCATCATTCTCGCCCCGCATCAAGCCGTTGACCGACTGTGCATATTTACGCCCAGTTTTGACGTGAATGACATCACCATCCGGTAAGGTGAACTGGTAACGGAAACTCATGGCGCTGCGGCCATCCGCTTCAAGTCTGCATTCAAGACACTTGGCGCCCAGAATGGCCCTGCTGCCATTTTTGTCGGACAGGAAACCGCCCACGGGTAATTTTGTGGGATCCGTGGATATGCGATCTGAAGCCATGATACCAAAGGCGTTCAGGTGGAAGTTATCAGTCTGTATCGAAGGCCAGAAGTGGCTGAGTGAATTTTCGAGGGTATTGGGCTTTTCAACTTCCCAGGGTGAAGCATGGGTGAAGCGATCGCACCAGGAATGATCACGATGTGAATAGCAGTTGATTTCCCGTCGCCCCTGTCGAGGTCCGCCGCGTACTTCAAATTCGCCCTCGCACAACAATCCCTGCTCATAGTGACCCCCATAAACACCAGCTGCCTTGAGTGGGTTGCCACGGATCGAATCTTCATAGTCAAACACAGGGAATCGGCCGGTGAAGGTTACATCGTAGCCATACTTTTCATTGTCCGCCTGAAGTCGCAGTTTCTTCTGTGGCTCGATCACCTCATAGATCATGCGCCCACCATCGGATAACTTGTCGAATTTCCCCGGGTCGTGATAGGGCACCTTGTTGGCCCAGGGCATGGGAATACCATCAATGACTAGGCAGGTGCTGAATCTGGCATAGCCCTTGTTGGTGACATGCATATGGTTAACACCATGAATATCGGCCTCGCGGTCTACGAATGAGAACCAGAGATTGTCACTCCACAGGCCCTCAGTTCCTTCAGGAGCCGAGTGCAAATATTCGTCATTGTCTGAAATTGTCATACTGCTACATCCTCGGTAACGCTATCTTGGTTACGCCATGTTTACTAGACGTGCTCTGTAGTTTTCCTGTCTGTCTAGCCAGTTGTACCTTGGCTAGTACCGCCATCTGGGGAAGGGCGGGTTGATGGAGTACTCAGCGACGCCGTAACCGCGCTCGCCTGTCTCTTCCACTTCGAAGTCAAAGAAACCTTCATAGCAATCGAGCAGGCATTCGGCATCGTTCTCTCCACGCATCAAACCATTCACTGACTGGGCATATTTACGTCCGGTTTTAACGTGAATAATATCGCCATCTGGCAGGGTGAACTGATAACGGAAACTCATGGCACTGCGGCCATCGTCCTCGAGCCTGCAATCAAGACACTTGGCACCCTGAATAGGCCGACTGCCGTTCTTATCGGACAGAAAGCCACCAACAGGTATCTGGTCGGGATTAATATCTTTGAATATATCAGCACCCATGAGACCAAATGCATTGAGATGGAAGTTGTCGGTTTGCACTGAGGGCCAGAAGTGGCCCAATGATTGCTCTCGAGTGGCGGCTTTCGGAACTTCCCAGGGTGATCCGTGGGTGAAGCGGTCGCACCAGGAGTGATCACGATGTGAATAGCAATTGATCTCTCGCCGTCCCTGATTTGGTCCGGCAC
>PBRQ01000065.1 GCA_002725995.1 Gammaproteobacteria bacterium
CCTTGGCGTCAAGGTTGAAAAAATATTGGCCGGTATGACGACCCGGTAGCTTCTGTGCTGCATTTTCTTTCACGCAAACCTGCTGACCTTATCATCATTGCCACACATCAATACCAGGAGCGAATGCGGTGGCTCAATAAACCTATCGCAGAGCCGATTGCCAGAGAATCGGGAGAGGTGACGCTTTTTCTTCCCCACGGTTTCGATGGCTTTGTTTCGTTGGATGATGGTGGGATCTCCCTGAGCGAAATACTCATTCCGGTCGACAATGTTCCTGATTCCGGCCGGGCTATTGATACGGCAGTTTCCCTGGCTGCCAGTCTGAACCTTGAAGAGGTGCGGTTCACTGCTGTTCACGTGGGCAGTGAGTCTGATATGTCTGACCTGCATACGGTAGAACGTGAAGGCTGGCACTGGGACATACAGTGTACCCAGGGTGACCCGCTGGAAAATATCTTGCAGGCGTCAAAGGCTTGTCGCGCGGACCTGATTGTTATGTCGACCACCGGGCATGACGGGTTTCTCGATGCATTGCGCGGCAGCACGACCGAGCGGGTCGTGCGCGGAGCGAACTGCCCCGTGCTTGCTATCCCGGTCAATCAACCTAGTCAATAGTGAAGCGGACTAGTCTGCGACCCGGACAATCCTTGTTCCGACATTACCACCTGCTAGAAGGTCAACGAAGGCGGCTGGTGCTTTCTCCAGCCCCTGGAAATCGTCATTGATGGGCTTGAGTTCACCAGATTTTATCCAGCCTTTGATTTCATCTTTCGCGTTTTCGTATTCAGCCAGGTAGTCAAATACCAGGAACCCCTGCATACGAATTCTCTTATTGACCAGCAGACCTGGTATTCCCCGTGGACCACCTGCCGGATTACTGGTGTCGTATTGGGAGACAACGCCGCAGCAGACAATGCGGCTATGTTCATTCATTCGAAACAGTGCAAGGCCGAGAATATCACCACCGGTATTATCAAAGTAGATATCAACCCCGGCGGGGCAGGCAGCTTTAAGTTCCTGGCGAAAGTCCTCTGATCTGTAGGACACGGATGAATCGTATCCAAGCTTGTCTTCGAGCAGCTGGCATTTTTCAGGCGTGCTGGTAATTCCAACCGTGTTGCAGCCCTTGAGTTTTGCTATTTGCCCGACCAGGTGTCCCACGGATCCGGCTGCAGCGGAGACCAGGACAGTTTCACCACTGTTTGGCTCACCAACCCTGAGCAGGCCGAAATAGGCCGTAAGCCCATTGGTACCAAGGGCGCCAAGGTAGTGAGCAGGGTCTATGTCATCTTCGACCCTGGATAGCATTTCTCCCTTGTGAACTGAATAGTCCTGCCAGCCCGATGGGCAGGTAACCAGGTCACTCTCACTGAAACCACTTGCCCTTGATTTTTCTACCCTGGCAACCCCCAGGCCGTTCATGACAATGTTGGTTCTTGGTGCGCCTGCATAGCTTGCACTGCCCTGCAAACCTGCCCTTGTACCAGCGCCAATAGTGACAGCCAGGGTACGGCACAAGACCTCATCTGCTTCAGGTTCAGGAGCGGGGCTCGTCTCAATACGGTAATTGGACTCCTGCAGTTTCCCGTCAGGCAGCGAATCAATCATCACTTGTCGGTTTTCGGTCATGTTGGTTTCCTTTTCAAGGTTTGCCATCTGCTGGAAGGCGGAGTAAATAGTTCAATGGCGTTGGTTCGCAAGTGTCTCAGATCATGTCCAGCCGGCACAAGGGCATTACCATTGGGTCCGAGGAAAAAGAAGAGTCGCCGTGATATATTAGAATCAAATTAGTTGACTGGAAGTATTACCATGGCAAGACCTGAAAAACATATCCTAGTGTGCGCGCATTCACGACCAGAAGGCGATCCCAAGGGATCCTGCCAGCAGCGTGGCTCCGGTTCGGTGGCTGAGGCTTTTGCCAATGAGCTGGGTGAACGAGAACTGTGGGGGAAACTGAAATTGAGTACAACCAGTTGCCTGGGTATCTGCGAGCATGGTCCCAGCGTTCTGGTTTACCCTGAGGGCGTTATGTATGGCAAGGTAACGGCAGATGACGTGGTGAAAATTATTGATCAGCATCTGTTGAATGGCGAGCCTGTTGAAGAGCTGAAGGTACCTGCCGACGTATGGTAGTTACGCGGTGAGTGGGGAATAGGCACTGAAAACTGCTCCCGTTGCCAGGTTCACTGATTACCCTTAGCTCACAGCCATGCCGGATCAGTACGCGATTAACGATAGCGAGACCAAGACCGGTTCCACCTGATTCCCGCGAGCGACCTGCCTCCACACGGTAGAAGCGCTCCGTGAGACGAGGGATGTGACGGGCGGCGATTCCCTCGCCCGTGTCCTGAACTTCGAAGCATGCCAGGTCGCCACTTCGCCTCCAGCGCACGGTGATTTTTGTTCTGGGCGGTGTGTGGCATACGGCATTAAAAATCAGGTTGGAAAATGCGCTGTGCAGTGTTTTTGTTTCACCTACGAGCCCCAGGTCTTCTTCAACCTCCAGGAAAAACTCATGGCGGTCAGCGGTTGCAATACCTCGTGCATCGTTGACAATAGTGCTGATCATGGATGCCACCTCCACGGTCTCATCCGATGTCGGGTAATCATTCTTGTCCAGCCTGGAGAGGTTCAGGAGATCTTCGATAATCTCCTTCATACGCTGCGCCTGCTGTTGCATTAACTCCACCGATCGGCCCCATTGCTGGCCTGATTGTTGGTCCGATTTCATTCCTTGGGCAAGTGGCTCTAGCATGCCAGTAATAACGGTTAAGGGCGTGCGCAGTTCATGGGAGACATTGGTGACAAAATCTTTTCTGATACGGTCAAGGTGATAAACCTGGGTAACATCCGTTGCTATCAACAGGCGCTCATCCTTCCCCTCTGTGAAGTCTATCAGCAGGATTGAAAGAATGACTGTACTGTTTATTGGCGATTCCAGTTCAAGGGCGTTTGAGAAATCTCCCTTCTCCAGGTACTCGTAAAATATCGGGTGTGTGATCTTTTCCCTAAGGGGCAGGGATGTTGCGGGAGGCCATGTCAGCCCCAGCAGATTTGCTGCAGCCGGGTTGTTCCAGACTACTTCATCCTGCGGCCCAAGAATCACAACGGCCTCAGGCATTCCGGCCAGCATATTGTGGAAGTGATCGATTGTTACGCTGTTCTTTTGCTTCTGTTCCCGAAGCTGGCTATGCAGGGAGCTTGCCTGCTCAAAGGGTACTGACCAGACGCCGGGTAAAAAAAATGCAGAGGTCTTCTCGCCCCTTGTCAGCAGATTTTGCAATTGCCAAAGGTTGAGCAGGTGCCGGGCGACGTAGGAAGCAGCACCTAGTATCAGTACCAGAACGAAGTCGCCGAATAGCAGTTCAGCGCAGACACTGGCAAGCAGTATCACTCCGATCAGAGCAAGTTCGATTCTCCAGCCTGTTAATTTCTTCAATCTCAAAGGTCCAATCAATATTCGACTGATCAACCAGCGGATAGCCGATAGCCAACGCCCTGAACAGTCTGGATAAGATGGTCGAGACTGCTTGGTTCCAGTGCTTTTCGTAGCCTGCGGATATGAACGTCTACGGTACGTGTTCCAACATAGACGTTAGCATCCCAGACATTATCCAGCAATTGATCGCGATTGAAGGCTTTTTCCGGATGGGACATGAAAAAGTACAGCAGATTGAACTCGGTTTTGCTAACGGCAACAGCTTCATTTTTTGCCCAGAAGCGATGGGTCGTCGGGTCTAGTTTCAGCCCTGCTACTTCCAGGATTCTCTGGTCACTGGCGAGGGAGGAGGTTCGTCGCAACACCGCATTGATGCGAGCCACTAGCTCGTTTGGAGAAAATGGTTTGGTGACATAGTCATCGGCGCCCAGATTGAGCCCCTTTATCTTGTCACCGTCGCCCTCCCGGGCGGTCAGCATGATGATGGGAAGGTCCTGTGTATGGGGGTCGGCCTTCAGGTCCTCTGCGAAGTCAAACCCAGACTGACCCGGAAGCATCAGGTCTAGCAGTATGAGGTCTACATCTGCTTTTTTGATCTCATGGATGGCTTCGGAGGCGTCCGCCGCCTCGATGCAGCTGAACCCCTTGTTCCGGAGGCTGAAACGCAACATCTCCCTTATGGGAGCTTCATCATCAACTATGAGAATAGTGGGCAT
The DNA here is from genome assembly GCA_002725995.1 of Gammaproteobacteria bacterium. Taxonomy (GTDB): domain Bacteria; phylum Pseudomonadota; class Gammaproteobacteria; order Pseudomonadales; family Azotimanducaceae. Next base: position 4,156 of record PBRQ01000065.1, read on the forward strand.
AATTGGCGGTAGGGCTAGCCTCCGCAGGTTACCTTTCGAATAGGGGCATACTGTTTTTGCAGCAGGATGCATTGTCCCTCATCGTCGAGAACCCAGTCAATGTACTCCTTTACTACCCCCTGTGGCTCGCCGTTGGTGTACATGAACAGCGGTCTAGAAAGTGGATAGCTTGCATCAGAGACTGCCGCAATACTGGGGTAGATACAGGGTCCTCCATCCTCCTCAGCGATACAGAGTGTCTTGACCTCACTACTACCGTACGCATAACTGCTGTAGCCGATTGCGCAGGGCGTTTTTTCGATCAGTTCGACGATATCTTTTGATGAATGAGATTGCAGGGTGCCAAGTTTGAACCGGCCTCCGCCTAACAGTTGCTTGCGCACGAAGGAATGTGTTCCGGAACTGCTCTGGCGACTGACTCGGATGATCTTCTGGTCCTTGCATCCAGCGACTTCGATGCCAAGATCGGTCCATTTTTCCGTTTTGCCCCTGCGGGCAAAGATTCCATTGAGTTGCTCAAGGGTGATCGAGTCGATGAGATTGTTTTTGTGTACGAACAGGGCGACAGCATCCCGTCCTACGAAGTGTTCCACTGGGTTGATATCGTGCTTCGCTGCTCTTTCGATCTCCATATTGGTCATAGGCCTGCTGGCGTTGGCGATGCTGACGGTGCCATTAGTCAAGGCTGCGATCCCGGTCCCGCTGCCACCTCCACTAACTGAAATACCCCTGTGACGCCGCGTTCTTTGAAATGCTTCAGTCCAGCCAATAACGGCGATGGTCATACTGTCAGAGCCTTGGTTGTGAACAAGGATTCGTTTTTCCTGTGCGCTGACAAGCTGGGTTAAGAGCATCAATGCAAGGGCTGGCAGGAGACCCAGCGGGAGTTGTGTAAATTTCATAGTGAATAGGTTCTCAATGTGGGCTTAACCATAACGCCCCTCGATATAGTCTGCAGTTTCTTTTTCAGTAGGTGCAACGAACAGCTGCTCCGTGAGTCGGTGTTCTACGACTTTTCCCATGAGCATAAAGATACACTCTTCACTTGCACGGCGCGCCTGCGCCATGTTGTGAGTCACGATAAGGATTGTGTATTGTCCATTTAGTTCCCAGATCAATTCCTCGACCGCCTCCGTACCCTTTGGGTCCAGGGCAGAGCAGGGTTCATCCATGAGCAGTACCGTTGGCTTTACCGGCAGCAGGCGGGCAATGCACAGCTTCTGCTGTTCTTCAAGAGATAGCCCTGTCGCCTTGTCTTTTAGGCGATCTTTGACTTTGTGCCAAAGCAGTACCTGGCTCAGAGCCTGCTCGACGATATCGTCCTGTTCGCTCCTGGAAAGCTTGTTACCCGCCGTGTGAATGGTATGGCCAAAAAGGATGTTGTCGCGGATCGAAAGTGGGAGCGGGTTCGGTTTCTGAAACACCATGCCGACCTGTTTTCTGACCTGCAACAGTTCAACAGAGGGGTCATAGATATTCTTTCCCATAACCTCGATGCTGCCGTTAATGCGAGCATAACCAAGGCGCTCATTGATTCGATTGACACTGCGCAGGAAAGTGGACTTGCCGCAGCCGGACGGGCCGATCAAGGAAGTTATTTTTTCCTTCTTGATTTGCAGATTTACATCATACAGTGCCTGGAAAGTCCCATACCAGAGGTTCAGAACACTGGTGGCAATTGCGTAGCTGTCGGTATCTGTGTTCATATATTTATCGATTGTTCGTTGTATTCAAGCAAGCCTTTCTTTAACCGAATCTTCCATCAACATAGTCCCTTGTGCGCTGATCCTGGACTTCTCCGGTGAATAGATCCTCGGTAACGCCAATTTCTATGCACTCTCCCTCTAGGAAGAAGGCAGTACGATCAGCAAGACGTCTGGCCTGTTGTACAAGGTTGGTGACCAGAATGATCGTCATTTCATTCTTGAGCTCCTTCAGAACATCCTCAATTCGCATGGTGGTGACCGGGTCAACCGCTATTGAGAATTCGTCCAGCATCAGTACCTCCGGATCCTGGGAGAGTGCTCGTGCAATGGTAAGACGTTGTTGCTGACCACCGGAAAGCAGGCTACCCAGTGAGTCCAGTCGATCTTTCACCTCATCCCACAGTGCAGCACGGGACAGGCAGCGTTCAACAATCACATCCAGCTCCGCCTTATTGCTTGTACCGGACAGGCGTGGTGCCAAGGCCACGTTTTCATAGATAGTCATGGGTAGGCCAACCGGTAAAGGAAATACCACTCCAATTCGGCTGCGCAGGGCGTAGAGATTCCTGAGCTTGCGAATATCCCGGCCATTAAATTTGATTGACCCGCTTACATTCATCCCCGGCGTGAATATATCCATGCGGTTGAGGGCCTTGAGAAACGAGGTCTTACCGGCATTGGCAGGGCCAATGATGCCAAAGATCTCATGCTCGAAAATTTCAAGTGACACATTCCGAAGGACGTTGGAGTTCCCATAGCCTATCGTTACATCATCGACTGCACTCTTGATATTGCGCTGTTCTATGGTCTGTTGTGCATCCTTTTGTGTAGAGCGGGCTACCACTTTTTCTTGCTCCTCAGATACATGCGAAAGGCGATAGAGGCGCTGTTCATTATCAAAACCATTGCGATTAGAACAAGGGCAACACCAAAGGGCAGATCTTCTGGTACACCGGGTACCTGTGTCGCAACGACAAAGAGATGCAGTGACATGGCCATGGTCTGGTCAAATACGCTCTGTGGCAGAAATGGCAGGAAGAAAGCCGCGCCGGTGAACATAATGGGGGCGGTTTCACCAGTGGTGCGCGATACCTCGAGGATGACGCCCGTTAGAATACCGCTGACTGCATTGGGAAGTACCACCCGGCGGATGGTCTGCCAGCGAGTTGCACCCATATTCCAGCAGGCCTCACGGAAAGCCTGCGGTACCGCCTGCAGTGATTCCCTGGTGGAAACAATAACAACGGGCAGGGTCATGATCGCTAGGGTCAGGCTTGCGGCAAGAATGCTCGTTCCCAAACTAAAGAAGATCACAAAGGCGCCGACGCCGAACAAGGCATGTACGATTGAGGGAACGCCGGCGAGATTGATAATGGCTAGATTGATGATTCGGGTAAACCAGTTGTCAGAGGCATATTCGCTGAGATAGACAGCTGCGGCGACGCCCAGCGGAACTGAAATGAGAAGGGTAACCGCCACCAGCCATACGGTACCGAGAAGTGCCGGGAAAATTCCACCCGCGGTCATGCCATCGGTCGGGCTCAGCAGCGAACCCAGCACCGATGCGCTGGCCGCACCCATCGCGCCGGCTCCGCAACTCTGGCTGGCCGCGGCGGCGCCCGCGCAACCGACGATCGCATGTAGCGCCGCACGCGCGGTCTCAGCCTCCGGCGTGCCCTTGCCTAGCGAATCCGCC
>PBRQ01000066.1 GCA_002725995.1 Gammaproteobacteria bacterium
ACATCGGTTACATGCCAGTGTTGCCTGATACCGGATCGAATATAGCCCATCAGACCCATTAGCCAGGTGAAGGCTACCGCCAACAGGAACAGTGCATACTGTGCCCGATCCGGGATTCTGCCCCACCTGAGCGGTGCGACTTCCTTTGACCCCCTGTACATCAACGAATCAATGACACTGCTAAGAATGATGACAATGAGGGTCGTCAACACCTGGGGAATCGAAGTCGCTATCTTGTAGACCGTGTTGGTGAAGTAGCCATAGTAGATGCCCAGTATCAGGATGTTGATTATTCCAGCAACAAAAAGTGCGATCTGAAAAGCATTCCCCGCCGGGACCCAGCTTACCGTGGGTATCTTGTTTGATCTCCGGTAAATGAGAAAACTGACCGCAGTGAACAAAATCATTAGATTAACCGCTGTATTCTTGGCGGGCATTATTCCCAGAGGGCCAAGGTACTTGTGGTAGGGCCCGCCCAGCGCCTTAAGCTCTTCGTTAGTCAGCACCAGTGTGTGTGGTGTGAACCAGACCAGGAATGCAGCTACGATGATCAGGGCGATGTATTTAACATAGGGGTTGTAACGGTATGCACCCTCGCTTCTACCCATGCCACACCAGAGGTAGTAGTTTGCAGCAATGAACAGTGTGCCGATTAGAACGGCCTGGATGATGAACAACCAGGCGAAGACACCCCCCATCAGCGTGATACCCATCTGCTGGCTGTAGGCGTAAATCTCTGCAGTAAGGTAGTAGCCGGCAAAAGGCAGGGGCAGCAAGGCAATAATGGCGATAAAGTTTGCGTTGTAACCCATCCAGTCATAGTGAGCACGTTCATCCTCATCGGTAGCGGACAGGAACTTAAATGCGGCGTAGGCCCCGACCACTGATCCACCGAAAGCCACATTGGCTATTACCCGGTGCAGGTTGATGGGATTCCACAGAAAATTGTGGATCGCAGCCCATGTGTCACCGGTGAATGTGCCCACCGCATCAATACCATTGGGACTCATCATAAATGTCAGCCAGGCATTTGCCAGGAACATCAGCAGGGTACCAACACCATTAAGTGCGAGCCCCAGGCTCAGATGAATCCACTTTCTGTTTGTCCCCTGGAGCCAGTGCCAGCCGTAGTAATAGATATAGAGGATCGCACTTTCTGCAAAGAAGAGCAGCGCATAGAAGAACATACTCTCACTGAATATACCGGTGAGATAGTTCATCAGGTGGGGATAGAATATGAAGAGGTTAAATGCGAGTAACCCGCCGAGTATAGCTGTCAGGGAATAGGCGGTGATGCTGACCTTGATGAACTCGTACGCCATGTTGTCGTAACGCACATCGCGGGTCCACATACCGATCGCTTCGATAATAAAAACAAATATAGGTACTGCCAGTACGAAGGCGGCAAACCACAGGTGCAACTGAGCCGCCAGCCACACAGCCACTCGACCATTGACACCGGCAATTTGTGGATAATCAGAGCTTTCCAATTGAGGAACAGTAATAGTCGCAACATCACTCACTTCCTCAGCGAATGATGTATCCGGAACCAGGAGGCAAAAAACTACGAATAGTGCCGCTATCGGCAATGATCGCACGGCGGAATTGGTCACATCTTACTCCTCGGCGGCCGCTTCATGCGCGGCTCCTTCCTGTTCAAAAATCAAAGATAAGCCCTGCATGTCCATGACCACATAGTCCATGGTCACAAAAACCAGCGAGAAAGCGACAAGGCCTACTGCAAATGCAACGATTGGGGACTTCATTTACTACCTCACAAAAACCAGATAAAAAGACCAACGATAGCAACGAGGGTTAAACAAAATATTGTTGGGCCGATCCACACGTTAGAACTTTTACTTGAGTTGTTCATAGGAACTTCTATTCACAAGAACTTCAGAATACGAAAAAATACAGGATTAGAATGATGACAGCGGCGTTAATGAGCATGCCGGTAAATATTAAGATATCCGCGAGGTTCTTGCCCTTAAACATCCATGGCTTTTTATCCTCCCGCACCTGCTCGCTCACCTAGGGCTTGCCCGTACAATTGCAAAAGCCTCTTAATACCTGCACTAGTCCATCAACTTCCTCTCCGGTCAGTGTCTTGGACCAGGGTGGCATCAGCGCGGATTTACTTAAGGCCGGGCCACCATCAAGAATGACATTCTTGATGTCGGCGTCGGAAAGCTTCTCCATCTCTGCCGTTTTTGTAAAGTTTCTGGGGTCGGTAGCGAAATCAGCGGTGACATTTGGGCCATCACCTGCGCCACTCAGTCCATGACATTGAGCACAATAAAATTTGAATACTGCTTCCGGTTCTGAGGCGCTAGCGGCCTGCGTCATGAAGAGAATAAGCAGCGATGTAATTAGTAAAGTTGTATTCTTCATTTTCATTTTCCCTTGAAGCTAGCCACGTAAGAAGAAACAAATTCCATATCCTTTGGGCTTAATATCCCTTTGAAAACAGGCATCATCTTCACCGGCTTGAATATTGATGACTCCGTCAGATAGGCATATATCCAGTCCGGGTTCAGGCGGTCCCCAGCACCAACCAGGGAAGGGCCAGTAGCACCTCCCAGTATCTTTTTCCTGTCCTCATATTGGTGGCAGCCACTGCATGGCATTTTCTTCTTGAAGATCAGTTTGCCCTTGGGGTGAGCCTTGGCCTTGATTTTTCCTGCTACCACGACGTCCGATGTGAGCGACATCAGAAAGTCCGTGACCTGGCTTGCATCGCCAGCCGAAAGCACTGGGTGTTCGCCGGGGTTCTTCTCCTCGAGGGAGTTGTATTTCATCAGGCGAATAGGTTTGGGGGCGCTAAGCCATGCTTCGAGCCAGGGTCGGTTAAATTTGCTACCTGCATACCAGAGTTCTGGTCCCAGTTTCGCCAGCTGATCTTCAATAGTTTTTTCACGGGCAGGACCCTGCGTATAGTGGCAATCGCCACAACCATTGGTACCGAACGCCGCTTCACCGGCGCTCGCATCTGCCAGGGCGGATGGTGTTTGAATAGATGCAACCAGGGTTGCAGCCAATAACAGAAATTTGTTCACATTTTTCACCTTAATGTATTTGATTGTATGGCTCATATTCTTGTTGCTAAATTCTTCAAGTTTCGCCTAGAAGCATACTTTTAATAACCCCAGTCAGCGTATGGAATATATACTGGCTGGGGTGAATTCTTCCAGTAGAACAAAATGCTTTTTGGAAAAGCTCACCACCAAGCTTTGTTCTCTGCTCGAGTTCTTCCTTAGAGCCACTGATGAATTTGTCAGAAATGCCTCATGTTTTTATCGCTAGGTTCTTTAAGTACAGGCCCAGTAGTAAAGTTGCGATACCTGCTGCCAGCGCATACAGGTAAACGCTGACAGGAATGGTGTCTTCCAGGACTACAAAGTACCAGCTTGAAAGGCTCATCATCAGGCCGTGTTCTCCATTTGACCCATCCCATACATTGATGGCCATAGGGATAAACTGCCCCTTTTTAAATTGAACATCACCACTATCTTCGGTAATGAGCGGTCTGCTCATCAATACATGCCACCTGCCTGCTTTCCATTCCGCTGCACCCGAGACCTGCTGATTTTCTTCATCCTGAGCCTTGTACTTTTGTTTCCAGCCTCTAGCAACGGTTTCCGTCACACTCCGTGAGCCACTTTCCTGCTGATCGGCCCGCCAGATCCAGAGATGTACGGGATCGGAAACAGAGCCTCTGAAGAAGTGCGGTTTCTTGGTGCCACTGGGCGGTTTGGACGGAAACTGCAGGGCGACTGAATCCCTGAATGTTTCCAGTTGTCTGGGTATCTGATCATTTGCCATTACATAGGACGATTGACCACCGACCTGCTTCAGTTCAGAAATATCGAGTTCCTGAGATTCATCGTGCGTTGTGTCCTTAAAGGGGTCATCCCAGACAATGAGGAATGCAATCCGTTCGCTGTTATATATGGCCTTGATTGTTACCAGATCGATACTGTTGTTTTGCCACCTGGGCGCACCGATAACCTGACCGGCCAGGCGGACATCCATTGGGAGTGCCTCCTGCCAGCGCTCATCCAGTGGATCGACGGGTAGTTCTGCTTCTGTTGGGAGTGCAGACATCACTTGATGTTCGGTACGTTCGTGTTGCAGTGATTTAATGTAGTTGGCGAGGTACCAGCGATCTTCTTCGCCCAGTGCATCAACAAATGAGGGCATTGGAGTACCGAGAATACCCGTTGAGAAACGCATGTAGATATCTTGGACTTCACTTCCGGCTTTAATCTTCCAGGGGTGGGTCACGTTGCGAATGCGGATAGGAAATCCCCAGTCATCGGTACGGTCGAATGACTTCTGGCCATCGCCACGCCCGGATTTACCGTGGCATTCCCAGCACTTTGCCTTCTCGAAAACAGCTTTTCCCTTGGCGATGCTGTCTTCATTAAGGGGTGGCTGGTTGGTAGGCAGGGAGACAATCCTCCCATTTTTCACCGGATCAAATTCCGGATCCTCGAATTCAAAGGCAAAGGTCTTGATGTAGGCAATAACTGACCATCGCTCATGCTCAGTCAGCCCATTTTTGATCAACTTGTTATCGAAAGCCTGCATAGCAGTCCCGGAGAGCCCTCTACTGACAGTTCTGAAGAGATCGCTGTCCGTTGGCAATTCGCCGCTTTCAGTGGTTCGAAACTTATAAATACCGAGGGTGAAATCGCGGGGTCGTGGATCAAGATAGTCAGCAGCTGGCCCGTTGCCATCGCCAAGCAGTCCGTGGCAGAAACTGCATCGCTGGATATAGATTTTCTGTCCCTGCGCTTTAAAACCTTCAGTAAGCTCGGGCATTGGTTCCAGCGGTGTAGTTGAGCCATTAGCAGAGGACAGAACAGCAAGTGAGAAAAGGTAAAGTAGGGAAGACAGGAGACTCTTCATTAGTGTGCCTCCGGAATGCGTGGTGTCTTTTGAGCAAGATCATATTCAGCCATAATAATCTTCCAGCGTTGCTCTTCGGTAAGACTGAGCTTCCACTCGGGCATTGCTGAATCCCAGGGAGTCGCCTCGGTGGGCAATCCCGGTCCACCATTTGTTACACGCCAGAAGGTATAGCCCTCGACGATGGTCTCCAGCGTTCCATTGTCCGTGAAGTTGATGGGTCGTAGCTTGAACCCATCAGCCATTGGTCCGTCTCCAAACGCACTGTCACCATGACAGGCGCGACAGTTCATGGCGTAGAGCGCTCTGCCTTCGAATAGATTTTTTTCAACAAGGGCAAGCTTTGCTGATTCTTGGTCAACATTACCATCTTCCAGGTCAACTAGAAATTCTCTGATGGGGCCCGTATTGATTGCCTCAAGAATATGACTGTCTGGATTCATGTCGCGCCAGGATTCTAGGTCTGTCGTCAATTGTGGAATAAAGCCAACCTGGCCTGCTTTTGCTTCCTGAATGAAAGCCTTGACATCATTTTCTGACGGTTCTGTATAGGGATTCTTAAGATCCTCGGAACTCTTTGGAAAATTTGAAGAAGGGTGTTGAATGCGCAATGCCAGCGGTGGTTCGAGCTGAGGCATCTTCAGGTCAAAAACCCACCAGGCCACCAGCAGGGGAACAATCACCAATGCCGCGGTGTGCGAGCCGGTTCCAAAATCACCCCTGAGGAAGCGTTTTAACGGCTGCCAGAACTCATCGAGGTATTCGTCAGAGAAGGTAATGAACAGGAAAAGCGCAATCAGCGTTAGCACCATGTAGATCAGGAGCAACGTCCGTGGGACAGTCAGGGGAAAGGGCAAGCCTGTAATTCCACGAGAGGCGGCTGGAACAATCCATTCAACGAATACCAAAACGGCTAGGATGGTCACAATAGCCATCCAAAAACGGTTAAAGCCTGGTTTTAGCTGAGGGTCTTTTTCAGACATTGTTCAATTGTCCTAAGCTCATTCTTCACTGCTCTCCTGTTTCTGCATCATCAGGAATGCCTGCACATCCTGGAAGTCTTTAATGGTGAGTGCCTCAGTGAGGTCGTCAGGCATCAGGCTTTTGGATTCATCTGCGACTACTTCCTTGATATCAGAGCGGGCGATGGAAATTAGTTCGCCCGTTTCTCTCATGATCGCAACACCGTCTGAATCATCTTGTTTCTTGATGCCACTTATTCGTCGGCCGTCATGCTGAATTACATCCCATGTTTCGAACCCTTCGCTTATTAGGCCGGTAGGAGCGGTGACTGAATCGGAAATGAACCTCTGACCTTTGACGCTGATATTCGATAGATCAGGTCCTACTTCCCCTCCATTACCAGCGATACGGTGGCATTCCACACAATAGTCCTCGAATACGACTTCGCCGTTTCCTGGATCACCACCACCGGCGGCAGTGGCAGCAAGGATTCTATCAAAATACTCTTTGGTGACTTCGCTTGGATTCTCAATGGTAGCCATGTCCATATCACCACCCTGCGACTGCAGGTAAATGAGTACAGCTTTTATTTCATCCAGGCTAAGGGAAATGGGAGGGGCGTAAACGATCGCCATCTCGTTCTTGTAACCTTCTACTATGTAGGCATCAGGCTTCGCTAGGCTCTCGACGAGATAGTCCAACCCCGTATATTGGCGGCCGGTTTCCTCGGAGCGCTCTTTTGCTCGTTCAACCGCTCGTGCACCAATGGGTAGCTCGAATCGATCACCAAATTGCCCCAGGTTGGGGCAGCGGACAGCGCTTCCCTCTCCTCCAAGGCTGTGACAGGTATAACAACGACCTTTCCCCCAGAATATTGTTTCTCCACCTTCCGGCGTTATTTCTACTTTTCCGGTTGCAATCTTTTCTCCCCCGGTTAACTCAGTGATCGTATAACCAATCCACATATAGGTTGCCAGACAGGTGAGCAGGAAAAGTAAGACTTTGGAGAGGGCAGATGTCATCCGTTAGTTTCCCCGGTTGAGTTGTTGTCCTCTGTGTGAAGGTCATGCTTGCTGGCCGCGAGGGAACCCAACCAAAACATAAATGCGATACCCATCATGAATACGAACACCGACAGGCTGACCATCTGTGTCATGGTGAAATTGCTGGGTGTATAGCTCCACATGGATGTGTCTCGCATAATGCCAAAGACGTGCCAGTCACCGCGAAGTCCTGATCGGATGAAACCCATCAAACCCATGTTCATAGTGATAATAAAAGTCAGTAGTAGCAGGGCATACTGACTGCGGACTGTCATCTTGCCCCAGCTAAGTTCCCCCACGGACTCGGCATCCTTGTAGAGGAACATATCGATTGCAGAGACCAGAATCAGGGCGCTGATCAGTTGCAGGAACTGTGATACCGCCACATTTCGTAAAAATGGAGATGCCTGTTCCATCACTACGAAGCCATAAACACCAAGGAAAATGGTGACGTTAAAAGCGGTGACTCCGAGATAGAGATTCTCGGCGAGCATTCCCCTGTCCCGGAGGGCCAGGATGACACAGACGATGGCTGCAGCACATTCAAAAAATAGCAGGTAGGCGACGGTCTTAAAGTACTGCTCCGTTTCAGCCGGCAGGTCAAGCTTGCTGGCGTCCATGTTAAAGAGGTTGATTGCATACTGGCCAACCATAAGCACTGCAATCAATCCCGCCATGGGAATGATAATCCTCGGCAGCATGCCCTGTGCAGATACTGATACAACTCCCTTCTTGTTGCCACGGCGATAGAGCAGAAAGCTGAAGAAGGTTGAGATAATAATAAGGTTGATCACCGCATTCTTCGCCGGCATTAATCCCAGGAACTTGAGTGTTGGATGATACTGGCTGCCACCCATCTCACCGACTTCTGTTCCGGACAGGGGCAGGTTGTGAGGTGTGAGCCACACGGCAAGCGATACAATAATGGCGCCGAGAATGTACTTGATATATTTGTAGTAGCGTTCAGAACCGGGAATCCTGGTCATGCCGCTCCACAGGTAGTAGTTGGAGATCAGGAACAGGGATCCCACCAGCATCGCCTGGATAATGAAGGTCCAGGAGAAATCACCCCCCATCATGTTGTTCCCCATAACAGCACTGTTGGAATAAACCTCCCGTCCTAGGTAGTAACCGGCAAAAGGTAAGGGAATCAGTGCGCCCATGGCTACCATATTGGATATGTATCCCATCCAGTCGTAGTGAGCTTTATCCGCTGGGGTTCTGGCACCAATAAATTTAACTGCTGCGTAGGAACCGGCAATCAGCCCGCCGAAGGCAAGGTTGCCCAGCATTCTATGGACGGCAATGGGGGTTGCAAGAATATTCTCGAATGCTTCCCAGACAGGACCGTCTATTACACCCTTTTCATCGACACCGGCGGGGCTCATCATGAAACCAGCCATGCTGTTGGCCATCATCATTATCCCGGTGCCTACGACGTTAAGGAGAATGCCGATAAATATGTGTGTACTTTTTACATCCTTGATCACTAAAAGACCAAGTCCTGTTGGCAGGAAGTACAGCAGCGTAATAAAGGCCCGCGTATCCCCACGCATCTCAAACCCAAAGCCGCCGAGAAAGAAGTAGCCACCGGTGAGCAGCAAGAAAGCACCTAGCAGTCGGCAGAGCAGGATCACCCTGCTGTCGAGGACCCGGTTGCTATTCAGCCAGTCCCATCCGTAGTAGTACATATACAGGGCAAATGTCTCGGCAAAGAACAGCAGCGCATACATGAACATGACATCTTTAAACACACCTGCCATGAAACCCATGAAGGTCGGATACAGTGTAAAAAGTGCAAATGCCAGCAGGCCACCGAAAGCTGCAGTAGTAGCATAAGCTACAGACAGGAGACTGGTGAACTCATAGGCCAGCCGGTCAAACTTGACATCTTTGTTCCGCCAGCCGACGATTTCAATGATGACCGCAAAAAGTGGGACACCGAGAACGAAGGCACCAAAAAACAGGTGCATCTGGGCAAGGAACCAGACGAGCTTTCGGGAATCCAGCCCCATCACCTGTCTGTATTCATTGGCTTCCAGGCCGTAGGCAGGTGCGGCTGCAGCGATGGCTGTAAACGCTATTAGGTACAGTAGCTTCTTCATAACAAGACCCTGATCATTCGCGTGACAGCCTTTGCTGAGTAAAGGTTTCGGTAAGCGTATTGATAAATATCCAGTGGAATTCTCTGAGATCCTCATCAGCCACTTTTTCCAACAGCCAGTGAATTGAATCACTGTCCTCCATGCGCCTAAGAACGCTCGCAACGGGAATAGTAAGATCCCCGCCGGACTGCATCAACAGGTCAAACAAGGTTTCCCGCAACTCCCCGTTAAAAGTTTCCTTTCTTATAGATTGCATGGCACTAATACATACTTCCCTGTCATTATCTGCAAACGCTTCCTTAAGAAATTGTTGTGATAAGGCCTCATCATTTGCGGCGAGGAGCTCAACAGATTTTTGACGGATTAATGGACTTTCAGAATTAAGTAGCGTTTCGACCCTGCCCTTGTCTGTTATTGGCAAGGCAAACTCCTTCAATGCATGCAGGGCGGCGAGGACTATGTGCTGGTTTTCCCTTTCCAGACATTGCTCGAGAAAGGCTTGAACCGCCGGATTGCCGGAACGAGAGAACACCTCAATAATATCCGGAAGCAATGCCTCACCGACATCGTTGGAAATATCCAAGAGCCCCTCGATTAATTCGTCATCAAGGTCAGAATATGCAATAAGAAGCCGGACCGCGTGTGCTGGGATCCACTGTACCGAATTAACAGGGGTTTCCGCGCTCTGACTGATCACCTCTTCTTCTTGTTCTTCGACGGGTTCTGTTTCGTACCGTGACAGGATGGATGCCAGTGTGGAACTTGACGGGTCACCGCCTCCGGGCAGTTCGTTAATGAAGTCATCCAGCGGGGTAAGCTCTTCCATGGCTTTTTCATCACCGGCTTCAGCATTTTCATGATGGAGTGTTTCCTCACCCGGATCAAAAGCTTCTGCCTGCGGGGAAATATCTGTGACGGGAATCTGGTTCGAAGTATCCTTGAGGTCGTTATCTGCAACCACCTCCAGTTGTATGAACTCCATCAGCAGGTCGTCAGGTTTTTCATGGGTTCTTACGAGCGCTTCCAGCGCTGCTGTGCCGATCAACCTATCCGCATCAAAAATTAAGCTATTAAGGGTTTCCTGCAGCTTTTCTTGAAGTTCAGGTCCCGTATCCTGGCCATGGCGTGAGAGCACCTGACTTATAGCAGCGATTACTTGCGCTTTGTCGTTTTCCTGGGACTCTGCATCTATCAAACCGAGCAGTATCGGCAGAACCTCGGTATCACCGGTAAGGCCGATGCTTCGAACAAGTTCCTGCCTCAGTTCGCCTTCGGAGGATGCTACCAAAGCACTCATTATCCTCGCAGATTCACTATTACCTGTCTGTCCCAAAATGGACGCAACCAACTGCCGTTTGCCCGCAAGCGCATTCTCAAGCATCGCGTGTAACAGTTCGAGCGTAGCCGGCCTTTTTGTTTGCGCGAGTATCTCGGCGGCTCGGTTGCAAACTGATTTCTCTGGGTCATGCAGAAGCTGGCACAGTGCCTGGTCAGCTTGAGGGGATTCAAAGTGCGCCAGGAGGCGGGCTGAATCAATGCGCACGTCGGGATCACTGTCTTCCAGGGAACGAGTCAGGTTTGTAATCAAGGCGTTGGATGGATCGGGACTATCAACGCAGTTGTCTGCCAGGGCTCGTAAGATTCTTCGCCGCGTGGAGTCATTACCCTGCTCAAGTTGCTGATGAAGGTACTGGTAAGCACGCCCGGCATCAACTTTAGCCAGCGTTCTGAACCCGAGATCCTGAATATCACCGTATTCACACTCGTCAATGAAGTTGATTAGTGGTTCAACTACTTCCTTTGACGCAATTTCTCCCAGCGCGACTATTGCCTCACTTTGAACCTGCCAACAGGGGTTCGTTTCTGCTTCATCTGTGTAGGCTTCAAGCTCGGGATAACCATCATTACGAATACACTCAATGAGTTGGTCGATTACCGTATCTGAACCCAGTTTCGCAAGGGCCTTGGTTGCCTGGACTCTCGTTTCACCCACTGGGTCACCTGTAATGATATCTAGCAGTTTTCCAGAGGAAGAGTGGACCTCAAGCTCCCCTAACACGAACGCTGCATCAATTCTCACATCAGGATCCGCATCAAGTAGTAGATCCTTGAGGGTCTCAGCAGCCAGGGAATTCTTAACATTGAGGCGGCGAACGCCTTCAACGGCCATGCACCGGATCAGGGAGTCATCGTGTTTGCACCATCCCGGTAATCGTTCTGCGACCAGTGAGCCCAGTTCCGCGAATTCAGACATTGCTTTTATTCCATGCAAGGTTTTTATTCCAGATAAGAACAGTGCCAGCGCTAGTCATAGCTATAACCATAACCATAGTAGCGATCCCGGTAGAAACCATTTTTAAAATTTCCTAGTTACCACATCCCTGGCTTAGACGATGTCCCTTCTCTTGAAGG
>PBRQ01000067.1 GCA_002725995.1 Gammaproteobacteria bacterium
CTGTCCTTCAGGGCCAAGCGTGAAGGACGGCATATCCGCATGTGCTCAGACTCATACGCTTGCAGACTTTGTACCAGGGTACCGCGACCCAGGATACTCTCGATTACCAGGCGGTCTGCGGCATCTCCATCGTAGTGATTACTGATGATCTCACTCAGTTCTTTATCTTCAATATCATGTATACGGCCGATATATAGCGCCGCATGTGTCCAAGGGCTCTGTGTGATCCAGCCAATGACATCACTTACCCTCGTCCTGCCTTCAATCAGCACCACGTCGCAGGGTTTCAGTTCATAACAAATACGCTCATAGTCGCTTAGGGGGTATTTCCTGGCGGACCTCTCGGAATTGAGCCAATTTATTAAGGGTTTGCTGATGAAATCGAACACGTCAACACTTAACCTTGTGGGGTGAAGCCGTTAGTTTAACAACTTGAGGAAGGAAGGAGGTAGCGAGGTTCTCACCTAATCTTTTTAATAAACTCATTACGTGCGATAATTTTTAGTTCTAGGATTCGATTTATGATTGTAGACAAGCTTGGAAGACGCTTTCGCAACCTGAGGGTTAGCCTGACGGCCGCCTGTAACTTTGCCTGTACCTATTGCGTGCCCGATGGAAAAAGGCTGATGAAAGCGCAGAATGAAATATCTAGCCCTGATCTAATAAAGGCGGTGACTTGTCTGCAGCAGGCCGCAGGGATAGACAAACTACGTATTACCGGTGGGGAACCGCTGGTTTCAGCAAAATTTGATGAGTTCCTGCTGGGCGTAATGCAATTGCCCCTTGATGATGTGAGTCTTACCACTAATGGTCAGCTACTGCTGAAAAAAAGTGCGGTTATCAGGGAGTCCGGCATAAGTCGGCTGAATATCAGCCTTGATTCGCTCAACCCACTGCGTTTTAAGCAGTTGGCTCGTGGGGGGAACCTCAATACCGTGTTAGCAGGAATCGATGCCATGTTGGCTCTTGGCATCAAGCTTAAAATCAACATGGTGCCACTACGTAACCAGAATGGCGGTGATATTATCCCCATGCTCGAGTACTGCCTTGAAAGGGGAATTGAACTCCGGTTCATTGAGCTAATGCGAATGGGACACATGTTGCACAGCAATAGCTTCCAGGCCGAATTTCTGCCTATGGCATCACTGCTTGATACAATTGGCACCCGCTATGAGTTTGAACGCACCAATGCCCCCTATGATTCGACCGCAGCCCGCTTCAGAATCCCAGGTCAAGGGGTTTTCGGTATTATTGCTAATGAAAGTGAACCATTTTGTCACTCCTGTACAAGGTTGCGACTATCTTCCGATGGATATCTATATGGGTGTCTGAGTAGTTCCCGTCGACTATATATTGGCGATTTGCTTAAACTGCCCCCGTATCAGATGCTGCCAGGGCTGCAGGGTATATTAATGAATGCCCTGGGGGACAAGAAAGAATCTTTTCAGGGTGAAACAACCGTTATGAAACTGATTGGAGGATAGGAGCCATTTGGGGGTCAAGCCTTGAATTTTCTTCCAAATCTGCACATGATGTGACTACCTGAAGCTACCTTTCACAGGATATAACGTAGCAGGATATGAAGTAGCAGGACATGACGGCCAATACGACATGACACGAAAAATGAACGGGCGGACTGGATTGAATGTTGAACTATCCAAGCTTCCACAGTGAATTGATCTTGATTAGACGTCAACTACGAACGATCCGTAGGCTGGCGTGCCTTCTTTCTATA
Organism: Gammaproteobacteria bacterium; assembly: GCA_002725995.1. GTDB lineage: Bacteria > Pseudomonadota > Gammaproteobacteria > Pseudomonadales > Azotimanducaceae. The sequence goes on from PBRQ01000067.1 coordinate 1,736, forward strand.
GCAGCTTTTGCTTCCGCTGAGCAGGAAGCGCCTCCCTTCGAAATTACCCGCGATATCTACTATGGTGATGAGACTGTGGCTGATCGCAATTTACAGTCCCTGGATGTCTATTGGCAGAACAAGCAGCAGAAACTACCCGTTGTAGTCTATGTTCATGGGGGCGGATGGGCCTTTGGTGATAATGCTGAAGTACATGAGAAACCGGGCTATTTTCTCTCTAAGGGAATCGCCTTTGTCAGTATGAACTACCGGCTGCGATGGGATCACAGGATTTTTGATCAGGCCGAAGATATTGCTTCAGTGGTTGCATGGATCAAGAGCAATGCTGAGGCCTACAGTCTGGATGCTGATAAAATCATTCTCATGGGACATGCGGCCGGTGCACATTTGGTTTCACTGGTCGCAACTAATCAAAGCTACTTGAAAGTAGCAGGGCTGGCGCTTGGAGATATTACTAGCGTTGTTGCAATTGATACTGCCAGTTTTGATATTAATCGATTGATGATTGACCTGGGCAGTTTTGTTGAGCGGCGTCAACATCAATTGATTTTTGAAAGTGAAGAAGAAGTCTGGAAACAATCGTTACCCATTCATCATGTATCAAGTGATAAGAATATTCCTTCCTTTGCAATCATTTACGCTGCACAGCAAGAAGAAACTAAGCTCCAAGCGATGGGTTTTGCCAAGAAACTCAGTGCTGCTGATGTTGAAGCAATTATGATTCCTGGCAATGAGAGAACAGCCCAGCCAGTTAATGAAGAGCTTGGTAAAACCGGGGACGTTTATACTCATGCACTCATGGCTTTCCTTTGCGCCAAAATTTGATTTCCTCCAGTTGAACCTTGTCATCAAGCCTAAGAACCTCCCTCTCATTGTCTGCCTATTGTTGTCCTGTGCGGTTACCGCAGGTCCCCGCGAAGACTACTATCTCGAAACTGGCCTAGCCTCAGAGAACATCAAGCGAAAAGCATCCTTGCTCCTGCAATGGAGCCAACAGCTACAGGGCCGGGGCATAAAAATGCCCACGGAACTCTATGCGACTATTTCTCGCGCCGAGTATGCGCAGAGTTCGGATGAACTGGATCAATATGCAACCGAACTAGCGATCTTGCAGGATACCCCGGAAAAGTTAGGGACAAGTGTTCTTTCTCCGATTGATATCAATCGTGTTGGGGAGAAAGTCAAAATAGTTCAGACCTATGTTGTGGGAACAACTCTAGCGGTGGGCAGTGGAATACTGATAGCCAAGCACTGGCAACATGACATCCACCTGCAGGCAGAAAATGAGGGGCTCGCGAATTATATTTCGGCAGAGACCAGCAATCCTGAAGTTATGCTAAAGATAAGCCAAACAGTACACAAAGGAATACATGGCAGCCCTTTTGGTCTGGTTAGCCTCCCCTTGGTTGAGGTTGTTGCAGGTGAACTGCATGCGGGTGACAGAGTAATGATCCATTACGGTGCCGGTCAAAAAGGCTTCAAATTACCAGAGTTCCCTGTTGCACAGATGATTTTGCCGCTGTATTTTCGAATGGAACCGTCCGGACACTTTTACATGATCCCGACTTCGAGTTTTAACGTAGTTGCTGGACCACCTGCGCGCTTAGCAGTTATTGCGCCATCTATAGTCAAGACCAATCAGTTGTTTTCACTTTCCGTACGGGTTGAGGATAAGTTTGGAAATATTGCCTGGGGACCGGCTCCCTCACTGGATATTAATCTGGATGGTGTATTTCAACGTCGAATCGAGACCCCTGGCACCAATGTGAATCTGGTGGAGGGGCTAGGCTTTAGGCAGCAGGGGTTACACAATATTACTGTTCGGTCGGGTGGCGGCGGTCTGGTCGGGCATTCGAACCCCGTTCTTGTCAGAGATGATGGTGATCTAAAAATATCCTGGGCGAATCTGCACGCTCACTCAAATCGAAGCGATGGACTCCAGTCAGTTGAGGAAATTGAGACCGAGGCCTGGGGCCTTTTCGATGTGGCGCTCGTTACGGACCATGACAACTATATGTTTTTTGGTAATAGTGATGCAGCGCGTGAATTCAGTCAGCCTCTAGCCAGAGGCGGACATCATCTGGTAGTTCCACACTCGCCGCCAATTGTAATAGCGCTGCCGGAAATTCCTTCCGATCACCGCTCGCTTATCAATCCCAGCCTTGTCGAAATCCGCTCCGGGTCAAGTAGCTACGAGTGGTTTGGGCAGCATTTTGCAGGTATGGGGTACCGAGTGGGTTTTGCCGGCAGCCAGACATCACATCTTTCAGGCAAGAATAGTGACGCGTCTCAGACCGCGATTCTGGTATCGGGAGACGAAAACTGGAAACAAGCCGTCAGTGCCCGCAGGACGTATGTAACGTCTGGCCCAAAATCGATTTTGCTCACAAAATTAAATGGCGGGGATCCAGGTAGCAGGGTAGAGCAGTCTTCAAGACGGCACATTTATGGGGAGGTGTTTGCAACAGCGGGAATCGACGCTATAGAACTCATCAGAAATGGAACTGCCATTGATCATTACAAATTCAAAGACAGTGAAGGTGCCTTGCAAGTAAAAGTTACACTGGGTTCAGATAGCCGGCCCGTTGCTGCAGGTTGGGATATGCCCAGGAATGGCAGAGAGTGGCTCGGGTACCTCCGTGTTATAGGAGCACGAATTTCATCGATCAGTGCTTCTGGTATTGAGAAAAACAACCGATCCGATATTGTTATCAATCCAACAGAGCCTTCGCGCATTGATTTTATTACCTGGACACATGGTACTGAAAGCAGCTTTGTAGTTTCGTTGGTTGAAATAGCTGATCAGGAAGTGATGTTCGAGGTAAGTTTAAAAGAAGGCTTTGAGGATGTCGATTTATTGCCAGAGCTCAGAAAACCGGCGGTAACCAAGGGGTTTAAACAACTCCTATCCCTAAATGACATTGGAGGTGATAGTATCACTCGTACTATTGACGTGGATGGCTATTCTGATTTTGTGCGTTTTGAGATGACGAACACGGGTAGACCACGCCACCAGTCATTTTCGTTTGTGGACACCCGTATGACGGAGATTGGCGACTATTACTACGTCAGAGTTAAGCAGATCAATGACCATATCTTATGGTCTAGTCCGATATATGTTGGAGGCTTCGATGTACAGTAAGTATGCTCGGACTCTGGGTGCCTCTACAACAATCCTGTTTGGTTTATTGCTGTTTGCGACGGCTCAGTCTGAAGAAAGAAAGCTCTGCCTCTGGTCGTTTGAGGGCGAGGAAAGCCAGATATATATGCTTGGCTCTATTCATGCGATGAGAAAGAGTATGTATCCCCTTGCATCACCTATCGTTCGTGCATTTAACCAGTCCGACAAGGTTGTATTTGAGGTAGATCTGACGAGGTTAAATGCCCCTGAGATGAACAAGGTGATGCAGGAGAAGGGGATGTATGAAAGGCCTGACACAATAGAAAAGGATCTTCAGTCAGAGACTTTCACCTTGCTCAAGGATTATTTAAAGGCAAACCAGGTACCACTGGCTCAGGTTGAACGAATGAAACCCTGGTACCTGATGTTGACTATCGGGCAGCGAGAGTTGAGCAGACTTGGGTTTGATGCTGAGCTGGGCATCGACCGATATCTGCAGCAGCTTGCCCTGCATGAGGGAAAGGAGATCCTTCAACTGGAAACCTTTGGTGAGCAGATTAATATCCTGTCAAGCGACTCCATTGAACTGCAGGAACTATCACTTCGAGTGTCTCTCGAGGAAAGGCAAAATGTGGCACAGGATCTGAACGAGTTGCTCGCCGCATGGGAGCAGGGGAATGCCGACAAGATGCTCGATCTGACCCTTCAATCTACGCTCCGGTACCCCGAATTGACAAAGCAGATGGATAACTTGATTGACAAACGAAACGTGAGAATGGCTCAAAGAATCCGCGACTACGCGGACACTTCTAACACTTACCTCATCGTTGTGGGTGCGCTGCATATGGGTGGAAAGAATGGCATCATCAGACTTCTGCAGGATGACTACCAGATAACACAGCTGACATATTGATTGCTTAAGCGCGAGCAGTTTTCTAACAGGCTGCTGAATAGCAGAATGTTAGACCGATACATGGATGTATCGACCGCAAATTAACGATGTGAGGTTGTTGATTTGTCGCGAACGGGCAGAGGCCCGCGACCCTAAAAAAGTGCAGGGAGCACTTTTTTAGTAACCTGTTAGGGAGAAATAATGAAATACCTTCATACAATGGTTCGTGTACAGAACATCGATGAATCGTTGGCTTTTTATTGCGACAAGCTGGGATTGCAACTGCTGAATCGATATGACAGTGAGCAGGGGAGGTTTTCGTTGATCTTCCTGGCGGCCCCAGGCGATGAGGAGGCTCAGGTGGAACTAACCTACAACTGGGATGGTGATGCCTTGGGTGAAGGCAGCAGGAATTTTGGCCACCTTGCGTACGCCGTCGAAAACATCTACGAAACATGTCAGCGCCTTGTTGACGGCGGTGTAACCATCAACCGGCCGCCACGGGATGGACATATGGCTTTCGTCAGATCACCAGACAATATTTCCATCGAGCTACTGCAATCCGGTGAGTCGCTGAACCCAGTAGAACCCTGGACCTCAATGGAGAATACTGGAGATTGGTAAGCCTATGAGCGTCAAACAAACAACCTTCTACCTTATTCGTCACGGCGAGATTGATGCCAATGTCGATCATCGCTGGCATGGATCAACCGATAGCGAGCTTAACGAGAAGGGAAGAGAACAGGCTGAGCAAATGGCGATACATGTAGCCTCGCAGCATTCGGAAATTGTTGCCGTCTACCACTCTAATCTGCAAAGGACCCGGAATACTGCTGCTCCCTTGGCAAAGAGGCTCAACCTGGAAGCAAAAGTTGAGGCTGGATTGCAGGAATATGCCGTTGGGCAATTAGAGAACGTGCTGATGGAGGAAATCATCACCAAACACCGGTTTTTTGAAGAACTCGCTGAGGATCAGGATTTTGCACCCGATGGTGGAGAGTCTCCGAATGAGGTTTGCCTTAGGATGATAGAAGCGCTGACGCGCCTTGGTGTGCGCCATACCGGTGAGGCTATCGCTATTGTCAGTCATGGGGCCGCTATGGGTATTGCGTTGGCCCACCTTCTGGAAAATCGTGTTTTTCCATTTCATGACTATCACATGGAGAATACCGGCTACAGCAGGCTGATCTGGTCTTCTGAACCCAGGTTGGATATTTTTAATGCCTGCGGTCATCTGCCTGGTGAGACAGATTCTTCCCGTGAGGGGAAACCATTGTCCCTTGGCTCTTTAGCCCGGTTTAGTCCAACTCCAGAGAACTCAGCCAACCAGTCAGATCCCTGATCACCTCATCGCGGTTGGTTTCGTTTAGCATTTCATGGCGACCACCCGCGTAAAACTGAGTTGTAACCTGTAGTCCCTGTAGACGATAGAGCTCCAGCATTCTGTCAATATTCTTCATGCCATTGTGTATTGGGTCAGCGTTTCCAGAGAAAAGATACGTGGGAAAACTGGTGGGAATTCTTGCTACTGATTCAGCTTTCCAATTTGCACGTTCAGCGCTAAACAGGTCACACAGGCTCATGGGGCAGGGTACGAATCCACATAGTGGATCACTCACGTATTCGGTGACCTGGGCAGGATCCCTGGACAGCCACTCATAACCGGTACAGCCCTCTGCATCAAAGCCCTTGTTGTTGCCGCCAAATATTAGGTTCTGCAGTAAGCTGCTTTCTTTCTTGCCCCCGATTCGCCATCGCTCAATTTGAGTAATACTCTGCACCAGCCACATCTGGAATGGGCTTCCGGCACCTAGTGAGCCGGACAAAATAAGTGCATCAATAGCCTCTCCATGTCTTGTGACATATTGCTGCGCCATCATGGCGCCCATGCTGTGGCCAAAGAGGATGAGTGGTGTATCCGGGTGTTCTTTTTTTGCTTGCACCAGAATTTCGTTTAAATCGAGAATAGCCCGATTCCACCCGTCAGTACCGAAATCGCCAAGGGTTTCCGCTGTCTGGCCATGGCCGCGATGATCATTGGCGGTTACCTCATACTGAGCTTCATTTAGTTGCTTTGCTGTCCAGTCGTACCGTGCGCCATGTTCACCCATACCATGTGCAATATGGATCATAGCTCTGGGCTTGGAACTGGTTGCCCATAGATAACAATGTACGGCTTTTCCATCGCTGGCTGTGTGCTTGAATGTGTTCATTGCTGAGAAGCTCCTGTGGGTAGCATGGAGTCTTCATTAGGGAAGGTCCAGTGCTTTGTGCTGGCGCTTATTCAATACGAGGGTTGTTTTGCATGAGAGAGGCAAAATAGAATGAGGGTCAATCAAATTGGTACGGGTGCTCAATGCAAAAGTCTGAATGGTTAGACCAGGTCTCCGAAGTCGCCCTGGAGCCCGCTAGGCCCATTTGTGATCCGCATCATCACCTGTGGGACCATCCTGAGAGCCGTTACCTTCTTGATGAGATAATGCAGGATACTGATTCAGGCCATAACATCGTCAGCACTGTCTTTGTAGAATGTGATTCCATGTACAGGCAAGAGGGTTCAGTCGCTCTGGCGCCGGTTGGGGAAACTGAATTTGTGCAGGGAATTGCGGCGATGAGTGCCAGTGGTCAATATGGCGATACCCGAGTCGCCGCTGGGATAGTTGGTTTTGCAGATCTGTCGCTGGGAAGTGACGTACGCTCAGTGCTCGAAGCGCACCAGATTGCTGGTGCAAACCGCTTTTCCGGGATCAGGCACGCGACTGGCTGGCACCTATCAGAAGAAATCCGCAATTCGCACACTAATCCTCCCGAGTCCTTGATGCTGGACGGTAAGTTCCGTGAAGGTTTTTCAGTGCTTGACGACATGGGGCTGACCTTCGATTCCTGGTTTTATCATCATCAGCTGGCAGAATTTATAGATCTCGCTAAAGCCTTCCCGGGGGTTACCATTGTCCTTGATCATTTTGGTGGCCCACTCGGTATCGGGCCCTATGATGTGGATGAAACCTTCCCGGTATGGAAAGATCAAATTGCTGAATTGAAGGACTGCAGTAATGTTCATTTTAAGCTTGGTGGGATCAACATGAAAATTAATGGTTTTGGCTGGCACCGGAAAGATTGTCCGCCGACATCAGATGAACTGGTTGATCGAACGGGCCGCTACTACGATTTTTGCATTGAATCCTTTGGTGCTGACCGCTGTATGTTTGAGAGCAATTTTCCCGTCGACAGGGAATCCTGCTCGTACGGTGTACTTTGGAATGCGTTTAAGAAGATAGCGGCAAAAAGGAGTGAGGGTGAAAAAGCGGCTCTTTTTCATGATACCGCAGTGCGGGTTTATGGCATCGCTGGATCAACCACATGAAGGGTGAATGTTTCTGTACAGATATTAAATTCAGTATTACCAGGTCAACGCTCTGGTGTGCCCATTGCTATTGCAGCATGTGCCAGCGCGCCCACGGCGCTGGTGTGGTCACCTGAGTAGGCTGTGTAGAGGATTCGGTTGTTATCGATGATGAGAAGGGCAAGTTGCGGTGGTTCAGTAGTTCTGCCAAAGCGGAGCGAGGGTATTGCTCAACTTGTGGCAGTTCAATGTTCTTCAGGTCAGAAAAATGGCCGTGTCAGGCAACACTGGCAGGCCAGCAAGGATAATGGGATGACCTGGACAGGCGGTATTTGATGGATACTACGGACGCGATGAGGGACACAAGTAGCTGGCCTTGGGAGCGAAAATGAAAAAGCTGTTGATTGTCTACCATAGCCAGGGCGGTAAGAACCTGGAGATGGCCAATGCAGTCTTTGCAGGCGCGAGCCACGATGACCTCAAGGGTGTCGAAGTTCGTTTTTTACGCGCGTTTGATGCTACTGACCAGGATCTGCTTTGGGCGGATGGGATTATTTTTGGTACACCAGAAAATTTTGGCTACATGTCCGGTGCAATGAAAGACTTCCTCGACAGGACCTTTTATGCCGTTGAAGGTGCAGTTGACGCCAAACCCTATTGTATTTTTATCGGTGCCGGCAACGATGGACAGGGTGCCCTGTCGAGCTTAACCAGGATCTTAAAAGGTTATAAATTCAAAGAGATACATGAACCTCTTATTGTTGTAGGTGAACTTACTGAAGAAGCAAAAGTAAGTTGCGAAGCGCTAGGTATGGGTATGGCTGCTGGCCTGGAGGCTGGGATCTACTGATGTGTCACCAGATTGTTGTCCCCTATACAACAGGTAGTATTCACTGGCCTTGCAGGGAAAGTGGGCACGTAATTCTGGGTTAAATGCCTTTGATCAATTGAGAGCGACACAGCACTATGTCTAAAAACATTAGCAAATTGTCCGGTCGAAAGGGACTGCAGGACAACCTGTTTGACAAAATGAAACAGGTCCACAGGGATATTGGTGAAGTAGCGAGTCAATACCTGGTCGGCAAGAGCACCATACTTGGCAGCCAACAATTTTATGACTTCCTTGGTCAGGAACATCTCACGCAGAAGGCCTGGGTCTGTAACGGTACTTCTTGCCTCTGCTCCGGCAACCAGGCCAAAGTAAAAGCGGACCTTGAAGCATCTCTGGGTGCCGGAGCGGTAGGCGCCATGACTTGCCTTGGCCGGTGCTATGACGCGGATTCATTTCAGTTTGATGGCAATAACTACTCCGGCGGCCAGAGTGCCGATATTGCGAGTTTAAACGAGGAAAAAGCTGGCAGCCCTGGCTACAGGATCAGCTGTGACAGCAAATCTGCCGCATTAACAAGCCAGAATTTTGTGACTACAGAGCAGTTTGCCGCTGCACTGAAGGACCTGCTCGATCAGTCTCGAGTTGATGTTCTCGATGTAATCAAGGGATCAGGATTAAGGGGGCGAGGTGGCGCTGGTTTCCCGGTCGGCACAAAGTGGGATTCCTGTATGCGGTCGGAGGCAGACAAAAGGTATATCGTGTGCAATGGTGATGAGGGTGATCCAGGCGCTTTTTCTGATCGATATCTGATGGAACAACAGCCCCTGCGGGTTATTTTTGGGCTCATCGTTGCTGGCTGGATCACCGGTGCAAAGGAAGGCGTTGTTTACATTCGTGGTGAGTATCCTGAATCGGTCACGGTCATGGGTGAGGTCATACGACAGCTTTATGAACAGGGCCTGCTCGGAAGCAATATTCTCGATAAAGGCATCGATTTTGATCTGCATGTCCTGGCAGGAGCAGGTGCCTATATCTGTGGAGAAGAAACATCGCTGATCGCGTCGATAGAGGGCCGGCACCCGGAAGTGGATGTTCGCCCGCCATTTCCATCGGAGGAAGGGTTGTACAAGCAGCCCACGGTGGTAAACAATGTCGAGACGCTGGCGTCTGTCCAGAGCATCCTGGAAATGGGTGCAGAAGCCTATGCCAGCCTTGGTCGAGGCAGGTCAACCGGGACTAAACTGGTTTCCCTGGACGCCGGGTTTTCTAAACCGGGTCTGGTCGAAGTTGAGATGGGAGTGTCCTTGCAACATTTGATCGATGAAGTGGCGGGGGGCTTCAGAGGACCAACGAAAGCCATACACATAGGTGGTCCACTGGGTGGTGTGGTTCCCATCTCCAAGGTCGATGGATTGGATATTGATTTTGAGTCATTTACTGATGCCGGTTTCCTGCTGGGTCATGCTAGTTTTGTTTGTATCCCCGAGTCCTTCCCCATGGTCCGCTATATACAGCATTTGTTTGAGTTCGTGCGCCATGAGAGCTGCGGCAAGTGTTTTCCCTGCCGGCTGGGCTCGGTCCGCGGAGATGAAATGTTTTCCCGGGCAATCACGGGGGAGAAGTCAATCAACAGGGAACTGCTTGATGACCTGCTTGATACCATGGAGCAGGGTTCGTTGTGTGCCCTGGGTGGCGGGCTAACATTGCCCGTAAGAAATACGCTGCAGTATTTCGCAGATGAATTACAGGAATATTTTGATAGGGACATGTCAATTCCAGCGAGGCAATTGTCGTGAGTGATGGAGACAAGGTGGCGTGGCTGGACGGGACTGCTCTGCCTATCGAAGATGATGAAACAATTCTGGCCTTCGCCCGCCGCAACCAGCTTGAGCAGAGAATACCCACCCTCTGTGATGACCCGCGCCTGAATCCACATGGGGCCTGCAGGGTGTGTTCGGTGGAGGTAGCACTGACCGCCGGAGGTACAAGGAAGACGCTCGCATCCTGTCATACACCGGTCACCGAAGGAATGTACATCTATACGAGCACTGACAGCATACAAAAGCTGCGTCGAAATATTGTGGAAATGGTATTGACGGATCATCCCAAGGATTGCCTCACCTGTGAGGTAAATGGCAATTGTGAACTCCAGGATGTTGCGGCAAAGGTAGGCGTGAGGGAGGTTCGTTACTGGCAACCAAGCACGCACCTGGACCGCGAGAAGGATGCTAGTCACCCATACATGCGGATGGATCTGGCAAAATGTATTAATTGTGCCCGCTGCGTCCGTGTCTGCGATGAAATTCAGGGCCAGTTCGTTTTATCCATGGCGGGACGTGGGTTTGATTCGCGGATTATCAAGGATGACGACCTTCTGTTCGGAGACAGCAACTGCGTTTCCTGCGGCGCGTGCGCGGATACCTGCCCAACCGCCGCTATTAGCGATGTGTTTCAGTCAAAATCCCAGCAAGCTGACAAGATTGTCCGTACCATTTGTTCATATTGTGGTGTCGGTTGTAACCTGGAGGTGGCCGTAAAGGATGACAGGATATTGTCGATCAGTGCTCCAAGGGGTGCCGAGGTCAATGATGGACATACCTGTCTGAAGGGTCGATATGCTTTCAGGTTTTACAATCATCCTGATCGACTCAGGTCCCCATTGCTTAAAAGGAATGGCAAATTTGAGGAAGTCAGTTGGGATGAGGCATACGATTTTATTGCCGGCAACCTCCGGTGCACTAGAAATGAATTTGGCTCTGATGCTATAGCGGGTATTTCTTCGGCACGCTGCACAAATGAAGAAAATTTTCTCATGCAAAAATTTATTCGAGCCGTATGTGGCACTAACAATATCGACTGCTGTGCCCGGGTATGTCACTCACCAACAGCTTTTGGTATGCAACAGAGTTTCGGAACCGGCGCTGCTACCAATTCAATTGAGGAAATTGACTCTACTGACCTGATCCTGGTGACCGGAGCAAATCCTACGGCCGCACATCCCGTCACCGGGGCTAAAATAAAGCAGCGGGCAATGATGGGTAAAATTCTTGTTGTGATTGACCCGGTCAAGACCGAATTGGCAAAACTCGCAGATTACCACCTACAATTGCGCCCCGGGACAAATATCGCGGTACTGAATGCAATGCTTCACTATATCGTCAAATACGATCTTGTGGACACAGCATTTATTGAGGGGCGCTGTGAAGGACACAATGAGTTCATTGGCAGGATCAGCGACCTTGATGCTGCCGCCATGTGCAGGGTCGCAGGCGTGGACGAGGAATTGGTGAAGGCCGCTGCTCTAGCCTATGGGTCAGCGGGCAGGGCGATGGCATTCCATGGTCTTGGCGTTACCGAACACAGCCAGGGTTCGAAAACAGTGATGCTGATTTCGAACCTTGCCATGATCACCGGGAATATCGGTAGACCTGGTGTTGGAGTAAACCCATTGCGTGGCCAGAACAATGTCCAGGGCGCTGCTGATATGGGCTGCCAACCTCACCAGGGAGCAGGTTACCTGCCGGTTGCTGAACATCAGGACTACTACGAGGAGAAATATGGCGTTCCAATACCCGCTGAGCCTGGGTTGAAGATCCCCCAGATGATTGATGCTGCCGGAAATGGAGCATTGAAAGCGCTGTGGATATTGGGAGAGGATGTCGCCCAGACTGAGCCTAATACCAAGCATGTAGTTGCTTCACTAAAGAACCTTGATCTGCTTATAGTGCAGGAGATATTTCTTTCAGAAACAGCAAAACTTGCCGATGTCGTGCTGCCTGGGACTTCCTTCCTTGAAAAAAGTGGGACCTTTACCAATGGTGAACGACGAGTACAGAAAGTCCAGGCGGCCGTACCCCCCCTGGAGGGAACCAAGGTCGATGGGCAGATTATCGTCGATATCATGAACCGGATGGGATATCAGCAACCAGACTATGATGCAACTGACCTGTTGCAGGAAGTCGCGGGGGTAGTTCCCTTTCTTACGGGTGCAAGCAGAGAAAATCTTGGCGAAAATGGCAAACAGTGGCCAATTGCTGCCGGCGGTATGGATACACAGATACTGCACAAGGATAGATTCAATCGGGGTAAAGGAAGGTTCCACTTTTTTGATTGGCAGGAATCAGGTGAACTAGAAAGCAATGGTGAACAGTTTCCGCTGATTCTGACCACCAGCCGTGTTCTGCAACATTATAATGCTGCCACCATGACCCGGCGCACTGACAACGAAAAAATAGTCAGCGAGGATACGCTACTGATTAACGAGAAAGATGCCGGACCCCGGGGTATTGAGACGGGAGACCAGGCTCGGCTCTATTCAAGTCGTGGGGAGACATTTCTGACCGTAGAGGTTTCCGGCAAGGTGAAACCTGGTGTTGTATTTACAACTTTTCATTTCCCTGAGCATATGGTCAACAATGTTTCTAGCAATTTTGCGGACGAGGAAACCATGTGCCCTGAATACAAGGTGATCGCGGTGGATGTGGAAAGAAAGGAAAAAGCGCCCTAGTCCAATAACATTTTTCGAGTGGCTTCGAGCACAAGATCAATAGAGGGACGCTTGCGGTATCCGTCCTCTGCGAATTTGGCCCTGACAATACCCTCCTGATCGATGATGAAAATACCCGGGTGCGGTACCCCATGAGCCCTGTGACCAGGCTTGTAAGACTCATTTAGTATGCCAAACGCTTTTATATGCCTGGCGTCGGGGTCTGACAGGAGCAGGTAGCTTATGTCATACTGATTGCTGAAATTGAGGTGAGTTTCGGGGGGGTTCATAGGTAATAACCGCAACCTGAACCCCAAGGTTGGCAAATTCCGACTGCTTTTCTGACAGCTCCACGAGCTGTTTTTTTGCAGAAGGGTCACCAGGTTGTTGATCTGTTAAAAAAGATAAACAGACCCTCGCTAGCCAGCAAACCGGTTCGGCCCCATTTGGATCGGGGAATAACCACTAAGCATTTAAAATACATAGATATAATTTATCCCCTTCCTATCTGTACCCCCATTTATACCCCCACCGTATCGTTGATCTGCCGGATAGACTTGTTATATCTTGCAAGCCTGCCCAGGCAAGGTTGCTACTTGAACTTCATTAGTCTCAGCCAGTCCTGTTCCTGAATCCATTGTTTCAAGCATTTCTAATTGCCGCGCCGCTCTCATTTCGTTCAGAGAAAATAGGCCTGCTAACTGATTTGGATTAGGAGCGGCTAACCCAGCGTTGCTGATCCACGTAGAAAACTCTTCTAAAGAACAGCCTGAGCACGACCTGGCAACTACGTCATCAAAATACTCGTCAATGGGCCCCTGCCTAGCAAGGTCATGATTTAGGTCCTTATTAGTGCCCAGTGTACTTAGCGGTTGCATCCAAAATAGATCGCCCAGACTACTGGCCCATGTGGCAAATACCAAGGATTGCTCTTGGTCTATGGATTCATCAATGTTGAAGGCACCATCTATATTTGACCGACTTCCAAATTGGGCCTCGGTTGCTAATTTCGCCCATATCAACTGTTTTGCTTTTGCGGCGTACTTTTCTTGGATGTTTGGTAATTCAATTCCCTCATCATATTCTCTATTAACAGAATAGATTGCCCCGTAAATAGCCCCCGTGTTCACATTCTCAGTGGCACAGGAAGCTAAGTTGCTTTGTTGCTCTGAAAGAAGCTTGCCCCATTGATCAAGATCGTTCATTTGATCTCTCGCTGTACGGCAAAGCGATTCGGATTCAACAAGTGCGTTAATACTTTGGGCCACACTACTTGAATTGAATGCGTTCGTTGCTGATTTTTTGTCCGCGAGGTGCTGCGAAATCTCACCCTCTAGCGCAGCAATCTGCTCATCTTCAGGGTAGGACTGATTGCTGAGCTGTCTTGATATTCTTGCTATCTCGCTGTCTTGGGGTAAGCCCTGAGCAGCAGCTTGTTGTTTGAAATCTACCGGTTTGGGGCTATAAACGATGCTGGCGCCTTGCCGTTGACCTGTTTCGTCTGGAATGAGAAACAGGTCTGCTGGAAAGTTCACGATTCGTATTTCATCGGGTAATATGTAGCCCTTGCTATTGGGGGTCCAGCCTTTCTCCAGCGCCATGAGCCGTCCAGAGGGGCTATTCATGTCTAATCCCTCAAAGTCATCAATACCCACGCCCAGTCTAACTGATTCTCCAGGCCCTACAGCGTAATGTTTATCAAATCCGAGCGAGTCTTTAGTGGTTCCTTTATGTCCATAACCAGGAAGCTGAACATCAGAATACCGCTTAATTTCTTCTCCATTATAGTAGCCCGCTAAGACTGGTTGATTACTATACTGTGCGCTGGCAAGAGCAAACTCAGTATTGTTGTTCAGTTCTACACTTATTTTCGCTCCATGATAGAGACTATAATACCTTAGTTGTCTCAGCCCAACTGCGAAAGTTACTTTTTCTAGCTGCCTTGCGAGCAGTTGTTCAGCCGCCGTGTTTAATGCGTGAGTTCTTTCTGACCTAAGCGCTGCTAGCCTATTTCCAAGCTGTCCCGATTTCTTGGCGCGTGATGCCTGTAGATCCTTCATTTTTTGCTTGGCAGCAGCGATTTGTTGATCTAGCGCTGCGTGTGTTTGAATCAGCGTTTTTCGGTCATTTTCTCGCTGTGCTTCAAAACTAATTCGTGAGGTACACATGTTAAGGCAGGCATCAGCGGTATCAGGGACGTTTCCTGATTGCAGTAATTGCTGTCTGGCAAGGTCTAATTCGTCCGTTTGCCGGGCGATTATTTCGTTCGCCTCCGCGCATAGCGGTTGCAGGGAGGCACTCAGTCCGGTTGTTGTATAAGTGTAGGCTTCAGATAAGGGTTCGTGAAAAAATTCTGCCCGAGTATTGTAGGGGAGATAGGTAATTTCTATACCAGATGCAGGTAGGGTAATTCCAAGGCCGTTCATGACATAAGCATGGCCATCAGGTTTCGGATCGGAGCAGCCTGGTAAGATTAAGATGGAGCAAAGGGTCAATAAAAAGACCCAGCGTGATTTACTGCCATGGGGATGTGTGCTCATAGCACCGGCCTCTTAGAACTTTCTCAAGAATACATTTTTTTTTTCGTTTTGAACAACGAATCTGGTATGAAAGTGATCACACATCGCTAATAGTATGTCTGCGTCAGGCGGGGATACAGATGCCTTGAGTTCTTTAAGGGTCTGGCTTGTATCTAAACCCCGAACCAGTGCTACATAGTATGGGTCTGTTACTGTATTAAATAGGTTCCAGAGTCTGTTTTCTTCTGTTGGAAATTTCTGTTCAAGAGCACTAACTCTTGCCTGTAGGTCTATCGGACCAGAGCTTCTAGCGCGCATATTTTATTCCAAAGTTTTTTTTGCCAAAATGACAACACGAGCTATCATCAGCGCTCGAAGTCATGAGATCAAGTCGAAGAGCACAGCATGAGTAGATTCCACGTGACATTGTTAGAGGAAAGCCACGCATTGCAAATTCTGGGCTGGAAATATCCACCTCCCTATGATTTCTATAACCCGCCAAACGATCGGCCGGCGGCTGAGTATGTTAAAGAGTTACTGAATCCGGAATTTCAATTTCATGCAGTACTGGATGAAGACCGTGAATTTGTTGGATTTTGTTCGTTCGGCTCTGATGGGCAGGTTTCTGGTGGCCATTACCAGGACCAGGCATTGGATATGGGTGTTGGTATGAAACCGGAATTGACCGGCCAGGGATTCGGATATCCGTTTTTTGATGCAATTCTGCAACATGCTATCAAACGATATGAGCCCGAGTGGATTAGGGTCACGGTAGCCAATTTCAATGGGCGGGCGCTGAATCTGTACAGGAAGTTTGGGTTTACATTGCTGGATCAATTTAAGGATGACGGGCTCGGGTTTCGCTATTCGATTCTTATCAGGCAGTCTTTGATAACCCCCCTGAGTGTGGCAGATTGAAATTAGCAGCCCTTCCACGAATCGAGACGGAACGAACATGTCTTAGGCTAATGGAGCCTCATGAAGCAGGCTTGATGCTAACTTTCAGGCTGGAAAACAGGGGCCATCTTACCCAGTGGGAACCCAAACGTTCGGTGGAATTCTTCTCAGTCCCTTTCTGGCAAGCGCAGTTTCGCGCAGCGACCAGAGAGTTTCGTAGTGGCGTCAGTGTATGTCTGGTGATATTAAGTAAGGACGAAAATGAAGTGCTTGGCGTATGCAACTACACAAATATCGTGCGCGGCACCTTTGAGGCCGTTCATCTTGGCTATGCCCTGGCCGGGAAGCACCAGGGAAAAGGCATCATGTTTGAGGCACTCGAGAGCAGCAAGGACTACATGTTCGATGTATTAAAACTACATAGAATCATCGCCAACTATTTACCCCGGAACAGGAGAAGCGGGGCTTTACTTGCGAGGTTGGGGTTTGAAATTGAAGGAGAGGCAAAAAAACTGCTCAAGATTAATGGCGTCTGGGAAGATCACATTATGACCTCCCTGATTAATCCGAGTTCTTAGTTCAACAGAGGGCTGACAGGACTTAGTCAGGAAGCTCATATACGAAGCCAGGTGCTCCCATGTAAATGCCACCATCAACATTGATGCAGGCACCATCGCAATATGTCCAGTGCTCTATCACTGATGTCGGGTTGGTTCTTCTCGCGTATGGGATAGGTGTATGCCCATGGATGAGCGTATCACCACCATAGAGGCCGAGAATCTGCCTTGTACGTTGCGTCCCGGTCATTTCAAGCTCTGAGAAGGCCATGTGCTCGCCAAACGCGCTTAGTGCCAACTCCCATGGCGGCAAGAGCTCCCTGTTGCGCATCGAGCCGTGGAAAGCTTTATTTAAAGTCTCGATGGAGGCTCCAAAATTGATATATAGCGTGGAGTCAGCGTGGAGAAGCAGGGCTTGCCCGACTCTGGCCATCGCCGGTAGTTCCTCGATCCAGCTTGCATGCTCTGGTGTGAACTCCACCAGGTCCTACTCGATCTCTCCCCAGTTGAGTCATTTATCAACTACCTTGACGCCTTCGCTGTTTACTTCGCTCTTGAATCGATAGGCGCACAGAATCATAAGCTCGTGATTTCCCAGAAGAGACTGCACGAAACGCACCTTCCTCCTTGGCCTGTCGTTGTAAGTTGATCGTAATATCGACACAACGAATACCAGAAATGCCTCGGTCAAAAAAAACACCAATTAACCAGAGGTGATTACTTCCTCCCATCCAAATAAGCTCACCATCACAAGTCCCTTCTCCCTGAGCAGGTGGATGTATTTTTCATGGTATCCGTGAAGGTCACCAATTATGAACGTGGACATGGCTTACGATCGTGTCAAACGGAGGGCGTACTGTACAGAATTGTAGGCAAAACAGACATCTCTTGAGCAGAAGGGGGCGTATATGACTTAACCTGAGGCAAGATGATACCTTCCTGCGTGAAGCGATTGAGTACTCGCTCCGACATTTTAGAACCAACCTTGTCAGACTAGGACTGCGCCGCGCTGAGGCTCTCCTGCATGAGACTGGGCATGACTTTGTTGGCCTTGGCACCGATTATTGATTTATTGAAATCAATAAGTCCGCGCAGGTGGTCAAGGGTGAAGTAGCGCGCATAGATGGGATAAATTTGTGACTGCAATGACTCGTTTTCTAGCTCCTCCTCTACGAGTCTGGAAACCTCCTCACCAACTACTTGCACTGCTCTATCCAAGATGTTGGGATTGCTTGCGCGGAGAATAGACAGCATCTGTTGTGTGAAGAGTGTTGAAAGCTGTGCGCTGCTTGCCTCAGTCCCGGTAACCTGCATTAGCTCTCTGATAGCAGCCAGTTTTTCTCAGCTACTTCTTCTTCCTATGCGGCGACGGGGCCTATAGGGACGGTCAAAAGCCACGCAAGCACAAGTATCCTACGTATCATCTACTTTCTCTAGTTCGATTCGTATTACAGTTCGATTGTTGATGCGGCCACCCAACCTGGACATCAGGTTGGTTATTGACATCTGGATACCATATTTTTTTTCAGCAGTGTGTAAGCCTGATCAATTTGCTTGCTGTCATCTGTTACCAGAAAGGCCTTTGCCTCATGCCAGTCACCCAGCTTTCCACCCCGGGCATCGCAACTGGCAACCTTCGCCCTCGGCGAGTTGCGAAGCCGTTTTACTTTTCCAGCGTCAGCAGCGCTGAAACAGAAGAAGGTGGTATCGCTGCTAGCAGCGAACCAGACTGGCGTGCTGACTTCTTTGCCATTGCGACGCCAGGTTGACAGACTTATATAAGGTGTATTTCTCAGCGATTTCATTCAGCGAGGATAGCAGCAAATCCTCTTAGATTGTCAACGCCATGCAAATCAATTAACAGGGCTTTGGTCGTG
The DNA here is from genome assembly GCA_002725995.1 of Gammaproteobacteria bacterium. Lineage (GTDB taxonomy): Bacteria > Pseudomonadota > Gammaproteobacteria > Pseudomonadales > Azotimanducaceae. Next base: position 20,260 of record PBRQ01000067.1, read on the forward strand.
TTGATGCGGTCAATTAAATTAATGTAATATATAGAAAAAGTATATATCATATTGATAGTAAAGCAAATAATGTGTTTATTACAGCAGTTGTCTTCTTTGCAGCGGCCTTCTGCTAAGTCGAAAGTTGGGCGGGATACCCCGTATCTCTCCAGCTTTTCCACGTCGCCAGGAAATAAAGGTGAATTCCCAGCGCCAGTACCCACTCGAATGCATCTTCATAGTCTGAATAGTTGTCGGTCGTCGTGTTCAGTATGAGGGTGAAGAGGCCAGTGCCAAGGAGGAAATAGCATAGTGCCAACAAAGGGGTGAGGTGAAGAGGCTGCCCGGGTAATTTGCCAAGGCGCCAGATAAGCAGTAGCTGCGCCATGAAGGTAAAGGTGAAATATACAATAATCCCAATTTTCCGCTGCAGCCGGAAATTATCTCCGGCGGCACCGAGGGCTAGCGTATAGATAACCAGGAAAAGTGAGGCAATTATTCCCACGGTCATGATGGTTTTTGCAATGTCTGGCCAGTCGCCAAGCCCCTTAAGCCAGTCGCAGACCATTACCCAGTATATAGCCAAGAACAGGGCCGCTGGGATCATCGTTGCCTTGAAAATGTAGAAGGCGCTGCCGTGACGGCCAGTCGCGCTAATGGATGTGCAACTGTCAATATAGGGGTTACACCAGGGGACATAGCCTTCATAGGCGGAAACCAGATAAGTGGTGTGTATCGACAGAATGGGCACGAGACCGGTCAATAGGGGAATTAGCCTGAACAGTTTCCGCTTGCTGTTATTCACGGTGATTGGACATCTGCCGTCGGAGGAGGTCGTAGCCGTCAGCGGATTTTTAGGAGCAAGACCATCAGCAGCGGGGTGCCAACTGCTTGTATGATCATGAAACGAACCAGCACCTGAGTATTGGACCACCCCATGTTGTGACGCACGTGGTCGTGTAGCGGATAGCGAATATTGCTGAATATCCCTATTTTGAAGAAGCGTAACAAGGCCACCTTTACTAACCCGGTGGCGCCGTTTACTAGGACCACAAAGGCGACAACGAGAATTAGGAACGGGTTGCCGCATGCAAGTACCAGAACTCCCAACATGAGCCCTATTGGGCGGGAGCCGGAATCGCCCATCAGTACCGCGCTCGGATAGCTGTTGTGCCATAGGTAGCCCGCCAGACACCCAAGTAATACAAAGGAGAGAATTGCCCAATCGGCCCCCTGTTCGTAGTGCGGAACAAGGAGGTAAGAAGCTATATCGGCGTGCCCGACGATGACATACAGGGTTCCACCAAGAAATAACATACTGATGGCAGACAGGCTTGCAGACAAGCCATCGACACCATCTGAGCAGTTGGTCGCGTTGATGGAGATCCAAATAAGTGGTGTTGCGCCGAGGATAAAGAGAAAAGGTGGAATCGTAACTGTATCTTTGAGCAGGGGTAACCAGATGACAAAATCAGCTAACTGACAGATAGCCATAGATGCAAGAAACGCAAGAACCAGATCGATTGCTCCCAGGGTGTATTCACTCCAGCCATCCTGCGCCCGGTCATCAAGATACCCTACAATCATCGCAGTCGTAACGCACAGCAGGATTTCCAGAAATTTCCAGTCGAAGGGTACGACAAGCAACGAAATGATAATAAACATGGGGATAAACAGGGCACCCGCACTGATTGGTTTACCTATGCTCTTTTCCGCATCAATGGCATATTCACGACCACGGTCAACGGGAAGGTAGTGCCAACATCTCGGTAGCATCCACCAGGTGACGATGGCGCCAAGGGCCGTTCCCAGTCCTGCGAGAAATATATAGGAAGACAGTAGTCTGAAGGGACCTGCGATGCCTGCCAGATAGTCGCTCAAATAGTACAGCAAGGTAAAAACCAATCGGGAGTCTGAGTTCAAAGCGAATTATAGGGTTATTCGCGCTTTGAAAAATGAATGCTTGTTGGAAGTTTACTTTCCAACCTGTGCTTTCCAGAGAAAACGGCAGTGCCTAAGGATAATTCCATCCGCTTCTGCATACCTTTCATAGATCGAATCAAATTTGTATTTCAGGTCTTCAAAGGTTGGAACCTCCGACAGACCCCAGGTTACCATCCGGTAGAGCTCCATGGGGTCAGAAACGACCTCTGGGACGTCAAAACTCCAGCCACTGTGCAGGGTCAATCCCACCTGGTGCAGGCGGTTTTCCACCGATTGATGAATTGAACCCGTTCCCGTATGTCTGCCTGAGTTTTCAAAATGTAACTTGTGCGGCAGTTTGCTTGTCCAGGCAGGAATTGGTTCTTCCATCGGGCTAAGTGCAAGAATGAAGGCGCTATCCCTGCATACCCGAACTGCATCCTCAATCCAGTGCAGAGGTCCCCGGCGACAGAGGATCAAATCAACTGAATTATCCTCCAGCGGTAGTGCCATTTCATCATGACCGGTGTCCATGGCGTCGTAGCAGAGGAAATCGACATTTGTTACCTGCCTTTTTGCCTTTTCTGCATTTGCCAGGTCGATATAATTCTGCACCCGGTCATAGGCCAGTATGTGGTGACATAGTTTGGCATGATCGAGGGCTAATTCCCCGTGCCCACAGCCTACCTCCAGGACATCAGATTCGAGGCTAAGATGCTCACGCAAGAGCGAAACAAAAGCCTCTTCACCGTTTTTGTCTCCGATACTTGATTTCCACGGGTAGTAGTAACCAGACTGGATGCTGGCGAGGTGATCATACCAGCTGTTTGAGTGGGCTCGCGGAATATTGAGTTCTGCCATTGACTGAATCCTTTGTCGTGTAACTACCTTACCATGGCGACCCCCGGGCAGAAACTACTCTGATTGCTGCTTTGGTAGCTACGGAATACACTGTCAATATCTTGCCTTCGGGGGTTCTACGGCAATCGTTACCAGTATTGATCTATTGATTAATCGCAGGACAAAAATTGTTACTACGGCCGGCCCGGCATCCTCATCCCCTGAATTGATAGAAGCACTTATCGAGGCGGGAGTGGCTGTATTCCGACTTAATATGTCCCACGGGGAGCATGCCGGTCATCAGGCGGCCTATGACCATATCAGGTTAATTACCGAGCGTCTGGTGAAACCCATCGCCGTGTTGGCGGATCTTTGCGGACCTAAAATCCGTACCGGAAAATTTGAAGGCGATGGTATTGACCTCCTGGAGGGTGATGAGATCAAAATCATCATGGGGCAGGGCCTGGGGTGGGACAGAATTCCAGTGTGCCAGCAACAATCTGGACATCCGTGGCATCGGCGGCATCCAAAATGTCGAAAAACCTGGGAGCAAGGGCCTTCATTGTTGTCTCAACATCGGGGATAACACCACAAACAATGAGTACCGCAAGACCCGCCGCGCCCATCCTGGCGATAACCGGGAGTCAGAGAGTTTTCAACAGAACGTCACTGTTGTGGGGCGTAGCTCCGCTGCTCGATACGCGTGCCGGAAAGGTCAACCCCAATGAACTGGCCAAGCAGCTTGCTCTGGATCTGGGCCTGACGAGCCCCGGCCAATTTGTCCTCTTGATTCGTGGGTTTCATCAGGACCCGGCAATGAATTTACCTTCGGTGACGGTCATAACCATCACCGAAGAAGACGCAACTGAGTAGCGGGCGGTTAGAGCGTCAGGTCGTACTTGTCTGCGTCAAGATAGGCTGGAAATTTTTCCCGGTATTCAAGAAGGGATTGTTTGTCCAGGCTGATTGTCTTGATGGCCTCCTCTGACTGCATCTGCACTCTATGCTTACCATCGAAGTCGATGACCATTGAATTTCCACTGTAGCTGATGTCATTGCCATCTACACCGGTGCGGTTGACTGCAACCACATAACATAGGTTTTCAATGGCCCGGGCCTGCAACAGCGCGTTCCAGTGATCTCGCCGTACAGCCGGCCAGTTGGCGACATATAGAAGTAAATCGAAGTTACTGTCGTTCCTGCTCCACACGGGGAATCTCAAGTCATAGCAAACCTGTGGGCAGATGCGAAAACCGTTCAGCTCCAGGATCAGCTTGTTGCGACCGCTGCTGTAATGTTCGTTTTCAGCGGTCATGCGAAAGAGGTGGCGCTTGTCGTAGTGCTCGCAGTCACCATCCGCATTAGCCCAGATGAAGCGGTTGAAACAGTTCCCGTCCTGCTCAATGATCAGGCTGCCACACAGGGTTGCATTGATAGATTTTGCCGTGTCCCGCATCCAGGAAACGGCGGCCCCATCCATTTTTTCTGCCAGATCCGCAGTCGCCATGGAAAACCCAGTAGTGAACATTTCGGGAAGAATCACCAGGTCAGCCGAAACGCCATTGCCTAGAATCTCGTCAAAATGGGCCAGGTTTTTCTCCGGTTGTTCCCAGCCAATATTTGATTGCACCAATGCCACGGTTAGCTGACTCATTTTGCCTGCTCAACTTTCTCTGAGCAGAGCAGGGCGGCTGCTTTGATGATAGTCTCATCTTCCTTGGCGAAGCAAAAACGGACCAGGCGATCACTCGTCGGTTCTTTACGGAATACCGATATGGGTATGGCCGCCACGCCGACCTGCTGGGTCAGGAATGAGGAAAATGCAACATCATCCTGGTCGGACAGGTCGCTGTAATCTGCCAGCTGGAAGTAAGTGCCTGCGCTGGGTGTTAAGTTAAACCCTGAACCAGTCATTGCACTATTAAAGAGATCCCGTTTGGCCTGGTAGAAGGCTGGTAATTGAAGGTAATGATCAGGGGTTTGTTCCATATACTCGGCCAGTGCCCACTGGGTCGGTGTGTGGGTGGTAAATGTTACGAATTGGTGAATTTTGCGGAACTCTGCAGTCAAAGCAACTGGTGCTGCGCAATATGCGACCTTCCAGCCGGTGGCATGATATGTCTTGCCGAAGGAAGATACGACGAATGACCTATTTCTCAACTCTTCATTCGTCAAGAGACTGTGATGAATTGCCCCGTCATAGACCATATGCTCATAGACTTCATCCGAGAGAATGTAAAGGTCATGCTGCCGGGTCATGGATGCGAGTTTTTCAAGGTCAGCTGCTGAAATGATGCTACCGCAGGGGTTGTGAGGTGAATTAACAATGATGAGGCGCGTTCTAATATTGATCGCCTCCCCCAGCCGGTCAAAATCAATATGAAAATTGGGTGCAGCCATAGGGACGTGGATGGTCTGACCTCCTGCCATGGTTACAGCGGGCTCATAAGAGTCGTAGGCTGGGTCAAACACTATGACCTCATCCCCGGGCCTGACTACGGACTGAATCGCAACAAATAGCGATTCGGTAGCACCGGAAGTGATGGTGATATTGGAATCTGGATCCAGCTCTGTCTGATATAGGCGTTCAAGCTTTAGTGCTATTTGTTCCCGGAGATAGGGAACACCAGACATAGGAGGGTACTGGTTGTACCCACCACGCAGGTATTTTTCGCACATTTCCAGTAGTTCTACCGGTGGTGAGAAATCAGGAAACCCCTGGGAAAGGTTAATGGCACCGTGATCATTTGCCATCTGCGACATGATCGTAAATATCGTAGTGCCAACGCCCGGGAATTTGCTTTCTATGGTCATATGGGTTCATTGTACCCTGTCTCAGGCGACGTATGATCTGGGTGCCGTCCCGGTGCTGACCATTTGTATAGTGAGGAGCAGAGTCTGATATAACGCTTTTCCTATGCCAGGCCTAAGAATCTTGGGCCTGAAAACGGAAGGTGTGATAGTTTGAAACCAGAAGAATATCAGCGAAGTGCTGAGCAGGAACTGACTACGAGTCCTGCTGCCGGGGACGAGTTTCAGGCGCTGGACAGCGATCGCGTGCCTGGCTTTGACGAGCAATTGGACGCTGCTCTCCGGTACGCAAAAATTGGCGATCGCCAATCAGCTGACAGGATTTTTCGCACACTGCTGATGGAGGTGTCGGCAAGCCCGGACTATTTGGAAAACTTTGTCTATCTAGTACCCCGCGCAGCTGACTTTTACAGTGGTGGCGGGGAAATTTCGGTAGACCAGGTTGAGGATCTTTATCGTGATGCCATAATTGCAATATTGAACGTGTATGGTGAAGGTCACTACGACCATGAAAATGTATACAGAGGCCTCGAAAAACACTATAAATCTCAGGGACGGTATAATGATGCTGCAGCCCAGACGAGCCTCCTGCTGGAGTTTTATCGTGGTTACTTTTCAGACGATGAGGATATGCAGCGTGCCCTGATAAAACCAACAACAATTAGGCTTGTCACAATCTACTGGCAGAGGGAGACAGGGTCGCGGCTCAACAAGCCTGTCGGGCTGCCTTGAGGATGAATGGATCCAGCAAGCAGCCAAATTCAGAAATAAAGGAATTCATCCGCAGCACCTATCGGTCAGTTACAGATCTTAGAAGTTCCGTCGAACAGATTCCCCTGGACGGGATTACAATTGAGCAGTTTTGGGAAAAAGAAGATAGCATCAGCATTGTGGGTTATACGGATAGCAACAAAGTCGTTGCAGAATATCTAAGACAGATTCAACAGAGAGTTGGTGATCCCCACCCCCATCTTGATTTTTTTAGGCGCGAAGACCGCGAAGAAAAGGAAAAGAAACCCGTTAGTGCTTTTTCAATTACAATAGACGAATATACTGATTCAAATAGCCAAAAGGAAATACAAATTGCTGCACATCCGAGTCCAAGAACAACGATTTACAATTGCTGGTTTACGGCTCACTACCCTGGTCAAATGCCGGCTTCGTACTAAATGAGTAGATCAGCAGTTCACTTGGGCTGGCTCAGCGACATCCTCGACAAGTCACTGAAACATATCAATGGCCAATGTACGCGGGATAGTAAGTTCAAAGTGTCAAGCCTGGATGACTATCAGCAGTCCGTGTTCGACCTTGCCGTCAGTACGGCTGAACTCAAGTGCGCGGAGCAGTATTTAGATTATTCATCGGCGCTGACTGACTTTGAAAGAAATCTGGCAGAAACCTTTGCCGCGGAAGTCATTACAAATATTACTTCAAGGCTGAGTCGTAGCCCTCAGGACTTTGGTTTGGCATCTGATGAATTGTATGGCGGTGAGGATTGTGACCACTTCTGCAGGGAACATCTGTCCAATACACATCTCGCAGAACTCGGTCGGCAGATAGTCGATATGAAGGGCAGCTTAGGTGATAGGGGGCTGGATGAAGAGAAGGCTATGATGGCTCAGACCTTTCACCAGTTCTCTGTTGATGTTGTTGCGCCGCTTGCAGAGGACATTCATCGAAAAGATCTCATTATTCCGGACGATATTTTAAATGGCCTTCGGGAGCTGGGCTGTTTCGGGTTAAGTGTACCCCAGCGATTTGGTGGCCTGCTACCAGATGATCATGAAGACAGTCTTGGCATGATTGTGGTGACGGAGGAGCTGTCACGCGCATCTCTGGGGGGCGCGGGTTCACTCATCACCCGACCTGAAATTATGGCGAGGGCGCTGCTAGAGGGTGGCACCAGTGAGCAAAAAGAACAGTGGCTGCCCAGGCTCGCATCAGGAGAGTTATTGTGTGCGATTGCCATCACTGAGCCCGACTATGGTTCTGATGTCGCCTCCATGCGTCTCAAGGCGACCGCCACCGACGACGGCTGGATTCTAAACGGTGCCAAGACCTGGAGCACCTTTGCTGGGAAAGCAAGTGTGTTATTGACCTTGGCCCGCACAGACCCTGACCTGTCCCTGGGTCACAAGGGGCTAAGCATGTTCATGGTTGAAAAGCCGCCAACCGATGATGGTAAATTCGAGTTCGTACAGGAAACTGGTGGTCGTCTTACGGGTAACGCCATTCCTACGATTGGCTACCGCGGCATGCATTCCTTTGAGCTCTTTTTTGATGATTTTTTCATCCCCTCAAGCCACGTGATCGGAGAAGGTCAGGGTGTAGGCAGGGGTTTCTATTTCACCATGCGTGGCTTTATGGGGGGAAGAATCCAGACGGCGGCGAGAGCTTGCGGAGTCATGCAGGCTGCCTTTGAAACAGCGATAGACTACGCAACGGACAGAAAAGTATTTGCGAAACCTGTCGCTGACTATCAGCTCTCGCTGATTAAATTCGCAAGAATGGGGATTTACCTCGGTGCGTCACGTCAATTTACATACATGGTTGGTAAGCTTATGGATGCCGGTCATGGGCAAACGGAAGCGAGTCTGGTGAAACTTTTTGCCTGCAAGGCCTCAGAGTGGATCACACGCGAAGGGATGCAAATCCATGGAGGAATGGGCTATGCAGAAGAAACCTCTGCGAGTCGCTATTGGCTGGATGCTCGTGTACTTTCGATATTTGAGGGAACGGAAGAGACTTTAGCACTCAAAGTGGTTGGCAGAAGCCTGGTCGAGGGTGCGGTATAATGAAGATATTGGCAGGGGTATAGACAAAACATGGATCTAGAATTTACAGCGGAAGATTTTGAATTTCAGAAAGAAGTTCGTCAGTGGATTGAAGACAACTATCCTCAGGAGATGCGAGATACGCATGCCAGGAGCAGGGTCATTACCAAGGAAGACCATGTTCACTGGCAACAGGCGCTCTACAAGAGGGGATGGGCAGGGCTCAACTGGCCTGCAGAGTACGGTGGGCCTGAGTTCACGCCGACCCAGCAATATCTTTATGATCTCGAGATGGCTTCTGCTGGAGCACCAGGGGTGATGCCGTTTGGACAAAGCATGGTTGCGCCGGTTATCATGAAATTTGGTACCGATGAACAGAAAGAAAAGCATCTGCCCGGGATTTTGTCCAGCGATGTGTGGTGGTGTCAGGGGTATTCCGAACCCGGCGCCGGTTCTGACCTGGCTTCCCTTCGAACCAAGGCGGAGCCTAAGGGAGATCACTACCTGGTTAACGGCACAAAAACCTGGAACACTCTTGGGCAATATGCCGACTGGATTTTTTGTCTGGTGCGGACCAGCAATGAAGATATCAGGCAGCTGGGTATTTCCTTTCTACTGATAGATATGAATTCCCCAGGCATTGACGTGGTGCCCATCAAGACCATTGACTGCCCACCGGAGGGCTACCAGGAAATCAATATGGTTCACTTCAACGATGTGAAGGTGCCGGTTGAAAACCTAGTTGGAGAAGAGGGAAAAGGCTGGACCTGTGCAAAGTACCTGCTGGAGTTTGAACGTGGCAATGCTTATTCTCATGGACTAAAAGCTGGCCTTGAACATGTCAAGCGTATCGCAGCTGTTGAGTGTGATGACGATGAGCCGCTGATTCACAATCCGGATTTCCTGCGCAAACTGATGGAAACAGAGATCGCCATATCTGCCATGGAATTTACCGAATTACGGATACTCAGTTCGGTGAATACGGGCGGCAATGTTGGTCCAGAATCTTCTCTGCTCAAGTGTCGTGGCACCGAGTTGCAGCAGCAACTGACAGAATTGGTTATGGAAGCGACGGGGGCCTACGCTATCCCCTTCGATAATCCTCCTCCAGTAACGGGTTTGAATAGGGAGCCGATTGGACCTGACTATGCCGCGGCAGCAGGACCGACCTATTTCAATACCAGAAAGGTTTCCATTTTCGCCGGCTCCAACGAGATTCAGCGAAATATCATGGCGAAGATGGTTCTCGGCCTGTAGTAGGGCAAGAGCCCAGGAAATTTCCATTCTAATAGTATGAGGTCACATACATGATCACCAGGCGAATGCTTCTTGAGTTGTCTCTGTATGCACCGGTGCTGTCCAGCCTGTCAAATTCAGTTTTTGCAGATAGCAAGGTTAATTCAGCGATAACGTACTCGGACCTGATCTATCTCTCGCCGATTAAGTCCGATGGGAATGAGAGCAGTTGCCAGGCAGAGATTTGGTTCGTACAGAAAGGTCATGACATGTATGTGGTTACATCCACCCGTAGTTGGCGTACACGAGCAGTCGTCAAGGGATTGAACCGCGCGCGCGTATGGGTTGGCAACCTCGGGTCGTGGAAGAGTACTGACGGCAAATACAAAGAATTACCCAGTCTCGAAGTAGAGGCTAGCCTGGTTTCAGACGATACCGTAATACAGGAAGCGATAGAGCTGTTCGGCGACAAGTACCCCCTGGGGTGGGTCGTCTATGAATCAAGGTTCCGCAAGGGGCTGGCGGATGGAACTCGCTCAATGCTGCGATACAGCCCCCTGGCCAGCTAGTTCCTGTCCCCAGACAAGTGAATTTTGCAATATATCACGACGCTACAATAACGTTAGGTATACAAATTAGTCACTTGCAAAGGAACTAGCCCGCTCAATATTAGATAACGGATAAGAACTGGCTATAGCCTGTTCCAGTCTTGACTTGGCGATTTCATCGCTAACTATCTGGGTAGGGCGATTGGTCTCACTTGTCGGCCTGAATATCTGTTCCAGGTTGTCACCAATCCTGTCGATATGTTGGGTCACTTTCTAGTATCAGCTTTTGGGTCAAAGAAAATATAGAGGTGGAACTGAAATGGTGCCTAATTCAAAGCACACCATTGACTAGCTGTTGACTACCCTAAACGGGAGTCAGCTCTTCCGCTCTCAGCTCGGGCCGGTGGAAGGGGGCTCTGCACTAGGGCCTTGGCAACAAGATCCGGCAATCCGAGCATGCGCAATATGTGTTTAATCGTATCGTCCATTGCTGATCGTCCAAGTGCACCCTTACTAATTTCAAGATTAGTATGTTTGACCATTCCAATGATCAGGCTCTGGGTGAAAAAGATATCATCAACCTTGAATCGTCCTGCTATTGCGCCATGTTTGATGTCTGTCAAGCATTGCTGCTCGTCCTGATGCAGAACATGCTTGCCTGGCAACCCGGAAAAGGCGACAAAGTTATTCCACTGCTCATTGTCCTGAGCCTGGCGGAAGTAATATTTCAATGTCACGGCGATGGTCATTGCAGGGTCCTTCAGATTGCGCCGTACTTCTTCAATTTCCTGTGTAATGGTTTCGCGAAACTGGTCCAGGACGGCCGCAAAGACTTCCTGCTTGGTCTGGAAGTAGTTGTAAAATGTGCCGGTACCAACATTTGCACGAATGGTTATATCCCGGATGGATATTTTTCCGTGGCCCTGCTCAAAGACAAGGTCACGTGCAGCATGGACCAGGGCGTTTCTGGTGCGCAGTCGTTTGCTATGATAGCTATTTGCCTGCATTGCTTCTGCTAGCGTCCGAAAAAAGAAGCGTAACAGTAGCAATATTTTCCTTGTGATAAGTGAATAAAAAATGGAAATATTCAGTGGCTTTCTTAATATTTGGCTGGCTAAAGACTTTTTGTTGTATGATTTTGGAAAACTATTATATTCAATTGATTATATAGGATATCTAGAAAACAAATGAACTTTGACTTTAATGAAGACCAGTTAGCAATCCAGGTTGCCATCCGCAAAATTTGCGAACAGTTCGGTGATGACTACTGGCGCCAACGGGATACGGACGGCCAGTTTCCCGAAGAATTTGTCAAAGCTATCACCGATGGTGGCTGGCTCGGCATTGCCATGCCGGTAGAGTACGGTGGTGCGGGGCTTGGCATCACCGAGGCTGCCATCCTGGCGCATTCCATTGCCCGGTCAGGGGCGGGGATGAGCGGTGCATCAGCTATTCACATGAATCTGTTCGGGCCTAATCCAATTGTGGTTTTCGGTACTGAAGAGCAGAAGGAGAGATTCCTGCCGGCCCTGATTCAGGGGAATGACCGGGCATGTTTTGGCGTTACGGAGCCAGATGCTGGATTGAATACGACCCGGCTGTCGACACGTGCCACCAGGGAAGGAGATCACTACCTCATCAATGGTCGTAAAATGTGGACATCAACTGCTCAAACTGCCAACAAGATTCTGATTATCGCTAGGACTACCGCCTTCGAAGATTGTGTGAACCCGACGGACGGGTTGACCTTGTTCTATACAAAGCTGGACAGGGAGCGGGTTGAAGTAAGGTTGATAGAAAAGATGGGCAGAAAAGCGGTAGATTCAAATGCCCTGTTTATTGATGACCTGATTGTTCCAGTCGAAAACCGAATCGGCGCTGAGGGTGATGGGTGGAAATGTCTTCTTCATGGGCTTAACCCAGAGCGAATACTCATTTCTTCAGAAGCAGTAGGGCTGGGTCAGATCGCCCTCGAGAAGGCAGCTAATTATGCCCGTGAGCGGGTCGTATTTGATCGAACGATCGGGCGAAACCAGGCAATTCAACATCCTCTGGCAGTGAATTGGATGGAACTCGAAGCTGCGCACCTAATGACCTTCAAGGCCGCGAGCCTTTATGATGCGGAGAAATCCTGTGGCGCTGAGGCCAATAGTGCTAAATACCTTGCCGCGGAAGCGGCCTTTAAGGCATGCCAGCGCGCGGTATTAACGCACGGGGGAATGGGCTATGCCAAGGAGTATCACGTGGAACGGTATTTGCGTGAGATTATGATTCCAATGATTGCGCCCATCAGCCAGGAACTCATCAAGTCATTTATTGGTGAGCGGGTTCTGGGTCAGGAGAAAAGCTACTAGGCTGCAGTATAATTGAGAGCGTGGGTTGCACTCCAGGGTTTGAAGTGCGCTTGATGCAAGAACAATAAACTAGAATTATCGAGGCACCAGATGGAGAATGCTAAAGGTTCAGTTGCTGACCA
>PBRQ01000068.1 GCA_002725995.1 Gammaproteobacteria bacterium
ATGTTTTTCCTGGGCTTACAGATCGAGCAAACCGACAGGAACCTGTCGATAATCTTCAACTGTGTCATAGCAGCGGCGGTAAGCATTTCGATTATTGGTATTCTCCAATACCTCTTCTCTCTTAACATCCTGCCTCAAAATACGCCCCCGGCCGCAACCTTTGGCAACGTTAACCTTGCTAGCCAGGTAATGATTCTGACGCTCCCCATCCCACTCTACTTCCTGTTCAAGGCGGATCTATCAAGGAGAGCAGCGTGGGGCTATGCCCTTTCCACATGCCTCATACTAACTTTTCTGTTTTATGCCAGAACGAGAGCAGTCTGGGTTGCCTGCAGTCTCGGTATTTTGTTCATCGTTTTGGTCGCGATATTTGACAGGTCAAAAAGGAATAAGTGGCTGGCATGGAACACAGACAAGACCTTCGCATGTTTATTTGCCGCTCTAATTTTCTTCTGCCTGATCAACCTGACAAAGGATGGTTTTCATCCCTTTTCAACGACAATTGCCGGCGAGGTTTCTTCTATTTTCTCTGAAGTTCAACGCACGGACAAAGGCAATATAGCCGGGCGCTACGTTTTGTGGGGCAGCACACTGGAAATGATCAGGCAGTCGCCTATTGTTGGAACCGGGTTGGGAAGCTTTTTCGAGAACTTCAACAATGGCGGGTACAGCAGCAATACGGGCTCAATGGGCACACAGCGAGCTCATAATGATGTTCTTGAGCTGGGCGTGGAGTTGGGCGCAACTGGTTGGCTCTTATTCTCAGGTATTCTGGTATCCATTTGCATGAGCCTCATCACCCTGGCAAAACACTCGAGTGGTCAGCAGCGGTTGATCTACATCCTGCTTACCGCTGCCGCAATATCCAGCCTGTCAAATGCGACCTTGAGTTTCCCCTACCAGTTACCGGTTCCGCTGGTACTGGTGTCCCTGTTCGTCGCTATACTCGTTAGAGGCTCCGAGCAACTTGAACAAGAACCAATGATCATCAACTTCAAAGTAGGCCGCTGGTATTCAAAAGCTGCCCTAGCTATCTGTGGGCTGCTTTTCTTCCTGGTTACTATTGTGAATACACAGTGGGTACAGGCAAGCAATGACCTTTCACAAAGCTACGACATGGGCACTCAGTTGACCCCCTGGTCGACACATAGCTGGGTTCTAAATCAGGATTTGATTACCACCACAAGATTCGCGGTTGCCGGGAATATTAGATACCAAGGTTATCGTCAGGGTCTGAATTTTATGGCACCACTGGTTGAGCATTGGCCAAACGAGCCAATAAACGCGGCCTTTATGGCTGAGCTCTATATCAAATTGCAGAATTTTGACAAGGCAGAGAAGTGGGCACTTGTCGTAGTCAATACACAACCTGAGGAGGTCTACTCAGGACAGCATCTATTGCTGCGCATTTATAATTTACAGCGTGACCAGGTAAAAATGCGCGAAATCTATGATCAGTTTCGTAATGAGGCAGAGGCAAATCTACTTCTTGAACGGCGTAATCTTAACGTTCTGCACGCTGTCTCAGTCTTGTTGAGGGACTACCAGCAAACCCGCTTTTTCTACCAAACCTTTACGGATAATTATCAACACAATTCGGTCATGGAAACCAATATGGCAATTTACTTTGCAGACATTGGTGCCATCGAGGATGCCGCCCTTCATCTGGAAAGAGCCCTCTCCCTCAATCCAAATGTTCCAAATGCCACCACCTTCAGAAATGTAATTGAGCAGAAATCACTAGACCCCATTCGCAACCAACTGCCGATACTAGACATGCTGCAGGCGGATCAACTGGACCCTTTGGTCAGGCTCTTTATGTTAGGTGGACCGGACCCATAGGGAAGGAATCCTCATGAGCGATCAAACATTGGTTAATATCGACGGGGATTTTTCGCTTCGCCCACCAGCGGTTCAACATGGCACACGGGTTCGCTCACTGCCCTTCAAACGCTCCTTTCTTGTTTCTCTCTTTATGGGGGCCTTTTTCTGCGCCTTTTGTACAACCTATTTCATGTCCAAAGAGTTCATGGGAGGACCAGAAGGAAACCTGTTCTCGCTTGTCACCTCATTGTTCCTCTTCTTCTTTATGCTCGCCTGGTCAGCAGGTGTATCCCTGCTCGGTATGATGTTCCTTGGCACGCTCTTCGGCGGTGAAACGACTTGTCTTTCCTCTGGAAAATTGGTCATCAGGAAGTAACTGTTTGGTGCCGGATTTGCCATGAACTACATAGGTAAAAATATATCCAATCTCCGCCGATATGAACCCGAACCTTGATCACCCAAAGTTTGGCGAAGTTCTCATATGTGTTTCGATTATGAGGGAGAGACTGTCCATTTTGGCAGCAATATTGACCGGCGAAAGACAGAATTACTGGTCGCTGATATAGCAATCGCTGGTCTCAAACCTGCTTGCCTGGGTATTATGTTACCTTGATGCAAAAATCTGAGGATAAGGCGTGAAATCACCAATCTGCGAAAAGCTAAATATCGAGTTTCCATTGATCGCGTTCACCCATTGCCGCGACGTCGTTGTTGAAGTCTCCAAGGCAGGTGCTATGGGCGTACTCGGGGCGGCGCAGTTTGATGCCGAGTCACTGGAAATTGAACTCAACTGGATTGACGAGCACATTGACGGCATGCCCTATGGTGTTGACCTAATAGCACCAACCAGCATGGCTGTCACCGATGACGATGCCAGCTCCGAAGAAATCCTTGAGTTGGTGCCGGACGAGCACCGAAACTATGCCGTGAATATTCTGGCACAACATCAAATTGATAGCACGGACGTATACAAAAACCAGACTGGGTCTACTGGCGCTTTTCTCACGGCAGGAAAGGCCAGCAATATTATCGACGTTGCATTTTCACATCCCATTTCACTGATCGCTAACGCTCTTGGTGTGCCACCCCGCTACATGATCGAAATGGGAAAACTCAACAATGTCCAGGTTGCCGCCCTGGTTGGCGCAAAGGAACACGCCGTAAAGCAGGTCGAAGCCGGTGTCGATATTCTTGTGGTAGCAGGAACGGAAGCGGGTGGTCATTGTGGGGACGTTTCAACCCTGGTGCTGGTTCCTGAAGTGTGTCAGGCGGTCGCCGCCTATGATGTGCCTGTTCTTGCCGCCGGCGGGATAGTCACCGGCCGGCAGATGGCGGCCTGTATGGCTATGGGTGCAGCCGGTGCCTGGACGGGGTCCATGTGGCTCACAACCACCGAGTCAGAGGTATCTCCGGTAATCAAGAATAAGTACACGGCGGCAAGTTCCAGGCAAACAGTTCGTACCAAAGCACGAACGGGAAAATATTCAAGGCAATTGCGCTCAGCCTGGACAGATGCCTGGGAATCAGAGGACGCGCCAGACCCATTACCCATGCCCCTGCAGTCACTCGTTACCGAATCTCCCCTGGGCAGGGTGACAAAATTGGCAGAAACGGGTCATCAGGGCGCCAAACAGCTGGCAACCTATTTTGTCGGTCAGGGTGTTGGTCTGATGGACTCAATACAGTCAACCCGATCGCTGGTCTACGAGTTCATGGAAGATTTTCTGCAGGCAAAAGAAAGGCTGATGGATGCATTTGGCGATGAATAGCACCTGTTGTTAGAGCCCGGCAAAGCGGATCCCAGGCTTTTCCCTTACATGTCACCCAGGGTACCCGCCTCTTTCATTGACTGAATTTCAGCCTCACTGAAACCAAGCTCACTTGCCATTGTTTCATTGTGCGCGCCGAGCTTGGGTGCGGTGAATTGTATTTCTCCGGGCTCGCATCTGTATTTTATTGGTATACCGATGTGTTCCTTACCCTGCTCGTCTTCAACTATCATCTCTCTTGCGCGCACCTGTGGGTTGTCAGCCGCCTGTCGCAGGTTATTGACGGGAGCGAAGGCCGCGTCAACATCCTCAAACCATTCGACCCATTGCTCCTGTGTTTTGGTAGCGAAGGTTTGCCTGAAAAATGCTTTTACCGGCTCCTGATTCGGCCCCGGTGGAGGATTACAAAATTCGATCAGATCCGGTCGCTCCATCTTGGTCAGCACAGATTCAGCGAAATGCATTTCCGATGCGCCTAACACAATATACTTGCTGTCCTTGGTCTCATAGATATTGTACATGGCATAACCACCCCATATTCGCTCATGTTTAACCTGAGGGGGTTCCTTTTCAGCAAAAACCGCGCCCATACTATTGGGGAGACAGGCCATAAGCGAGTCCATCATGGCAAGGTCAATATAATCGCCCTCGCCCGTTTCCTTGCGGCGTAAAAGCGCCATGGCCACTGCTGACAATCCCGTCATCGCGGTCAGCATGTCTGCACTGGGGACAGCAGGGATCGCAGGCTTGTTGTCAAATCCCAAGTTGGCACTGAGTGTCCCTGCATAGGCCTGTGTAGCGAGGTCATGGGCAGGCTTCCTGACATAGGGCCCGGTCTGACCGAAGGCAGAAAGTGAGGCATAAACAACTGCCGGGTTTCGCTCCTTGATGGCCTCATAGCTAAGGCCGAGCCGTTCCACAACCCCCGGGCGAAACGCTTCAATCACTACATCCGACGTCTCAGCGAGTCGCAGTGCCATCTCACGCCCCTGATCATTCTTCAGGTTGATCTGCACACTCTTCTTACCCCGATGCGTGTTAGCAAAATAGACTGACTCGCCATCTCTCTTGGGGCCAATTTCACGATTGGGCTCCCCACCCCTGATTGGTTCAAGCTTGATGACCTCAGCACCATGGTCAGCCATCATCTGCGTTAGCAGAGGACCCGGTAGAAAAAGTGACAGGTCAAGCACCCGAATACCTTCTAGTTTCATCTCTCTACAACCTCTCCATTAGTAGTTCACTAGCGGATTTCTCTCCATCGCCCCCTAGTGATTGTGATTTGTTTGAATCATTGAGAATGAAATGCTCAATAACGGGAAATGTAGTTCATATGACACTCGATGTCGATTTCGCGAACACCGTATGCGTCTGAGGCACGTCTACCCGCAGCAATGTAAGCGTCACGGTATCCACCACCTTAAAAAAGTAGCGGTATTTGACAAAAACTTTATTATCGACATTACTGTCGATAATAAAGTGGGCTCAAGGTTAATGCCCAAAATCGTCGACATCCCTGCACAGCCCTCAAAATCCTAATGGCTGCAAAAGACGTATTTTCGATAAAGGTATCGAGGGAACCGGTATGACACATGTTGCAGAGGCAACTGGGATAGGAAGGTCCAGCATCTATCACTGCTTCAAAGATAAAGATTCACTGATATCAGCACTTATCCTGGCTGGGGGTTTCCAATAGCCCTTCTGGTTGCAATCCTCGTCTTGCCTTTCCGTTCAAGCTGGTGCCTGCCACTAGCAATATTAACCTTTAGTGCTGCACTTATGATATTCACACTGTTTGATCGAATACCGCACAAACCAGGAATTACAATTCTGCAGCTTTAACAGGGATCACAGTTGCGTTCGTCTGGACGGCAGGTGGCAACATCGGCGCCCTACTCACAGCGCTCATATTTCCAAGCATCCTGGTAGCAGTGCTCACCTACGATTACTCTGGCAGCACACCGATCGCCGGAGGAGCCCATTTCGAGGAGAGAAACTGGTATATTGAAGTAGATGCAGATCGCTGCCGGGGTGTCTTTTATTGTTTTGAGGTATGCCCTGAATCCTGCTTTACAAAACAAGAAGGTCCACGTTTTATTTACCATAGCTCGCCTGATCGGTGCATCCGCTGCGGCACATGCATAGTACAATGTTTCCAGGACGCACTCTGGCTTGAGGATGAACAGGGTCAGCGGTTCGAACCCAAACAAATCCGGTGCTATGAGCTAAATTTGCTGGGTCAGCGAAACGTCGATTCAAGAGACTAACCGACAAAGCCCGTCCGCACAGAAATAACCCTAATCCACTCGGAGATAGTAATGCCGCTAAAAGATACAACGGACCTGAACCGACAGTTTAACGGGATCACGGAACCTGCCCTAGATTCACTCCGCAAACGTATCGGCGTCCCCATAGTAGATTCACTTGAACCCTGGTGTCATGAAGCAACCAGAGACAACATCAGACATTATGCGCACGGCATTGGCGACGATAATCCACTGTGGTGCGATCCAGGCTATGCCCTCGATAGCTGCCACAAAGGTATCATTGCACCACCGTCCTTCCTCTTTGCCTGCGACCGAATTATCTCTGGTTATGTGGGCGGTTTACCAGGCGTCCATGCGATGTGGGCTGGAGCCGATTTTAACTGGCACAAACAAATTCAGCGCAATGATGAAATTCATACTAAGGCCTGGTTGAAAGAACTGATTCCACATGAAACACAATTCTCCGGAACTGCAATTCAACAGATTTACCATGTTGACTTTTTCAATCAGCGGGATGAACTCATCTGTGATGCAGAAAGCTGGTGTTTCCGAACTGATCGCGACATAGCGAGAGAACGTGGCACCAAGTATGAAGATCTTAAGTCCAAGCCACATCGAACCTATACAGATGATGAACTGGTTGACCTTTTCCGACACTATGCAAATGAAGAAATTCGTGGTAAGCAACCACGTTTATTTGCCGATGTTGAAATTGGTGACAAACTGCCGGTGATGGCGAAGGGGCCCATGACGGTGACAGGTTTTATTGCCTTCGCCCAGGGTTGGGGCGGTCTCTATATTCGAGCCAACAAGCTTGCCTGGCAACAGCATCACAGCCACGCGGGGCTCGGCATTAAAAACAAGTTCGGAATTCCTGACTGTCCCGAGCGGGTCCATTGGGAAAGCGAATTTGCACATACTATTGGCGCCCCCGAGGCCTACGACTATGGCCCCGAAAGATTCTCATGGATGACTCATCACATTACCAACTGGATGGGAGATGAGGGGTTTCTGGTGAACCTGAATGCCAAGATACGGCGCCACAATCCAGTCGGTGATTTCCTGCTGATTCATGGAGAGGTGGCTGACAAGTACAAGCGTGATGGTCAATACCTGGTTGAAATCAAGCAACATGCAGAAAACCAGGATGGTGAACTATCCATCGAGGGAATGGCGACGGTAGCCCTACCAGACAAGTGAGCGATCTCTGGCTTCTGACCAGCTCGACAATATTGCAACAATGTCCATTCTAGATCAAATGCCAGAATATCCTAAAGTTCGTGAGTTTTATGTCGAATAGTTAAAGACAAACTCTATTTGGGAGGTGGCTTGGATAATCAATGGGAGCAACAAAATTTATCAAGGGTGCTTTCACATTCTTCATGTTAATGATGACCGTCGCGATCAACACAGATAAAAATGCGATTACCCGTTTGGGATTTGAGCCGAATTACCTAGTCATGACACTTTCAGCCGTTTGTATCACCGGATTGATAGTTCATAGAGGTCTGGCACTTATCGTCTCAGTACTAGTATTAAGTATCAGCGCAAATGCACCGCAGGATTTCATGCTCAATATCGGCGTAGACCGTGATTATCTCCTAGCCGCTCTGGTCGTCATTATACTTTCACCCCTGATAGAACGAATAATTGCTTAGGCAAACCTCTCTACCTAGAGCAGGGCTGAATGACCGATGTTCGGGCTTGCATAGAAATAACCTTCAGCTAGTTGTACTTCGTGACTAATTCCTGTCATAAACTGATCATCAAAAAGGAGGCCAGTTTATGAAACCTGTCTGTTTAGTATTGGGGGCCGGTGCAGGTATCGGCGGTACGGTGGGAAGCCGATTCGCCCAGGAGGGATATCATACTGTTCTGTGCCGGCGCAGTGATGAGGGTGGCCTCAACCGGATGGTGGAAAGCATCACCAGCATGGGCGGTTCTGCATCAGGTTTTCTGCTCAACGCTGTTGAACCCGATGTCATTGAAGAGCGTGTAATAGCAGTTGAAAAAGAAATAGGTCCCATCGAAGTCGTGGTCTTTAATCTGGGTGCCCAGATTGGCGACAGAAAATTACAGGAAACCAGCTACAAGGCCTTTGAAATGGGATGGCGCCTGGCAACATTTGCTCTATTTCGAATCGCTTCAGCCGTATGCCCCTATATGGAAGATCGGGGTAAAGGTACGATACTGGTAACATCAGCTACAGCTGCAGTTCGCGGAAACGCGGGGCAGCACTCCCATGCAGCCGCTATGGCCGGGCGCCGAATGCTGTGCCAGACGCTAAATGCAGAGTTTTCTGGGAAAGGTATTCATATCGCACATATTCTTATCGATGGCGCGGTAGACGCACCCGATACACTAGGGAAAATGCTGGGTTACGAGGGTTTTCAAAAACTGCGTAAAGCCCGGGGCATGGAACACGATGGGCTTATGCTCCCCGCTAGAATCGCTGATACCTACTTTCATTTAGCCCAGCAGCACCGATCCACCTGGACCCATGAAATCGACATGCGCTCATTTACAGACCTGCCCTGGTGGAACAACTGACAGCAGGCCCATTGCCCAGACCCCATTCTATTGAATGGCCTGCGAAGTTCCTTTTTTAGACAAGGATCGGAATTTCTATTCGGCCAGTACGGCAGTAAATCCTTCAAAGTTGGGACGACCAAGGTACATACCCTCAGTGCTTGCACCACCTGCCCTGGCATGCGATTTTTTGAAATGATCCGATGTGCTCCAGTCGTTAAAGTATTGCTCGGTTTCCCATATGACGTGGGTGGCAAACAGGGTGAAATCCTCATTGCTTTCACCACGCAAGAGGTGAAACTGCTGGAAACCGGGTACCTCTGCCAAGTTTGACTGTCTGTTGCGCCAAATAGCCTCAAACGCTTCTTCTTTTCCTGGTGCTATTTTAAATCGGTTCATTGCTACATACATTATTTTCTGGTCCTCAAATCTGACTTGGTCTTATTTAGATGTTATTGCCTTCTTGTAAAAAGCAATTCTCGTTCGGATGATAATTTCTTGTTGAAATGATAGCCATCAACATCAAATGTTTTTAGTTCCCCTGCTTCCAAAATTTTGTTTTTTATTATGTAGCAGCCCATAAGGCCCCTCGCTTTTTTGGCGAAAAAGCTAACGATTTTGTAATCACCATTCCTATAGTCTTTGAATACTGGCGTAACAACATCGGCCTCAAGAAATTTTGGCTTAACAGCCTTAAAGTATTCGTTGGAAGCAAGGTTTACAATCGTTTTCGATTTAAGTAGACGAAGCTGTTTGTTTAGCTCATTCGCTATCTTATCACCCCAAAACCCATAGAGATTCCTGCCTCTATCATTATCAAACTTGAAAGCCATCTCCAGACGATAGGGTTGGATAAGGTCCATAGGACGCAACAAACCGTAAAGACCAGACAGTATTCTAAGGTGTGCTTGTGCAAATTTGATATCAGAAGCTTTATAGCTCTCAACATCCATAGCATTGTAAACATCCCCCTTGAATGCCATCAAAGCCTGCTTAGCATTGCTGCTTGTTACTTCGCTCTGCCATAGCTTGTAACGCTCTGCGTTTACCTCGCCCAGCTGTTCGCTGACACCCATTAGGCGTGAAATTTCGTTGGGTGAAAGTTTTCTCAGCTCCCCAGCCAGAAAATCTGAATCCATGATAAACTCAGGCAGGGTATGAACATGGGAGCTGGCTGCCTTCGCAAAATCCAGCGTCTTGGCGGAAGATATCAGGGTTAACATCAGTATTCAGGGTTAGCCGATCAGGGTCAGCTCAAGGGATTTGACCCTATTGTAGATAAAGCGATAGGGAATCGCTAGGAGCGGCCCTCTCCTTTCACATCTTTTGCATTCAACTGCAGGTATTTACGCAGAAAGCGATACTGTTCCTTACTCAGGTGCCGGACATTTCGCTTCATATCATTCATGACACCAATCCATTGATTAGCCAGGAAGTTCTTGGCTGGAATCGCCATATGGCACTGACCGCAACTCGCACTGTGAAGCTTTGCGCCATAGTCCCATAGTTTACTCTTGTCCTCGACCATACCATTGCTTGTGACCCAGGTCTCATAGCTCACCCTATGCCAGGTTTGCTCAGTGTCTGGATCTAACATTGTGCTATGAACGACCGGCCTTTTCCTTGCTTGCTTTTCAAGTGCTACCGCAAAAATTCTTTTCCCTTGCAACTCGTAAATCATTGCATCAACATCCTGTTGCTGCCAGCCATCTACTCGAACTCTGAGCCAATCTCCCGCATTATCCAAAATAGTTAATTCTGTCGCTGCCAGGATTCGACTTTCAACTTCACCATGTTTGTTTGAATAGCTATGAACCGTCTCCAGTGGATAGACCTTATCAGCATCAATATCCGGATCAGAAGTCTCCGCCAACAATTTCTCCAGCAGCTTTTTATAGCCACTGCTCCGATCCGGCATTTTATGTACAAGGCCCTTGTGACAGTCTATGCAGGTCTTGCCTTCTGCCAGGCCCTTAGACATACGCAAACCTTCGCTGTGACTAGAAAATTTCTCAAAGACAAAGGCATCCTCATTGTGGCATGAACGGCACTCTCGACTATCGTTGCCTTCCATATTGCGCCATACTTTTTCTGCCATTCGCAAACGCGCACCTTCATATTTCTCGTCCGTGCTTAAGCGACCAACCATGTGACCAAAAACATGCCTCAGGGCATCTACCTTCGCGACCAATTTATTCGCCATGTCGTTCGGCAGATGACAGGATGAACACTCAGCCCGGACGCCGGAAGCATTCTTGAAATGAGCAGATTCTGCATATTCCTGATCCGGCATTCCCATTTCATGACAGGACTGACAAAACGCTGTGCTTGATAAAGATGGGTTCAAGGCAACAGCAGACAATACTAATCCACTCGTAACCAGAACAGCAGCGAGTAAAAGCGCAATTTTTGTGTACTTATTCAACACGCTGGCCCCGGTGAAATGTAACAAAGCGCTTCACTATGATTATGGTATCGCTCATGCGCCCCTCGGGGGCTCAAAAGCGGTCACGGGAGGAGTCTTGCCATTGAATTTTTCAATTTGAACCAATGCCGTATTGGCGTTACAGGACTGGGAAAGGCTGGAAGTTGGCTTGTCCTTTATCAGCGTGTTTGCATGGCCGTACTTACATAGGCTGCCAGGCTCACCACGAGTCTCCGGGTCATACCAGCCACCTTCACAAATTGAAATGACGCCCGGGCGAATATCATCCGTTACTTTTGCGCCGGCAAGGGTCTGTCCCCGATCATTAAAAATTCGCACCACATCGCCGTCTACAATATTTCTCGCCTTGGCATCTTGCACGCTGAGAGTCACTGGCTCACGGCCTGCAACACTGTAAAGAGCCCTTAAAGAGTCGGATTGATTGTACTGGGAGTGCATTCGGTATCTTGGATGCGGGCTTACCATATGAAGCGGGAATTTCTCAACAAGGGGAGAACGCAGCCACTCAAATGGCTCGTACCATCGAGGGTGAGGGCCGCAATCTTCATAACCCATCTTCTCAATATTCTTGCAATAGATTTCGATCTTGCCGGATGCGGTACCCAAGGGTTCCAGTAGTGGATCTTCGCGAAAATCTCCATGCTGAACAAAATCAATGTCATTTTCATCAACGGGAAATTCAATAGGTTCAGCCTTTTCCCAGAACGCCTGGAACTCGGGCATTTTGAAACCACTGTCTTTTGCTCTCTTGCGTGCCACATTGTATGAGTCTTCGATCAATTCCATAGTAGTTTTGCCCATGGTGAATTCTTCCTCAATACCAAGCGCCCTGGCGATTTCAGAAAAAACTGCAAAGGGCTCTCTCGACTCATACAGAGGATCAATCGCAGCCTTAATTGGTACTATCGCCACACCGAGCGGATCGCTGTCAAGATCATTGCGCTCCAGGGCTGTGCAGACGGGTAACACGATATCTGCCATCCAGGCAGATGCAGTCCAGGCAATTTCATGGGTAACGATGGTATCCGGCTTCTTCCAGGCTTCAATCATCTTTGCCCGCTCCTGATGCCGGCTTTGTGGGTTGCCGTATTCATTAAAGATCATTTTGATATCAGGGTAGGTAACCTTTGAGCCATTAAAATCGATGACCTTGCCCGGGTTCAGGATCGCATCGGTGGTTCTTGGTGCTGGAATCAATTCCGGCGCATTCTCAGGATAGGTGCCATAGTCGATGTAGGGCAGGGTTGGTGCCATGCCAAGGGATGATCCGCTATCGGGGTAGTTATGCCCCATGCTATAGCCACGCCCCGGCAATCCAATCTGACCGATCATGGCTGCCAGAGTCACTAGCATCCAGGGAGGTTGTTCTCCATGGTCCGCTCGCTGCAATGACCAGCCAGTGAGTATAAGGCTGGGCTGCTTAGCCACGAGATGAGCGATTTCCCGAATCTTTACTGCCCCGACATCACAAATTGATTCAGCCCACTCCGGTGTTTTAGGTGTGCCGTCAGTCTTGCCAAGAAGATAGGGCAGAAATTTATCATAGCCGGTTGTATATTCATCTAGAAACTCCTTATTCACCAAATTGGCTTCTTGGAGCGCATATGCCATCCCAAGCATCATTGCGACGTCGGTATTAGGCATGGGTGCAATCCATTCAGCATTAAACTGAGCCGCAGTTGCAGATCGCTGTGGATCAATAGCGATAATTTTCTTGCCGCTCTTTGACAGCTTTTTCATCCAATCGAGCCCGAAACCCAGGTTCGTTGACTCGCCTGAGTGCAGTGTCTTAACCGGGTCAATTCCCCAGAAAACCAGCACCTCGGCATTTTCCATCACCGTCTTCCAGGATGTTTGCTGCGAATAGACATCGGTGCCGCCGGTTATGTGCGGCATAATCGTCTGTGCCGCCCCAGTACTGTAATCCGTTGTGCAGTCAGTGAAGCCACCTAGTAGATAGGCAAGCCGGGACATGCATCCACCCTCGTAGTTGATGCGACCCGAAGTCAGGTATGCCGTTGAGGTGTTCGTCAGTATGGATGCATTTCCGTGCTCTTTGATAACACGCCTGATTTCTGCAGCAATCAGGTCAGTGGCCTTCTCCCAGCTGACGCGTACAAATTCTTCACTTCCACGCGCTTCCCGGTTGGCACCCGGTCCCTTCTCCAAATAACTTTTTCGCACCATCGGATACTTGACGCGTGATGGTGAGTAGACATATTCAGGCAGGCTGGCCGCTACAGCATTGTCATGAAATGATTCCCGGTAGCCGCGTGTGGAAACCAGCTGCCCATTCACTGTCTTCGTATGGACCGGGCCATGCCAGGAAAAACTAAAGGCGGTCGATTCTATGTCATGGGCACGGGCATTGGGCACCATCATCGGTGACAGGGCGCCACCAATACCTGCAGCACCAGTGAGTTCCATGAATCTGCGACGCGAAATACGATTTGGAACCAGGCGTTTCTTCTTAGCCACGATACCCTCCTCTGGAATGGACCTGGCAATATTTGCTTTCTTACCGAAAAAATTGGTTCAGGAAATATGAAATCGATAAGACCGCTATAGATGCTAGCGTCTTTTATCACCTTCAAACAGCAAATAATACTCTGCGTATAGGTCGAAAATAATGCTGCGGCAGCCACACCGTGGAACAATAGCAAGATCAGTTAGCCGCGACGTAAGGAGCTAGAGGGCTGGCAGAATGTTCTGCCGGCCACAAGGC
>PBRQ01000069.1 GCA_002725995.1 Gammaproteobacteria bacterium
TGCCCCTTTCCCCCCATTATCGCTGGACTATTGTTGCCCTGACGCTGGTAAACCAGGCTGTCAGTGTGGGTATCATCATCTACTGTTTTACCCTATTCGTCGTACCCTGGCTGGAGGCGTTTGCGATTAGTCGTGGCCAGATGATGCTCGCCATATTTTGCCTCCAGGCGACCGTTGGTTTGGCAAGCTCCTTTCTTGGTCGCCTGTTTGATCAATATTCCATTAGAACGCTGGTCATCATTGGCGTCATTAGTATCAGTCTGGGATTGTTTGGCCTGTCACAGGCGCGACACTTCTGGCAAGTAGCGATTCTCTACGCCACCTTCCTGCCAGTCGGTCTGGTGCTGTGCGGGACCCTGGCCTCACAGACCCTGGTCAGTAAATGGTTCACACGCAATCGCAGTCTTGCGATTGGGATCTCTGCATCCGGAACCTCCATGGGTGGTTTTATTTTTCCCCTGCTTACAGCAGAGCTGATCATAGCCTTCGAATGGCAGACTTCACTGCTGGTGTTATCTGGATTGTCCCTGATGATCCTGGCACCGCTCAATTTCTTTGCCTTGAAAGCACCACCAAGAGCGAGAGAAGAATCAGGCCTAAAAGTGCAGGCATTAGACCTTAAGGCCTGGACCAGTCGTCAGATACTGGGTACTCGCATGTTCTGGATCCCCGTGGTTGGACTTATCCCTATAAACGCTGCTTTCGGTGGTGTTCAGTTCAATCTTGGTGCTTATGTCGCTGATCTCGGATTTGATCAGGCATCGGCAGCCCAGTTGATAGCAGTCACCTCACTGACCATGATATTCGGCAAGTTCATGTTTGGCGGGCTTGGTGATCGCGTTGATCACCGCAAACTCTATTGGTTAATGGTGATACTGCTCGCCGGGTCTCTGGTTTTATATCAGGGCTCACCGGGATGGACTGAACTTGTTTTGGCAGCTTCACTGCAGGGGTTCGCAACGGGCGGGGTGATGCCGATGATGGGAATAATGTATGCCAGCAGGTTTGGTACATTTTCATTTGGTCGTGTGCTCGGTTTTGTGAATATGTTCCTCATGATTGGGAGTTTTGGGTCAATTTGCAGTGGCTGGATCTTTGACATTTTTCAGAGTTATGATTATGCCTTCAGGCTCTTTCTTACGCTGTTAGTGCCCTGTTCGATTGCGATGATTTGGCTTCCGGAAAGGGAGGAAGGCCTGTGATCAAGGCCTTCGCTCCCGTACCTTAGTGCTTGCTATTGTGTATCTGACTATCAGGAGATAAAGAATGTGGTTACGACTCAGACAAATCGCGTTGATTGCCGAAAAACTATCGCTCGTAGAGCAGCAGCTGATTGATGTGCTTGGTCTTCGAGTTTGCTTTCGAGATCCTGGGGTTGCCCATTTTGGCCTGGAGAATGCCTTGCTTCCAATAGGCGATCAACTCCTCGAAGTGGTGGCGCCAATTCAGGAAAATACGACAGGCGGTCGCTATCTGGAACGGCGCGGTGGTGATGGTGGCTATATGGTCATCACGCAATGTGATGACCATAAGCCGAGGCGGGAAAGGGTAGCGAACCTGGGTGTTCGGATTGTCAATCAGTTCGAATCCGAAGTGTTTCGCAATATGCAGCTTCACCCGAAGGATACAGGTGGTTCCTTTTTTGAAATTGATGAGCAGCTGGGGGAAGGCGCACACGACGTTGATGGTCCCTGGGAGCCTGCGGGCGAAGACTGGCAATCGGCAAAAGCGGAGACAAGGGTAACCGGCATATTGGCTGCCGAACTCCAGTGCGAGGATCCGCAGGCAGTGGCCCATCGCTGGGCGGAGATTGCTGAAATGTCCGTCCAGGATGTTGACGAAGTCCCAACGATTCAATTGGATAACGCGACTCTGAGATTCGTGCACTGTACGGATGGACGTCCGGAGGGGTTGGGTGGAATCGATTTAGCGACCGTCGATGTCGGCGCCGTGTTGGAAGCTGCAAGGCAGGCTGGTCTTGACTGCAGTGAGAATCAAATCAACCTGTGTGGCATGAGGATCAATCTCCGATGAGTGACTTTACTGATATTGAATACAGGATAGAAGGACCCGCTGCTGTGATCTCGCTCAATCGACCAGAGAAGCTAAATGCACTGACCTATCATACGATGAGCGAAATCCGATCAGCAGTTGACCAGTCGGTTGCGAATGTGGATGCCGTGGGTATCGTGATCACCGGAGAGGGGCGCGGGTTCTGTTCGGGCCTGGATGCACAGGTCCTGGCGGAGGTCACGGGTAAGGGGCGACTAGTAGAAGAGGAAAAAGCGGAAACTGAGGAATTACCAGGCATATTCAGTTACCTGCTTGAGGTTCCAAAACCGGTTATTTCAGCGATAAATGGTGTGGCGGCCGGAGGTGGTCTGGTTCTGGCGTTGATGAGTGATATCAGGATTGCTTCTACCAAAGCCAGCTTCCTGACCATCTTCCTCAAGCGAGGATTGATTGCAGAACACGGGAGCAGTTGGATTCTTCCACGGCTAATGGGCACGGGACGCGCCCTAGACCTGCTGTGGATGAGTGACAGGATCGATGCTGAAACTGCGCTTAGTCTTGGTTTGGTAGAAAAGCTGGTACCGCCGGACGAGCTAGTGGAACATTGCTGCGGCTATATACAGCGTCTGTCTGAATCGGTAGCCCCATTGGCGATTGCCGAAACCAAGAAACTGGTGTATCGACACCTTGGCATGGGTTACAGGGAAGCGCTGCTTGAAGCCGATGAATCGCAAAATCGATTTGCAGGTGCACCAGACGCGGCGGAGGGAGCCAGGGCCCTGTTGGAGAAACGTTTGCCCAAATTCCAGCGATTCAACGACAGCTAGCCCTGCCCCTTGATGACTTACCCGGGCTAATCTTTTCGTATGGGCAGGGATGACAATCATTGCCTCCGGGGGTAATCTTGATTCACCCATTTCTGGACGGAGACCATGGTGGGTGCACCGCTTCCAGTGAAGTACATACTGCTGACAACAGCATCCCTGTTGATGACACTGCTGTGCTTCTGGTTGATGCAGCTTCTTATCTCAACGGAAATCTCACGAATGCCAGAGATTGCTCCCACCAAAATCTCTTCGCCTCTTTTATCACCTCTTCGAAAGGCCAAAGAACCTGAGGTGCGAAGGAAAGCCAAAAAAGCAATGCCCTCGGAATTACCGCCCCAAAGCGAAGGGAACCCTCTGCCAACACAAACCAGTGTACTTACCAAGTCTCACTATCCCATTCGTGCGTCACTCTCAGAAATCCTCGGCAGTGAGCAGATCCCGGTCAATCTTACGCCGCCAACGAAGGATCTGGTTCCTGTATTTATGGTGCAGCCGGTTTACCCCTTCGTGGCAGTCGTGAAAGGAATTGAAGGTTTCGTGATAGTGCAGTTTTCTGTTCGGGAAAATGGCAGGGTTACGGACGCGATCGTCGTGGAATCAGAGCCGCGAAGTCTGTTTGATGACGCAGCCTTGAGTGCGATTCGTAAATTCAAGTTTCAGCCACGGGAAGTGGGTGGTGATCCGATGCCTGTTGAGACGATGCAGATACGGTTTGCTTTTACACTTGAATCACCCTATGCCTCTTAAGCCATCCTACAGCCTTTTACTGCTGCTCATTTTTAGTGGCATGACAGATGCTGCTTCTACGATGTTGGGTCCAACGGATGCAATGAGGTGCTACCAGGAGAGCCTTTTCCCATTGTCCAGTCAGGGAATTGGTTATTGCACCGACGCTATAAACAGGGGTGAACTGACCAGGCGGGACCTGGCGGCAACCTACTCAAATCGAGGCATTATCTATCTAAAGAATGGCAAATTTGAGAAAGCCCTGAAAGACCATAACAAGGCTGTTGAAATAGACCCTGACCTGCCACAGGTTCATATTAATCGCGGCAACCTTCTCTTCCACACCCATGATTATGAAGAGGCGCTGGTAGAGTTTGATAAAGCCCTTGAAAATGCAAATGGACTGACATCCATTACCCTGTTCAACCAGGCGCTTACGCTTATCAGGCTGCGTCGTATAGCGGAAGCAAAGGAGGCGCTTGAAACAGCGCTTGAAATAAGCCCGCAATCAGAACGCGTTAAATCAAAGTTGAGGGATATCGCCACCCTCGATGAGACGCAATAGGCACTATCCAGGTAAGCCGATTTCCTTGGATGCCTCGGCTGCTATTCTATTTTTTCTCTCAAGCTCGGCCCGCATCTCCGCATGCTTTTTACCGGTTATTGGATAGTTCCAGATGATGATGCACGCCAGTAGGTAGAATGCTGATGGCAGCAAGGCAAACAGGAATCGCAGGCCAAAGAGTTGGTCAGCATCATTTACTGCATCCGGGGCGGCGTTGAAATTGAAAAGTGCCAATCCGTACAGTGCGATGGTTCCCCCTATGGAACCCGTTAGTTTAGCTGTAAAAGAATAGGCAGAGAAGAAGAGTGCAGCGCGGTTTTCGCCACTGCTCAGGGTATCCAGATCGATTACATCTGCCTTCATTGAGTTGGGCAATGCGGCAAACCCACCGGCGGCAAATCCGGTCACCAATGTAATTGGGAGCATCCACCAGAAATCGCCATCGCCCAGTAAAAGATAAAACGGGTGAGCAATGCCGATCAGCGCGAAGCTGCCCACATAGGCTCGATGTTTACCTATTCGGGTCGATAGCCAGACCCAAAAAGGAACGGCGGAAAGGTTCATCAGGAAATAGAAGATCAACATATAGATTGCTTTATCTTCCGCGTTAAGTACAAAGGCGATGAAAAACAGATATAAGGGCGTCGTCGTATTCAACGCGATAGAGCTCACCATAAAGGCAGCGATGAGTCTCAGGAAGGGTTTGTTTTCTACCATCAATTTTAACCCTGCCCAGAAAGGTGTGACGGAATTTGTATAGTTCTTCGGTTCAGAAACCCGTGTGACCGTAAGGAAAGCACAAATTGGCATCAGGATAAGCATGGTGATACCGACAATCTCGAGCACAACGCGACTGCCACCGATACCGAAGAAAAGCAGCGCCCCTGCAGGAGCAAGTTGCGCTGCGAGACTGCCGACCACACCCATCATGGATCGCGCACCGGTTATACGTGATCGCTCGTTATAGTCAGGGGAGAGTTCTGCTGCCCATGCATAGTAGGAAATCATCATGATGGTGGTGGCGATAGACAAAACAAACATCCAGGTGAACATATGCAGTGCACCAGCGCCTTCCGGCGGCAGGAACAACCTGTAGATGCTTAACATCATGATTGGTACAGCAACTACCATCCATGGCCGTCGCCGGCCCCAGGGTGTTCTCGTTTTGTCGCTGATATATCCAAATAGTGGGTCGGTAAAGACGTCAAAGATTCGCACAGCTAATAGAATTGTGCCGGCGAGGGCCAGTGGTACGCCCATGTCGCTGGTGTAGAATTTTGGGATAAAAACCATGACGGGGAAAAGTGCCATGGCAATAGGCAGATCTGCCAGGCTGTAGTAAAACAATGTCGACCGCTTTAAAGACAATCTCTATCCTTTCTTCTGGTTTCGCTCAATCAGTCAGGTTAGATAACTCCTTAAATATGAAGGCATTTAACAGGGTAATAGTGCCCATGTAGAATGCAGGTGCATTCCTTTGCTCCATTTGTGACCTGATGGCTGGAACCCACTTCGTCAGGTGCCGTTCCAATAGGTCTTTCTGGGTTAGTCGAATGGATAGTAACTCACTAGTTTCTCCTGTGTCTGCTTCTTTGTATGTTAGAAACTGGAGAAATTCAAGCAGTGTGGGAATACTATCGGGCAGGTCCCCAGTCGAAGCCTTATCGATGCTCAGGCCGTAGAATCGGTAGTAACGCAGCAATTCCTCCATGACCTCATGGCGATTGCCGCCATATAGGCCACCGTAGAGGGGACACGGCTGACCTTGAATTGGCAGCTCAAAAACACGCATGTATTCGCTGGCCATTGTTGTTACAGAGTCATCCTGGCTGCATGTGTCTAGCTGCCAGGATAGTTCATAGGGGAAGATGTGCAACAGATTTACCATCGCTCGGTCTTGTTCACCGGACCGGCAATTTTGCAGGAGATCCTTGCTGGGGTAGGTCAGCATCTCGGCGAGATGGTGGTAGAGCGTGCTCCTCTGGGAGGCCGCCTGATGATGAATGTCAGTCATTCCCACGCCGGGGAGGGCGCACCAATTTTCCAGGATCCAGCTTGTAGGGTCCCAGCATGTCATTCCAGTTACGTGAAATAAGAATATCCATCAATTCTGATTGGCCGCCAGCTGCAACCTTGTTCCGTTCTGATTCAACGGTTGCCAGTGCCTGTTCAACATCAGGGCCAAACAACTTGCGCATCTCATCCATGGGAAACCTGGACTGACTCTCGTCAAACTCATCATCATCGTTGAACGCCAGAGGCATGGTTGGCGGGACATAGAATACCCTTGGCTTAACCTCAAAATCGGGCCGTAATGGTAATGCGACCTTCCAGGTCTTAACCAGTTTGCTGATATGACTTTCAGGATCATCCAGGTAGCCGACATGGCGAACTCTTCCAGGGCACTGACGGACGCATGCCGGTGCAACACCTTCTTCCAGTCGGGGGAAGCAGGAAATGCATTTCTGGGCAATCACACGCTGCTCATTGAAGTAGACCCGTTTGTAGGGACAGGCTTCCGCACAAAAACGGTAGCCATGACAGCGTTCTTCATCGATGAGGATGACACCATCCTCATCCCTGCGATAAATTGTGTCCCGCGGGCATGCTTCCAGGCAGGCAGGGTTTTCGCAGTTCATGCAAACCAGCGGCAGGTAAAAGAAATAGGAATTCGGGTATTCACCACCACCCATATCCTCATCCCAGTTAGGTCCCCATTTGGGTGGTTTGCCATCGTGCACCCTGGGTCTCAGGTAGTCTCGTTCATTAGTGTCTCCACTCTTGAAGAAGACATTGTCATATTCGTAGTCCCAGGCTTCTCCCCATTCGGCCTTGCCCGGCAGTTCGCCTGCAACTGGCTCGCCATCTTTGTATCCACCACCAAGATTGAAGGCATTTTTCGGTGTGCCTTTTCCAGGGATGGTGTTGACAATATTCCACCACTGCGGATCCATGCCGTTTCCACGGGTCCACTGGGTTTTGCAGGCTATGCTGCAGGTTTGGCAGCCCAGACACTTGTTCAGGTCAAAAACCATTGCAAATTGATGTTTCGTTGTCACACCTGTGTTCATTAGTTGATTTCCCTAGGCGGCATGCAAATATCTATTTGATGGTTAGCTGGCAAGATCCGGGTGAATGAGCCTTCAGTCCAGCCCGCTCTGAGTTGGCGCCACACCAGATCGCAAATGCGATGGGGATGCCATCCGCACCTGAAAATGAGAGGCTGTCGAGTGGTCCGGCAAATACAACCTGCCAATGCTCATCTGACCACCTGGAGTGAGCCTGCAGTTGATGATCAGCGGATCGCTCTGCGGTGCCTATTCCACTCGCGGTGACAGAAAAAGGCGCTTCGGTTCCAGCCCGCCAGTGCCACGCCACAACCGGTTTTCCGGGGCTGCCCATGGTTTGTAGTTCTGCTTCATCTCCACCGGCCGAAAAAGAGACAGCACAGGCATCGGCGTAGGCATTGATGTCATTAATTGATCTTTTGGGTTGATCTGCGGCCCACTGTATTCGTAGCGCCAGGGTATCCTTATGAGTAATGGCCTGTACGGTCAGCTCAGAGATTTTGCCATGACCTCTGTCTTTCCACGCCACCTGGACGTATGCAGATGGTTGCCTGTCCAGCGGTGTTGGTGCCAGCTCAACTGTCTTACTGTCAATATCATTCCAGGCCCCGCCGTTAGGCGCGAGAATGTCCTCGAGGTCTGCCTCTGAAGACGTGGCATTTAGCTGGGTGGCGGTCACGCGCTGGCCTCAACTTTTTCCATATCCATTGCAACTTCTTTTGGGATATTGTTCATGCTGAGGTAGGCGCCGCGATACTGGAGATGTCCATAGCCACCTACCATATTGGTTGGTTTCAGCGGGCTCGCTACCAGGTGATTCTGGTTGGCGCCATCGGGAAACTGGTAGGATTCCCAGGCGTGGTAACAGATAACCTCGCCGGGCTGTACAGCAGGAGACACCTTGGCACTTAATACCGCTTCTCCCACATCATTAAACAGCCTAATCCTGTCGTTGTCCTCAATGCCTCGCTCGTCCGCATCGACCTGGCTGATATAGGCAACCGGTGTCCCGCGCTGTAATCGCAGCAGTTGTTCATTAGCCCTGAATATTGCGTGCTGGCTCCAGCGAGTGTGGCCACCGACCATCCGCAGCGGGTAGTTACCACCTGCCTTAACGGGTTCCTTGTGAACAACAAGCTGCTCATCAATTTCCATGAACCACTTGTGGTCGATATAGAACTGCTGTCTCCCCGTGAGCGTTGGCCACGGATTCTTGTGCTGCACAAACCAGGCGAATTGGTTAATTGGTTCACTGTAGTCAAAGTCACTCATCACGGCGTTGAGTCCGATGGCCAGTTGAATTGGCTCGATCTCTTTGATCGCCACCATGCCATCCTCAACGGCCTTGGCCCAGGGTTGCTCTCCCAGGTCACTGCCCTTGGTAATGGATGAATGGGTCATAATATAGTCAAGGGCAGCTGTTTCCCCTTCATGCCCTTCAACGTAGACGCCATCTGCACTCAGCTCATCATAGATTGTGGACAGGGGTCTCTCTTCTCCGTCCGTATCTGTGAAGCTGACGATGCCCCTGGCCTGCGCTCTTTCCTGAATTTTCTTGGCTAGCTTGAGAATAATGTCCCATTCATGCTTGGATTCGTAAAGCTCTGACACCGCACGATCGCCGACAATGACGTAGGGCAGGTAGGACTGGACATACTTGATGCCTGGCTTTTCATAATAGCCGCATGCCGGCAGGATATAGTCAGACCACATACCAGAAGAGGACATACGAAAGTCGGTACAAACAATCGTATCTATCCCTTTCCACAGACTGTCGCGGATAGTCTTGCCATTCGGCCAGCGACGCAAAGGGTTGGGTCCGGAAAAGTAGAAGAACCTGGGCTTCTTGTGTGGTTCTGGTGAGATTGGCTGCCAGTTATTCTCGAAAATCTCTTTCATGTATTCTTTTACGGGCCGGGGCAGCGAGGGGTCCGCATAGTCGTCTCTGCCAGCAATTTCAGCCCACTTCGGGTCGTGGGCATAGAGAAAGGGTATTAACGGCGTCGTACGTTTACCCGCAGCAGTCATATCAAACATCATCTTTGATAGGTCCTGCATCTGGGCCCGGTCAACCGGCAGCTTCTCCGGTGGTTCGGTGCGCATTCGAGCGCCACCAGTATTCAGTGTCTGCCCTGGCATTGGCCACCAGGTAGATACCTTGACACCACAGCCTGGTTTGCCGCCGGAATTACCAGTAAGTGCCATCAGGTAGACCATGCCGCGTTGGAAA
>PBRQ01000070.1 GCA_002725995.1 Gammaproteobacteria bacterium
AGAAGGTAACTGCCTCAGAATTGTTTCAAAGGACTCCTCCATCTTCTCCTGTTGTTTTTTGTATGCTTCCAGATGAGCTGTTTCAAAGTACTTTTTCTCGTAGTCTACTCTTAGTTCAGCCTCAGCGGCATGTACGCCTTTCAGTTCTCCCTGAAGATTTGTGATATGTAGAAAGTAGCCAAGGGCAATTGCACCGGCAAAGGCCAGCGCCCACATTATCGCCTTGACAGCCATTGGCCATGAACCAACATTGTTGAGGTCATTCAACTGGTCCATGTCAAAGTTCTGAAGAGTCTCCAGTATATCTTCCATAGCCATGACTAGTTCGCCTCCTCTTCCTTCGGCGTGGTCTGCTGCACACTCAATGCGAATTGGCTGGACTGGGGACCATAGTTCTGATCAGCATTAATCGCGGTTACATTGGGTTTATCAAACCAGGATGATTCAGACAAATTTCTAAGCTGACTCGAAATTCTATTGTTTGATTCTGCCACCCCCTTAATCGAAAGTTCTTTGCCCACAAAGCGCAGGTCAGTGAAGAAGATCCTGGGAGCAAGCTG
This sequence comes from Gammaproteobacteria bacterium, assembly GCA_002725995.1. GTDB lineage: Bacteria > Pseudomonadota > Gammaproteobacteria > Pseudomonadales > Azotimanducaceae. The sequence continues at coordinate 561 of PBRQ01000070.1, forward strand.
GCGGGCAAGCTCATCAAACAATCTCACGATAATAGGCCTGTTGCCCTGCAGGTTCTGGATTACCTCCATCCTCGCGAGTAGCTCATTTCTAGTCTGTTGTAACTGCTTGATTTCTTCGGTCCTGCCTTCAAGGACCTTAATTTTATCGATAAGGAAGTTGTTCCGCCTCGTTTGCTTGTCTATTTCTCTGTTGTAGAAACGATCAAAAGCACCAATAATAAGACCCGCTATCAGCAATACGCCGACTATCACATTCAAAAATTCCTTTTTCTTCTGCTCGCGGAGGTCAGCCCGCCACGGGAGTAGATTAATTTTTATGTCAGACATGCGCTACCCCCTTTTCGTTATCCAACTGCTCAATCGAAACTCCTCAACGCAAGACCGCATGCGATCATTAGTGCTGAAACATCGTTGCTCAGATTGGATTCGTTCACCTTTGATGACAGGGACATCTTGGCAAAGGGGTTTGCTATTGAACAAGGCGTGCCTAATTTGGCAGCGACCATTTCAGCCAGACCTTCTATCGAAGAAGTCCCGCCCGCAAGAATGATGTGATCTACATCATCATAGGTGCTGGAAGAATAGAAAAACTGCAAAGATCTGGTGACCTGCTGAACTATGGCTTCTTTGAAAGGCGCCAGAACCTCTGCCTCATAGTCGTCTGGCAAGCCACCTTTCTTTTTCGCAAGCCCTGCCTCTTCGACTGACAGGCTATAGCGACGCTGAATTTCCTCCGTAAGCTGCCTACCACCAAATAGCTGCTCGCGGGTATAGGGAGCACCTTCCCCCGTGATTACGCTCAAGGTTGTCATGGTTGCACCAATATCGATAATCGCAACTACCTGCTCTTCCTCTTCAGTATTCTCATCAGCAAAATCTGCCCTGACCAATTCAAACGCCCTCTGCATGCAGTGCGCTTCAATATCAACAACCTTTGCCTTCAGGCCACCAAGTTCAAGTGCCGCTTCCCGCATCTCAACATTTTCTAGGCGGCAGGCCGCCAACAGAACTTCAACCTGCTCTTCGCTTCTCGGGGACTGCCGCTGTACTTCAAAATCCAAAGCCACCTCATCGAGTGGGTAAGGGATATACTGGTCCGCCTCGATCTCGATCTGGTTCTCCATATCATCTTCGGAGAGGGTGGCAGCCATTTCTATGGTCTTGGTTATGACCGCTGATCCGGCCACAGCTACGGCAGCGAGCTTCACTTTCGTCTTGCAGCGTTCCGTTAAACGTGTGATAGCTTCACCCACGCCTTCAACGTCATTGATGTTCTTTTCCACAACGGCATTTTCTGGCAGTGGTTCTACGCCGTAACTCTCGACCCTGTAGTTCCCACCCGAGCGACTCAACTCCAACAACTTCACAGAAGTTGAACTTATGTCCAGCCCGAGTACGCTAACGTCACCTTTGCTGAGAAAACCTAACACTGTAATTTCCTAATTAGTACACGCACTTACGGTCGATATATGCAATATCACATTAGATAACACCTTTAATCCAATCGCAAACAATTTAAATGAATAAAATCTCCTAATGCTTTCATTTATAGACACTTTTTCCTCCCCAATAGATCTAGATACTGGGGTTCACACGATTTTACAACACTAGCCCTAATCGTTGCAGAATCTACTTTCATTGACTACAGAGGCTGGGGTCAAGTTGAATTAGACCAGCGGCACAGGGAGCCAATATCCCACCAGGATTGACCTCTCATGGCCGGGCTAGACATTATAATCAAATTTCTGTCAAGTTCAGCCTCACCATTACCCATCAAACACCCTATACTTCCTCTTTTTCAAAATCGCCGTAACAGATGAATAGAATCGGCAAAACGATATTCTGGGGCGCTGTCGCCGCCACCTGTGGCGGTATTCTCCTGCTGTCCGCGGCATTTCTCTACCTGAATCCACAGATCCCAGACGCGGCTACGTTTAAGGACGTGAAGATTCGAGCACCAATGCGAATCTACTCCGCAGACAATAAGCTGATCCAGGAATTCGGTGAGCGGCTCACGCCAATCCGTTATGAAGAAATTCCTCCCCTGTTCATTCGGGCCTTACTGGACACTGAAGACAAGCGCTTTTTTGAACACAGTGGCATCGACCTGATAACCATTGCCAATGCGACCTGGCTGCTTATACGCAACCAGGGATCAATTCGAAGTGGTGCCTCTACCATAACAATGCAACTGGTAAAGAATATCTCCGGCGACTCCCAGGTGCGGTTTATTCGGAAATTCAAGGAGATGCTGCTGGCACTCAAGATAGAACGAGAACTGACAAAAAATGAAATCCTCACTCTCTACCTGAATATCATCCCCTTCGGAAAGCACGCATTTGGCATACAGGCTGCAGCAAATACTTACTATGGCAAAGATATCAACCAGTTGGATCTAGCCCAGATAGCCATGCTCGCTGGCATCCCTAAAGCCCCGGAAGCAGGAAACCCCATTAATGGACCAGAGCGGGCCCTCAATCGCCGCAACCTCGTACTACAACGGATGCTGGATCAGCAGTCCATCTCAAAAAGTCAGTTTGAGCAATCCATCAAAGCGCCTATAACGGCCAGTGTCCACCAGAGAAAAATCGAGTTATCTTCACTATATGTGGCCGAAATGGTGCGTAAGCACTTACTTACCGAATATGGGTCAGGGGCTTACAACCAGGGTTTAATCGTGCATACCACTATCGACAGTGAGATGCAGCGAGCTGCTGAAAAAGCAATCCAAGCCAGACTCAATCAGTATGATCGCCGCCATGGCTATCGAGGCCCCGAATTCAGACGCATTCAAGGGACCGACGAGTACCGGGCCGCGCCTGAGTATGGCTACCCGGCCAACTGGATCGCATCTCTCAACAAGGCGCAGACCCTTGGCAACCAGCACCCGGCCATCGTCATTGAAACGCGTGATCAGGAAATCGACGTCCTGAATCAGGATCTAGATGTCGTAACCGTTTCCTGGGAAGGAATGAACTGGGCCAGGCCCTACCTGAACGTTAATTCGAAGGGTAGAAGACCAAAGCTGGCAGCAGAAATAGTTGCTGTTGGGGACCTCATCAGAATTGAAGCGGTAAATGGCAGTTGGAAGCTTGGACAGGTACCAGATATCCAGGGAGCTCTGGTAGCACTCGATCCCATGGTCGGTGAAATAAAGGCGCTGGTTGGTGGTTTCGATTTCAACGCAAAACAGTTTAACCACGCCACGCAGGCGAGAAGGCAGCCTGGATCAAACTTCAAACCATTCTTCTATGCCGGCGCTATTGAGAATGGTCTCACCGCGGCGACCATATACAACGATGCCCCCATTGTACTGCCGGGGGGCGAGCAGGAGGAAACCTACAGACCCAGAAACTCAGGAGACCAGTTCCATGGCAAGATGAGGTTGAGGGAGGCACTATACCGTTCAATTAACCTCGTATCCCTGCGAGTGATTCTCGACTACGGTCCCCTCAATGCGATCAACTATGTCAGCCGATTTGGATTTGATACCAGCGGATTTCCCAGGGATGTGCAACTTGCTTTTGGTGGCGGCACCATCGCACTCACACCGATAGATATCGCCACTGGGTACGCAACGTTTGCAAATGGTGGCTTCAAGGTTACGCCACACGTGATAAAGCAGATTGATTCTATTAACGAAGATGTTGTGTTTCAGGCTTCACCGGCAATCGCCTGCATTGAAGCGTGTGCAGATTTGAACCAGGCTTCGAGAGTGGTTGAACCACGCGTGGCTTACATCATGAATAGCATACTGTCCGATGCAATACGTCGCGGGACAGGTACAAAAGCGCTGCGTGCATTGAAGCGATCCGACCTGATGGGCAAAACAGGAACCACCAATGACGCTGATATCTGGTTTTCAGGCTATACCCATGACCTGGTCGCAACGGCCTGGGCAGGTTTCAGTGACAACAGCCCGGTGGGGAACAGGGAATGGGGGTCGACCACGCCAATTGAGACCTGGATCGATTTTATGGCTGAGGCGCTACCGCCCGAAAATGAGTCAAGGACATTAGCTCGACCGAATGGAATAGTCACGGTGCGCATTAACCCGGATACTGGACTTCGCGCTGAGCCTTCAGACCCAGACGCTATTTTTGAGATTTTCAGGGAAGAATTCGTACCAACGGAAGATTTGGCAAAAAAGGAAGATGAAACTGACCCCTATAAGCAGATTTTCTAGCACCCTTTAACTGTCTGCTACAAGAAATAGCTCCCGCGAGAACTGTCTTATGCGAGAACAGTCTGCTAGGAGAACTATCTGCCTCGAGCACCAAACCGCTTATTGAAGCGATCAATCCTACCGGCGGAATCGATCATCTTTTGCTTGCCGGTATAAAAAGGATGGCATTGTGAACAGACTTCCAAGCGTATGTCTTCACATACGGTGGAGCGGGTCTTGATAACATTCCCGCAACTACAAGTGGCGGTAATTTCTTCATATTTTGGATGGATGTCAGCCTTCATCAGATCTGCCTCGCTTCCGGGCACCTTGTTGAGAGTGCGTTATGCTGGTATTCAGAAACTATTTTAAATTTGTCGGGGCATTTCGGTGTCCCTTAAAGCCACTCAAGGCCCCGAAAGGGTGCGAATCATACCAGAGTCATTTCTATTATCAAGGGATCCAGACAGCGGACCCGCACAATATTTCAGCGACCTATTTCAGCGACGAGCCAGTGATTACTCCGCCAGCAATCATATCTCGGCCTCGACCCACTTTGGGTGCATAATGTTCTCTCCATGTCAGCTTCACAACCCACCAGTCATTTGCTCGAAATCGCGATCCCCGCGCCCCTGAGAAAGACCTTCCAATACCTGCCTACTGAAGGTTGCGAGGCCCTCAAGCCAGGTTGTCGAATTCGGGTCCCCTTCGGAAAACAGAAGCTCATCGGCATATTTCTCGGCTTCTCAACAAGACCCACAATTGATGAGGTGAGGATGAAACACATCATCGAAATCATCGATCAGGAGCCGGTACTATCAGACAGGCTATTGCAGCTCTGCCACTGGGCCACAGATTATTACCACCACCCCATAGGTGATGTACTGAGTAACGCACTGCCGGTTTCCCTTCGGAAAGGTGCACCGGCACAGGAACCCAACCTGAATCTGACAATTACCGACACCGGCAAAGCGTTCGACCCGGCAGACATTGGTCGCGCTCCAAGGCAAAGGGCTCTGCTACAGGCCCTGCAACTAAAATCGGCCCTCAATAAGGATGACCTCAGAGATCTGGACATCAAGTCCCCTGTCATTGCTGCACTAGTTAAGAAGAACCTTGTTGCCTGGCAAATCAGAGAGCCTGACGCTAAACGCAGTGTTGATGTCATTCGCAGCTACGATCAAATCGAACCGAGCAACCAGCAGCAGGATGCAATCAACCTCATTGACCAGCCCGGCACTTATCTCCTCCACGGCATTACCGGCAGCGGCAAGACCGAAGTGTACCTGCGCGCAATCGAGGAGGTGCTCAGGAAAAACGAACAAGCACTGGTTCTTGTTCCGGAAATCGGGCTGACACCTCAGACTCTCAGCAGGTTCACCCAACGATTTACGGTTCCAATAGAGACCATTCACTCAGGACTAACCAACAGGGAGCGGCTGAAAGCGTGGCAGAACGCCGCTGAGGGCAAAGCGCAAATTGTCATCGGCACAAGGTCCGCTATTTTCACGCCCTTGCCCAACCTAGGGTTACTAGTTGTTGATGAGGAACATGACGGCTCTTTTAAACAGCAGGAAGGTTTTCGCTATTCCGCCAGGGACCTAGCCGTCATGCGCGGTCAACTGGAAAAGATCCCAGTAATCCTGGGCTCCGCGACCCCCGCCCTGGAAAGCCTGCACAATTGCAATTTGGGTAAATATAAACTCATCAAGCTGCCCGAACGCTCTGCTGGTGCGAGAAGGGAGACCTACCAACTGCTCAATTTGCGGAACAAGGAACTGAAAAGCGGCCTGTCACCTGAGCTGATAGTGCAGATCCGTGATGAGCTAGAAAAAGGAAACCAGGTTCTAGTTTTTATCAATAGGCGTGGATTTGCTCCAGTTCTTTTTTGCCAGGAATGTCAGTGGATAGCCAAATGTGACCGCTGTGATGCCAGACTGACCCTTCATCTTGAACGGCGGTTTCTGATGTGTCACCACTGCGGAGTACAGTTACGAGTACCCAACAAATGCGGCGAATGTCACTCGGGCCAGTTCATTCCTCTGGGGGCTGGAACACAGCGAGTAGAAGAGACCTTGTCTTCTATCTACCCTACCTACCCCATCTACCGCATAGATCGTGATTCCACACTGAGCAAAGGCTCCCTGGAAAACCTCGTGAATAGAATACAGGAAGGCCAGCCTGCTATCCTCGTAGGCACGCAAATGCTGGCAAAAGGGCATCATTTCGCGGGCGTTACTCTAGTGGCAATGCTGGAAATCGACGCCGGTTTTTTTAGTTCAGACTACAAGGCAATGGAAAGGACAGGCCAACTCATATTGCAAGTCGGCGGGCGAGCAGGACGAGAGGCAAGGCAGGGCAAGGTTATGCTACAAACCCAATTTGCAGACCAGCCAATCCTGCAACAACTCATCCGGGACGGCTACTCGGCATTTGCCGAGACCATCCTGGCGGAGCGAAAACTAAACGACCTGCCCCCCTTTACTTATCAATGCCTATTCCGCGCTGAATCAACTCAGCGAAATTCTGCGATGGATTTTCTGGAAGAGGTATCCGCTAAACTCCCGCCAGAACCCTCTGTGGAAATGTTAGGGCCAATCCCACAGACAATGGAGAAGAGAGCTGGCAGGTTTAGAGCTCAACTGCTATTTTCCAGCCGGTCACGAAGCTTGTTGCATCGGCTCGTAAAAGAAGGCGTAGCGGTTGCCCAGGCATCGAAACGTTCAAATCGCATTCGCTGGTCTCTAGACATCGATCCAGTGGACCTAGTTTAAGTTTTTCGCAGCGACTCTAAGTTTTGTTGTCTCTAAGTTTTGTTATAGTAGCCCAATCTATTCGCAATTTTGTATTCTCCACTGACCGATGACCCAAGATTTCGCGAAACGCAATAACAAGGAATCCAGTTCTTCTCGCAGTAGTTGGGCATGGTTCTTTACGGGCCTTGTGGCTGGCATATTTATTTCCTTCCTAGTTTACCTCTGGAAATTTGTTCCTCCGGACCCTGATACGGCCGATGTCAGGGAAATCCCAAAGGCAGAGCCAGATCAGATCGTAAAAGAGATGCAATACGAATTTTATGACCTCTTTCCCAATTCTGAGGTACCTATCGTTCAGGAATACGGTAGTGACGGCGAGAAGGTCGAAAGTTTTTCCTACCTGCTTCAGGCCGGTTCCTTTCGCGATGCAAACGATGCTGATGAGCTAAGGGGACAATTGATTTTGCTGGGGCTAGACGCATTTCTGAACGAAACGGTACTGGGTGGCAACAAATGGCATCGCGTCATGGTCGGACCATTTGACACCGACCTCGCTCTCAACCGGGCACAGGACAAACTTGCGCAGGCTGAAGTAGAAGCGATACCAATGAAAAGCAGGTAATAGAAGCGCGGACTCCTGGCACCCCCCCGAACTGGGCGTCCGCAACTACCCATCCAGAACTAGCCGCCCGCAACTGACCCTTGAAATATGACCTGCTACCCCCATCTTTCACTACTCAACTCATACCTCTAAATCGGAATCAACTTGGAACAGTTCAAAGGAACGACAATTCTATCCGTCAGGAAGGGAAATTCAGTCGTCGTCGGTGGAGACGGCCAGGTGACCATGGGCGATACCGTCATAAAGGGTAACGCCCGCAAGGTGAGGCGCCTGTACCAGAACGATGTCATAGCCGGATTTGCTGGTGGTACCGCAGATGCCTTCACGCTATTTGAACGATTTGAAGGGCAGCTGGAAAAGCACCAAGGAAACCTTGTACGTGCAGCAGTAGAGCTCGCAAAGGATTGGCGTACTGACCGTGCATTGCGACGCCTTGAAGCACTACTTGTCGTGGCAGACAAGGATAACTCACTTCTGGTAACCGGTACTGGTGATGTTATTGAACCTAACGATGGAATAATGGCGATCGGTTCTGGGGGGCAATACGCCAAATCCGCAGCGCTGGCTCTCCTCGAAAACTCAGACCTCAATGCAAGAGATATAGTCGACAAGAGCCTGGAAATTGCAGCTGATATCTGTATTTACACCAACCAGGAACGCACCATTGAGGAAATTACAAATTGAGACAAGCGATCTAGTATGTCGAATATGACTCCCAGGGAGATCGTGCACGATCTCGACAAACACATTATTGGCCAGTCTGATGCCAAACGGGCAGTAGCGATCGCGCTCCGGAACCGCTGGCGGAGACTAAAGCTGGACCCTCACCTGCAAAGCGAAATATCCCCCAAGAACATTCTTATGATCGGCCCCACGGGTGTAGGCAAGACTGAAATCGCCAGACGGCTGGCAAGCCTTGCTGGCGCGCCATTCATAAAGGTAGAAGCGACCAAATTCACCGAAGTTGGCTACGTCGGCAGGGATGTGGAATCTATTATCAGAGACCTGGCCGATGCGGCAACGAAGATGCTGCGAGATGAACAGATCAAACTGGCTGAACCCAGGGCCGCAGATGCCGCGGAAGAGCGAATTCTGGATTCTTTGCTACCCCCTGCCAGAACGGACGACAGTGGTGATGATAAAGGCACGGGCACCCGACAGTTGTTTCGCAAGAAACTGCGGGAAGGCGATCTTGATGACAAGGAAATCGAAATAGATATTCAAGCCGCGTCGGTGGGCGTGGAAATAATGGCTCCACCCGGCATGGAGGAAATGACCAGCCAGTTGCAGAATATGTTTTCTTCGATGGCACCAGGCAAGACAAAAACTAGAAAATTTAAAATAAAGGATGCCTTAAGGCGGTTGACGGAAGAGGAAGCAGCCAAGCTTATCAACGAAGATGACCTTCGCTCACAAGCCGTCGAGGCCGTAGAGCAAACCGGGATCGTTTTCATCGATGAAATGGACAAGATTGCCAAACGTGCTGAGCATGGCGGTGCTGATGTCTCAAGGGAAGGCGTACAGCGAGACCTGTTGCCCTTGATAGAAGGCAGCAATGTTTCTACAAAATACGGAATGATCAAGACCGACCATATCTTGTTCATAGCCTCCGGCGCCTTCCACCTGAGCAAGCCCTCAGATCTGATCCCGGAGTTACAAGGCAGACTGCCGATTCGTGTAGAACTAAACCCCCTGGACGTAGAGGATTTTGAGCGCATTCTGACCGAACCGGATGCGTCACTGACAGAACAATACCAGGCATTAATGGCCACGGAGGACCTTGACCTTGAGTTCACCAAGGCCGGCATTACGCGAATTGCGGAAATCGCATGGCAGGTCAATGAGACCACCGAGAATATTGGTGCCCGACGCCTGCATACGGTGATGGAGAGGCTGCTGGAAGAAATCTCATTTGAGGCTGGTGATCTCGCCGAGGATAGCGAACACTCTGTCCTAGTGGACGCCCAGTATGTGGATCAAAACCTTGAAGACCTGGCAGGCGATTCAGACCTGAGCAGATACATCCTGTAAGCAGGCGGTGCAACGATCATGGCCCCGACGGAAATAAAAGTTCACAAAAAGTCAGCCCGGCTCGAACTGACATACGATACGACGAGCCACATGCTGCCCGCCGAGTACCTGCGTGTATTCTCCCCCTCCGCGGAAGTTCAGGGCCATTCCAGAGACCAGGCCATACTCCAGCACGGAAAACGGCTGGTCACCTTCAAGGACATTGAGCCCCAGGGCAACTACGCTATTAAGCTGATTTTCTCCGATGGACACGATTCAGGTATCTACAGTTGGACCTACCTGTGGGATCTGGGCGAAAATTATGGTGCAAACTGGGCCCAATACCTTGAGGACCTGGAAAAGGCGGGCCAGTCCCGAGAACCGCAATTTATAGCTGTTAGCACCTAGCCCCGACTGGACCCGTTGTTTGACCTAAATACGCTGCAAGGGTTGATGATTAAGGTACCGGCATCCTCAACTCGGTGGTTCGCCAAGTACTGGCTTAAAACACGATCGGCGGAATGGTGTAAAATTAGTGGTTCACTCTCACTTTGACCTAGCGCACATGTCACAGGAAACACATTTCGGGTTCAAGACGGTGCCCATTGCCGAGAAGGCTGGACGGGTTGCCGATGTATTCCATTCGGTCGCGAGCCGTTACGACGTGATGAATGACCTGATGTCATTGGGCAGCCACAGACTGATGAAACATTTTGCAGTGGAACTCAGTTGTGTAAGGCCAGGCGATATCATCCTGGATCTGGCTGGTGGCACGGGAGATCTGACCAAAAAACTGGCACGGTTGGTGAGCCCGGGCGGTCAGGTCGTTCTCTGTGATATTAATGACTCGATGCTCTCCATCGGCAGACAGCGCCTGGAGGACAAGGGTGTCGTCGCAAACGTCAACTATGTTCAGGGCGACGCTGAGGATCTCCCCTTCCCGGATCATCATTTTAACGCCGTAACCATGGCATTTGGCCTGCGCAACGTAACCGATAAGGATGCAGCGCTTCACTCAATATTCAGGATACTGAAAAAAGGTGGTCGGCTGGTCATCCTGGAATTTTCAGAGCCGGAGCATCCACGGCTAAAGCAGGCCTATGACGCCTTCTCCAGCATCTGGCCCGGTGTTGGTGAAATGATTACGGGGGACAGGGACAGTTATCAGTACCTGGTGGAATCCATCAAAATGCACCCACCACAGGAAGAGCTTGCCCAGATGATGAATGACGCAGGCTTTTCCTCCGTGAAGTACCACAACCTGTTGAATGGCATAGCTGCCATACATCAGGGAGTAAAAGAGGGTTAGCCTTGATTAGTCATAAAACACGACGCTACACCGTCTTCGGCTCGCACGATAATTTATGGCTAATCAAGGCTAGCAGATGAATTTCACTGGTTACTGGCAGATCAGATCATGCGCCTCTTGAGAGTCGCTAAGATTCTTCGTGTGTCGCTCAGGCATCGTGTGGACCTTCTATTGCCGGACAACCTGAACCTTCCCCTGTGGGCCAGGCTACTAATGACACCGCTAAAACTGCTGCCCACACCAGGAGCCTCTGAGGGAGTATGCCTGCGCCTGACCTTTGAAGAACTTGGGCCGGTTTTTATCAAATTTGGCCAGATTTTGTCGACACGGAAAGATCTTTTCTCAGAAGACCTGTCCCAGGAGTTGGAGAAGTTACAGGAACAGGTACCACCTTTCGACTCACGTATCGCCGTCGAAATTATTGAGCAGAGTATTGGCGAAACAATACCCGATGCTTTTTCGTCTTTTAGCGAAACACCTCTTGCGTCGGCCTCGGTGGCCCAGGTACATCTGGCTACCCTGCATTCCGGTGAAGAGGTTGTGGTCAAGGTTATCCGCCCAGGCGTTGAGGAAACCATCAAACAAGACCTGGATATCATGTTCTTCCTCGCAAAACTGGTGGAGCGAATATGGCGAGACGGCAAGCGCCTGCATCCGGTTGAGATAGTAAAGGACTATGAGCAGACCATTCTCAACGAGCTGAACCTGCAACTGGAGGCTTCCAATACAACCAGGCTCAGCCACCTCTGGCAGCGCACTGACAAACTATATGTCCCTGAGATCTACTGGGACTATACGAGCCGGAACGTCATGGTAATGGAAAGGATCCATGGCGTCCGGGCTTCCGATATTGAAACCCTCAAGGCAAACAAGGTAAATCTCAGGAAACTCTCACACCTTGGAGTGGAAATTTTCTTCACCCAGGTTTTTGTAGACAACTTTTTCCATGCGGACATGCACCCTGGGAACGTCCTCGTCGATATCTCAGACCCGGAAAACCCCAACTACATTGCCCTTGACTGCGCCATAATTGGATCGTTAACGGAGAACGACAAGGATTATCTTGCAAAGAACCTGATTGCATTTTTCAATCAGAACTATCACGAGGTCGCGCGACTTCACGTCGCCAGCGGTTGGGTCCCGAAAGATACGGACATATCTGAGTTTGAATCGGTAATAAGAGCAGTGTGCGAACCGATATTCCAGAAGCCCATCAAGGACATTTCCTTCGGGAAACTCATTGTCAGCCTCTTCCAGACCGCGCGCCAGTTCGATATGGAAGTTCAACCCCAGCTCGCTCTCCTACAAAAAACCTTGCTAAACGTCGAGGGCCTGGGCCGTCAAATCTACGATGAACTTGACCTCTGGGAAACGGCTGCACCACTCATGGAGCAATGGATGTCCCAGCGAGTTGGGCTTCGCGCCATCTTGAAGTCCATCAGCGAAAAAGCTCCCCACTGGCTGGAACAGTTGCCGGAAGTGCCAGACCTTGCATTTTCAGCCCTCACGGAACTGAAAGATCTTGGCAACAATACCCGCCAGCAAACCGAAACCCTGGTCCGCCTGGAAGAGGAAATCGCCAGGCAGTCCCGCCGAAATCGCTATCAACGTGTTGGCGGTTTCGCTCTGATCGCGGCGATCTTTAGCACCATGATCCCGCTTTCCGGTTATGCCGGTGGTAATGAGGTGCTGCTAGGTACTTCTATACTTGGCAGTCTGGGCGTCTACTGGATGTATATCCACGCCTGACATGCTATTCTCGCCAACTATTTTTTGACGCCCCCTAAATGACTGATAAAGATCAAAATTGGTTGTCAGAGATCAAGTTCGATTCAAAGGGACTGGTACAGTCCATCGCCCAGGACAGTTCCAGCAACCGCATACTGATGTCCGCCTGGATGAATCGAGATTCTCTCGAAGAGACGATAAAAACCGGCAGGGCTGTTTACTGGTCACGCTCCAGAAAGCAACTATGGCGCAAGGGCGAAGAATCCGGCCATGAACAGGTCGTACATGAAGTACGCCTGGACTGTGACGGTGATGTTATAATATTGGTGATTGAACAACTCGGTGATATTGCTTGTCACACCGGGAGAGCGAGTTGTTTTTACCGAACCCTTGAAAGTGGACAGTGGATCGAGACGGACCCGGTGCTGAAAGATCCCAAAGAGATTTATCATCGTGATTAGTACAAAAGATGCAAAGCCCTGCACCCTCAAAAAGGCATCTCAAGATGTCTGATGTAATCGAACGTGTATTTGCAGTTATACAGGATCGCAGGAATGCAGACCCGTCAGCTTCATATGTCGCGAGCTTACAGCAGGCCGGCCTGAACAAGATTCTGGAAAAGATCGGTGAGGAAGCATGTGAAGTGGTCATCGCCGCAAAAGATGCAGCCGCATCCAAATCTACAACCGAGGTCGTAAAGGAAACTGCTGACCTCTGGTTTCATTCACTAATTTTACTGGACCAGGTTGGCGAAACCCCAGACAACGTCTTCGCTGAACTTGAAAGTAGATTCGGCACATCCGGGATAACCGAGAAGCAATCCAGGAAAAACTAAGAGGAACTCCACATGTCATTTGGAATAACAGAACTAGTCATAATACTTATCATAGTGTTGCTTTTGTTTGGCACGGCCAAACTCAAATCGCTGGGCAGTGACCTTGGCTCCGCTATCAAAGGATTCAGGAATGCGGTTGGCCCAGAGGAAGATGTGAAAACTGTATCTGACGAGGGTGAGGAAATCCCTTCTACGCTGAAGCAAGCTAAGCAGGCCGAAAGCAAGTCCTGATTTCCTCATGTTTGATATCGGACTCCCTGAGCTATTGCTGGTCAGTGTCGTTGCGCTCCTCGTAGTAGGACCTGACAGGCTACCAGAATCTATTCGCACCCTGTCCCTGTGGCTGGGACGGTTCCGGCGCAGTTTTGCCAATATCAAACAGGAGATTGAGAACGAAATTGGCGCCGATGAAATCCGCGCTCAAATCTATAACGAATCAATCCTGGAAGATATCGCGAAGTCCAAGGAAACGCTGGAGGAAGTCAGAACTGAGTTGACAGGAGCCGTCGCAGAGGTTGATGGCTCAGTTAATGACCTTAAGGCCGAGGCTACCCTCAATTTTCAAAAGCAGCAGCCAACAGAACCGGACGATGAAAAATCCCGGAACTCAAGCGGATGAGCGAGCAAAGTAACACGACCCCAGGCGATTCAGCTGAATCTGACCAGGGACAGCCCCTCATAGATCACCTGGTGGAGCTTAGATCCCGGATACTTCACAGTTTCCTTTCGGTTCTGGTTATCTTTCTCCCTCTGTTCTATTTTGCCAACGACATCTACGCCTATATCTCTGAACCCTTGAGAGCATTTTTGCCTGAGGGCGCCACCATGATTGCAACGGAGGTGGCATCACCTTTTCTTACGCCCTTCAAGTTAACGCTGGTACTGTCAATTTTTTTAGCGATGCCCTACATCCTGCACCAGCTATGGAGCTTTGTGGCTCCAGGGCTTTATTCCAGTGAAAAGCGTATTGCTTTACCTTTGCTGACATCCAGTATCCTGCTTTTCTATGCCGGGATCGCATTTGCATTTTATGTTGTATTCCCACTTGTTTTTGGCTTCTTCACCAGTGTCGCACCGGATGGTGTCACCATCATGACCGACATCAATCGCTATCTGGATTTTGTCCTGAAGCTCTTTTTTGCATTTGGACTGGCATTTGAAATTCCCATCGCAACCGTGCTGCTGGTCTGGACAGGAGCAACAACCGTTGAAAACCTGAAGAACAAGCGCCCTTACGTAATCGTTGGCTGTTTTGTCCTGGGTATGTTGCTGACACCCCCGGACGTTATTTCACAGATTCTCCTGGCACTACCCATGTGGGTTCTCTATGAATTCGGGATACTGTTTTCTAAGGTTATTCGAAACAGGAATGATGAAGACTAGCGTTGGCCTAGCAATATGATTCCCACATGGCCCCGATGACATGCTAAGTGTGCGAAATTAAACCAGCCCATCAAACTAAGCAATTAGTGACGTTTTATATAGCGCTTAGTTACACGCCGGATTGAATAGTCTGGCGCCTAACCTTCTGTGGCATCGGCTCGGCGCCCCCGGCCATCCCTGGCCTGATCCCGCGTCCGTCCCTGGCGCTAGCCGCTTCAGGTCAGACGCCAGACTATTCAATCCTAACTACGGCAATTCGTCGAATGAGTGTCAGGTCAAGGCTGATATGTAACGCAAATCCATCGCCAGGGTTGGAGGCTCAACTGCATGATTTGTAGAGATTAGCGCCATGGATGGACGCGGGATGGGACATGGACGTCCCCCGGAACGGAAAATCGTGCACCTGTGCCTTCAATCAACGCGCCCATATCTGGGAAAAGGTGATTCTCAATGATTCAAGAAGCGGTGTGTTTTAACCGCACTAATTCAACGTCTCAGTACAGAAGAGGTCAGACAAAGCCTAACTACTGAGCATAAAGGTCACGGGTCCATCATTGGTCAGGCTGACCTTCATATCTACTCCAAATACGCCCGTCTCGACGGCGCACAAATCCCTCGCTTGAAGCACGAATATATCGAAGAGCGCCTGCGCTTCATCCGGTGGTGCGGCGCTCGAAAAGGAGGGTCTTGACCCCTTTTTGGTATCGGCAGCGATGGTAAATTGTGGCGTTATCAGCAGCTCACCCGAAATATCCAGCAAGCTGAGATTCATGTGCCCCTTATCGTCCCGGAACACCCGGTAGTTCACAACCTTATTCACCAGCCGGGATACATCTCTTTCCGCATCACCTTTTTGCACGCCGAGCAGCAGCAATAGTCCACGATTGATTTTCCCGACCACCTTGCCGGAAACATTGATTTGAGCCTCACTGACTCGCTGAATAAGGCCGAGCAATTCGATACTCCTTAAAACATCGGGCAGGTATCAACCCTGGCCAATCCGAAAGACTAGTCCCCGAATCCGTCCCCAAAACGCAAAGACATATTCCTGGTTGCCCGAATCAGAGCATCGATCAGCGCCGGCTCCGTCGCCGAGTGACCAGCTTCTCTGACCAGATAGAGTTGTGAATTTGGCCACGCCTCATGCAGTGTGTGGGCATTTTCCATCGGGCACACCATATCAAACCTTCCGTGCACAATAATCCCTGGGATGTCCTTCAGAATATCAGCATTGGAAACAATCTGATTACTTTCCAGAAAACAACCATTACGGAAATAGTGAGTGCCCACTTTGCATCTGGCCAGTGCACGATGGGGGTTGGTAAAGTGTTTTATCAGGCGCTGGTTGGGATGCATGGTCGAGCAGTGGGCCTCCCAACTGGACCAGGCTTTCGCTGCCCCCATACGCGCAAGTTCATTGGGGCCGTTCATCAACTGATGGTAAGCGGTAGGGAAATTACCCCTCTCAGCCTCCGTAATCGGAGCAACAAAATCTTCCCAGTGGGCTGGGAAAAAGAGACTGGCTCCACCCTGATAAAACCAGTCAATGTCCTGCTTTCGACCGAGGAAAATACTCCGAAGAATAAGCCCCATTGTCTTTTCCGGATGTGTTTGGGCGTACACAAGGCTCAGGGTGGAACCCCAGCCACCACCAAACAGTATCCAGCTTTCAATGCCAAGGTATTCCATGATGCGCTCCATGTCAGCGATCAGGTCCGTAGTCTGATTGTTCTCAAGTTCACCGTGTGGCGTTGACCGTCCACATCCCCGTTGATCAAACAGGATGATCCTGTACCTCTCAGGATTAAAGAAACCACGGCTGTCATACTCGCAGCCGGATCCCGGACCCGAGTGAACAAACAGCACGGGAATCCCACTTGCAGTGCCGCTTTCATCCACATAAACCTGGTGAACGTCATCCACCTTAATCATGTGGCGCGCGTATGGCTTTATTTCCGGATACAGCGGCAGCATCTTCTAATTCCTGGTTTCCAAAAAAACTTACTCAGGCAACCTTCGCCCGCCCCGAGCGCTTACGCTCATTTTCTGTCAGCAGCTTCTTGCGAATTCTAATATGATTTGGCGTAACCTCCACCAATTCATCGTCATCTATGAATTCAATGGCCTGTTCCAAAGAGTGCCTCACAGGCGCACTGAGTATAATATTCTCATCACTTCCTGCCGCCCTGATATTGGTCAATTGTTTCGCTTTTAGGGGGTTAACTATCAAATCATTGCCGCGCGAGTGCAGGCCAACAATCATACCCTCATAAATCTCTTCATTTGGGTTTATGAACAACCTTCCCCTTGCCTGCAGGTTGAACAGTGCAAAGGCCAGGCTCTTGCCACTGGCCATTGAAACCAGCACCCCATTGTCCCGCTTGCTTACGTCATGGCTGACAACTTTCCCATAGTGTGAGAATACGCTGGTGAGAATGCCCGTACCGGAAGTCATGGTGAGAAATTCCGAGCGGAAGCCAATCAGGCCGCGTGTCGGGATTAAAAACTCGAGCCTGGCTCTGCCGGTTGAGTCAGGTGACATATTGAGAAGATTTGCCTTACGCTCACCAAGTTCTTTCATTACAGAACCCTGGTGTATTCCCTCTATGTCGAGCAAAACGGTTTCAAACGGCTCCTGGTGTTGGCCGTCGACTTCCCTGAAGATTACTTCCGGCCTGGAGACACCGAGCTCGTACCCCTCCCGGCGCATATTCTCAATTAAAACACCCAGGTGTAGTTCACCTCGACCGGACACCTTAAACTTGTCAGCACTATCAGTGGCTTCTACCCGCAAGGCCACATTGTGCAGCAGTTCCCTTTCCAGCCTTTCCTTGATATTTCTACTGGTGACGAATTTGCCATCCCGTCCGGCGAAGGGCGATGTATTAACCTGGAAAGTCATCGAGATTGTCGGCTCATCTACTTCGAGTGGCGGCAATGGTGCCACGTGCCCAGGCGCACAGATCGTATCCGATATTTGTAATTCATCTACACCGGAAATACAGATGATGTCCCCGGCGGATGCACTATCAACCTCAACTCTCTGCAAACCGTTATAGCCCATAACCTGCAGAATTCGTGCTTTCCGCTCAGCGCCGCTTTTACTAACAACAACAATCGGGCTGCCGGTATTAACCGTCCCTCGTGCAATCCTGCCGAGGCCAATGACACCGACATAGCTGCTGTAGTCCAGCGTACTGATTTGCATCTGCAATGGTCCGCTTGTGTCCACATCCGGTGGTGGCACCCGGTCGATAATTGCCTGCAGAAGGCAACTCATATTGTCTTCTATATCGTTGGCTGACAGTCCAGCCCTTCCCTCCAGTGCCGAGCCGTAGATTACTGGAAAATCAAGCTGCTCATCGGTTGCACCTAGCTGATCGAACAATTCAAAAACCTCATCAATAACCCAGTCCGGTCTCGCCCCGGTGCGATCAATCTTGTTCACCATCACGATTGGATTCAAACCATTCTCAAATGCCTTGCGCGTAACAAACCGTGTTTGCGGCATGGGCCCTTCCACAGCATCAACCAGCAGCAGTACGGAATCCACCATGGACAAGATTCTTTCTACCTCACCGCCAAAATCAGCGTGTCCCGGGGTATCAACGATATTGATCCGGTATCCATTCCAGTTGAGGGCGGTATTCTTCGCGAGGATAGTTATCCCGCGTTCTCTTTCAAGGTCATTCGAGTCAAGCAGCCGCTCACCCTCATCCTCGCCTCTTTCCAGAGCCCCTGCCTGTGACAGCAGCTTGTCGATGAGCGTGGTCTTGCCGTGATCAACATGGGCGATAATCGCGATGTTTCTGAGTTTCTGTTGCATTGTGTGCTAGTGGGGGGGGGTCGATGCGGCGGCATTATACAGGTTATCGGCGGCTTGTCCGCAGGACTAACCTGGATTCCTGCCCTAAATTCGAAAGGCACTGTATTCCGGTTTCCCCGAATCATTATAATGGCCACGATTCAACATAACCCTACACGGACAAACAACATGGGCCAGCAGCAACGAAAGGCGGTCGCACTTATTTCCGGTGGCCTGGACTCAATGCTGGCGGCCAGGGTAGTCAAGGATCAGGGGATCCATGTGGAAGGGCTGAACTTTTTCACTGGTTTCTGCGTAGAAGGCCATACGCACGCCATTCGGCGGGTAGGAAAAAACAAACCAAAGCGAAACAACTCCCTCTGGGTGGCTGAGCAGTTGGGCATCAAACTGCACATCATCGACGTTATAGAGGAATACAAGGATATCGTCCTCAACCCTGCCCATGGATATGGCCAGAATCTCAACCCCTGTCTCGACTGCAAAATATTCATGGTGAACAAGGCGAAAGCCTGGTGTGAGGAAAACAAGTTCGATTTCATTTTTACCGGGGAAGTAGTCGGCCAGCGCCCTAAATCACAAAGACGGGAAACCCTGCCCATTATTGCCAGGGAATCAGGCGCAGATGACAGACTCCTGCGCCCCCTTTGCGCAAAAAACCTGCCGGCGACACTGCCGGAACGTGAAAGCTGGGTTGATCGGGAGGCACTATTCGATTTTCACGGTCGCAATCGAAAACCCCAGATTGCCCTGGCCGAGTCACTTGGATTCTCTGAATACGCCCAACCCGCAGGAGGCTGCTGTTTCCTGACGGATAAGGCCTATGCCGGTAAACTGGCTGATCTGTGGCAGTCCCGCGGTGAGAGAGACTATGAACTGGATGACATCATGTTACTGAAAGTTGGGCGCCACCTTCGGCCAAAGCCCCACTACAAGCTTATCGTCAGCCGGGAGGAGGGAGAAAACAACTACCTGTCTGGATACCGCAATGAGTTCATCAGCCTGGAGAGCAAATCCTGCAATGGACCGCTAGCACTCCTGGACGGCGAACCTCGAGACGATGATATCGAACAGGCCGCAGCTATTGTTGCCCGCTATGGCCAGGGTCGGGATGCCGAGGAAGTCCTCGTGGAGGTACGGATGAAGAATGGTGACCTCCGTGAATTGAGCATCAAGCCACTGGCCGCCGATGAAGTGCCTGGTAGCTGGCATGTCTGAAAACAGTTTCAACCTTGATGCTCGCAGATTGCTCTGCCCCCTGCCGGTTATTCGAACCCAGGACAGGATCAAAGAACTGGTGGCCGGGGATCTTCTCAAGGTGACCTGCACTGATCCAGGCGCGCTGGTTGATATTCCAAGCTGGTGTCGAATTCATGGCCACGAGGTTATCTCCACCGACACCGTCGATCGCGACATCATCATTAGGATCTTGGTTAAATAGACGCACTATAACGGTGCTATTTTTAAATATATCGCACCATAATAGAGCTTTTCTAGCACCCTCGATCCATTAGAAGCCACTAAATACCAAGGGTTTATTAATACATGCCAATGGCATATTCTTTGCTACCCTATGTGCGCCAATTTAGCAATTTGCTTGGACCTAGACAGCCGAGCAGAAAGTAACTTGAACATTCCATTTGGAGAATAAAATGTCAGAGAAAACTCTCGGCCTAATAAATGATAATGATGCGAAGTGGGTTGACCTTCGTTTCACCGACCCCCGAGGGAAGGAACAGCATGTCACCAACAGCGCAAAGCTAATAGATGACGATTTTTTTGAAGTTGGTGCCATGTTTGATGGTTCCTCGATCGCTGGCTGGAAGTCCATCAATGATGCTGACATGATCCTCATGCCAGATGATTCCACGGCCGTCATTGATCCATTTACCGAAGAGACAACGGTTAATCTGCGTTGCGATATCGTAGAGCCAAGTACCCTGCAGGGATACGACCGAGACCCACGGGCACTGGCAAAACGTGCAGAGGCCTATCTCGCCACCACAGGCATTGGCGACACCGCCTACTTTGGACCAGAACCAGAGTTCTTCATTTTCGACAGCGTGCGCTACAAGAATGACATGGGCGGCGCCATGTACGAGATAGAATCAGAAGAAGCAGCTTGGATGAGTGGTGCAGAATTCGAGGGTGGAAATATTGGCCACCGCCCAGGCATTAAGGGTGGCTACTTTCCGGTTCCGCCAGTTGATTCTTTCCTCGATGTCCGCAACTCAATGTGCTCAGCTATGGAGGCTATGGGGATCACGGTTGACCTGCATCACCACGAAGTAGGTACCGCAGGACAGGCTGAAATAGGAACTCGCTTTGACTCCCTCGTTAGGAAAGCTGACCAAACCCAGATTTATAAGTACTGTGTACACAATGTCGCCCATGCCTATGGAAAGACAGCGACCTTTATGCCTAAGCCACTGGTTGGTGACAACGGCAACGGCATGCATTGCCACCAGTCAATCTTCAAGGATGGTACAAACCTCTTTGCGGGCGATGGTTACGGCAACCTGTCCCAGGAAGCTCTTTGGTATATTGGCGGCATCATCAAGCACGCTCGCGCACTCAACGCTTTTGCGAATGCGAGCACCAATAGTTATAAGCGGCTAGTACCCGGTTTCGAGGCGCCACTGGTACTGGTTTATTCGGCACTCAATCGTTCAGCTTCAATCCGCATACCGTATGTACAGGGCGGCAGCCCAAATGGCGTAAGAGCCGAGGTCAGGTTTGGTGACAATACTGCCAACCCCTACCTGATGTTCTCCTCCATGCTGATGGCTGGCCTTGATGGTATCAAGAACAAAATTGAGCCCGTCGGACCGCTGGACAAGGACCTCTACGACCTGCCAGCAGAAGAGCTAACGGATCTGCCAACGGTTTGTTCGAGTCTTGAACAGGCGCTGGTGGCACTCGACAATGACCGCGAATTCCTGACCCAAGGTGATGTATTCAGTGATGGCATGATTGACGGATACATCGACCTTAAACAGGAAGAAGTTGAACTGCTGAACTCCAGCACCCACCCGGTCGAGTTTCAGATGTACTACAGCGTGTAGGTAACTGAGGACACACGCCTAAGGAATCCACATCGGAAAGTACAAACCCCTCCTGTTATTTTGGGAGGGGTTTTTTTTGCGCCCCATTCAAGTCAAAATGACGTGAAACCGGGAAGCGGAAATCTATGATCAAGCGCTTGTGTATGTGTGCTTTTGTCAGTGCTATTGGCACCGTTTTAGCGGCTCCAATTTACAAAACGGAGGATGAGTTTGGTAATCCTGTTTTTTCTGATAAGGCAGCAGCAGAAGCTGAAGAAGTCGAAGTACAGGAACCCGTTACCTTTGACTCCTCCAAATACACCAGGCAATACGAGAAGGCCTCCAGATACATGCAGGACGACAAGGAAGGCGAGGCCAGCAAAAATTATAAGTACCAGATGCTGGCGATCACTTCACCTGAAAACGGTGCAGCCATACGCAACAATGCCGGGATCCTGGAACTGCAATTCAAGATAGAGCCGGGCATTCAGCCGGGTCACAGTATTGCGCTTATGATGGATGGTAAGAAACACAGCAAGGTCAGTGGCAGTGGGTCCGTCTCAATGCAGAATATCGACCGGGGTACCCACCAGTTCTACCTGAATGTTACGGGGACGAAGGATAAAAAGATTCTACAGGCCGGCCCTTCGATATCCATCACCCTCCAGCGCTACTCGGTTAAGCACTAGCAAGATACATCATGGGCGCACCAATATGGTGCATTCCGCTGCTATCCCGTATACAATGAACCTCGGACAAGTCTATATAGGTGGAGTTTGCCAGCTGGTGCACTTCTTGCAGTACCTGGTGAAAGAGCCTGTATAGTTACAAGAACACATACATGAATTTTCGACCGGTAAAAGACCAGCAGTCCTCCACCGGGGATGACAGCGCTGCAATGAGTGACAATATTCTTAACAACCTCAGTACCGCAATTCTTTCCCTGGATCATGAGTTGCGACTTAAGTATATAAATCAGGCGGCAGAGGGTTTGCTGGAAATTTCAGCGAAACAGTCCATCGGGCAAAAGCTTAGCGACCTAATACCGCAGACAAAGCCTCTACAGACTGTGCTCTACGATGCCCTGCAATCGGGGCAGCCCTATACTCAACGGAAAACACAAATCTTACTTGCATCCGGAACAACGATCACAGCTGACATTAGTATATCCCCCATCGCTGAAGAAGAATGGCCCAGGCTAATAGTCGAGTTTTCACCACAGGATCGCTACCTCAGAATCGACAGGGACAGCGCTCTACAGGAATACCAGCAAGCCACCCGCCTCATGATTCGCGGTCTTGCACATGAAATTAAAAACCCGCTGGGGGGTATTCGTGGTGCAGCACAGCTTCTGCAACAGGAACTGGGTACTTCTGAATTTACCGAGTACACCCATATCATCATTGAGGAGACCGACAGGCTCACCCTACTCCTCGATCGGCTGCTGGGTCCTCGCTCAATCCCGAACCCAATCCCTACCAACATCCATGAGATTCTTGAGCGTATCCGGACCCTGATTGAGCTGGAAGCTGACTCTAACCTCAGCTTTCAGCGCGACTATGATCCAAGTATTCCAGAAATCAAGGCTGATCCCGAAATGATTATGCAGGCAATCCTGAATATCACCCGTAACGCCCTGCAAAGCGTTGCCAAGGTTGCCAACCCTACTATCCAGTTTGTCACTAGAACCGAACGGCAGTTCACCATCGCCTCAGTTCGCCACAGAAATGCCCTGCGAATAGATATTGTCGACAATGGCCAGGGCATTGATGAATCACTAAAAGATCACCTTTTTCTTCCCATGATCAGCGGCCGCCCCGAGGGTACGGGTCTTGGGCTTTCGATGGCCCACTCCATTATTTACCAACATCGGGGAACCATTACTTTTGACAGCGAACCAGGTTGTACTCGCTTCACCGTCATCATCCCCCTAGGAAATTAATCATGTCTGCAGATATCGTGTGGGTGGTCGATGATGAGCGGTCTATCCGTTGGGTTCTTGAAAAGGCTCTGTCAAAAGAAGGTCTCAACGTACGCTGTTTTGAGAGCGGTGAGTCACTGCTGTCGCAGATAAAATCAAGCACCCCAAATGCAATTATTTCTGACATCAGAATGCAGGGAATTGACGGCCTCGAACTTTTGCAGCAGATCAGGAAGCAGCACCCAGATTTGCCCGTCATCATTATGACCGCACACTCAGACCTCGACAGCGCTGTATCATCTATTCAGGGCGGAGCCTTTGAATACATTCCAAAACCCTTTGAAATAGACGAAACGGTTTCTATCGTGAAACGCGCCTTGCTTCATCAAAAAGATGCCAGTTCGCAGGAAGCCGCAAATCCTGAAAGTGCAGCAACTGAGATCATAGGCAAGGCAACTGCGATGCAGGAGGTTTTTCGCGCAATAGGCCGTCTATCAAAATCAAATGTCACGGTACTGATCAACGGACAATCCGGAACTGGAAAGGAGTTGGTGGCTCTGGCTTTGCATCGCCATAGCCCCCGCGTGAACCACTCATTTGTACCGTTGAATATGGCGGCGATTCCACGTGACCTGATTGAAGCCGAACTGTTTGGCCACGAAAAAGGGGCTTTCACCGGCGCCAACCAGTTAAGAAGGGGGCGATTTGAACAGGCGCAAGGCGGAACATTATTTTTGGATGAAATAGGCGATATGCCTTCCGATACCCAGACGCGCCTGCTGAGGGTACTCTCTAATGGAGAGTTCTATAGGGTTGGCAGTCACGAGCCGCTGAAGGCTGATGTTCGAATTATCGCTGCAACACACCAGAACCTTGAGGATCTGGTTGCTCAGAATAAATTTCGAGAAGACCTTTTTCATCGTTTGAATGTAATACGAATTCATATACCCGCACTTGCTGAACGCAGGGAAGATATTCCCCTGCTGACCAATCATTTCCTTGTTGAAGCAGCAAAAGAACTCGGAGAGGAAGCGAAGCAGTTACTACCCGCAACCATGAGCTATATCTGCGAACTACCCTGGCCGGGCAATGTGCGGCAACTGGAGAACTTCTGCCGCTGGATCACGGTCATGGCAACGGGGCGTGAGGTACATATTGAAGACCTGCCCCCTGAATTTCTTGGCAAGGAAAAAAATGATGACACGGGTGAAAATTGGGAAAGGACGTTACGCAACTGGTCTTCCCACAAACTCTCACAGGCCAAAGCGGGGGAGCCTGGATTGCTCAGCGAGGCCCTTCCTCGATTCGAGAAAATCCTAATCGAGTGTGCGCTCAGGCAAACGGGAGGGCGAAAACGAGATGCTTCTTTACTACTCGGCTGGGGCCGCAATACCCTAACCCGAAAAATCAATGAGTTAGGTCTCGCCAAGGATGACCTTCTGGACTGATAAATTTAACCCTTTCATGGACCTGCAAGGACAAAAGGAGTCTGATTCTCCAAACCCGGTCAGACAGTAGGCAGAAATGTTTCATATCGCACTATTCGAGCCAGAGATCCCACCAAATACCGGGAACATCATGAGACTGTGTGCCAATACAGGGGCTCACCTGCATCTCATTAAACCACTGGGGTTTCAACTGGATGACAAGCAGCTGAGGAGAGCTGGGCTGGACTACAGGGAGTACGCAAGTGTCGCTACACATGAGTCCCTATCAGACCTGACGAAGCTGCTCTCATTTTCCAGAATTCTCGCCATAACAACAAAGGGCAAAACAACCTACGCGGATATCACCTATAGCGCAGACGATCTCATTCTATTCGGGCCTGAAACGAGGGGGCTTCCTGATAGGGTTCTGAATGATCTTCCTTCAAGCCAGCGCATCAGAATCCCAATGCTCAGCAACAGCCGCAGCCTGAATCTTTCGAACGCTGTTTCTGTAGTTGTTTATGAAGCCTGGCGGCAATCAGGGTTTAGCAAAAATTGTTAGGTGTTGATCACCAAAGCGCTTCTGAGCCAGGCCAGGCCAGATAAATTATTGGATATTGTTTTCCCGACGCGCCTGAGCCACTTGTGATTGCTCATAGATCGCATCAAAGTTTACGGGTGCCAGCATTAAGGGAGGAAAGCTCCCTTTCACTACCAAGGAGTCAACCACTTCCCTGGCATAGGGAAACAGCACACTCGGGCAGAAACTACCCAACGTATGCGCCACGCTCTCCGTATCAAACCCACTGATGTGGAAGATACCTGCCTGCTGTACCTCAATAAGATAGACAACCTCATCATCTTCGTTCTTGGCGGTGATAGTCAGCCCAAGGACAACGTCCCAAAGGTCCCCTCCCTCGAGGTTTTCATTCTTGCTGTTCAGCTCAAGATTAACATTTGGTTTCCAGTCAACCCTGAAACTGTTTGGAGAGCCAGGCGATTCAAAAGAAGCATCCTTCAGGTAAATCCTCTGTAACGCGAACTTCCGCTTCTCTTCTTCTCCGTTAGCTTGTTGCTCACTCATGTTTAGACCACCCCGTCTATTTTTTCTTCACTACTGGTAAGTTGCTTGCCGTCCATTCGCCCATACCGCCGGCAAGGCGGCGAACATTTTCATACCCCTTGGCTTTTAGCCTGCGACCAATTGTGCCCGCGTGCTGACCCATCTTACATACGATAACGACGGGTTTATCCCTAAAAGACTCCAGTTCGTCAACCCTGGAATCAAAACTCGAAAAAGGCATGCTGACGGCGCCAGCTATGTGGCCCCCACTAAACTCCTTGCCATCACGGATATCAACGATAACAGCTCCCTCCCGGTTTACCAGTGTTACCAGGCTTGTAGGAGTGATCGCTGCACCTCCCTGTTTGCCTTCATTGATCACGAAGACAACGATCAGGAACAGCAGGATGCTTACCAGAATGTAATGGTTCCCGGCAAATTCAAATAGTTGCTCAACCAATTTAGTTCGATCCGCTGATGAAAATCAGTCGCGCAGTATACACAAAAATTTATTCTGGGGTCAGGGCCCCTGTTCTACTCTGACCCTAAATATGTATGTAAACTGCGTCTATGACTAACCCCCCCCCTCCCCATGTTCTGATAGTGCTTGATGGCTGGGGCCATCGAGAAGACGTCGAGGCAAATGCCATTGCACTGGCCAAGACGCCAACCTGGGACCACCTCTGGAAACAGGCCCCACACTGCCTGATATCGAGCTCTGGGCTGGATGTGGGTTTGCCTGATGGGCAGATGGGAAACTCGGAAGTAGGACACATGAGCCTTGGCGCTGGCAGGGTTATCGAACAGAATTTTACCCGCATCAGCAACTCGATCGCGGACCGCAGCTTTTTTGAGAATGCCCCACTTAAATCAACCTTCAGGCAGTTGGCTGACAGCGGCAGATCGCTACACCTGTTCGGCCTGCTCTCCCGCGGAGGCGTACATAGCCATGAAGACCACATTCATGCAGCCGTCCAAATGGCATTTGAGAATGGTGTCAAGACCATTTACATGCATGCATTTCTTGACGGCCGGGATGTCTCACCTAAATCGGCACTGGATTCCCTGGTAAAGCTAAATGACTATATCCAGCAAAACGGTGATGGAGGTATCGCATCAATTGTCGGTCGTTATTATGCAATGGACAGGGACAATCGCTGGCAAAGGATAAAGCCCGCATACAACCTGGTAGCCCATGGTATATCTGACTATACAGCCGAGTCCCCTGAGAAGGCTCTGCAGGATGCCTATGATCGCGGAGAGAGTGATGAGTTTGTAAAACCAACCAGTGTGCTCATTTCCGGGGAAAAAACCCGCATAGCGGACCAGGATGCCGTCATCTTTATGAACTTTCGCTCCGATCGAGCGCGGCAAATTAGCCGAGCATTTACCGATCTTGATTTCACAAAATTTGAGCGTCGCAATCATCCTCAACTGTCAGGCTTCACCACCCTGACTCAATACTCAGATAATATTGATGCACAGGTAATATTCGCCCCCGTCAATCTCGACAACGGCCTTGGCGAGCTCGTGAGCAAACAAGGACTGCGCCAGCTTCGCCTCGCTGAAACAGAAAAGTATGCGCATGTAACCTTCTTTTTCTCAGGCGGTAGAGAAGCAACCTTCCCCCATGAGGACCGCATCCTGATTCCGTCGCCGAAAATTGCCACCTATGATTTACAACCTTCAATGAGTGCCTTGGAAGTCACCAACGAACTCGTTAAGGCGATAGAATCCGGTGAGTACCATCTCATCATCTGCAACTATGCGAATGGCGATATGGTCGGTCATACGGGAGACCTGACGGCGGCAATTAGCGCCGCCGAGTATGTTGATCAATGCCTTGCCAGGATTCTACCTGCCCTTGAGTCCCAGGATGGGCACTGTCTGATTACTGCCGATCACGGCAACCTTGAGCAAATGATGGACGATGCTACGGGACAACCACATACCGCTCATACATCGGAACTGGTACCACTGGTCTATGTGGGCAGCAAAAAGGTTGCCCTGACAATTACCGGGGGTACACTCTGCTATATTGCTCCAACACTGGTGGCACTCATGGAGCTGGAGCAACCGAAGGAAATGACGGGCACCTCCCTTGTCACCATGGAATGCGAGGAAAACAGCAAATGATAAGGCTAGAATGAAAAATGGGGTTCTCGAAGGGTATCCAAAAATTGCAGGTGTAGAAAACCCATGATAAGACCTCTTATATTTCTTCTAACACTATCGCTGGCAACCATGGTTTCAGCCACTGCTGAACAGAAAATGGACCAGGCTGAACTGGAAAAGAAACTGCAGGCGCTTGCGTCTGAAATCAGCAAGTTCAAAGAGATGCTTGATAAAACGCACGGCGAAAAATCGAACCTGGAAAGTAATCTCGAATTCAACGAAAAAAACATTAACGACCTACTTAAGAAAATTCAGACCATTGAATCAGACCTGTCTAAGGGTGAAGACAAAATTGGGCGATTATTTAACAAGCAGAAAGAACTTCAGCGGGCAAAATCAGAACAACAGCAGTACATCTCCAACCAAATCCGAGCGGCCTACAAAATAGGTGATCAGGAGTACCTGAAAATTCTGTTAAACCAGGAAGATCCAAGCCAGATATCAAGAATGCTGACCTACTATGACTACTTCAACCGAGCCAGAGCGGAACAGGTCGAGGCATATGGTCAGACTATTCAGCAATTGCAGAATGTGGCCGTCCTGATAGGTGCAGAAAACCAGGTCCTGGTAAAAAACAGGAGCAACCTTCAGCGTCAACGATCTGTCCTGTTGGGTGTGCAGGAAGAGAAACGTAAAATACTCATAGCGCTAAAAAAGGAAATTTCTACGACAGGAAAGGAAATCGAGAAGCTGGTTGCCGACAGGCAACAACTGGAATTACTGATCCAGCGCATTCAGCACGGTGTCGCCAATCTGTCTACACCCACAAATGTTGTTCCTTTTGCATCTCTTAAGGGGCAATTACTACTGCCCGTAGCCGGAAAAATCACTCACCGGTTCGGCAACAGGCGAAATGCCGGGAAACTCAGATGGACCGGCTTGTTTATTAACGCACCAGAGGGCGATCCCGTCTACGCTGTGCACTATGGAAGAGTCGTCTTTTCCGACTGGCTTCGGGGTTTCGGCCTGCTGACGATCATTAACCACGGCGAAGGTTACATGAGCCTTTACGGGCATAATCAAGTACTATATCGGGTGACGGGCGACTGGGTCACCGCCGGGGAAACCATTGCTACCGTGGGTAATAGCGGTGGTCAGCAAAACCCTGGGCTTTATTTTGAAATCAGGGTTGCCGGCAAAACTGCGGACCCACAATCATGGTGCATGGCACGCGCAAAGCGTGCCGCGTAACCGAGGAATCTCAATGCGCTACCTGAAGAAGCTACTTCCCATCGTACCTGCACTGCTCACCATGCAGGTCATCGCATCTGAAAACCCGGCCGAGGAGGTGGATCCAACCCTGCCCCCAAGGTTACCCCTTAACGAATTACGAGTATTCGCCGAGGCCTTCGATCGGGTCAGCAGTGCCTATGTTGAAGAAATCGATGATCGTACGCTCCTCGAAAATGCAATAAAGGGCATGCTGTCACAACTGGATCCGCATTCTGCTTACCTTGACCGAACTTCATTCTCTGACCTTCAGGAAACCACTACGGGGAACTATGGCGGCCTCGGACTGGAAGTCGGGATGGAAAATGGCTTCGTCAAAGTGATTGCACCAATGGACGACACACCTGCAGCCAAGGCTGGTATCGAGTCCGGCGACCTGATCATCGAGCTCGACAACAAGCCGGTCAAAGGAATGAGCCTGGCAGAAGCAATCAAAGCCATGCGCGGTGACGCCGGGACAGAACTAACTTTGACGATCGTTCGGGAAGGGCAATCCGTACCCAAGGAACTGGTCATAGTCCGTGAGGTCATACAGGTTGCCAGCGTACGACATCGTTTGCTCGAAGACGGCTATGGATACCTGCGAATTGCTCAATTCCAGAGCAAGACAGGTACCGAAGTCGAGCAAGCAGTAGAGAAGCTTGTAGAAGAAGGCAAATTGTCCGGCCTGATCATCGACCTGCGAAACAATCCCGGCGGCGTTCTTCAGTCCGCAGTTGAAGCATCCGATGTTTTCGTATCGGAAGGATTGCTCGTCTATACATCCGGCAGGCTCAGCAATACCGACCTCAAGTTCAATGCAACGACACCGGATGCAACAGACGGTGTACCTATTGTAGTTCTGGTGAACGAGGGTACCGCATCAGCCTCCGAGATTGTCGCCGGCGCACTTCAGGATCACGGCCGTGCGGTCATCATGGGAACCAACACCTTTGGTAAAGGGTCGGTGCAGACAATATTGCCCCTCAACAACAAGAAGGCAATAAAGCTCACGACTGCCCTGTACTTTACACCCAACGGTCGTTCGATACAGGCAGAGGGCATCGTTCCCGACATCTGGGTGGATCGCTCTACGGTGACCAAGTTGAAGAGCAACCCCTGGCGAGTGAAGGAGAAGGATTTACCCGGACATCTGACCAATGCCGAGGGCGAAAGTAATGACGAACCGGTCAATGAGAATGTGGAACTGGCTGCCCAGGACTATCAACTCAATGAAGCACTGGTATTACTTAAAGGCTTGAATATACTAGCAAGGAAATCTAAACAACCGCAGGGATAAGTCTCTGGTGAGAGAGTGGCAGCGAATACTGCTTGATGTTACTCGGTCAACGACTGGAATATCCTTCTCCTACTGCTAGCTGCCCCTTTTTCAAATGCCGACCAGACAAATGTTGCCCAAGCTGGTTTCACGGCGCATCCTGTTTATATCTCCATCATTATTGACGACCTGGGTAACAGCTATTCCCGGGACTTAAGAGCTGTGCGGCTGCCAGCTCCTGTGACCTATTCAATTTTGCCCTACAGCGCCCATGCAACGAGGCTGGCTCAGACCGTCCATGAAGCGGGTAAGGAAATTATGGTCCACCTGCCGATGCAGAACCTGCGTGACATGCCTATAGGACCCGGTGGACTGACGAACAAACTGACCCATCCCGCATTTAAACTGGCCGTATCCAATGCTGTTTCCAGGGTACCGCACGCTACCGGTATCAATAATCATATGGGTAGTTTTTAACTCAAAAATCCCAACCAATGGAATGGCTAATGCATGAAATAAAATCCAAGCAGCTATTCTTTATTGATTCAAGGACTACACCAAATACCGTGGCTTCCAGGGCGGCTGAGAATAAGAATCTCTTCAACAGCAGTCGTGATGTATTTCTCGACAATGAAAGGTCTATCTTCGCCATCCATGAGCAATTCAGAAAACTCATCGATGTTGCAAAAAGAAAGGGCACTGGAATCGCGATCGGCCATCTGTACGGGGAAACATTGACCTACCTCGAAATGGCCATTCCTCAGTTGCAGCAGGAAGGCATAGAAGTCATCCCCGTTTCCAACCTGATAGTAATTCAGCACCCTACAACCTGCTGCTTGCCAAATGGATGGCTTCTGTCTCTAGTACTGGGTCAGAGTAAAAGTGTGGGCTTGATCATTTCGCCTGCCCTGAGCGATCAACCGGGGCCGCGCACGACGGAGCCGAAGGGACCGAAGTGGAGAAATCTCTGCCGGTAACCCAAAGGCGAGACCCTTCGGCTTCGCTCAGGGCAGGCGCTCAGGGGGACAAACAGCTTAAGTAAGAGCCATTCTACTCTGACCCCACCGTTCCCAAAACTTATTGATTACACAGTGCTATAGCTTCAACCAGGTCAAGCGTACCTTCATAGAGTGCACGGCCTGTGATCACACCAGTGATACCACCTGAGACTCTTGTTTCAATTTCCAGCAGTGCTTCTATGTCACCCAGATCCGTGACGCCGCCCGAGGCAATAACCGGAACAGACAAATCTTCGGTCAAGGCTTTAGTTGCATGCAGGTTAATACCACCCATCATGCCGTCCTTGCCAATATCCGTATACACGATGCCTTCAATGCCATCACCATCAAATAGCATAGCCAGGCTTTTTACTGAAATTTCCGTCACTTCCAACCAGCCACTCTTGGCGACCATGCCGTGTAACCCATCAAGGCCAACCATGATATGTCCAGGAAATTGCTTGCACATCTCGCCGACAAATTCCGGCTCCTCAACAGCCTTCGTGCCGATAATAACAAGGTCAACACCAGCCACAAGGTAGCCTTCGATTATCTCTGCACTTCTGATACCGCCGCCTAACTGAATGACAAGGTCAGGATGATTGGCTGCAATCTGAGAAATGGCTTCCTGGTTTACCGGTTTACCGGAAAAGGCACCATCAAGGTCTACAAGATGCAATCGCTCTGCCCCCTGGCTTACCCATGTTTCTGCCATGCCAATGGGATCTTCAGAATAGGTGGTCGTCTGATCCAGTCTGCCCTGTTTCAGGTTGACCACCTTGCCATCCTTGAAATCGATAGCAGGAATAATCTTCACTAGAGTGATCCCTTGGTGGAGGGCGTCACACCCTTCATCCCAGGGTCGGTTTCCAGCGCCATGCGCAGCGCCCGCCCGAATGCCTTGAACACAGTTTCAACCTGGTGATGCGCATTTGAGCCCTTGAGGTTATCAATGTGCAGGGTTACCTGGGCGTGATTGACAAAGCCCTGAAAGAACTCATGAAACAGTTCCGCATCAAAGTCACCAGCGGTGGAATTTTCCAGGCTCACATCATATTCGAGCCCAGGACGTCCAGAAAAATCAATGACTACCCGGGATAGTGCTTCATCGAGTGGAACGTAGGCGTGTCCATAGCGTCTGATGCCAGCCTTGTCACCGACGGCATCCTTTATCGCCTGGCCGAGAGTAATGCCAATATCTTCAACCGTGTGGTGGGCATCTATCTCCAGGTCACCCGTCGCATTTATGGTCAAATCAATCAGACCATGACGCGCTACTTGGTGCAGCATGTGCTCCAGGAATGGTAATCCGGTGTTGAAAACCCGCTCACCTGTTCCATCCAGGTTCACCGTTACACTGATTTGTGTTTCAAGGGTGTTTCGATCAATTGTTGCGCTTCTCATCGGCCCCACTCTACATAAGAGTGCACATTATACTCGAAAGGCTGCAGCCTTATAGCGCCTCAGAGAGCAGCACCATTTGGAAGGTAGCGATTATCCGTATTGGCGCGAACCCACTTCCGCAGCTCTGGGGGAAATTCACCACGCGACTTGAGCATACGAACGAAATAGATAACTGGATTCTTTGAGCCTGCCTCCCAGCCCTGCAACTGCATTTCAGCCAGCGTGAAAAACCGAATCAAACCGACAAGATCCTCGGCAGAAAGTGGTTCAGCTAAATGCCATTCACTTTCTTCGAGTTTCATCATCCAGGCATGGTCAGTGGCAAATGCCTCATCACAATTCAATTTCAGCTGTTCTATGTCAACCTGCCGGGCTTGCTCAACAACTGCGACAATCTGCTCAGTTGAAACTGAACTAGGTTTACCGGGCTCCCAAACGTCTACACTCATTCAAGGGACCTGATAAAACCGACTAGGTTCTTGATTTCCTGGTCACTGAGCTGACCCCAGGGCGCCATCATCTGAGAACCGCCATAGGCAGCGGTGCCATTTCTAATGACATTGGCAAGGTCCGCATCAGCACCACGTACCCAGTCAGAATCCGTATCAAATTTGAAGGCCGCCAATGCAAAGTCACGCGGCTTCAAAATAAACCCTTCTGCAGCCGGGCCATTACCATCCCCTTTTTCTCCATGGCAGGTCGCGCAATTGGTTTGAAACAGCGCTTTTCCTGCCTCGATGTCCTGTGCAATCGATGTCTCAGAAATCAAAACTGCAACAAAACCCAGGACCAGATGCCAGGTCCCATTTCTTAACTTACTATTATTAATCATGACCGATTCCTCTCATCACTCAATTTCAAATTCCAATGCGATAACATCAAACCGCTGCAACGACACAGAGCCATGCGCTTCCTGTCGCTTGCCATCGTGCAGAATTGATAGCGCATAGGCCGCTTTCTTTGCCTCGTCGGCACACTCACTTGGGTAGTCAATACCAATTCGATATTTGCCAGGCATTGGCGCTATAAAAAGAATTTCCTCAACACCGATTTCACCGGAACCACATCGAACATCATCTGATATTTCACCGCCGGACTTACTCTTGCGATTGGCAAAATAAACCGTCTCCAGAAGCGGGTCGGTAACATACAGATCAAGATCTGCCTCTGCCCCGAAGGCAAGGTGCACCGCTAAGCCTTCCTGCAGCTCAGTCTGCACATCCCGATCAAGCAGGAAGGCACTGAGCTCCCTGCCCCTTTTATCCAGCTCCGCCTGCTCTTTCGCTTCTTCTGCTTCCGGATCCGAACAGCCTGCCAGCAACAGAAGCGGAGCGATCAGGAGTAACGCTGGCCAGCTACGGATTGGAACTGACTTGGGGTACATCAATCTGACCATCAACATCAAGGCGTATTATTCGCGGCATCCCGGTCTCAATTTGCCATGTCGGCGCATTCGAGTTCGAAGTCCAGACGCCACCATCATTTGAAAAATCAACTTCCCGCGAATAGGTCACCTGGGTTGGCAGGGGGAAGATGGTGAACTTGTCTTTGTCCTGCTGGTAGCGGATTAAACTGTCACTATTGGTGCCGCACACCCATACTTCATCCGTCTTGAGATCAACGTTGAGGGTGTAGGGCGCATC
Organism: Gammaproteobacteria bacterium; assembly: GCA_002725995.1. Classification (GTDB taxonomy): domain Bacteria; phylum Pseudomonadota; class Gammaproteobacteria; order Pseudomonadales; family Azotimanducaceae. The sequence continues at coordinate 35,355 of PBRQ01000070.1, forward strand.
TGCACCCAGAAGCTCAGCCGGTAATTCAAAATGCTCAAACTCTTCTGTTTCAGGATCAAACTTCGAAATTAGATTGGATGAAAACCCAGGAATCCACAACATGCCCTTCGAGTCAAAACGCATTCGCCGTGGTGCTGAAAAAGGTGTGTCGATCACCTTGACTTCGTATGTGTCCGGGTCAATACGCCCAATCCTATGGGCATTCAGCTGGCTGAACCAGATACCACCATCAGGCGCTATATCAATACCGTAAGGAAATGGCAGGTCGAGACCCTCACTGGTACTGGCCATTTCCGTCAGATCAATGAACTGACTAAGCCAGAGCATGACAGGCATCATGCGTAACATGATATCCTCGCCGAAGCTCCTTGCTGGAACCCGGATTAAGTCGTGCTGCCCTGTCTTGGGGTCATACATACCAATATGATTGGAAACAGCAACCGTGTACCAGCCACGTCCCTTATCATCAAAACGAACCGTATGCGGGAAGATGCCACCGGGTAGATCTTCCATAACAAAACTCTCTTCTACCGTATCAAATATTGCCAGCTTGTTGGCAACCGCCAAGGTAAGCCATATATCGCCATTGGGGGCGGCCTGTAGCGAGTGGGGACCAACCCGCATACTTGAATTCGAAGGCAGCGCGCCACTATCCATCATACCCCCCAGTTGCTCGTCTCCAGCCGGAATAGCAAAAGCTGTTCGTTCACCACCGGGTACGGATGGATCCAGCCGAAACAGTGTGTCAGTGCTCATATCTACGGAATAGGCATAGCCATCAGGATGAACAATCATGTCATGCTGCATCGAAGAACGACCGCCCAACTCATATTCATCAATAATCGCCCGCCGCACTTCCGCGCTCGGAGGGGGTGCGAAACCTGGCTCACCAAAACCTTTGGTCAAACGAGGGACTGCCGTCTTGGGGTCATAGGCAGAATTGAATAATTCAGGAATCTTCGCCCTGAATTCAGCGTTCACTCCACCACCCATACGTGCCATCAGCGACAGGACCTTTTCCCACTCTTCGACCGGCCTTTGTATGCGTGTAGCCAGGTTGCCCTGCTGATGACACATATTGCAACTGCGCACCAGTTGTTCACGGTCAACCTCATTAGTCACTTTCTCGAGCACCAGGGCATACCAGTGGTATGCGGGGAGCTGTGC
>PBRQ01000071.1 GCA_002725995.1 Gammaproteobacteria bacterium
AAGTTTCTTAATGCCCATGGCCCAAAGTAAACGGAAAAAGAATGATGGAATCAACGAATTTATTAATTTACCGACCGTTAGGCCTCCCTTGATCGATGTTTCACCTACCGGCAGACCTTTCCCGGCCGCTGGAAGCGAAACCTGAAGCGATTGATATGCCGCATTGTTGTCGTTGGCAAAGTGTGCTTTATTTGCCGAACCCTGAATTGTGTTTTTTATTGGAATAGCTATGGAAGATTCGAAGGGCCAGGGACTTGAGCGACGTTCATTTCTGAAGTTCACGGGAGGAAGTGCCGCAGTTGGGCTGCTGCACCTGAAGGGCGCCTTTTCTCCACTTTTTGCAAGTGAAATAGCCTCTGCCAACCGTATAATTGACTACAGTTCAACGGAGGACCTGTATCGGTCAGAGTGGGCCTGGGATTCAGTCACATGGGGATCTCACACCAACCAGTGTGCGCCGGGGGGCTGCTCCTTCAGGGTCTACGCAAAAAATGGTGTTATCTGGAGAGAAGAGCAGAGCGGCCGCTCCTACGCATCAAATCCGGACTATCCCGACTACAATCCCCAGGGCTGTCAAAAAGGATGCGGCTTTCACAACACCCTAACGACCCCAGAAAGGGTCAAGTACCCATTGAAGCGAGTGGGTGAAAGAGGTGAGGGAAAATGGAAGCGGGTTTCCTGGGATGCCGCATTAACTGAAGTTGCAGATGCGCTGCTGGATGCTCACAGGGACCATGGCACGGAGAGCTTCATCGTCGATGCACCACACATTCACTGCGGCGCTGTGGCACTTTCGGCCACATCACGTTTCATGGGTCACCTAAATGGCCTGACCCTGGATCTCAATGTTGAAATCGGCGATGACCTGAAAGGCATCACCCAGACTATGGGCCGTATGGGTCTAGGCTATACGGGAGACAATTTTTTCGATGCTGAGCTGATTATTCTTACCCATTCAAATATTTCCTATACCTGGCCGCCAACCTACCATTTCGTTACTGAAGCGAGATACAACGGTAGCGAGGTATTGCAGATATCTCCTGACTACAACCCTTCCTGTTTAACCGCCGACATTCACATACCAGTTAAGGTCGCAACCGACTCTGCCCTCTGGTTAGCCGTATGTCAGGTAATGATTGAGGAAAATTGGGTTAAAGAGGATTTCGTCAGGGAACAGACAGACCTGGCTATTCTTGTGCGCAAGGACGACGGTCGGTACCTGCGAGCCATGGACATTACCGGTAAAAATAAGGACAAGGACAAGCTGTATTTCTACGACACCCTTGAGGGAAAACTGGCGAAAGCACCCAGAAAAAAACTGGGATTCAAAGGCCAACAGGCACTGGAAGGGACCTTCACCGTCAAGCTGCATGACGACAGTGAAATAGAGGTGACACCCGCTTTTTCCATGTTAAGAGAAAAGCTCAACCGGGAGAGTACCCCGAAGATAGCCAGTAAAATCTGTGGCGTTCACGTTGATATGATCCGGCAGCTAGCGGAAAAAGTAGCAACTAAAAGAACCTGCACCTATATCGGCTTCACCTCGGCTAAACACTATCATGGTGACCTGATGGAACGCAGCCTGTTGCTGGCCATGGCACTCTCGGGAAACTGGGGAAAACCCGGCACAGGCTTTAATTGCTTTGTGGTTCCGGACATTGGCGTCGGCGGTGTCGCCCAAATCGACAAACCCATCAGCCACTGGGCAAGACCCCTCCTGGGCCTGCCAAACAAGCTTGGCTTCATGGCCAAGAAAATGAAAAAGGACATGACGACCGAAGTCATGTTTAGCGAGTTCATGGTCAAGGCCACTGCGAAACAAGGCACAGTGGCACCCGTATTTTTCCTCTATAACCACGCCGGTTATGACAAATTGTGGGACAAGCCTGAGTGGAACGATCCCACCCTAGACAGAACCTTTGGTGAATATCTAAAGGAAGCGATTGAAAAAGAATACTACGATGAGCAGCAGTACAAACCTGCCCCAGACAAGCCGCCAAAGGTGTTGATGCTGATCGCCAACAACCCGTTGCGCCGTAACCGCAGTGCTCGCACAACCTATGTCGAGGATCTCTTTCCGAAGCTGGATTTAGTCTTTGCCATTGAGCCCAAGATGTCAGCCAGCGCCGCCTTCTGCGACATAGTGCTACCTGCTGCCTGGTACTACGAAAAAGATGACATGACTGTCACATTCCACTTGAATCCTTACACCGCACTGATTGAGAAAGCAGTTGAGCCGCCAGGAGAAGCAAAACCTGAATGGGAGATATTCAACCTGCTCATGGAAAAAATTACTGAACGTGCTGTAAAAAGAGGTATGAATTCATTCCTTGATCGCGGCGGCAAAAAACGCTTATACAAAGATCTTCACAAACGATTTACCATGAAGGGGCACTTGGCTACCCAGAAAGATGCGCTTAAGGAAATGGTAAAGGTTGCATCCGCCATAGGTACCTTTCCAAAGAATTTTGATTACGATCAGTTTAAGACACTGGGTCAGGTAAGAGCCGAAAGCATTGGACCAGAAGGCAATATAGCGACAGCCTCTGACGTTGATACCAGCAAACCATTTTATTCACTGGCGAAACATGTTGACGAGAAAATTGCTTATCCCACTTATTCCAGGCGAGCACAGTTCTATATCGACCATGAGTGGTTTCTTAAGGCAGGTGAGGCTTTCCCCACACACAAGGATACACCAACGGTGGGCGGGGACTATCCCTTCAAAATTGTCAGCGGTCATGTACGCGGTTCCATTCATTCAATGCATGCGGGCACGCCTGACTTTTTGAGGCTGCATCGGGGTCAACCCATACTCTTCATCAACCCTGACATCGCGGCTGAAAAAGGTATACAGGATGCGGATCTAGTCAAAATATACAACGATCTGGATGAAGCGCAGTTTATGGCCTGCACTTCCTCCTCGGTAGCATCAGACCAGGTGGTCATCTACATGTTTGAGGCCTGGCAATTCAAGAACTGGAAGTCTCACGATAACCTTCTAGTCGGTATGCCAAAATCTATCCAGCTGGCTGGAGACTATGGCCAGCTTAATTATCGCTCTATGCAGGGTTCGCCCTCTCCAGCCAACGACAGAGGTATGCGCGTGGATATCGCGAGGACCAATTCATAATGCATGAAAGCAACACTCACAAAAACAAAGCTGAGTTTTATACGAAATGAATGAAACGAGCAGTAAGCAGAATCTGAAAGCATCCACACGTCAACTGGCCACGGTAATTGATCTCAACAAGTGTATGGGCTGCCAGAGCTGCACCGTTGCCTGCAAAAACCTCTGGACCCAGCGTCCTGGTACAGAGCATATGCGCTGGGCCAATGTAGGCACTTACCCTGGAAGAGGGTACCCAAGGGACTGGCAATCCAAGGGAGGCGGATACGATGAAGACGGAAACTCTAAACCCGGCAAGTTAATCAACCTTGTTGAAGCTGGCGACAATTTTCAGTTCAACCATGATGAAGTGTTTAACCAGCAGAAGGGACAATCGGCCCATTTGCAACCGAGCACGAGTAAGGGTAATAAGCCTGAGTGGGGTTACAACTGGGACGAGGATCAGACCTCTGGCGACTGGCCTAACGCCTTCTTCTTCTATCTGCCACGCAAATGTAACCATTGCTCAAACGCCCCGTGCATAGACGCTTGCTCACGCAACGCCATTTCAAAACGGGAAGACGGCATTGTTTTGATCGACCAGGAAAGGTGTACCGGACACCGTCACTGCGTGGAAGCCTGCCCATATGGAATGGTGTACTACAACCCGTCAACCGGACGGAGTGAAAAATGCATAGAGTGCTTTCCAAGGGTTGAGCAAAGTATCGCACCAGCATGCAATCGTCAGTGCGTTGGCAGAACACGCGCCTATGGCTACCTGGATGACAAGAGGAGCCAAGTGTACAAGCTGATATACGAATGGAAGGTGGCGCTGCCACTTCATCCTGAGTACGGCACAGAACCCAATGTTTACTATGTACCCCCCATGTCGACATTTTCATATGATGATGAGGGGCGTCTCACGGACGAGATGAGAATTCCAATGGATGTTCTTGAGGAATATTTCGGCCCTGTGGTAAATGGGGCGTTGGAAACCCTCGTCACTGAACGGCAAAAAAAGAAGGATGGCGAATCTTCTGAGTTGATGGACATACTGATCAGCCGCCACTGGGAAGACCGGTTCGCAGAATTCACCAATGAACCCATATAGATCGCTTGAGGAAAATCAATCATGAGTAGGTTACAACACACCAGGGGGTTCAGTTGAAAGTAGAACTTCGCTCCATGGAAGCAGCCCTTCTTCTTGATGGACGCGGCAGTGCCTGGTCCGGCATTGAGGAAACAGTGCTACCCCTTTCTCCTTCACCAATAGCCTTGACGGAATCCGTGTCACCCTATATGGCAAAGACCTCCGGGCACGGAAAGATTAAAAAAATACATGTGAGAATGACCCACAATGGCCGTATGTTCAGCATGCGATTGTCATGGGATGACCCCGAGAAGGACAACGAAATATCCGACCTTGATGAGTTTTCCGATGCTGTATCCATTATGTTTCCCTTAGCCAATGGCGCGACAGCTTTCACCATGGGTAGTGCAGATAAGCCGGTGAATGCCTGGTTGTGGAAAGCCGGCAACCAGGAACCATTCGATGTCTTTGCCGAGGGTTATGCCACCAGCACCAGAAGGCCTGCCAAAATCAGCGGTCTTAAGGCTAGTGATTCCCATAGGGACGGTACCTGGGTTGTTGTTCTTCAGCGCCCAATGAGTGTTGGCGGACAGGAAATGGTTCAAATTGAACCCGGTACTGATACTTCCATCGCTATCGCCGTATGGGAGGGCAGCAACAAGGAAAGATCTGCCCAAAAGGCCGTATCGGGTGAATTCAAGAGCGTCAAGGTTGATGCCTGAAGAAGAACAAAATGAAGTGAGTCAGGTAGTAGCAAGAAGCCAGCTATACCAGTCCTTCGCCACCGCTTTCTCAACTCCCGGTGACGAATTCCTTGACAGTCTGACGGCAGGTGAGTTTGTCGATGTCCTTTTCCAGGCAGGAGAACAACTGCCCTACCCTAGCCCCTTCGCAAACCTTTTCACAAACAATGACCCAATGCCGAGAGAAATGAACAGACAGGAGATTCAGGTCTTCTACAGTTCCTTCTTTGAGTCGGGCGGCCAGGCAGTCTCCCTGAGGGAACTGGCCTACTCAAGCGTGACGGAAAAATCCCTGCTGGAGGAACTATTTCGATTTTATCAGCACTTTGGTCTCAATTTTTCCAACGGAGAACTGCGGGAATTGCCTGATAACCTGGCAATAGAGCTTGAATTCATGTACTACCTAACCTTCCTTGAAACAGAAGCAATGAGTATGGATAGTAACAATACCAATATCCAAGCACTGCAATCTGCCCAGCGTGACTTCATAAACCTTCATCCAGGGAAATGGGTACAGTCATTCCTGACACGCCTGCAATCAGTTCAGGAAAATTCAGCTTACCTCGACCTCGCTAAGCTACTTGTTCACTTCCTGGAGAGCGAACAGCGGTTCCTTTCTGATTCGGGAAAAATGCTTATTGCAACGGGCTAGTTTTTCCTTTCCGTTTTCTAAATTGACAAATTTGAACCAGTTCACTAAACCAAACCATTCGCGATTGTTCCAGGGTCCTTAGCTACGCATCAGATTGAATAGTCTGACTCACTTCTCCACACTAAGCATATATTTCGCTACCTCAAGCCTGACTTCTGGCGAAATATAGTTCTGCGGCGGCATTTCAGGATAGTCGGGGCGCTTCTTAACGGGATTGGCTATGTATTCAGCTAGCGCTTCTGGTCTTTCCTTATACAGCGCCTTAACCACGACGGTTGGTGGTCCGATCATCTTTACGGCGTAAGCATGGCAGCCGGCACAAATGCCGAAGTAGGCCGCCTTTCCCTTTTCGTCCACAGCAATCTGACGTATCGGGACTGGCTCCGGTAGCGTATAGGTCAGGGTAGCCGCCGTTGAGGTCAGTTCGCATTTGGAATAGTTATCCAGCCCAACTGAGACATAACGATCCTTTTCCAGAATACAACCACCTTTGCCCTGGCCAAGATTTGCAATATCGACGCCCTTAACCCCCGGCATGGCGGCCTTTAGTGACTCCATTACCTGAGGAAGAGCTTTCGTCCCATTATTCCACATCAGGTTGTTGAGAATTTTTACGCCATCAGCATTAGGCTCTGAGTCGGGATCACTTCGAACCGCAGAAATAAATTCCAACCCGGCAATACCGATACCGATAAATTCGTTATCAGTAATAATATTATTTTCAACCACCACATCATCAGCCGCCATGATAGTGATCCCTGTTCCCTTCGCCACAAAAGAAACAATAGACCCCGGTATAGCAAAATTGACATGGTTGTTATTGACGACGAAGTTGTTGCGGATAATGATATCGTAGGCTGTCTTGATTGGCAGACCGGGCGTTATAAAGGCCAGGATGCCTCCGGTATTATCATGCACATAGTTGCCATCGACAATTTGGTGCCGGCTGTTTTCGATTTCTATTCCAGCCACGCTATCAAAGACTTCATTGTGCAGTACATCAACATTGTCACACATGCCTACATAAATGGCGGCGTCCTCAATACCGGAAAGAACATTGTGTTCTATTAGTCCGTTCTTACCGAATTCCGGGAAAATGCCATAGATGCCAGCATCTATTATCCAGTTGTTGCGGATGACAAAATTATTACCTGCCTGCCCCATAATGCCGTTGCCCTTGTAATTTACTATCTTCAGGTTTTCAACGGTAATACCACTGCCCGAATACAGGACGGCATCATTGCGAATTTTCTCTCCTTCCAGGGTGGGCCACTGACTGGCCCTGATCACACCACGCAGTGTGATGTTGTTCTTGTCGATGTAAACGGTTTCCTTATAGATACCGGGCTCCACCAAAATTGTATCTCCCGCTTTTGCCCTAGTGACAGCATCCTGAATGGCCTGACCTGATTTCACCACAATTTCTGCGGCCCCGATGCCGAAACTGACGAGAAAGATACTCACCAGTAAAGAACCTGACACTACGATTTGCTTACAATTTCTTTTCATCTACTACCTGCTCCTTCTAAATCAGAACGCCGGCTTATAGCCTCAGGTATTCTACCAATGGGGTTCAACCCTGATGGTACACGCTTGGG
>PBRQ01000072.1 GCA_002725995.1 Gammaproteobacteria bacterium
CCTACGGGTTATGAGCCCGTCGAGCTACCAGACTGCTCCACCCCGCAACAACAAGGGAGCGAATTATAGGGTTGTGGCAACAAAGGGTCAACCTTGGGCAGCAGGTGGTTTCTGCCGTCACGCGGTATTGGGCCCAAAAAAGCTGCAAATTAGGTTTAAAGAGAGGTCTTGACGGTTCGGTCTGGCCGCGCGGGCGTTCTGGCCTCCATGGAATGTAGTTTCAATCCAATTGGTTTGCCTATCGCGATTTCCCTTCGGGAAACGCTGTCGGCGTTCGTGTTTTGCGATGCAAAGCCACGAACCTGGTGCCGAAGAGAGGACTTGAACCTCCACGGGGTTTCCCCCACTACCCCCTCAAGGTAGCGTGTCTACCAATTTCACCACTTCGGCATAAAAGTTTGCTCAACTATCGGGTATTTCCGAATCAACAGGATCCAGCTCTGGGAATTCAGAGCCCCCGTTTGTTTGCTGGTCAGGCATCTCTGCCTGGGCAGGTGCCTGTTGAATAACATCCGGCATACCCATATTGCGCATCGTGATGGACTTTTCCTTTGCAAAAAAGGCAAGCCCAAAACTGGTTACAAAAAATGCGATCGCAATCATCGTCGTCGCTCTTGAAAGGAAGTTTCCAGCACCACCACTACCAAATACGGTAGATGAAGCGCCACCGCCAAACCCAGACCCCATATCAGCGCCTTTGCCATGTTGTATCAGAACCAGACCAGTAATGGACAAAGCGGCCAACACATGGACCACAAGCACCAAAGTTTCTACAATTTCCAAATTCATCTCAATTTTCCATTCCGCGAGCAGCTAACTCACAGATCGTTAAAAATTCTTTACCAATAAGAGAAGCACCACCAACCAGAGCGCCATCTATGTCTTCCATGCGGAACAGCTCAGCCGCATTTTCACTATTAACACTGCCGCCATACAAAATGCGGAGTTTCTCAGCCGTTGCAGGACCATCTCGTGCTATAGCCTGCCTTATATTTCCATGCACTTCTTCGGCCTGCTCGGGTGAAGCGCTTTCACCTGTTCCAATCGCCCAAACCGGTTCATAAGCAACAATGCCCTGACCAATCCCTGCTGGGCCTACGGCTTCCATCACGGAGCGGACCTGTCTCAAGACCACTTCCATGGTTTGACCAGCCTGCCTTTGCTGCAAAGTCTCGCCAACACACAAAATGGGTGTCACATCATGCTCGAGACAAGCCTTGAATTTGCAAGCAACCTGATCATCAGTTTCAGCAAACAATTGCCGCCGCTCAGAATGTCCCGTAAGGCAAAGTTCACATCCTACCTCCTTTAACATGGAGGCTTCAATTTCACCAGTTAATGCGCCCTGCGCCCGCCAATCAACGTTCTGTGCACCAAGCCTGATACCACTTTCACCCAGTTCCCGACCAACCTGCTCAAGATAGACAAAGGGTGGAATTACGAGCATATCAACGTTGTTGACTTCACCCGCCACCAGTATTGTCACGAGATCAGTAATTCCATCCTTCGTCCCGTTCATCTTCCAATTGCCAGCTATCAGGGGTTTTCTCACTATTGAACCTGCCTACTGATCACTGGTAGGTTTTCCATCCTCTGATTTTTCCTATCGGGCTGATGGCTCTCTATTAGCTGATGGATCTTTATCCGCTGATGGATCTCTCTTAGCTGATGGCTCTCAAAAAGGCGGCAGATAGTAACGGCTTTGGTGGGAAGTTTCAATCTCATGTGGCCCTAGCCAGCAGCCTGAGCAACAATATCCGCCAGGTCCTGCACCAGCTCTTCAACCAGCTCATGATTTTCCCCCTCCACCATCACCCGGATTACCGGTTCAGTGCCCGATAGCCTCAGCAAAACTCGGCCGGTTCCATTAAGTTTCGCTTCGGCGGCCTTAACAGCGTGATCCACCGGTTGAAGGGATTCAATTGAGGTCCCCTGGCGGCAATTCACACTAATCATTCGCTGCGGGTATTTTTGCATCATGTTCTTCAACTCGGACAAACTTCTGCCCGAATTTTCCATTGCTGCAATTACCTGTAATGCTGAAATGATTCCATCACCCGTTGAAGTCAGATCGAGGCAAATAATATGTCCTGACGACTCTCCACCTATCTCCCAGTTCTTTTTCTGCAATTCAGATAGGACATATCGGTCTCCAACGTTGGTGCGGGTAAATGGAATCTGTTCATTCTTAAGTGCCTTTTCCAGTCCAAAATTACTCATCAAGGTACCCACTACTCCGCCTTCGAGCCTTCCAGATCGCTTTCTCTCAAGGGCAATAATCAGCAACAACTCGTCACCATCAACAACTTCTCCGGCCTGATCAACCATGACAACACGGTCACCATCTCCATCAAGTGCGATTCCAAAGTCAGCTTTTTCTTCCTTTACCTTCCGAGCTATAACTTCAGGGTATGTCGAGCCGACTTCCTGGTTAATATTGAAACCATCAGGCTCAGCCCCAACCTCAACAATCTCAGCGCCCAGCTCCCTGAAGACGCTGGGTGCTATGTGATAGGCGGCTCCGTGGGCACAATCAACAACTATCTTTCTTCCCTTTAGATTGTAGCTGGATGGGAAGCAACTCTTACAAAACTCGATGTAGCGCCCAGCGGCATCGTCAACCCTCGACACCTTGCCAATATGCTTCGATTCCACCATCTGCATTTCAGAACCAATTTGTGCTTCGATGGCATTTTCAATTTCATCATCGAGCTTTTTGCCCTCCCCTGAGAAAAACTTTATTCCATTGTCATAGTAGGGATTGTGAGATGCGCTGATGACGATGCCAGCGTTGGCATTAAAAGTTCTGGTTAAATAGGCTATGGCTGGCGTCGGCATTGGTCCAAGAAGCAAGACATCCATCCCGGCCGAAGCCAGCCCCGCCTCAATCGCTGATTCAAACATATACCCGGAAATCCTGGTGTCCTTGCCAATAAGAATCCTGCCACGCCCCTGCCGCGAGAAAACCTTTCCCGTCGCCCAGCCTAGCCTGAGCATGAATTCCGCCGTTACAGGCTCTGCACCGACCATGCCCCGGATGCCGTCAGTCCCAAAATACCTTTTCATTTTTCTGCTTCCAGGGATTCAGCATTGATAGCACTTGCTACATTCAATGCGCTGACAGTTTCTGCCACGTCGTGAACACGAATAATATTAGCCCCCCTGGCAACGGCAAGTAGCGCTCCCGCGATGCTTCCCACCAATGGATTGTCTGTAATCCTGGTAATGGTACTCTTTCTTGATAGCCCAACCAACAAGGGCAGACCATGACCCTTAAAGCAACCGAGCTTGTTGACCAGCTGCAAATTGTGCTCCGGTGTTTTGCCAAAGCCGAAGCCAGGATCCAGTACCAGCCTGTCGACGCCAATTCCCGCCTTCCCGCAGGCAGCTATTCTCTCCATGAAGAAGCCATTGATTTCCTGCATGATGTCTTCATAGCAGGGCGCCACCTGCATGGTCCCGGGCTCACCCTTCATGTGCATCAGGCAGACTGGCAAACCGGTTCGGGCCGCTGCCTCCATCGCCCCGCTCCTGCGTAACGCTCGCACATCATTGAGAATATCTATACCCAACAATGAACTTTCCAGCATTACTTCCGGGGAACTCGTATCTACGGATATGCAAATTTCGGAATGTTCCCGTATACCGCCAATTACTGGTACTACTCTTTCGAGTTCTTCATCAGCCGAAACTTCCTGAGCACCAGGGCGAGTTGATTCGCCGCCCACATCGATGATATCTGCCCCATCCGCTATCATTCTACCGGCCTGCTCTATTGCCGTTGATGGAGAAAAAAACTTGCCCCCATCGGAGAATGAATCAGGCGTGACATTGAGTATCCCCATCACCAGAGGACGGGATTTATCTAACAGAGGAGCTAGTCTGGACATAGGTCAACAAAAAGGTGCCACTGGAGGCAACCCCTTGCAAATTTTTCGCTAGTGATCTGCCGCAGGGCCGCCGACCGGCCCTGTTGGTCGTGGCTTTGGATCTTCGCCAGGGCTAGAGCCGGTCGCAGAATGATCATCTTTATCGTTCCAGTCTTCCGGTGGTCGAGGTTCCCGGCCAGCCATAATGTCATCAATCTGCCCGCGATCTATCGTTTCATATTCAAGCAGGGCTGCCGCCATCGCATCGAGCTTCTGCCTGTTCTCTTCCAGGAGGTTCTGAGCAAGACCGTAGCAATCATCAATAATTGCGCGGACTTCTTCGTCAATCTTCCTTGCGGTCTCTCCTGACACATGAAGGCGTTTACTCCCGGCTGACATACCAAGGAAAACTTCCTTATCTTCCTCATCGTACATCAGAGGACCCAGACTTTCTGTCAAGCCCCATTTTGTTACCATCGCGCGGGCCATTTTTGTCGCCCTTTCAATATCGTTAGAAGCACCAGTAGTGATTCCATCGGAGCCCAAAGTCAACTCCTCCGCGATTCTACCACCGAACAGAGCGCTGATCTGACTGCGAATAGACAGCTTGCTCATTGAATATCGATCTTCTTCTGGCAAGAACATCGTCACACCCAATGCCATACCCCTCGGTATGATCGTTACCTTGTATGTTGGATCATGGTCCGGTACAAGATAGCCAACTATGCAATGTCCAGCTTCATGGTACGCAGTATTCTTTTTCTCCTTCTCTGACATGACCATGCTCTTTCGCTCTGCACCCATCATGATCTTATCTTTGGCTTGTTCGAACTGCGCCATTGATACGGCACGTTTGTCCTGCCTGGCAGCAAACAAGGCAGCTTCATTCACGATATTGGCGAGGTCTGCACCTGAAAAGCCAGGAGTACCACGAGCAATAATACCCGCGTCTACATCCTTACCAAGCGGCACCTTGCGCATGTGCACCTTTAGAATCTGTTCACGCCCTCGAATGTCAGGCAAGGAAACAACAACCTGCCTATCGAATCGCCCTGGTCTTAACAGTGCTGGATCCAGCACATCGGGCCGGTTCGTTGATGCAATGACGATTATTCCTTCGTTGCCATCAAATCCATCCATTTCCACCAACAACTGATTCAGCGTTTGCTCCCGTTCATCGTGACCACCACCAAGGCCAGCGCCGCGATGTCTTCCAACAGCATCAATCTCATCGATGAAAATGATGCATGGCGTTTGCTTCTTCGCCTGATCAAACATGTCACGAACGCGTGAGGCTCCAACGCCAACAAACATCTCCACGAAATCAGAACCAGAGATGGAGAAGAATGGCACCCTGGCTTCACCAGCAATGGCTTTTGCCAGCAAGGTCTTCCCGGTGCCGGGCTGACCTACCATCAAGGTTCCCCTTGGGATTCGGCCACCCAACCTCTGAAATTTTGCAGGGTCGCGCAAAAATTCCACTAACTCCTGGACCTCTTCCTTCGCCTCATCAACACCCGCTACATCGGCGAATGTTGTCTTAATCTGATCTTCACCCAGCAGTTTTGCTTTGCTCTTGCCGAAGGTGAGGGGCCCCCCTCGACTGCCGGAGCCTCCCTGCATCTGCCGCATGAAGAACATAAAAACAGCAATGATGACGAGGATTGGGAAGCTTGCCACCAATAGCTGAGTCCAGATACTTTGCTGCTCGGGTCGATTCCCTTTGAACTCCACATTGTGATCCAGCATGTCATCTATCAGCGCTTTGTCGGATATCTGTGGCTGAACGGTTTGAAACTGCTGACCATTAAACCGCTCACCATGAATAATGAGCCCATCAACTTCAACGGCCTTTATCTGATTCTGGTTTACCAACTCAATAAAATCAGAGTAGTCAATCTCTTCGGGTCCACGGCTGGCGTTAAAATTCTGAAATACAGTCAACAATACTGCAGCGATTATCAGCCACAGCAACAGATTTTTTCCCATATCATTCAATGACTTGTCCTCATAGTTACCGATCGCCTCTTCACCAATTGCTCTCATAGATCCGGCGAGGAGGCCGACGCGGGAGATCAACCTTACTATAGATCAATATGGTCACCAAACGTTCCTTCTTTGCGTTTGCGCTGGGACCCATTCGCCGTGACCGTATCTCGCTCTCCTGACGACCCTAACGCCCCTTGAACCCTCTTCCCAGCAGGTAAAGCTCTCGGGATGCGGCCCTTGAGGCTCGCGGCTTGAAGTTACTTACACTATCAAACCCACCGCGAAACAGTTGTCGGGTCGCTTCCATCCCTTCTCCCTCAAAGCATTTGACCAGCAGGGCTCCATTCCTGCGTAAAACCCTGGATGCAAAATCATAGGCAAGCTCCACGAGATACATGGATCTTGGCTGGTCAATATCCTTCATACCACTTAAGTTTGGGGCCATATCAGAAATTACAAGGTCAACTCGTGATTCTCCGGTTAACTCCAGAAGGTCTTCCAGCGAGCTGTCTTCAGTAAAATCTGCCTGAATAATCTCCACACCCTGAATTGGTGCCATCTCCAGGATATCCAGTGCGATGACTTTCCCCTCACTACCGGCTCTCTTAACCGCTATTTGTGACCAGCCACCCGGGGCGGCACCAAGGTCCACAACCAGGGCTCCGGCCCGCAAAATGTGATATTTGTCATCGATCTCAAGCAGCTTGTAACTGGCTCTAGAGCGATATCCCTCTGCACGAGCGCGTTTTACATACTCATCATCTTCATGGTCAGCAAGCCACCGGCGACTGGATTTTGATCGTTTCATAGCTATTGGAAATCGATTTCCTGGATAGTGGGTATAGCCGAAGGCAGTCGACTCAGGTAGACTCGCCCGCCCAGTTAAGCACCAATTGAACTGCTCACCTTACAAAATGTTAAGCCAGAAAGAAAAGAAGCGCTTTCGTGCCATAGGTCACCATCTCAAACCAGTCGTCACCATTGCCGACAAGGGGTTGTCCGCTGGTGTCATATCGGAACTGACCCGGGCAATCGAAGATCATGAACTTATCAAAATCAAGATTCTTACGGGAGATCGAGATAAGCAGTTAGAAACGGTTGCTGAAATCCAGGAACAGCTTGATATCGAGGTCGCTCAGTCAATCGGTAAAGTGGCCCTGATCTACAAAGGGGCAACAGATCCAAGCCCCGCGCTCTCTAACCTATTGCGCATGGACCTCATGTAGGGAGTTCTGAGCCGGGTCGGATTAGGGCAGAAATTTTCCCGGCCCTTAAAAGCTACAGGTGCTCGACAGAACAAATTTCATACTCAACGTTGCCGTTGGGTGTTACCACCATAACAACATCCCCAATCTCTTTACCTATGAGGGCTCGGGCAACAGGTGAATAAACCGATATCTTATTCACTTTTATATCCGACTCATCATCACCTACGATTTGATAGGTACTCTCCGCATCATCATCAAGGTTGACCAACTTTACCGTCGTACCAAATATAACTTTGCCAGTGGGTGCGATTGACATCACATCAATCACCTGGGCAGCGGACAATTTGTTCTCAATTTCCAGAATTCGGCCTTCAATAAACCCCTGTTCTTCCTTGGCATACTGATACTCAGCGTTTTCCCGAAGGTCTCCCTGTTCAAGGGCTTCAGATATCGCCTGAACAATTCGCGGACGCTCCACCGATTTAAGGCGGTCAACTTCGCTGCGCAGTGACTTCTCACCGGTTGCTGTCATTGGAATTTTGTCCATATCTCCCCTGAATCTATCCCTATGGGTATTTTGACTCTAGTCAGATGGGGTAGGGTCAAAAAGAAATGCTGCTATGTCCATTATAAAGGCTGTTCGGGCCCCCGCAAAGCACTAAGACTTGGCAGCAGATGACCTAAATTCGACGTGTATCCCTTTCTAGCAGGTCCTGCAGGCGATAGACGGTACTTTCCTCACCGTGTTGCAAGACCGCAATGCTGGCTCGCCCTCCTGCCATCGTCGTCGTGTAACACACCTTGTACTGCAGGGCTAACCGACGAATCTCAAATGAATCCGCTATAGCCTGCTTGCCCTCTGTGGTGTTGATAATAAAGTTCACGCTCCGGTTCTTAAGCATATCTCTAACATCGGGCCTGCCTTCCTGGACCTTATTGATGGTTTCTACGGCCAAACCTGCAGCTTCTATTATGCGGGCACTTCCACGGGTGGCGATCAGATCAAAGCCCAGTTCAACCAGGTCCTTCGCGATATCTACCAGCTGCCCTTTGTCTGCCTCTCTCACACTGAGAAACACCTTACCGGAAGCTGGAATTCTATCGTCTGCAGCAATCTGTGCCTTGCCGTAGGCCTCAGGAAAGGTCTCACCAATCCCCATGACTTCACCCGTCGATTTCATTTCAGGACCTAAGATGGGATCGACCCCCGGAAATTTGCCAAATGGAAACACCGCTTCCTTAACACAAAAGTAGTCAGGGATAATCTCCTCAACGATTTCCTGTTCCTCCAGGGATACACCAACCATGCATCGGGCCGCTACCCTGGCAAGCGAAGTACCGATACTCTTTGACACAAATGGTACGGTACGCGAAGCACGGGGATTGACCTCGAGGATAAAGACTTCGCCATTCTGAACCGCGAGTTGCACATTCATCAGCCCGACAACGCCAAGCTCAAGCGCCATGAGGCAAACTTGCTCTCGCATGATATCCAGGTATTCCTTATCAAGGCTATAGGGTGGAAGTGAGCACGCGGAATCACCCGAATGGACTCCCGCCTGCTCTATGTGCTCCATAATGGCGCCTATGATGACTTGCTTGCCATCACAAACCGCATCGATGTCGACTTCAATTGCCTGGTCCAGATATCGATCGAGCAGAATCGGAGACTCATCAGAAACATCAACGGCTTTCTGCATATAAGTTTTGAGCTCAACCTGGTCATAAACGATTTCCATCGCTCGACCTCCCAAAACATACGATGGCCGAACAACCAGGGGAAATCCAATTTCCTCTGCCGCTACTGCACTCTCTTCCAGGTTCTTTGCGGTCTTGTTTGGTGGCTGCTTTAAACCCAGCTTGTCAATCATCTGCTGGAAGCGTTCCCTGTCCTCTGCACGATCAATTGCATCTGGCGTTGTACCTATGATGGGAACGCCTGCTTCCTCCAATGCGTTAGCAAGCTTTAGCGGCGTTTGACCGCCAAACTGCACGATGACTCCCTTAGGCTTTTCCAGTTCTACGACCGCCAAAACATCTTCCAGGGTCAAGGGCTCAAAATAGAGGCGATCCGATGTGTCGTAGTCTGTTGAAACGGTTTCAGGATTACAGTTGATCATGATGGTCTCAAAGCCATCCTCTCGCATGGCAAGTGCCGCATGGACGCAACAGTAGTCAAATTCAATGCCCTGACCAATTCTATTGGGCCCACCACCCAGAACGACTATCTTTTCACGGTCAGTAGGATTGGCCTCACATTCATCCTCATAGGTGGAATACATGTAAGCAGTATCGGATTCAAACTCACCGGCGCATGTATCGACGCGCCGATAAACTGCTTTCACCTGGAGTTCCAAACGCCTCGCTCGAACCTTTGCTTCGGCGGTGTTAAGAATGGTGGCCATTCGCGCATCAGAAAACCCACGGCGCTTTAGCTCACGCATCTCGGCCCTGTCAATCCGCCCAAGGGAGGTGCCGTCGAGAATTTTCTCGCGACGCACGATATCTTCGATCTGCACCAGAAACCACGGGTCTATTCCCGTCAGCTCCTGAATTTCTTCAAGTTCAAAACCCATGCGAATTGCATCCGCGAGGTAGAGAATTCTGCCCCCACCAGCAACCCGCAACTCTTTGCTCAAACCGGCATGATCAATGGAATCTGCATCGATGATCGGCGTAAACCCATCAATACCAACCTCCAGTCCGCGCAGTGCTTTCTGCATGGATTCCTGGAATGTCCGACCAATAGCCATCACTTCACCAACTGACTTCATCTGTGTAGTGAGTATATTTTCCGCCTGAGGGAATTTCTCGAAAGTGAAACGAGGAATCTTGGTGACAATGTAATCAATGGACGGCTCAAATGATGCGGGCGTAACTCCACCAGTAATGTCATTTGACAGCTCATCGAGTGTATAGCCAACAGCCAATTTCGCTGCGACTTTTGCTATTGGAAAGCCCGTTGCTTTCGATGCCAGCGCCGACGAACGGGAGACACGAGGATTCATTTCTATTATTACCAGGCGACCCGTTTCAGGGTTCACGGCAAACTGAACATTCGAACCGCCGGTCTCAACGCCAATAATGCGCAACACCGCTATCGATGCGTTTCGCATTATCTGGTATTCCTTGTCCGTCAGGGTCTGGGCGGGGGCGATGGTAATTGAATCCCCAGTGTGGATACCCATGGGATCCAGGTTCTCGATGGAACAGACGATAATGCAATTGTCGTTCTTATCCCTGACTACCTCCATCTCGTATTCTTTCCAGCCCAGCAATGACTCGTCGATCAACAGTTCATTGGTAGGCGACAAGTCAAGACCACGTGTGCAAATCTCGACGAGATCTTCCTGGTTATAGGCGATACCACCACCAGAACCACCCATTGTGAAAGAGGGGCGGATAACACATGGAAATCCCAATTGCGCTTGAACCTGTTTTGCTTCCTCCAGCGAGTGGGCAAAAGCACTCCGTGGTGTTTCCAGGCCAATCTGTTTCATCGCATCATCAAAAAGCTGCCGGTCTTCAGCCTTATCAATCGCCTCCCGGCTGGCGCCGATCAACTCGACACCAAACTGATCAAGTACACCTTCCCTGGCCAGGTCCAATGCACAATTTAGAGCAGTTTGGCCGCCCATCGTCGGCAGCAGGGCATCTGGCCTCTCCTTTTCAATTACCTTCGCTACATTTTGCCAGTCGACAGGCTCAATATAGGTGGCATCAGCCATTGCAGGGTCCGTCATAATGGTCGCCGGGTTGGAGTTAACCAGTATGACCCGGAAACCCTCTTCTTTTAGCGCCTTGCATGCCTGGGCTCCTGAGTAGTCGAATTCACAGGCCTGACCAATAACAATAGGCCCGGCACCAATGATGAGAACACTCTTAAGGTCAGTTCTTTTCGGCATTTCGAGCTCTAATTAGCTCAATGAAGTGATCAAACAGGGGCGCCGCATCGTGGGGTCCGGGACTGGCTTCAGGGTGACCCTGAAATCCAAATGCCGGTCGATCATTCAGATGAATTCCCTGCAGGGATCCATCGAACAGGGATTGATGTGTCACCCGAACGTTGGCTGGCATAGATTCATCATCAATACAAAACCCATGGTTCTGGCTGGTAATGAGAACGCTGCCATCCTCAAGGTTCTTAACCGGGTGGTTGGCCCCGTGATGGCCATGATTCATTTTTTTTGTTTTCATTCCAGCTGCCAGCCCAAGCAACTGCAAACCAAGGCAGATACCGAAAACAGGAATGTCCGTTTGCAGAAATTCCTTGATGGCAGATATCGCATAGTCACATGGATCAGGATCTCCTGGGCCATTTGACAAAAAGATAGCATCGGGGTTCATGGCCAGAACTCGAGCCGCTTCAGTCTTTGCGGGCACCACCGTTAGTCGGCAACCGCGATCAACCATCATGCGCAGAATATTTCGCTTGACCCCAAAGTCGTACACCACGACGTTGAAGGGAAGCTCACCGGGTGTTTGAAAGCCTTCACCGAGGAACCAGGTCCCTTGATCCCAGGTATAGGATTGCTTGACAGTCACTTCCTGGGCAAGATCCATACCTTTCAATCCTGAAAAATCTCTAGCCTCCTGGATGGCCTTGCTGACTGCCAGGTCGTCAACCAAGTCACCTGCGACAACACAGCCATTTTGAGATCCTTCCTGACGCAAAATGCGAGTAAGGCGGCGGGTATCGATTTCCGCTATGGCAACTATATTATTCGTCTTCAGATAGTCGGAAAGGCTTGTTTCCTTGCGCCAGCTGCTGGCAACCAATGGCAGGTCCCTGATGATCAGGCCGGCAACCCAGATGCCAGATGACTCTTCATCTTCCGTATTAACACCCGTATTTCCAATGTGCGGGTGGGTCAGGGTCACTATCTGCTTAGCATAGGATGGGTCCGTAAGAATTTCCTGGTAGCCGCTGATGGCTGTATTAAAAACCACCTCGCCAGTGGAACTTCCACTGGAACCAATAGCAATACCCTCGAACACTTGTCCGTCCTCGAGTGCAAGTACTGCTCTAGCCATTACAGTTCAGTCTCCAAACTGAGGTTGTTACGAATGCGGGTGCGTCTATCAAAAAAACGAGAAAGGAATCATCCTATCTCGCTTTTCAATTCTGCTTATACGGTGGTGTCATACTGGCGCGATATTCTAATAGAGCCGGTGTCTTGTTTCCAGTGCGATAGCAAATATTGCTGGCCGACGAATCAAGTTTGAGGATTCAGATACCTAACCCCTCAACCCAAGCACATCCCGCATATCAAACAAGCCTTTCTCTTGACCCCCAATCCAGGATGCCGCACGCACAGCACCTTCCGCAAAATTGGCCCTGCTCTGGGCCCGGTGGGTAATTTCCAGCCGCTCGCCAGCACCCGCAAAGACGACCGTATGCTCACCAACAATGTCACCGGCGCGCAATGAATGAAAACCTATTGTTTCCCTGCTTCTCCCGCCAGTAGCCCCTTCCCGCCCATATACAGCGACTTCGCTCAAGTCACGGCCCAGCGAGTCAGCGATAACTTCACCCATGGTCAGTGCCGTACCGGATGGAGCATCTACCTTGTGACGATGGTGGGACTCGATAATTTCTATATCGACCGTATCACCGAAAATTTGTGTCGCCACTTCCAGAAGCCTGAAGGTCGCATTTACGCCAACACTAAAATTCGTTGCATATACAACGGCAATGGTCGATGCCAGGCCCTTAAGGCGGGCTTTATCTTTCTCGTTCAGCCCGGTAGTGCCAATGATCATCTTGCGCCCTGAAGCGGCACAAACTTCCATATTTTCGACCGTGGCGGCAGCTACCGTGAAATCAATCAGGATATCGAAATCCTCACACACGGATTCGAGTTGACCTGAAATGGGAATATTCAATTTGCCAACACCTGCTACCTCTCCAGCATCGGCCCCGATTACAGACATGCCCTGATGCTCAAGGGCCGCAGTAACTTCGAGCCCCTCGGTGTTAGTAATAGTCTGAATTAGGGTACGGCCCATCTTTCCAGCCGCACCTGCCACCGCTATTCTTGTCACTGTTAGTTAGTTCCTGTCTGTAAATGGGTGCATTTTGCTATATATCACGACACTTCAAAACGTTAGGTGTATAAACCAGTCACTTGCTAAAAGCGGGGCCGCCCAGGCTAGCCCTCTCGTTAATAGAAAATGGACAGAAACCAGTTAGTCCGTAAGTGAATCAATAAAGTGCTTAACACCATCGAGCCAGTTGGCTTGCCGTGGTGATTGCTTTTCGCTGTATTCATCAGCAAATTCGCACAGCAGGTCTTTCTGCTTCTTACTCAGATTTACGGGTGTTTCGACCACAATCTTACAGTACAAATCCCCGACTCCACCGCCCCTGACCTGGGTCACATTCACACCCTTGCCACGCAGCCGAAACAGTTTCTCGGTCTGTGTTTCCGGGGGGATTTTTAGATTTACTCTACCTTCAAGGGTCGGCACTTCCAGCTCCCCACCCAGGGCCGCATCAACAAAGCTGATAGGCACCTCGCAGTACAGGTCCTCACCATCTCGATTAAAGATTGAATGATCACGGACATCTATCTGTACGTACAAATCGCCCGCGGGACCTCCATTGGCCCCTGCCTCACCCTGTCCGGGCAATCGTATTCTATCGCCAGTGTCAACGCCTGGCGGTATCTTAACTGCAAGGGTCTTTTGCTCTTCAACTCGACCCTGACCACGACAACCAGTGCAGGGGTCTGAAACGACTTTGCCTTTACCACGACAACGAGGGCAGGTCTGTTGTATGGAAAAAAACCCCTGCCGTGCGCTGACCTGCCCTAGACCACCACACTGAACACAATCGATGGGCGACGTACCTTTCTTGGCCCCAGAACCAGAACACTCGGTACAGCCCACCAGTGTCGGAATATTGATCTTAGGGTTGGCACCCTTAACAGCTTCTTCAAGGTCCAGGTGTAGTACATATTTGAGATCTGAGCCTCTCTGTACCTGGCTTTGCCCACCTCTGCCGCCACTGAATACATCCCCAAATACATCCTCGAATATTGAACTGAAGCTACCCGTGTTGGCAAAACCACCACCTTGAGAACCATCAACAGCAGCATGTCCAAACTGATCGTAAGCGGAACGCTTCTGCCCATCCATCAATACTTCTGCGGCTTCGCTCGCTTCCTTGAACTTATCCTCGGCCGACGAATCGTCGGGGTTACGGTCTGGGTGATACTTCATGGCCAGACGGCGATAGGCCTTCTTGATTTACTGCTCTGAGGCTTCCCGGGAGACCCCAAGAATCTCATAATAATCGCGCTTCGCCATATTTTATTCTTTGTTGGTTTTTTACCTATGCTGCGCTTAATGCACCTTCTAGGTCCTTGCTACTTCAGCTCCCGACGATCACTGGCTACGGGCAGCATGACCTATATGGTCATGCCTGCTTATCATCCTTAACTTCCTCAAACTCAGCGTCGACTGCATCTGAATCAACAGCATCACTGGCAGGGCCTGGGTCAGCTGTCTCTCCTGCCTGAGCCTGCTCTGCGTACATGCGTTGCGCCAGTTCAGAAGATGTCTCTGTCAGCTTCTGGATCTTCGCCTCGATATCATCCTTATTATCACCTTTCAGAGCTTCCTCAAGATCAGTAATGGTAGATTCAATACTGGTTTTCTCTTCTTCGTCCACCTTATCACCAGCTTCCTCCAACATTTTCTTGGTTGAATGAATCATACCGTCTGCGGTATTCCTCGCAGTAATCAGTTCTTCAAATTTGCGATCTTCCTCGGCATGAGATTCTGCATCCCTTACCATCTGTGCAATCTCATCATCATCTAGGCCACCTGAGGCTTTGATTACTATGGACTGCTCTTTCGCCGTCACCTTGTCCTTGGCAGATACATTGAGTATGCCATTTGCATCCAGGTCAAAACTAACTTCAATTTGTGGCGTGCCACGGGGTGCCGGTGGTATATCGCTCAAATCAAACCGACCCAGTGACTTGTTTTGTCCGGCTTGCTTCCGCTCGCCTTGCAATACATGAATCGTAACGGCCGGCTGATTGTCGTCTGCGGTAGAAAACACCTGGGCCTTCTTGGTCGGAATCGTTGTATTTTTCTCTATTAACGTGCTCATCACCCCGCCCATTGTCTCGATGCCCAATGACAAGGGGGTAACGTCCAACAGCAATACATCCTTCACATCTCCAGAAAGTACTGCAGCCTGAATCGAAGCACCAAGCGCGACGGCTTCATCAGCATTCACATCTTTCCGGGGATCCTTGCCAAAAAACTCCTTCACCTTTTTCTGTACCAAAGGCATTCGGGTCTGACCACCCACCAGGATTATATCATCGACGTCTGACACACCCAGATCAGCATCTCTCAATGCTGTTCTCAAGGGCTCAAGCGTACTTTCTACGAGCTCCTCGACCAGCGATTCAAGCTTTGCCTGGGTAACCTTAATGACTAGGTGCTTTGGCCCGCTCGAATCAGCCGTAATATAAGGCAGGTTCACCTCGGTTTGCGTGCTACTGGATAATTCAATCTTTGCTTTCTCAGCAGCCTCCTTCAGGCGCTGCAGAGCCAGCGGATCATTATGTAGGTCCATGCCGTGCTCTTTTTTGAATTCATCCGCCAGATAGTCGATCAGACGCAGGTCAAAATCTTCTCCGCCAAGGAAAGTGTCGCCGTTAGTGGACAACACCTCAAATTGTTTTTCCCCATCCACATCAGCAATCTCGATAATAGAAATATCGAAAGTACCACCACCCAGGTCATACACTGCGATAGTGGAATCACCCTGTGCCTTATCCATACCATAAGCCAACGCTGCTGCGGTTGGTTCATTGATGATTCGCTTAACATCAAGCCCGGCAATTCTTCCCGAATCCTTGGTTGCCTGGCGCTGGGAATCATTAAAGTATGCTGGGACAGTAATAACGGCCTCCGTTACTTCCTCACCCAGGTAGTCCTCTGCAGTTTTCTTCATCTTGGCAAGAACCTGCGCGGAGATCTGCGGCGGCGCCATCTTCTCGTCCTTAACCTCAACCCAGGCATCTCCATTGTCTGCCTTCGCAATCGTGTAGGGCACCATCTTGATATCTCGTTGCACCACACCATCATCAAACTGACGCCCAATAAGGCGTTTTACTGCAAATACCGTGTTTGTTGGGTTCGTAACCGCCTGCCTTTTGGCTGCCTGACCAACAAGGATTTCATCATCTTCAGCATAGCCAACGATGGATGGGGTTGTTCGATCACCTTCAGAGTTCTCAATGATCTTAGGGTCACCACCCTCCAATAACGCGACACAGGAGTTAGTCGTCCCTAAGTCGATACCTATGATTTTACCCATTCCTACATCTCCTCTGTTGCACCTGAATTTTACTGTCTTGGCTTATGTTCAGGTCAATATTGTTAATCTGCTGACTTCTATATTGGCCTTGATGAGTGAATTTCAAGGTTCTCTGCCGAACATCCCCTTTCATCTCTCGGGAGAAGCGGCAATATTTTCATCCAATTTCCCTTTAAGCTACGGCCCAGGACTGTCGAAAACCTGTCCACGGGAGCATCACCTAGCACCCGTTTAGGGCAACCGTCACGCCGTAGCCTTGGTCACCATCACCATGGCAGGCCTTACCAGGCGTTCGTTCAATTTGTAGCCTTTCTGAACTACGGCGAACACTGAATTTGGCTCCATATCAGGGTTCTCGACTACGGACATGGCCTCATGTGCATTTGGGTCAAAGGGTTCGCCCAGGGGGTCAAGCTGTTCTATATGCTCCTTATCCAGCACATCAAGCAGGAGTTTGTGGCAGAGTCTGATACCTTCTACAACCGGATCCTTTTCATCCCGGCCATCCTGCTCAGTTGATTCAACTGCTTTCTCAATGCTGTCTACAACGGGCAGCAGTTTTTGTAGAAACCGTTCAATACCAAATTTGTGGGCATTCTCGATATCACGTTCCGTACGCCGCCGCACATTCTGCATCTCTGCTTCCGCTCGAAGCGCAACATCCCTAAATGTCGTAACCTCCAAAAGTGCCGCTTCCAGTTGCTCCTCAGCTGAGGCCTCTTCGGCAAGAGCTTCATCCTCAGTATCATTTTCTGCATCCAAGTCAGGCTCAACCTCAAGGGCTTCCTTATCCTGGGTACCAGTTTCATCCACAGATGACTCTTCCTTGCCGGTTTCTTCTCCCGGTATAGACATATATCAGCGCTCCGATACGACTTAAAAATGCGTTTACTCTATATGGGGACTAGCATGCAGCATTCAAGTCTTATCGGAATGCATGGCTTGTCGCGAGTACGGGGGAAGATAGGTGGAGCTATCAGCGCCTGGACGAATCCAGGGCAGCACTCAACAGGCGTGCGGTTGCATCAACGATAGGAATAACCCTCTCGTAGGCCATACGGGTGGGCCCAATAACTCCTAACACACCTACAAGCTCACCTTCAATCTGGTAGGGTGAGGTCACGAGGCTGCACTCATCCAGCATCTCGTAACCGGATTCCTGACCGATAAAAAGCTGCACACCTTCAGTATCCATACAACGATCCAGCAAGTGGAGGATATCCCCCTTCAGAGAAAACGCCTTAAACAACTCACGAATATCTTCGAGGGCTTGATCCTGGGCCAGGGCAAACAAATTCTCCTGCCCGGCTATGACGAAATCTCCACTGTCATTTGCACTTTGGTCTTCAGGGCTGAACGCCTGCTCCGCAACTTCAAGCGTCGTCTGCATCAGCGAGTTCATGCTTTCACGATCAGTTTGCATGGAAGAAATGAGCTTTGACCTTATATGGCTCAGCAGCTGCCCACAAAACTGGCGATTGATAAAGTTCGAAGCTTCCCGCAGCTGAATCTCGGTATATGATTCACGCGTGTAGATAACTCGATTTTGTACTTCATGATCATCCAGTACCATGATAACCAGGACACGGTTATCATTTAGCGCTAGAAACTCTACATGCCGCAGCATCAACTGCTCACGTCTTGGAATTGTGACCAGTCCTGCCATACGAGTCACTTCAGACAAGATGCCAGAGGCAGACTCCACCAGTTCATGAGCCGTCATATCGGGGTCAAGGCCTCTATACAACTGTTCCATGTCATAGTCCGCAAGTGGTTCTACATGAATCAGGCTGTCAACAAAGAAACGATAACCAAGCGGTGTGGGCACCCGGCCGGCCGATGTATGAGGAGAGCGAACAAACCCTTTTTCTTCAAGATCCGCAATAATATTGCGGACAGTAGCGGGACTTACCGGCAATTCAGCGGTATCAGCCAGTGTTTTCGAAGCAACCGGCTGGCCTTCGGCAATATATTGCTCAACCAGAGCTTTTAGCATCCGCTGAGCTTTTTCACTAACACCCTGCTGCATCACGATCTTTGTCAAGTAACCCCTTGTTGCGGCCTCCAATATAAACTTTTAGCTGAAAGAAACAAACCGAGATGACTCACATGAAGACAAACAATAAGGACGTTGCTTCGCCAGTCGAGGTTGAGTTTAATAACCGCTCATATAGTAACCCGATTTATAGATGCTTACGCACCTGACCATATCCAACTTCACCCTTGTGCAGACACTTGATCTTTCCTTCGGTTCTGCCATGACCGTCGTCTCTGGGGAGACCGGTGCGGGTAAATCAATAATGCTGGATGCCCTCGGCCTCACACTTGGTGATCGAGCCGACAGTAACCTTATCTCCGCAAAAGCAAAAAAGGCAGAAATCAACAGCACCTTCAGCATTGCGGAATCTGGATTGGCAGTTGATTGGCTTCGCGAAAGGGATCTTATTGACGACGAATATTCAGTCATCCTGCGCAGGGTAATCACCAGGGACGGACGCTCTCGTGGCTTCATCAACGGTGTTCCCACAACCATTGGTGACATGAAAATCTTGGGAAACCTGCTGATTGATATTCACTCACAGCACGAACACCAATCACTACTCAAGAGGGAGACCCAGCGCCGCCTGCTTGACGAATTCGGTGACCTGACGAAGGAGGCAAGCGAACTAAGGCAACTGTTCTATCAATGTCAGGCCTGCGAAAAAAAGTTGTGCGATTTGAGCAATGACATTGATGAACAGTCATCAAGATTGCAACTGCTCTCCTACCAGGCCCAGGAGCTGGCAGAGCTCTCTATTCAGGCTTCTGAAAGTGAAGAGCTGGAAAGTGAACAGAAGCTGCTGGCGAATGCAGAAACGAGGCTGTACCAGGTCCAACAGGCTATTCTGCTCTTTGCGTCCGATGAAGAAGGCAGTCTCCTGTACTCACTTTCAAGGGCGCTGAACCTGATATCTGATCTGAACGATGAAAGGATCAAGCCGGTTCTGGATCTGCTTTCATCCAGTCGAATTCAAATTGAGGAAGCAACGAGCGACCTTGAGCACTATGCTCAAAGTTGTGAAGTGGATCCCCGAAAGCTCGAACTGGTTGAATCTCGCCTTGGAAAAATCTATGACATCGCCAGAAAACACCGTATCAAAGCCAATGAAATTCCTGGGCTGGAGAAGAAGATCAACCAGGAACTGGCAGCCTTAGAACACTCGGGTGATGATATCGACCTCCTCACCATTGAGCTTGCTTCCCTCAAGAAGGACTACCAGGTCCGGGCGGCAGATCTCAGCCGTGAAAGGGGAAAGGTTGCAGCAACACTGGAAATTCAGGTTTCAAAAAAGCTCTCTGAATTAGGAATGGCAGGAGCAAAGTTCCAGATAGCCTTAAAGCCAATAACAGGAGATCAGAGTGCCAGTGGGCTCGAAGAGGTCGAATTTCTCATTAGCGCCAACCCAGGGCAGAAGCCCGGTCCCCTGCGAGATATTGCGTCAGGGGGAGAGTTGTCTCGAATCAGCCTCGCGATTCAAGTCATCACAGCCAACACTTCCAGTGTCCCCACGCTCGTTTTTGACGAGGTCGATGTGGGTGTAGGAGGCGCCGTTGCCGAGGTCGTAGGTACGCTACTGCGAGAACTTGCCAGACAGGCGCAGATTATCTGTGTGACCCACCTGCCCCAGGTCGCTGCCCAGGGACACCAGCACCTTATGGTCAACAAAGACAGCAAGCCAGCAGGTACAACCATTGATGTTGTGGCCCTGTCTGAAATTGAGAAAGTAAACGAGATCGCAAGGATGTTGGGTGGTGTCGAAATGACGGATCAGTCCCTCGCACATGCCCATGAGATGTTCGCCACTGCTCAAAAATAGCGGCGCTATCTACACTCCGAGCACACGCCATACAGGTTCAGATCATGAAAGGTGAGCTCAAAACCAAGTTTCTTGGCGATAGTCTTCTGCCTGGATTCGATGCCTTCATCTGAGAACTCTTCCACAATCCCGCACTTGACGCATACAATATGGTCGTGATGAGAATCTGGTTTTACTTCAAAGACCGAGTTTCCTCCATCAAAATGATGACGAGTCACCAGGCCCGCTTGCTCAAACTGAGTCAGGACGCGGTACACGGTCGCAAGGCCAATATCTTCTCCGCTTTCAATCAGCAGCTTGTATACGTCTTCTGCACTGACATGACGCTTGGGAGAGCTTTCCAGGATTTGGAGGACCTTAATTCTTGGGAGCGTGATCTTAAGCCCAGCATCTCTAATTTCCTTTGTATCAGCCGTCATGAGATCCAAACCTTTTTGTGCAGGGACGAGGAAGATTCCGCTACAATCAATTATTTAAAGTAATCATAACATTTGAAAGGGAAGTTCCCATAAACAATACAATGAAAGCAGTTCTTATACTCTCTACAATCTTACTGGTCCAAGGCTGTTCGACCTTCAGATTTCCGGGTGTGCACCGGATCTCAATCCAACAGGGCAATGTCATCTCCCAGGCAATGATTGACAAACTCAAACCAGGCATGACTAAAAGTCAGGTTAGATTTGTCCTCGGCAATCCTGTGATTGATGACTCCCTTGACCGTGACCAATGGGATTACATTCATACCTTCCACATCGCAGGCGGTGATGTGATAAAGCAAAAACTCGCGCTTCACTTCAGGGAGGAGCGGCTTAGCTATTTCGAAGGTGACTTCCTGCCATCAGACAAGGCCGACCTGCTGGAAACTGAAGCAAACTGATTTCCTGCATATAGGATTCACCTTTTTGTACGCACACCACCCAACCGCATCTTCAACTGATATGGACCTTAATGGTTCCAGCAGCTACAGCGTTATCTGGCGTACAGGTCGTCAGCCCGCTCACAAAACGCACTCACCAGTCTTTCTACTGCTGCGCTAAATACTTTACCAAGGGCGGCATTCATCAGACGTTTGTTAAAATCAAAGCGTATGTTCATCTCTACTTTGCAGCCATCATCGCCCAGTTGATGAAAATGCCAATCCCCCTCCAGCATGGAAAATGGACCCTCTACGAGGGAGATATGCATATGGTGGGGGACATCCAGTTCATTTCTGGTAGAAAAACTTTGCCGCATACCAGCCCTTGCCAGATCCAGCCGGGCAACGAACTCTGTATCGGTGGCGGAAATAATTTCACTGCCCACACACCAGGGTAAGAAGCTCGGGTAAGCGAGGACATCGTTTACCACATCAAACATCTGAGTGGCTGAATACGGCATCAGCGCCGATCGAACAACTTCCTGCATTAAATGAAGGTCATGACAAACACCAGGGATACGGCTGCTGGTGCTACGAATCTAATCAGAAATCGCCATAGGCTGAACAGAGCTGTTCTGTCTGGCATTTGATCCTCCATAACTTTCTTGTCAAGAAGCCAGCCTGCAAATAGGGCGATAAGAACGCCCCCGACGGGCAACATGATATTGTTTGAAACGTAGTCCATGGTGTCGAAAAAGTTCATGCTGCCAACTATCGTCACATCAGCCCAGATATTGGTAGAGAATGCACTACCAAGCCCAACGAGCCAGGCAAGACCACCCACAGCTATCGCACCCTGGATCCTGGATATTTTAGCCTTTTCAACAACCCAGGCTACAGCGGGCTCTACCAGTGAAATTGAAGATGTAATAGCAGCAAACGTTACCAGCAGAAAAAAGATCATGCCAAAGACCGCGCCGCCCTCCATTTGGCCAAAAGCAAGGGGCAAGGTAATAAACATCAACCCTGGTCCGGCTGAACTCTCCAACCCGTTAGCAAACACCAGGGGGAAAATGACCAGACCTGACATCAGGGCCACACCGGTATCCAGCAAAGCAATCGTAGTTGCCGTACCCAGTATGGAGGCCTCCTTCCGCATGTAGGCACCGTATGCCATTATCGCACCCATGCCGAGGCTAAGGGTAAAGAAAGCCTGGCCCATCGCGGTTAGCACTGCACCCCAACTAAATTTTTCAGCGTTTAGGGAGAAAAGGAAATTTACGCCTTCCATGAAATGACCAGAAGTAGTTGCAGCGTAAATGACAAGTACAACCAGCAATACAAACAGAGCCGGCATCAGATATTTGACTGCCAGCTCCAATCCCTTACCGACACCACGAGCGGTAATGACAATCGTCATCACCATGAACAGCGCATGCCAGCCAACGACTGACCAGACGTTACCGGTAAAGGAAGTAAAGGCGCTGTTTGCAAATTCTGCATCCGCTCCTGTAAATGTGCCTGATCCCATCTGGAAAATATAGGAGATTGCCCAACCAGCAATCACGGCGTAATAGGACAGGATCATGAAGCCCGCTATGGCTCCCATCCAGCCGATGATTTGCCAAAATGGGTTAGCCCCTGACACAACCGTCAACTCGCGCATTGTGTTGATGGGGCTTTGACGCCCGGCACGTCCCAGGAGAATTTCTGCTGACATGATCGGGATTCCAATCATAAAAATACAGCCAAGATAAACAAGAACGAAAATGCCACCACCATTTTCTCCGGCCAGGTATGGGAACCGCCAGATATTTCCCAGACCAACTGCTGAACCAGCCGCAGCCAGGGTAAACATCAGCCGAGATGACCACATGCCATGAACGGACTCAGATACTGCCATAAATCTACCTGTTCACATTTATTTGATTGCCCATTCTCGAGGATTTGACCCGTTGCCTCAACCGATTCATGCCCTATAATGCCGCCCCCAAGGGAGAAACTATGGCTAAAAAGAGGAAAGCCAACCCCGGCACCATCGCACTGAACAAGAAAGCGAGATTCGAATACCTGTTGCATGAACGTTTCGAAGCAGGCCTGGCGCTTAAAGGTTGGGAAGTAAAATCATTGAGAGCGGGCAAGGCCCAGCTCACGGACACTTATGTGCTTTTAAAAGGTGGTGAAGCATTTCTCCTTGGCAGCAATATCACTCCACTGAATACAACTTCCACCCATGTCGTAGCCGACCCGCAACGAACCCGAAAACTGTTGTTGCACAAAAAGGAAATATCGAGGCTGATCGGGGCGACGCAGCAAAAAGGACAGACCTGCATCCCAATGGCAATTTACTGGAAAGCCAACAGGGTGAAATGTGAAATTGCCCTGGCAACGGGCAAAAAGGACCATGACAAGCGGGCCACAATCAAGGATCGTGAGTGGAATAGGGACAAGCAACGCCTGATGAAAGACTATAATCGTTAAGCGATGTCACATTAGAACAACTTCATGGAGAGCATACATTTCAAAAAAGCGCTAAAATACACCTTTATCTGGGGGTGACCTGGCTTCGACGCTGGTTGCGAACCCTGAGGTGCATGCCGAGAGGGTAGTAACTCTCGTAAATAAATTGCTGCAACTTTTATAGTTGCCAATGACGAAAACTACGCACTAGCTGCTTAAATCCGCCTTTTAGGCAAAGTTTAGGTTAGCTTGACCCGGGGCGAATTTGCC
>PBRQ01000073.1 GCA_002725995.1 Gammaproteobacteria bacterium
GCCATATTTCGGGGCGTAGCGCAGTCTGGTAGCGCACCACACTGGGGGTGTGGTGGTCGTAGGTTCAAATCCTGCCGTCCCGACCAGTATTGTGATGCCAACCAGTGAAAATCCATGAGCAATAAAAACAAAGTTTTAGGGGGTGTCGAATACCGTAACGCTGGTGATGAGTATTTCGCCCGGCGGGGGTTAAGAAAATATGCGGGTGCTTGGTCCTTATGGGCACTTGGTGTTGGGGCGGTAATCTCAGGAGATTTTTCCGGCTGGAATCTTGGCGTCGGACTTGCAGGCTTCGGTGGTTTTCTCGTTGCGCTTGCGGTCATCACAGTGATGTATATTTGTCTTTGTTATTCCATTGCTGAAATGTCCACCGCTTTACCGCATACAGGAGGCGCCTACTCTTTCGGCAGGACCGCAATGGGTCCCTGGGGTGGTTACATCTCAGGTTTGGCCGAGAACATGGAGTACGTGATTACGACGGCGGTTGTTTGCTACTTTGCCGCTGGTTACCTGCAAAATATCTTTGCCACCCCCGATAGTGTTCAACCTTTGTGGTGGCTTGGCCTCTATGTTGTTTTTGTCAGTATCAATATCTACGGTCTGGAGGAATCACTCAAGTTTGTGGTGATCAT
Organism: Gammaproteobacteria bacterium; assembly: GCA_002725995.1. Taxonomy (GTDB): domain Bacteria; phylum Pseudomonadota; class Gammaproteobacteria; order Pseudomonadales; family Azotimanducaceae. The sequence continues at coordinate 633 of PBRQ01000073.1, forward strand.
CACTATGCTTGCGCTCTTTATCCTGACAGTATTTTTTGTTTCGGCGATCCCACTGTTTGATTGGGATTTACTCTGGAATATCGAACCTGATCCTGGCGAAAGCAAGTATTTTCCAAGAGGCTGGATGGGTGTGGGTGCAGCCTTGCCTTTCGCAATATGGCTTTATCTGGCGATTGAACAGCTGCCTCTCACCGCGGAAGAATCCATGGACATTTCGCGCAATATGCCACGCGGTATTCTTTGGGGACTCCTGACACTCATGGTGACTGCTGTGTTGGTCACGTTTTTGAATATGGGCATTGGTGGTGGTGCAGCCTTTTTTGGCTCCCAAACAGAAGAGCCTTTACTAGACGGACTTAGGTTAACCGTTGGCATGAGTAATGCGAAAATACTCGGGCTGGTAGCAGTAGCGGGTCTTGTTGCCAGTTTTCATGCCATTATCTTTGCATTTGGTCGAAATATTTATTCGCTGAGTCGTGCCGGCTATTTCCCCCATTTTCTATCTCTTACCCTCGGCGAGCGGAAAACCCCACATACGGCGTTGATCACTGGCTCTGCGATAGGTTTCATAGTACTAATGGTCCTCTTTCTTGTTGATCCTAATGGCTCGGGTACCTTCGGGGGTGTTATTCTCAATATGGCGGTCTTCGGTGCCGTGATAGCTTACATGATGCAGATGATTGCTTACCTGATATTGAAGAAACGATTCCAGAATATCTCTCGCCCATTCGTCAGTCCACTGGGCAGTACTGGAGCCACGTTAGCACTCGTCATAGCGATGGTAACCTTGATATTGTTATTTCATAATCCTGATTTCCGTCAGGGCCTGATTGGTGTTGTCATCTGGTTTGTACTGGGACTGATTTATTTTCTTCTATATGGAAGAAAAACGCTGGTCTTCTCGCCGGAAGAAGAATTTGCCATGGAGCAGATGGACGCCAGCGGTGAATTAAATTGAAAGTTCTGCACGTTTATCGAACTTACTTTCCGGATACCCAGGGTGGTGTTCAGGAGGTTGTTAGGCAAATATCCCTCGGTACTTCTGCGCTTGGTGTCAGCAACAGGATATTTACGCCTAGTACGGAACCACGACCGGCGGTTCTAAATCATCCGGAGGGTGATGTTCATCGGGTTAAACTCAATTTCGAAATTGCTTCCTGTGGGTTTTGTATTACTGGAGTTACCGAGTTCAGGCGCTGCGTTGATTGGGCCGACATAGTTCACTACCATTTCCCCTGGCCATTTGCTGATGCGTTACATTTTTTGGCAAGTGTAAGGAAACCTATGCTGGTAACCTATCATTCTGATGTTATACGGCAGCAAAAACTTCTGACCCTCTATTCACCGTTGATGAGGCGCTTCCTGAAAAGTGCCTCCAGAATTGTCTGCACATCCCCGAACTATCTTGCCAGCAGTAAGGTCCTTGAAACGCTTGGGAAACCCTGTGGCGTCATCCCCATTGGCCTGAACAGTGAATCCTACCCCAGTGTTGTCGAAACTGAGCTGCAACAGCTCCGCCAACAGTATGGAGAGGGGTTTTTCCTGTTTGTGGGATTGCTGCGCTACTACAAAGGTTTGCACACGCTGCTGGACGCGGCTCAACTTACCCAGCAAAAGATAGTGATTGTTGGTGAAGGGCCGCTCGAGAAAGAACTGAAACAAAAAGTAACTAGGCTGGGTTTGGCCAACGTACACTTTGCCGGCTACCTGCCAGATTCTCAGAAGATGGCTCTGCTTGAGCTGTGTCGTGCCCTGGTCTTGCCATGCAACATGAGATCGGAGGCCTTTGGAGTTTGTCTCCTTGAAGCCGCTATGAAAGGAAAGCCTCTGATCTCGGCCGAGGTGGAATCTGGGACGAGTTTTGTCAATATAGATTCAGAGACTGGCATCGTTGTACCTCCCGACAATGAACAGCTACTAGCCGAAGCCATCAACAAATTGGCGGCGGATCCTGAAGAAGCGGAGAGGCTGGGTAAGAATGCAAGAGTCCGTTTTGAAGCAGTCTTTACCAGTAAGCAGATGGCCGAGAGTTACATGGCGGAATACGAGCAGTTGCTTGGATAAACACAGCCTCTCGGTTTTGCATCCCCTGAGCGCTGTCGAAGGGTTTCGCTTTTCCACTAAGCAAACTAGATTTCTCCGTTCCAGCCACTATGTGGCTTCTAGTCGAAATGACTATTAGCATGTCATCCTGAGCGAAGCCGAAGGATCTCGCTTTTTAACTAAGCCAACCAGATTTCTCCGTTCCCGCCGAAATAATAAGTTTGATTTTTCGATTTTACTCTTTGAGCTCCAGCCTAAACGAGCTCGCACCACTCATACTGGTTTACCTGTCCCTACAGGTTAATATCAGAGCTCTCCTTGCCAGTTGCCACTAGGCACAAGGCCACTGGCAACCAGAATACGAGCCAGTGAAAATCAATTTTCTCCAGCAGTCTGTTGCCATCAATCATCAGGGTGATGCTGGCGTACAGTAGTGTGCTCAAGGCAAGAACTACTAAGGGTGTGAAGTCCTGCTTCATAACCTCCTTGAAGCAGACCGTAATTAGAGAAACCAGTAACAGAACTCCTGCCAGGCCACCATAGTAGAAAGTCGAAAAATAAATGCTGTGCGGGTGGTGGTGAGAGATGTCACCAATTAGAAGCCTGCTGCTGCTTGCAATGCCTTTACCAAAAAATAGGTTTTCCTGGGCTGTATCCTGCATTACCTTCATCCAGATCTCTGGTCTGAAACTCAAAGCCCGATGAAGTACCTCATCCCAATAACCCATCAGCCAGGTTGTGATTACCGTGACGAACAGAACTAAAAAAAAAGTGCCGAGCATCAAGCATTTTTCTCGATGTGTTACTTCTCTTTGCAGAATCACACATGCAGGGATTGAGATAATTAGACCGACCCAGACACTACGTGTTTCTGTAAACAATATGCCCAGCAGTAATATCACAAGGCAGACTGACCACAAGAAACGCATCCAGCTTTTGTGTACAAGTGCCAGGTTTGTACAGATGGTTGCTGCAACACCATAGGAGAGAGCGCCGATGACGGGGTTTCGAAGGCGGCCCAGGGCGTAGAGTCGTTCCTCGATGAGTGGGTGGTAATCGGGCAGGGAAAAGTACAGGAAGATCGAGTAACAGCATGAGATGGTTGCCGATAGAACCGTCAACACCATCAGCCATTTCAGAAAGTCTGGATACTGGTTGCTGATCACTCCGATGCCCACCACGAAGGCCATGAGCAGAAAGGCGTAGCCGAAATATTTGGCAACCAGAGGCGGACTAGCGTTGTCAGACCAGCTTGACGACAGAACGAGGTAAAAAAGAAAAACTGCGATCAGCGGAATGATGGGGCGACCGAGTGAAAGGAGATAGCCTGGTCGGATGATGATGAAGGGAATGAAGGCAATAGCTGCAAAATAAGTTGGGAAATTGTTGATCTTTCCATTTGCCGCCAGGTAATAGGTGACGATGCTTAGTGCCAGCATGGCGCCCAGCGTTACATTTGCCACCTTGAATAACTTTTCCAGAAAGATAACCAGTCCCCTGATCTGTCAGCTCAGCTGTCACATACAAGCTGCATTATTCTATAATGCGGGCCAGATTCAAACGAGGTGAGATGTTGCTAATAGTCCCTGTCATTCTCTGCGGCGGAGCCGGCTCCAGGCTGTGGCCCTTATCACGCGAACATTTTCCCAAACAGCTCCTGTCTTTGGTAGGTGATAGTTCGTTGCTGCAAAATACCGCGAAAAGAGTCCAGAACATCGAAGGCGTACGCCCGCCGGTCCTGGTTTGCAATGAGAATCACCGATTCCTTATTGCGGAGCAATTGCGAGATGCGTCCATAGAAGCAGAGACGATTGTGCTTGAGCCGGTTGGGCGGAATACTGCGCCTGCCGTTGCCCTGGCTGCGCTGCAGGCCGAAGAAAGTGGCGAGAACTCTATCCTGGTCGTATTACCGTCGGATCATGTAATTCCTGGCAGGGAGGCGTTCGAGACGGCCCTCGGTGCTGCAATTGAGCTTGCCCAGGGAGAACAGCTGGTTACTTTTGGTGTGAAACCAACCGGCCCGGAAACGGGTTATGGCTATATCAAAGCCGGTGCAGAGGCAAAAAGTGGTTGGATGGTCGACGAATTTGTTGAGAAGCCAGATCTTGCTACCGCCGAGAAGTACCTCAGGTCTGGGGACTACTACTGGAACAGTGGTATGTTCGTTTTCAAGGCTTCTCGCTATCTGGTGGAATTGACACGTCAGTGTCCTGGGATAGACCGTTTGGTTCGCGAGGCTTTTTCCCAAAAAACAACCGATGCTGATTTTACCCGTCCTGGTACCAAGGCGTTCACCGAGTGCCCGTCCGATTCAATCGACTACGCCGTGATGGAGGGTGCGGAATCAGCTGCCATGGTACCGCTTGATGCAGGGTGGAGTGACATTGGTTCCTGGGATGCGCTTTGGCAAGTATCCGAAAAGGACAGTGATCAAAACACCTTGCTTGGTGATGTCATCATCGACGATGTTCATGAAAGTTACATCAGGGCCGAGCACAAACTGGTGAGTGTGGTCGGTCTCGACAATGTCGTTGTCGTAGAAACGGCTGATGCCGTGATGATAGTGGCTAAGAGCCATTCACAAAACGTTAAGAATATTGTTACCAGGTTGAAATCAAGCGGCAGAGAAGAGCGGGTTACCCACCGCAAGGTGCATAGGCCCTGGGGCTACTATGAGTCCCTGGACTCGGGTGAGCGTTTTCAGGTAAAGCGCATATGCGTCAGCCCGGGTGCGAGACTTTCTTTGCAACAGCATCAGCATCGTGCGGAACACTGGGTAGTCGTGAGCGGAGTCGCAACGGTGACACGAGATGATGAAGTGTTTGATCTTGGCGAAAATGAATCGACATTTATTCCCCTGGGAGCGAAGCATCGGCTTGAAAATTCTGGCAAGGCTCCATTGGAGATCATCGAAGTTCAGTCAGGGGATTATCTGGGTGAAGACGATATTATTCGCTTTGAAGACAGTTATGGTCGGTGACTGGTGGAAAGGCTTTGGCTTTGAGCGCGGCGTTACCTCGATCGAAGACGAGGAGCCTTATTTTTCGAGTGGCAGGTCAGATCTCTCCACTTCGGTCACTGCGTGACCTCCGGTCGAGATGACCGCGGGTCGTCATTTCGCCTGTCCCGATCGCATCCGAGGGAACCCCAGACCGCAGTGGAGAGATCTATCCCACATCGACCATAACGGAGAAACCTGGCCTGTTATTTCGACCGTAGTGGAGAAATCTAAACACGGGCTGGGATCTCAAAAACAAGATTCTTCGAGATCCCCAGGCCTTACTTCCTTCGATTCGGTCGTGCGCTCCCCGGTTCGCTCCCTCAGGAAAGGCAGGATAGGCGCTCCGTGCAAATGAAATGATTGCCTGGGTTCCAGTTAGCACTTTCTTTGTTACCGTGAGCTGGCTGTTTCATAACACGAGAAATTGAAGAAAGTTTCATCATTAACAAAGTTCAGGTTGAGCAGTCGTAAATCATCGTCAGAAGCCGCTGATACCACCAGGCTTGCTTCGTCGGTCCAACTGACTCCAAACAAGGTACTTAACTGGTCTCGGTTGAGCCACACCGCTTACTTTGCAGCAAGACCTGATAACATGCACCATCGGCATCATGCAAGGTGCTACTGGTACTCCCGATGGCTGTGGTACCTTGGTTGATGAAGCGTACAAAAGTTTTGTTGGCAGAAGTCGGATCTTCCACGTTATGAATAGTACCCTACCGCACACAATTGGTGTTTGACGCGAGACCACTCGGACTCCTTAACTTGGTCGTCAGGTCGTAACTCGCGGTGCCTGTCACTTTCAACATTGCAGGTCCCGACCAGGGTTCGGTTGAAAACAGTGTCTCCAGATCAGCCGGGCCCAGGGCCTGGATTGGTGAACTCAACTGCTGCGTTTGAGAGAGGAGGGAATATAAGGATGAGCAATAGTAGGAACTTCGCAAAATCGAGCTTCATCCTAAATATCTCCTAGCTGAACCCAGAAACATAGTTGTTGGTTCATCAAGGCTGCACTTAACGCTCGATAGAATCAATACAACAAATCGTGACTGCACAACTTCAGTGCGTCGTCTTGAGCGGAGGTGTGGAGCGTCTGGGTTGAAAGGTCTTGCTTTAGATTTCTCCACTCCGCCCTTTGGGCTCCCGTCGAAATGACAATTAGGTTGTCACTGATTAGGTTGTCACTATAGGTTCCACTCGAAACGATGATCAGGTTGTCATCTTGAGCGGAGACGCAGAGCGCCGCAGTCGAAAGATCCCACCTCTGTATTGATATGTTGGAAATCAGGAATAGAATGACGCAATATGCATATAACCCATTATAATATCGACATACCGGGGTAAAAATGCTTGTTATACGAGACAAAATGATGATAATTGCATAAAACGACAATCAAGCAGATAGACTACCGGATAAATGATCCTTCCAGCTGAAATCTATAAGAATCGA
>PBRQ01000074.1 GCA_002725995.1 Gammaproteobacteria bacterium
AAGCGGTGTAATCTCCCTTCTAATTTCTTCAGTGTCCGATAAAGGATTTTCAATTGACCGTGATGTAAGTTGACTTTGATTGGAAAAGGGCCTTTGTCCTGCCTATACTCCTAATACGGTATTCGATGACACTTCTGCAGTACAAGATGATCCTGATACCAGGATCCGTCCTGCCTGGGAAGGGGTTCGTTAGAATAACTTGATTGCTCCGACTGGATAGCTTGAATACAAGAATCCACAAACCTCCTGGAAGACAGATATTGTCTCTGTAATCCAGCTGACACAATAAACTTATGAAGCTAAAAACAGGTCTTTACAAACCTCTGGGATTTCTGTTTCTTGGTTTAGCCTTTCTTGGGGTTTTGCTACCGATTCTCCCTGCCACCCCATTTCTATTACTCTCAGGATGGTTCTTCGCAAGATCATCAGAAAAATGGCATCAATGGTTGCTCAAAAGCGACTTGTTCGGACCCATACTCAAAAATTGGGAAGAGGGTCAATGTATCAGCTTGAAAACCAAAATTGTTGCTCTCGTTATGATGGCTATAGCAGGAGCAGGTTCAATTTTTTTCGCATTGGATAATCTCTATTTGCGAATCTTCACAGGGGTGTTCTTGCTGATAGGCACTATCACTGTTCTGAGTATTAAGACCTGCCCTTCTGACATGGACTGTGATGAGCAGGCACCCCTAAAGAACGATCTTGTTCGAGAGGCGTAAACACTGTCCGATACGGGATTTTCAGTTAACCGTGATGCAAGTTGACTTTGATTGGAAAAGGGCCTTTGTCCTGCCTATACCCAGGTCTCTTTATGCTTCTGTTATTCCTCTTAGTACATTCTGGCACCCTCATATCGCGTTACGATAGAATGTCAGCTCCTGGCCGTAAGCACAGAGGCCGTGAAGCCTGTTTTTCACAGCAAATACTTCCGCAGCACCCTCCAGACCGGCGCCATCTCCAGTTAAAGAGGCAGCGGTGGAAAGTCCAGCCTGGCAATAGGTTCATCGTCCAGACCAGCTTCCCGCTTGGTTCTTTCCTATTCTGGATGGGTATGGGCACCGGTCCTAACTGATCTCTTACGACCCATTTGGGTGATTGCCTAAATCCTGAATATTCCCGTACTAGCACCACCAGTTTCAACAAGATGAACTTTTGGGTAAGTCATATGTTGAACTAGCTTTCGAGCCCATAGCTTTTAATTTTTGCAGCGAGTAGCTAGAGACCTGCAGGATCCGGTAACGCAAACGCCATCAGGTGATCGGCGGGATCACTGAAACCTCCCCAGTGCCCACCGGCGGCAACGACGACAAATTGCTTTCCATCAGGTTTTAGCTGGTAAGTCATAGGAACCGAATTCGCTGTCGTGGGTAACTTCATCTCCCAGAGAACTTCTCCGCTGGAAGCATCCAGTGCCCTAAGGTAGGGGTCTATAGATCCGGCAACGAATACCAGCCCCGATGCGGTAATCATGGGTCCGCCGATACCAGGCAGGCCGTCAATACCCACTAGAGAACCCAATGGCACCCGCCACTTGATTTCACCTGCTGCAAGGTCTACCGCATCAACAGTACCCCATGGCGGTTTAGTGCAGGGAATTGACCAGGGAGACAGGATAGGCATGACTTTTGCGCAATAGGGTGTCCCAAGGTGCGGTCCACCCGATCCTAGAGATGCCACATCATTACATGCCTGTTGCTCTCTTGGGATGAGCGACAGCACACTCGGCATATGCATAGTAAGAACCACCATCAGTTTGCTGTCGGGGTCTATAGCAGGAGACCCCCAGTTGTTACCTCCACCATTCGACGGCGTAAAGATGGAACCTTCGAAACTCGGCGGCGTATAGATTCCCTCGTTGCGATAGCTGTCGATTATTTCCTTGCACTTCCCTTCATCCCAGAATGTCAGACCCCAGGCATCATCACCACTGAGGGTATGCCTGTCCAGTGGGGGAACGTGCGTTGGAAACGGTTGGGTGGGTGACAGGTATTCACCAGGAACAGAGTTCTGCGGGACCGGCCTCTCCTCAACTGGATATAAAGGTTCGCCTGTTTCGCGGTTCAGTATAAATGTTAGGCCCATCTTGGTGACCTGGACCAGCGCTGGTACTGACTCACCATCAATATCCAGTTCGATCAAAGTTGGCTGGGCGGGTGTGTCGTAATCCCAGACATCGTGATGCACGAATTGGTAGTTCCACACCAGTTCACCAGTGTCACCATTAAGGGCGACAACCGAACTTGAATAGGCATCGAGGCCATCCCTGTGTCCACCATAAAAGTCTGGTGACATATTCCCGGTCGGTACAAACACGAGGTTGCGAGCGTGATCGACTGCTATGATTGACCAGACGTTGGTGGTACTGCTTAAGAAGGTACCATCGTCGTTTGTTTGTTGCCTCTGCGGTGGTACCGGATTCCATGCCCAACGCAATTCGCCTGTCCTCGCTTCATAAGCGCGAACCACGCCGCTTGGTTCACCAACCCGCTGATTATCGAGCACAAGGGACCCTGTAATAATGAGATCGCCCAATATAGCCGGTGGTGAGGTAACGGAGTATTCGCGAGGGGGATGTTCCGACAGCCCCACTGTCAAATCGACCTCACCTTTCTCGCCGAAATCCTGACAGGGCTGGCCCGTTTCTGCATCCAGCGCGATCAACCTCGCATCGAGTGTCCCCCCAATAATCCGGTGTTCACAATACCCAGTTTCACCTGATCGCCAACTGCTTACTCCTCTACACATCGGCAGTATGTAGTCCTCGTGATTGACGCCCGCATCGAATCGCCACTTTTCCGCCCCTGTTTCAGCCTGTACGGCGAATACATTGTTAAAAGGTGAACAATAGTAGAGGGTATCGTCAATCAGAATCGGCGTGGCTTCAAAAGCAGTGGATGTAAAAATTCCGGCTTCCGGGTCTTGTTCGCGCATGTCCCCGGAATTATGTACCCATGCCTTTTCCAGAAACTGGACATTGTCAGTGGTAATCTGGTTGGCCCTCGAAAAGTGTGTCCCCCCAGGGGTTGCTCCATACACAGGCCAACCTGCGACTGTTCCTGGCGGAATGTTCAGATCCTTCTCGCATCCCGCGAGCAAGGTAACAATGACAACGAGCAGCAGTTTTAGAGGAAAAGCATTCTGTTTCCACGCCATTTCCACCAGAGCTCCTGTTCCTCCCAGATCAGTTACAACGATACCATGAACTCACGACAGTTGAGGACTGGTAATATTTTGAAAACAGACACACACCAACACGAACCCTACAACAAAGTGAGGCGTTCACTATTGAAATCAGTTCAAGAAATAGCATTTGTCGCGCAGTCTGTGAGATAGGAAAAGTTTATATCCCTATTAACTTCAAGCTTAATCATGGTACTGCTTTCTACTCCGAAGCTGTCAGAATTCTATTCTCTATCAGCTAGCAGAAGTTGAACTGCTGGAACTAAACCATTTTATCTAGGGATGTGAACTTACCTGTGGCAGAGCAATCACGCCATCAACATCCAGGCGAATAAGTCGTGGGATCCCTGTTTCGATTTGCCATGCAGGGGTATTGGAATTCGAAGTCCAGATGCCGCCATCCCTGGAGAAATCTATGTCACGAGTGTAGGTTACCTGGGTTGGCAGTGGGTATATGGTGAACTTTCCCGAGCCCTGCTGATAGCGAATCAAGGTGTCGCTATTGGTCCCACAAATCCAGACATCATCCGTCGCAAGATCCACGTTGAGCGCGTAGGGTGTCTCGGCACCAAGCAGTTCCGCTGGTAGCTCAATATGCTCAAACTCACTGGTATCTGTATCAAATTTGGAAATTAGACTGGAGGAGAAACCAGGGATCCACAGCTTGCCTTTTGAGTCAAAGCGCATCCGCCTTGGAGCACTAAAAGGTGTATCAATCATTCGTATTTCGAATGTATCCGGGTCTATATGTCCTATCCGATGAGCATTGAGCTGACTAAACCAGATACCGCCATCAGGTGCGATATCGATACCATAGGGGATGGGCAGGCTAGAATCTTCACCGGCTGAACCGAGTTCCATAATGTCAAACCACTGGCCTAGCCATAGTACAATTGGGATCATGCGCACCGTAACTTCCTCAGCAAAATTTCTTGCGGGTACACGGATTACATCGTGCTGACCAGTTTTGGGGTCATACACGCCAACATGATTCGAGACAGCGATGGTGTACCAGATACGGCCCCGCTCATCCAGACGTAGTGTATGCGGGTAAACACCGCCAGGTAAATCTTCGGTGACGAAACTCTCCTCTACAGTATCGAATCTGGCCAGCTTGTTTCCGACCGCCAGAGTGATCCATACATCACCATCTGGCCCGGCTTGCAATGAATGGGGGCCAAGCCGCATGTCCGTGTTCGGTGGCAAGGCGCCACTTGCCAAAGACCCACCCAAGGGTTGATTCCCAGGTGGAATCGGAAAAGACTCACGCCCGCCGTCAGGTTTCGATGGGTCTAGTCTAAACAAGGTGTCGGTGGTCATATCGACGGAATAAGCATGACCATCTGGGTGAATAATCATGTCATGCTGCATCGAGGAGCGACCACCCAACTGGTACTCATCTATAATCGCGCGCCTGGCTTCTTCACTCGGTGGGGGTGCAAAACCCGGTTGATCGAACCCTTTGGTCAATCGCGGGACCGCTGTCTTGTGATCGTAGGCTGAGTTAAACAATTCAACTATCTTGTCCCTGAATTCCATGTCCAATCCACCACCCATACGCGCCATGAGTGCCAGGACCTTATGCCATTCTTCAAGCGGCCTCTGAATCCTGGTAGCTTCACTACCCTGTTGATGGCAATAGGTGCATTGGCGAACCAGTTGCTCACGTTCACTCTCATTGGTCAGCCTCTCCAGTACCAGTGCATACCAGTGGTTGGCAGGTAATTGCGCTGCTACTTTAGCAGGATCGGTCTGCCTCTCCATGGTGAAATCCAACTGCTTGCTGCTAAGATCGCTGGTCGACTCACTACTTCGAATATCGTGCCAGCCGATACGCCTGACTCTAATGGTGTGATCGACACCTGGCGGTAACCCGGCGACCTGGTAGCGACCATCTTCTGCTGTAAAAACAGTACGTTCCTGGAAGGGTGAACCAAAACGAAATGTGACCATTGCACCGACGATAGGCGTGTCCACATCAGTAACCACTTTGCCCTCAAACCCCGCTGCACTTACGATGGCGGGTAGCAAACAAGCAGACCAGAGCAGGAACAGTATCAAGTGTCCAGAAGTTTGAAGTCTTGAATGCATACATTTCTCCTTAGAACTATTGTGTGGCCAAGAATATCTGGGATCGGATATAGATATCAGAACAAAAGTTCTATGTGAGTTGTTACTCTGACGTCGACTATCAACGAGTTTACCACTAAGGCAGCGGGATCAGACAGTGCCTGGCAATCAAGTCAGTCGCTAGTTCAATCGCTGGGTGGTGCAAGTCAGTTTCTCGGCAATAACGAGGCAGCTCCAGCAGCACTTGACGCTGCGCTTGTGCTGCAAGGTCTTACGAGGATTAAGGCTTTGGTTCGAGGTGCCCATCTTGCCTCTTGTTGGCCGAAAACTCTCCTATTTGTACCTTCCACCCGTGATGATCAGGGTGTCAGCTTTTCTTGGTAGCGGACACGGTACCAATTCGAGAGTTAGTCACCCATTACACTCTTCCGCACCCAAAATAGACATCGCCTGTGCTAGAGCCTCACTCTTCGGAGAATCCAAATTCACCGTGCATAACCCTTCCATTTACAACGACAAGATCAGGCTCAAGAGTGTGGATTTCGTACCGATCAACAGAGAAAAGGTCTTCCTTCAATGTCAGAAAATCGGCGAGTTTATCAACCTCAATTGACCCTAAATCACCCTCTTGGCCTAGCTGGGTCGCTCCGCCGATCGTATAGCCCTGAACTAGTTGATCCAAATCCAGCCTTTCCTTTTTGGGCGGCAAGATGACGGCACCATTGCCACCATCCACCTCTTGCCGGTTATGTCCCACTTGCATCCCGTAAAAGGGATTGGCACGAATCATTTCAGTGTAGGTTGTCGTGTCGCTGGAGAAGCTAACAACGCCGCCTGACTTAAAGATTGGCATGGCTCTGTACATGTTCTCGGATCGAGGCGGCCCGGAGGTCAGATGCGCACCCTGAAAGTATCCTCCGCTCCAATGCGGTGTGAAGTTCGCAACAATGCCGAGTTCTGCAAAACGAGCGGCATCCGCTTCACTCAAGATCTCTAAGTGTGAAAGAGAGATGAGGCAATCAAGTGGTCCATCAACCTCCACTTGTGCTCTTTGGGCGGCATTCAATGCAATGCGAATGGCCCGATCACCAACTGTATGGAGATGTAGATCAATCTGCTCTCGATGAAGTTCAAGGACAAAAAGTGTCAACTCATCTTCGGTAAAAAGAGTTCTGCCTCGGCCGGCGTTCTTGCCAATATAGGGATCCAGCATTGCGGCGGTGCGGATCTCCTGCACACCGTCAAAATGGATCTTGATGGTCTCGAATTTAATAAGATCACTTTCATAATCTGCTCGAAGGTCTTTGAGTTCTGCGATGGCACTCTCTATCTGTGACGGAAGCACAATGTGGATGCTGCCAAAGTATCGAAGCGGCAGCCGGCCTTCCTTTTCCAGTTCGGCAACAATTTCATAGATTTCTTCGTGAAAGAGCAGATTGCCCGCATCAAACAGGGTCGTTACACCTTTGGAAGAAAGGAAATCCAGGAACTCCGACATGCGCCTCTTTATATCCTTGCGATCAGGAAGCAGGGCATCTCCGATGTAGGGTACAAGAGCAAATTCCTTTACCCAGCCTGTGGCCTCACCGTTCTTGTCCCTCACAAAATAGGAAAGTCCAGGCGCGGGATCAGGCGTCTCTTTGTCGATGCCGAGAAGCTTGAGTGCAGATGAATTCAACCACTGACTGTGACCAGAATCATCGAACAGCATCACAGCGCGCCACTTTACAATTTTATCCAGCTCCGACTTGTGCGGCCCTTCAACACCGTAGAGTATGGTAGGCCATTCGCCTGCTTGGATAACTGGGCCAGAATGCCATGTTACATAGTTATCGAGCCAAGCAAGGATGTCTCCATGACTTGTTTTTGGAACCGGTGCCTCTTCATCATCTTCGCCAAGAAATCCGATCATGCCCGGGTGTGTATGAGAATCTATAAGACCGGGCAGGATGGTCTTGCCAGAAGCATCAAGAACGAGGAGATGAGGTGCATGTTGGCGTGCATCTTCGCTACTCCCGATAAATGAGAAATGCCCATCCTGAACAACGAACGCCTCGGCAATCGGTTGATCAGGGTTGGAGGTGATAACCTTGCCATCAATCAAAATAAAGTCTGATTGTTCTCGCAGATCCTGATGAACAACCTCGTCCTCAGCGCAGCCTGAGCAGAAGAGCACAATAGTAAGGATCAAAAGGCTGTCTCTTGCGCCAAATATCCGGATGCTACAGTAGCTTTTTAAGCAAGAGATGTTAGCCGTTACCATTGTCTGCCTTCCTCTGTCACCGTAAGCGAAGATCATAGCTCAACATTCAATATTGTTCGATTCCTCTACAGAAATTATAGGGTCGGAGTAAAGTGCCAGAGTAAATCTGGTGCCACCTATATCCGTTTACAACAGAATTGGTATTGTCGGCTTCTGGCCGGTTAGAGCGGTTCATCGAAGTTGATTTCATGGCGCTAGTGGCGCCACATCTCTCTCTTAAGTAGACACGAGAATGAAGGGGGCTAGATCATGAAACCAACCACAAGTCCTCAACGAAGACATCATTGATTGACAGGTTGCCACGCCCGAGTGAGCCGATAGGTGAACGATTTCAACTCCTGGATAATCGTTTTCATCTATCTCCACTAGTTCATCAACTGTCTATCAAGCAGTGTGTGGCTTCAAGACAGTTCCTTGCTCGTTCCCGCGGTCCAATGCCCTGTTTCGCTTGAGACGTCAGGGGGACTTCAATGCCAACCATCACAGTCTCTGGCAGCTCTCGCAAAAATTCCTCGACAGGCAACTCGCCCTCCCCAGGTATCTGCCGTTCATACACAGCATTGTGAAAGTACTGTTCATTCGTCGGGCTGGCTGGACCATCGCAGAGCTGAGCCGATAAGATCAGGGCCGGATCAATGCGCCTGATGTCCGCCGGTTTGCCACCAGATTTCATCAGATGCAGCAGGTCGATTTGAAGCCCCGCATTGGGCTGACTTGCATTCCCTATGAAAGCGACTGCATCGTCGACGGACTTAAGCATCGATGTTGGCATCGACATGGGTTCTAAGACCACGCTCATCCCAAATGAAGCCGCACTTTCGCAAAGCTTGCAGAAATTATCCAAACTGCGCGTCGGATGATCGTCCATAACCACACTCACGAGATTCCCGGCACCGAATGTCTCGCCGAGTTCAAAAAAGGGTTGGTATTCGGTCATATTAATATCGGGCGTGATCGGGAAGAATTCAATGTTGTGCAACGCCATACCGGTTCGTTCGATTTCTACGGCCATGTCTGCGGCAAGACTTGTGCCGGGGGTGATGGCCGGGATTTCCAGCAGGCTGAAACCAGACAAAATGGCTGAGAAAGCCTGATAACCCAATTCAGATGCTATCTCCACAAGCTCCGGCTGTTGGACATCGTAGACAGTTAGCCAATCCAGCGAAATCTTTCTCATAGTAGTCTCCAGTGACGGTATGGTGTCAGAGTCAGGTGCCAGAGTAAATCTTCACTGTATGAACAGAAGTAGGTAAGACCGCTCATGGCCGATCAGCGCGGTACGGTAAAGCACATGGACTTCCCGCGCTCTACCAGCACCTCTGCGCTATTATCTGAGCATAGGAGGAAGTCATATGAGTAATCAACCTAACGGATGGGATCAGCCATGCAACGATCGACCTGGTTTCTATCTCCAGCAAAAATCAGCTGAATATTGATCATTAACAAGACAATCTTCTGTCCGCAATTTTAGTGGATTTATCTCAATGGTACTTTTGTGGGTGATCTCACCCTCAATACTTTGCAACGATGGGTAGTGAATCTATGGAGGCTTGCTAATTGGTGATAGATACGCAGCATCACCTTATCATTGCTCATGAAGCCTCTAATGCCGGCAGCGATATGTAGTGGCCCGCGTGCCTACTCAATCCCGATGCCTCTTACCGCTTTGAAGCGGGCAGACACATTGAGCATTTCTGGAGCAGAAAAAGGCCTGCACCGTACCCTTTTGCAGACATCTGAGCATATCCCCTGGCACACCTGTTGTGGATTATTCCTCGGATACTTCTTGATCGGGTGGAACGAGTCCCCTCCTTCTGGCTCGTTTCTCCCAGTTTTTCCGGGCTAGGACTTGCATATCTTCGATGTTATCTGATTCGTCCACTATCTCTAGCCCCAAAAGTGTCTCGATGATATCTTCCATGGTGACAATACCATCCATTCCACCGAATTCATCTACTACAAGCGCCATATGTTCTTTCTTCTGGATAAATATATCCAGCAAGTTGGGAATAGCCAGTAAGTTGGGGACGACAATCACATCACGTCGAATGTCGAAAAGTTGCTTGTCGTTGTTTTCCTCAATGAGGTTTAGTAACAACTCATCTTTCAGAACATATCCGGTAATGTTCTCTGAATCATCACTAAAGACAGGGATCCTGGAGAAGGGTAGATCTTTATACTTCTCATGAAACTCGTTTATGCTCATGCACTCGTTAGCAGAGATAACCACAACGCGGGGGGTCATGATGTCTTTCACTAGCACATGCCCGAAGCGCAAGAGGTTGTGAATGATTTTTTGCTCTTTCTCCTCCAGCACTCCGCTTTCCTTTCCCAGCTCCGCCATTACCGCAAAGTCACTTCGACTCAGCACCGGTCTGTCTTTATCTTTTTTGAGGTAACGTGTGACGAGCTGGCTCAACCAGACAAACGGAGCGAGAACAAACAACATCACACCCAGCGTGCGTACTGTAAAAGGTATCAGAACTTCCCAGTTATTAGCTCCGAGAGTCTTGGGAATGACTTCAGAAAAAATAAGGATAGCCAATGTCATGCAGCCTGCTACCAAGGCTTCCCAACTGATCAGGGGAAATCCCAACACCTCAATTGCCGTACCACCAAAAATAACCGCCGCTTGGGCTCCTACGCCTATGGCTCCTACGGTGTGGGCAATTGTATTAAGAGTAAGTATTGCTGCGAGTGGTCGATCTATATCGGTTTTGTAACGCGCCAGGTCACGGGAGATAGCTGAGTTCTTTCGCTCCTGGATGCCAACGTAAGCCGGCGTGGTGCTTAGCAGTACTGCTTCCAGTATGGAACACAGAAAAGAGAAGAAGATACTGAATAGAAAGAAAGCGACTAACAGTCCCATTTGAGTGTTTTACATTTACCGTGGATAACGGCAATTCTTACATGAATGATTTGCGGCTTACAATCGAATCTCGCGAGACCCATGATATCTAAGCTTCTTTTTCTCTACTTCTGGCCGAAAAATCACATTCTGAGATACGGCTGCCCTTCGATATTCTCAGCCGCTACCAGGCCGTAAGCTGACACTCATGTAGGCCAGCAGAGATACAAACAAAACAGCTTAGGGTATCTCGGGCATCGGGTTTCTCAATATCTTGCTAAGGTAACGTGTAATAAAATTACGAGAATGCTGTAATTACAACTGACCTTTGAGCCTGGTCGAAGTTCGACACCTAGGGAAGAGACAAATCGGTTGACCTGGCTGATGCATCACCGTTTTTGAAGAAGGTGATGAAGCTGAAGCTTCGGCCATTATCAGGGAGGGGCAGCGGTCGGAACTCATCAAGCAGGATCATGTGGCGCTGGGAGTGATGCTGGCCCTAGCGGGCCTGGGATTCCCGCTTTTCATGCACCTGAACATGATGCGGGGAGAGCTGGGAGCAGAACTTATTCCCTTTGTAATTTTTGGTATTCTCGTGCTTGCTGTTGGCGTTTTTATCGCGCTGCGTCGGGTCTCCTGGTGGTATGACCCCCCATCTGGCATGATTCAGAAACTGGAGGGGTATCCCCGCCTGTCACAGACCGCGGCATACGCCGTCGAAAACTATCTACGTGTTTCCGTCAGGAAAGAGTGGCACAGTCGACAAGTTCCCACTACTGATTCAGATCAGACCAGGGACAATCGTCCCTATTACAATGTCTGGCTAATACCGAAGCGCCCAGACAGATTGCCTAACCTGTTGATAGCCAGAGACAGGAGCCGTGGTTTTGCTCGCAAGTATGAGAGAATCATTGTGGAAGCGACCGGGTTGCTCCGTGACCTTGACGATGAGGATTTGGTACCAGATTTACCCGAGGGGCTAGAAACATCTTTTCGTTGGATAAGCAGGGTGGCGGGAGGCCTTATTTTTCTCGCAGTTGCTATCTCCTTTGCTAAGCCTGGCCTTCTACCTGATCTTTTGGACAAGTTACGGCCAACTGCCCCCGCTATCCCGGTGGCATCGGAGCCTGCCCAGCCTCCGCCTGATCCTTTGATAGAACGTTTCGTTGATTATCAGTTGGTTCCTGTTCAGGGTGAAGATCTCGTCTACATATCTGGTCGGAATATTTCTGCAAAAAACGTAGGTGGCGATCTCATCATCAGCATAGGTGAGGTCAAACTGGAATCACCTGATTCCTCCGCCACCGTCACCTGCCATGGCCTCGCACTCCATGCCTCGAAACTATCCAGCAAGGGTACAAATCCTATCGGCAGTACCGGCGATCAGGACACGGTCCGTAAAATTTCTGATGCTCCCATAGTGCTCAAGGTCCAGCAGTTTGTCCTGCAAGACAAGGGCGAACAGTGTGCCGATGGTGGCTGTGAGATCAAGCTTATACTTTTTTGCCACGAACGAAACTGGTCAAGCGAAGCGGGTTTTTCCCCACAGCGCAAAGATCAATATCGGCGACAGGGGTTTGAGTAAGTAGAAATTCACTATCAAATGCTTTTCACATAGCTTGTTGCTCTCGGCTCTCACCTCCCAGTGCTGAAAATAGTGCCGGCAGGAACCGAGAAAATTCAAGGGTCATATTGACAAAAGCTGCATCCAGTGTGGCGATGGGATCATCATATTCATCCGTCTTGTTGTCACTGTTTTGAAGCTTTATCTGCTTCAATGAAAGCTCCTTATCTACCACGACATTCAGGTCTCCATGCCAGTTGATGCCGATTTTTGTACAGATCTTACCGGCATCTATATGGTTGCGGATTTCATTGGTATCCAGGTCCTGGCGACGGCACGTAATAGTAGCGCCTTCTTCCGGGTCCAGAAGATCACATGAATTCCCCAATGAGAAATGCTCGGGCAGTTTGCGGCTTTTGAGCCAGTGAGTGAATATTTCGGTAGGCTTTGAGCTCACCTGTGGAGGTACCACTGGAAAAGAACCCAGGGAGTTCCGGACGCAGTTTATGAAGAGCTCTGCTTCTGAAACAGAGGTTGTGCCGATGACCAGCAGTTTGTCGGAAGGTGTCAGATACCCCAATATTTGCTTTGAACGCGGCAGGGCTCGCGGTAGTAGTTCGGCCATGGCATCATCTTTCAGCCTTAGTTTTTCCTTGTTAAAAATCTTGCGGCCTTCCAACTGCTCCAACCGTTCAATTTTTTCAGCCAGCAAATCAACCAGGGCACTTGAAGGAACGATTTTGTCTTCCCGCTTGGCACACAACAGGATACTACCACTGACTTCATGGGTCAGTGGACCTTCAATGTCTCCCAGCGGTGAGATCCAGCCAAAACTTGACGGGCGAATTCCTGAACAGGGTCGGAACGCCTGGCTTTTCAGTTGTGGTTCGAGTGCATCAGCGGTGATAGTGGGTGTGCCGGTAATTCTATAGATATAGGCGTTCTTAAGCAGCATGGTGTGGTCACATAAAAAAGAAACGCGATTATACGTTATGTCATGGCAATTCAGGTGTCGGGATCTGAGTAAATTGTGTGCTTCATATCCTGGGAGAACTCGCCCGGCACAATTTTTCATCAAGCCAGGTGGCAGGTGTGGTCCTGTCAATATTCAACTGGTGCTGGTTTTTCGAATCATGACATACTAGAGTCTCACAAGTTCTTTCCCTCAACTGGGTTATTGGTTAGTTTTCACAATTATGCTGCTTCGGATATTTAATAGGTCCAGCCTTTGGTTGGGCAGAGCGATTGTCGTGATTCTTCTGGTCGGCCTCATGGCGCTAGCTGTACGCTTTTTCCAGATTATGGTCACAGCGCCACCTGTTGATGAAGGTCACCAGTCTGCGAAACTGGAATACCTGGCTGCTCTGCCACAGGTGAATCGGGATGTTCCGAATATAGTCGTCGTCTTTTTCGATGACCTGGGTTGGGGGGATCTCTCAAGCTACGGTAACCGGTTAATTGAGACGCCTGAGATAGACCAGGTTGCAAGGGAGGGATTGTTGATGACGAACTTCTATTCGGCATCCCCCGTCTGCACTCCTTCCAGGGCCGCGTTGTTGACCGGCCGATTCCCACCGCGAACCAGGACCAATCGGCATGTGTATTTCCCGGATGGGTCAACCGTGGGTATTCTCAGGCGAATGCTGGGGTGGGCCAACGCCTTGCCGAGGGAAGAGATTACACTTGCTGAGGTCATGAAGCATGCCGGGTACCGCACCGGCATGGTTGGCAAATGGCACCTCGGAGATCATGATGGTTATCGCCCCAACGATTTTGGCTTTGAATACTTTTTTGGCCTTCTCTTCAGCAACGACATGTACCCACTGAATCTCTACCAGAACGAAGAGATTGTGATCGAAGACAAGCGTGTTGGCGGTTTGTTTGCCAGTGAGCGTGATGAACTGCAACCCATTCCAGGGGAAGGCGTAGACCAACGCCAGCTGACTGCAAGGTATACCGAGGAGGCTATAGCCTTTATCGAATCATCGAAAGACGAACCGTTTTTTCTATACTTTGCTCACTCTTTCCCGCATGTCCCTCTCTATGCTTCTGATGATTTTGCCAATACTTCAAGGGGTGGTACCTACGGCGATGTAATAGAAGATCTTGATCGAAGTACCGGCTCGCTCGTGAGCGCATTGGACCGCCTTGGGTTATCGGAAAACACGATAGTCATAATCACAAGCGACAATGGTGCGGACTACAATGGCAGCCCTGGGAACCTAAGGGGCCGAAAAGGGCAAACCCTTGAAGGCGGGCAGCGGGTGCCGATGATTGTTCGGTGGCCCGGCAGGGTGGCGCCTGGCAGTGTGAGCAACGCCATGGCCATGAATACAGACCTTTTCCCAACACTTCTGCAGTTTTCCAGCCTGCCCATGCCCAGTGACCGGGTGATAGATGGCCGTGATCTGTCAGGCCTTTTGCAAGGGGATGACGTTTCTCCACATGAATTTCTATACTACTTTCCAGTTGTTGAGACGCTCCCGGACGCGATTCGGAATCTTGAATTCAAGCTTACGGAGGGGACCGGGGATCTTGGACGAAATCGCATGCACCTCTCCCGGCTTGAAGGTGATACGGAAGCACATGATGTACAGAATCTGTTTGCAGAGGATGCCGCTTCACTAACGCAGTTGCTCCATGCCAAGCAGGATGAGATCAGAGCCAACCCACGCGGTTGGATATCTCGTTAAGGGAGCGTTCCTGGTGAAGTAGTGGTCATCCTTGTCACCGGTCGCTTTTGCGGCTATCGTAATTTTCCCACTGGCTTTAAGTAATCGCACAAATGAATTGTGGCAAGAATGAATAGTACCCCTAATGAATAATGCTAAGCTTTTTTTGATGGCATGCCTGGGACTGTTGGGCGTACTTGTTTTGGCGGTTTTGATAGGTCCACCAAGCCTGGAGAAACAAAGCGTCAGCGTTGTCAGTATCGATCAAGAAGCGCTGGAGCGTCTGCAGTCTCCATCGCTGGGTCCTCGCGAGGCCAAGGTTGTGATTACCGAGTTCCTTGATCCGGCCTGCGGAACCTGCCGGGTTTTCTATCCGCTCGTTAAGGGCTTGATGGACGAGTACCCGAACCAAATTCGATTGGTAGTGCGCTTCCTAGCGCTGCATGAAGGATCCGATCAGGTCGTTGCTCTGCTGCTGGCTGCCCGGCGGCAAGATAAGCTGTGGCCGACTTTGGAAGCCGCGCTAAAAACTCAACGGCAATGGGCCATCCATCACGTCGCTGACGTCAACAAGCTTTTGCCACTTCTTGGTGGCCTGGGCCTGGATCTTCAGAGGCTGCAATTGGACATGAACTCCAGTGCGGTATCGGACCTGATCAACCAGGACCGCTCAGATGCCCGCACGCTTAAGGTACACAAAACGCCGGGGTTTTTTGTGAACGGCAAACCGCTCGTCCAGTTTGGTTACGAGGAGCTAAAATACTTGGTACAAACCGAGCTTGAGTCCGCACCACAGTAACCAGTGAAGACCTGCGCAGGATTGGTGACTCGATGAGAGTTGAATCCGCCTGGCTTTCAAGCAGTTAGCCCCTGATGCTACCGCCTGTCAGTAGAGCCTCTAGCCTGAATAGTTACTGAAGGTGGCCTTCAAAACGACTATTAAGATCTGGCTCCTGGCCCAGCCTGATACACTTCTACTCAGATTTCCCGGGTTCACCGGGGTGAGATATACCAATATCCAGACAGGAGCGGGTAAATGATCTGGCAAGCGCGTTTTCAGGCGATTCGATCAAACAAAATGTTCGAAATATTCATAATTGTAATCATCATCACTTCTGCATTATTGGTAGGAGTAAAAACTTACCAGGTTCCTGAGTGGGTCTCCAATGGGATAACCCTGCTGGACTGGGCAATCACCGCAATATTTGTAATAGAAATTACCATCAGATTCCTTGCTGAACACCCGCGGAAAGATTTTTTTAAGGATCCCTGGAACATATTTGACACACTTATAGTGATGGTCAGTCTAATTCCCATAGAAAATTCAGATATGGCGCTGGTTGCGAGGCTGGTTCGTGTATTCAGGGTGCTAAGAATGATCAGCATCGTTCCTGAGCTTCGAATGCTGCTGAATTCACTCCTCGTTGCACTTCCTCGATTGGGATATGTGATGGCGCTGATGTTCATCATTTTTTATATATATGCGGCCATCGGTAGCTTGCTGTTCGAAAAAATTAACTCGGAGTTATGGGGCGATATAGCGATATCTATGCTGACTCTTTTCAGGGTGATGACCTTTGAAGACTGGACGGATGTTATGTACGAAGTGATGGAAGTCTATGGGTGGAGCTGGACATATTTTGTATCCTTTATCTTTTTGACAGCCTTCGCTTTTCTCAACATGGTGATTGGCATAGTGGTGAATGTACTGGAGGAGGAGCATGAGAAGATGAAGGATGATAATCCGGAACAGATCTCCATGAAACAACTTCACCTGGAGATACAGGAGCTAAAGGGTATTCTGGAGGCTCAGGGGAAGGTTTGATTTAAAGAGATCTGATACAAAAAGATCCGACGTGAAAGGGAGGGGAACAGTATCTGAAAAGTACATATACGCCGGTCAATTGACCGAAGCTCACCAGAATCAGTTTGCTATCCTGCCGGTGGAAAAGTTGATTTCAGGGGACCTGGTCACGCCCTTTAGGCGCCGGTCCTGCAAATAAACATATGAACTTTCCGTGAGAGGAACGACCACCCTGTCTTCAGACAGGATTTCCTGTAAACGTCCAAAAATACTCATTCTTTCAACGATATCCTGAGAGTGATGCGTGCGCTGTTCGAGTCGATTATATTCTGGATTGTTGTAGCCGGCGGCGTTCCACGCGCTGGAATCGGTAAACAAACTGACCCAGCCAATCGGATCAGTTAGTGCTCCCCAGCAGAATCCAGCCAGGCTCAGGTCAAAGTCTCCTTCTGTCAGCTTCACCAGGTATTGCTTGAAGGTTTGAGTGTCGATACGAACCTCAATGCCCAGGTTGTTGGTTAGTTGCGCCTGGAGAAACTCTGCCTGAAGCAAGTAAACTTCGGAAACAAGAAGCGAGAGGGGCTGCATTTCCCCACCCAGCTCACGTTTTGCTGCTTGCAGCGATTCCTTGGCCTGCAGGATGTCGTAGCTGAGTTCCTCGGCCGGGTATTCATTCTGAAACGGAGCGGCTGCACCACGCGTACTGCTGGGAAAAATGCTATCAACTTTAACTGCCCCTGGAAGCCCGACAATTTTGTCCGCATAGGTATCTCTATCGATGGCATGGCTGATCGCTCGACGGAAATGGATGTTGCTGGTTGGTCGGGTCTGGTCAAAATTTGTCGCCACCCAGGAAGTACAATTCATCGGCGCCTTGTGAATACGCAAACCATCCTCCATCGCGTCGTTGAGAAGCGTGGCATTGATTCTGAAACTGGCGAGTTCGCCACTCTTAAACAGGTTATATTTGGCCCTGAAATCCGGTGTCATATAGGCGAAGTTGAGCGCTTCAAGTTGGACGCGGTCACTATTCCAATAGTGGGGGTTCCTGATTAGCTTAAGCGAAGCACCATGTACCCAGCTTTCCACCATGAACGGGCCATTTGACAAAAGGTTCATGGCATCCGCTGCGTAGCGGCCTTTCTGTGCTTCAACGAAGTCTTGGCGTAATGGCAAATACGGCGAACCGGTAAACAGATAGAGCATGTACGGAGCCTCTATGCTCAGTCGTATTTTTAATGTATATGGGTCAATGACTTCGATGCCAAGAGCATCTCCTGGTTTGCGACCGTTTAGTATATCGGTACCATTTTCAAAGAGATGGACAAATGCGGCGGTACCACCGGCGCCGGTTTTTGGGTCAACGAGTCGACGCAGTGCATAGGAAAAGTCTTCCGCGGTAACGGGTTTGCCGTCACTCCATTTCGCATCCTCTCGCAACCAGAATGTAATTTCACGATCGTTGAATTCCCATTTGCGAGCAACGCCAGGAATTATTTCACCGCGCCTGTTTAGATTGACGAGGCCTTCCTGAATGTGGGTAATAATTAGATAGCTGTCCACATCCTCCTGCAGTGTACTGTCAAGGGATGGGGGTTCGCTCCTGAGGCTGAGGGTTATGCTGTTGTGCTCGACATCAATGCCAGCACACTGGGCAGTCATGCCATGGCAAAGAATTATCAGTACTAATAGCACTGGAAGCTTTCCGGCAATGCCGTTATCCAGTTCGGTCATGTTAGGCCTCAAATAAATTCTCCATGCACTCTGCCATCTTGAGATCCGACATCCCGTCTATCGCAACCAATTGAGTCGGTAACGACATTCACCTCAGGTGCGGTCCCAATATTTGGGCACAAGATTAAGGTATATACCCTTTGAGAGGAACCTATTCCTACTCGAAGAGGAAGCAGCATTCTCCTGAATTGAATGCATGCAGCGCTCGCAACAATAGGAAATTTTCGGCTTAAAACGGATATTCCCTGGTCACAATGGCGGGCTGATGTCACGAATGATCCGTTCTGACGATGCGGGTCGTTTTGCTGGTTTCTGTTTCATCTCAACTCCTTACGTTAGGATGAACAAAAACTCTCCTTAAAACC
>PBRQ01000075.1 GCA_002725995.1 Gammaproteobacteria bacterium
GAAACAAGAGATTATTCATCTCGTTGAGCAATCCAGTTTATCTGTACGACAGACGTTAAAACGCCTCGATATCAGTAAGTCCACTTACTAAAACTGGTTACAGCGCTATGCTGAAGGTGGTCTTGAAGCTCTGCTCGACATACCAACCAAAGCCTTCAGGCTATACTGTGACGATTCAGGCAGGAGTTCCGCCCAATGGGAACAACGAGTTGTCTTAACTGCGGCATGCTGGTGCACGATGGCGTTCGCCGCTGCCCAAAGTGTGACAATCCGCTGGACCGGCAGACAGATGGCTCTACTGTCACCATTGATATAGCTCACCAGGGTGAGAGAGTTCACGAAGCGCTGCGCGAACTGGAAACGGCAATTAAGGAAACCAGACGTGGCATGGCGAAAAACCTTCGCGTCATCGTCGGCTCTGGCGCTATACGTGATGCAGTAATTGCCAGGGTGGCAGACTACGAACGCCGCCAGGTCATTATTTCCCATCAGCTTGAGGGGAACAATGCTGGCGCGATAATAGTAAGGCTTAAGTGAGGGAATTGTCAGGTTAGGGTTGCAACCCGCTCATCGTGCCCCGTCCTAGTTATTCGGTAGAAAGAAATGGAGCCCAGCGCCAGCAGGTAGAAGACCATCAGTGACGGACCATAGATAAAGCCAAGATTCCAGACAATATCAGCGGGAACGTCACCCGGTGCTGCATCTCTTGGGAAGCTGATGATGTCGAGGGCAACACCAGCAAAGAAGGCACCGAGGCCAGATGTTGCCTTGGCAGCAAATGTCCGCGCAGCAAAAAACAGCCCTTCTTCACGCCTGCCGGTACTCATTTCACTGTGCTCAACGATGTCGGCCAACATCGACGACTGCACTATGCTGAACATCACAATCAGGGTTATATCCAGCATGGCATGACACATCAGTATTGGATACAGGTACGGGCTGTCATTACCCGGAAAGAAGCCTGCCAGGCGAAGCAGTACCGGCATTGCACCGAACACAATGGCCACGGCATATATCCCCATGGCACTTCTTTTTTTATCGAACCGATGTGTAACTATCGGTGCCAATATCGCTGCCAATCCCGCTGAACAAAAAAGCACGAGGATGATCCAGCGCATCTGTTCTGGCGTGAACTCCCAGAAATGCAGATTCATGTATGTATTAAAGTTGGTGCTCACTCCCCCGGCTATGGCAGCAAATAGTCCGGCACAAAACAATGCCCCAAAATTCCGGTTTGATATCGTTACCTTCAAGTCTCGCAGTAAATTGCTGATGGCATAGGAATCTCGTTCTGGCGGTGCTTTTAAGTAGGGGATGTACTTGTGCAGGCCGGCAGATGAACCAAGAATGGAAACCAACATCGCAATTGCACCGACGGTGCCATAAAGGCGGTAAGCGGTCTCTGACCTTTCACCATGCATCGTCATGAACACTCCCCACATGAGCAGAGCCATGGTGAGGCCGCCATACCAACCCATCATGTAACGAAAGCTCAGGAGTCGTGTACGTTCATCATAATCATCCGTCAATTCAGCGACGATGCTGCTGCTTGGGATTTCATACAGGGTGATGAAAAATCTGATTAGAATGGCCGTGACGGTGAGGTAAATAAACAGATGGAAATCATTCAGCTGGGGTGGATTCCAGAGAAAAAAGTAAATGATTGCTACGGGCAGCGCTGATGCGTACATGAAGGGGTGGCGCCGGCCTAACCTTGAATGTGTATTGTCGGACCAGACACCCACCAACGGATCCGACGCCGCATCGAACACCATGGCAATTAGTATCGCAGCGCCCGCATAGGCACCCGGCAAACCCAGCACCTGGTTGTAGTAGAACAGCAGGAAGAATGAAAAACCATTGTCCTTTACACCGTAGGCCACTGAACCAAACCCATAGAGCCAACGGACCCGGCTTGTTATTACGGGTGCTTCCGGCACGCTCGCCCCCAAATACTTGTTTGTTTCATGGATTCACTGGAATGGTTAAGTTACTGCGCAAATCGCGGCTGCTTTCCACAATAACAGATTTTCAGGACATGATTTGAAATGCACGGTCAATAAACCAATAGCTTGCCACTGAGCCAACTATATATAGTGGCAGCACCGCAACTCTTACCGGGAACCGGACCCGTTGCAGGAGATAGGCAGCCAGTAGGGCAATCGCAACTATAACTAGCTGGCCGACCTCAATACCGACATTGAATAAAAACAGCGCCAGCACAGTGCTCGATTGCGGCAGTCCGATTTCAGCCAGCGCACCGGCAAACCCCAGGCCATGTAAAAGACCAAATATAAAAGCCACCATCCAGGGGTTCGCGCTGACCAGGCCCCGCTCTTTTCGCAGAGACTCTGCAGCCAGGATGAGAATACTAAGCGCGATCAATGCTTCCACCGGCGCCTGTGAAACGGACACGATATTGAATGCCGCAAGGCCCAGTGTTATAGAGTGAGCCAGGGTAAAGCTCGTAACGACCTTAACCAGGTTGACCCAGCCACTGACCAGGTATAACAGCACCAGCACAAAGAGAACATGATCAATACCCGATAGCAGGTGCTCTATACCCAGCAGCATATATACCGGCACAGAAGGCGCCTTACCACCCCCCAGGGTAAGCGTCGGCCGGGTCGGGGAAATCAGGTAATTGCTGCTTTTTCCGTTCAGGGTCTCAATGCTGACCATGGTATCGGCGAGGGTGCGATCCAACCCTTCAATCTCGATAAAGCGAAGCGGCTCTTTCGCGCAATTCAATTCAAAGGATTCCTGCAGTGCAGATTGACCAATCACCGCTGTTATCTCACCGGCTTCACAATTGCTTCTAACCTTCAGGTTGAGAAAGCGCCCCAGCACCTGCGGCTGCTTGAACTTTGCTTGAAAGCGACCTGCATCCAGCTCGCTAAGTTGCAGCAGCGCCGGCCTTACCTCGTGGGCAGATGCCGCGTTGGTGAACAACAACATAGTCAGGATGGCTATACGCCGATAAGTCACAACACACCACCAAGAAAAGGAACCATAAAACTCGTTAACCTTGTTTCCGCCAGGCACTTCCTGGCACGTCAGAAACTACCATCATCACCAATAAGTCGCCAGGAACATTCATGAACAATCAGTTATTGGCGGTCAGATTCACCATGTGATACTTTTCCCGCCTACTAAAAATTCAGCAAACCTGATATGGCGACAACGGATCCGACCCTCACCACGGCCACCAAGATTTACTATGGTATGCCGAATTTTGCGGGCGCGGCCATGGGCATCGCTGTGTCCATCCATATCAATATTTTTTACTCCGATGTGGTCATGATCCCCCTGGGTTATATCGCCCTTGCGGTTGCACTGGCGAGGGCCTTCGATGCCATCAGCGACCCACTGATGGGCTGGGTAACCGACCGTACGAGAACCCGCTGGGGTCGACGCCGGCCCTGGATAGCCATTGGCGCACCCCTTCAGGCTGCCGCACTCGTCGCTTTATTCAGTCCCCCTGAGTCATTCACTATTCCACAACTGAGCGTATGGTTTACCTTGTGTTTCATATGCTACTACCTGACCCATACGATACTGGCGATTCCACATTATGCCCTAGGGCCGGAGTTAACTGGTGACTACAAGGAACGCTCCAGCCTGTTTGCCTGGCTCGAAGGGTTCACCCTGCTGGGTGTAATCTATGCTTCCGGCGTGCCCAGGCTGGTGACACAAAGAATCTTTGGTGAACTTCTTGGATTTACCATATTTGCCATTATTACCGGTGTGCTGTTAGTTATTCTGTATTGGCTGCTGGTTTACAAGCTAAGAGAAAAACCGGAATACTCCGCCAAGCCTCCTAACCCGCTGGCACCTGGCATTCGTCGCACCATGCGCAACCGACCCTTCAGGATTCTGATGATCAGTACCCTCATTGGCAGCCTTACCGCCGGGATACCCGGTTACCTCATGCCTTTCTTCGTGATTTATGTCCTGAAACCACCTGACCCCCTGAACTGGGTTCCCTGGATGCTGATGGTCGTTTTTATATCCAGCGCAGTGACGCTGCCTCTCTGGCTGAAACTTGCCAACGGGATCGGCAAGCTCCGCGCCCTGATCACTGCACGATTCCTGGCAATCGGCACCTTCTTTTCTTTCTTTTTCATGGGTGAGGGTGATATCTGGTACTACGCTGTCTTTGTCGGACTGGCGGGGGCCGCCAATGGAGCAACGCAGTTCCTCGGGCTGGCTATCCAGGCGGATGTTATTGACTACGATGAGCTGCTGACCGGACACCGCAGGGAAGCCCAGTACCAGTCCCTGTGGGCCATAATGACTAAATTCACCATGATTCCAAGCGCAGCTGTGCCCCTGGCAGTGCTCGCGGCCATGGGCTATGCACCAAATATTGATCAGAATGAAACGGTCATTTTTACCATTACCGCCCTCTATGGCCTGTCCACGGCTACTTCTTCAGCCCTTGCACTCGTCGTCCTGCTCTGGTTTCCTATCAACGAGACAGTGCACAGATCAATACAGGCAGCCATCAAAAAACTTAAACTGGGTGAAACAGTTATCGACCCCTTGACAGGCAAAGAAATAAGCCCTCATGACGAACGCGAAGTTGACGAAGATACCGGCTGGCTACTGGATCACTTCTCATTCCGGGAGCTGGTACGCGCCGGAACCAAGGGACAGAGTACACTGGTACATAGTACTGGCCTTGCTGTGCTAGTATCCCTTGGACTCGGACTCACAACCTGCTGGGCTGCGGTAGTCAGTTTGGGCGATCTCAGTAGCCCACCAGGTCTCACGGCGGTGCTTATGATAGTGCTAACTGGAATCTGCGCAACGGCGCTTTGTTATCACGCTCTAAGATTAGCGGCTGCAAGACGACTTACAATACAACCGGTTCATGAAACACTCATTAGTAAACACCTGGCCACTCTTTCCACCTAGACAATTTGAGGAATAAAGCAAATGACCAATCCTATTAAGACCACCATCACCGATGAGCAGCTAGAGCAACTCAGGGCACAGGTGGGAGTTGTTAACAGCTCTGCCAAGAAGGAACTTGCTGACTCGGAAATCAAACGCAGCACCGTTCGCACCTGGGCAGTGCTCAATGCGGACATGCGACCACTATATATGGATCCGGACCATGCCCAGGCATCACCGTGGGGCGCAATCATCGCACCACCTGCCATTATTCTCTCCTACGAGCGAATCAATCCGGGGGTGGATTTTTTGCCTGGTGCTTATCCAATACTGAGCAAGGCTCAATTGAATTTTGACAAACCGATCAGGGTGGGTGACACGGTTGTTTCAGAGAGCGAAATCACCCAGGTCGAGGAAGTGACAAACACTGGCGTTGCTGGCAGGGTTATTTCCGCCGCGATCGAAACGCGGGTAAAGGATGCTGATGGGCAACCAGTTGGTACGGCAGTTCAAGACTGGCACCTGTATGAGCGCGGATCTGATGCCCAGAGAACGCTCTTTGCTGGCAGAGGGGATGATGCTCATATGCATTCCCAGGAAGATATCGAAGCACTGGGTGCAGAGTACAAAACAGAAGAGCAACGCGGTGCTGATTCTCTCTATTGGGATGATGTCAGCGAAGGCGATGAGCTCCAGCATTTGCTGAAAGGACCAACGACGCGTATCAGAGCGGGCGATCGCAGGAACAGCACCTGGTACTGGGGTCATAAGCAGGGATGGGATGAAATGGATGACCACCCGGAACTCTTTTTCACCAACGAGAACGGCATGCTTGAGCCAGTCATGGCAACGGACTGGGTTCACCATAGGGCACAGCGTTGGGGCGGCCTGCCCGGCGCACTGGAAAACGCCGCTGATCGGCCCAACTATTTAGTGCAGGCTCTGGCTAACTGGATGGGCGACTCTGGCTTTCCAGCAGAGGTGAACCTTGATTTCCCGATACAGAGTATGATCGGCGACGTTACTCGCAGTTACGGGCGTGTCACCGGCAAGAGCATGTCGGGTGACCAGGGTCTCGTAACATTGGAAGTCTGGCAGATAAATCAGTTGGATCAAAAGATAACAACCGGGACCGCTACCGTCGTCCTGCCAACCCGATAAATTCAGATAGGAGAAACAAATGTCCAGTAACCAAGATAAGACGAGCGAACTGAATACCGGGTTTGGCTTCAAGAGCGATAACCCTAACTACGGCAAAATCACCGATGAGTCCGTCGAGAGACTGGCCAGCCGCATCGGCGTTGAGCGAAAGCGCGACCTCGCTGACTGGGAACTAGAGGAAATGCGTTATACGCCGGGCTCAATCCGTCGCAGTGCCATGTCCCAGGGAGACTATAACCCGCTCTATCTCGACAGTGACTATGCGGCAAAATCGCCATACGGCTGCCTTACCATGCCGCCCTGGTCACTCACGAGTGTCGAGGTAACAAATGCTGCCAGAGACGGCATGCCAGGATTACATGCCTGGTTTCGCGGCACGACCTTGAAGTGGAAGCGCCCCATCAATGTTGGCGACTTCATCACCTGTGTCGGTGTGCTCACCGAAGTTCGCAAGCAGCAAAGCCGTACAAGCGGTGAAGCGGTTGTGCAGGAATATATCAATACCGGCTACAACGATAAGGGCCAGGAAATAGGCTCCATGTTCACCTCCTGGCACAGGGCTGAGAGGAAGACATCTAAATCCATTGCCAAGAACCAGAAGATGCGTGGCCTGGCTGAATATAGCCAGGAAGACATCGACAAGATCCGGGATGATTTCAATAAGGAAGTACATCGCGGTAGTGAGAAGCGCTTCTGGGAAGATGTGGAAGTGGGTGAAGAGCTGCCCTTTGTAGTAAAGGGACCGACTAGCCAGGCCCAGCGAGGCGTTGGTGAAGGTGGCGGTGGCGGCGCATTTATGATCCGCGGTGAACCGGGTGAGTGGACGCATTCCCACGGTAACGCATTCAAACTGTTCGAACGCCACCCGGGTCTGCCCTTCGTGAATGAGTGGGGTATCCCGGAAGTGCCTGTTGTTATTCACAACAGCAATGAACGCTGCCAGCGTTACCTGGGGCTACCCGGTGCTTACGATGCCGGCTATCAGCGCATCAACTGGACCGTTCATATGCTGACCAACTGGGCCGGTGATTTTGGCTATCTTTCACAGCTTGAAATACGCTTTCCTTCCTTCAATATCATGGGTGATACCACCTGGTGCTATGGTAAGATCAGCGGCAAGCGGCAGGAAGAAGGCAAAAATATTGTCGAGATCGAGGTATGGAATGATAATCAGCTGGGCACCCGGGTCACTGAGGGTGTTGCTGAGATTCTGCTGCCCTCAAATTCAAATCCAGATGAGATTGTCTGGGAAACTGACTAACCAGAAGCGGAACCTTCCGGCAGGGGGTTCGCCCTTGATCAACATTTGATTCTCACACTGCCTGCAAAAGGTAGTGTGAGTCTCGACTCCTCAGCTATCCATCACGTATCCATCGCGGCTAGATATCCATCGCTATCGTTGCACCACTTTGCGTGGCTTCCGCCATCTTTCTCGGTAACCAGGCGGCCCCGGAAATATAGACTTTTTCGAACGGGTAGTTATCCTTTAGCGTGTAATAGAGTTCAGACTCAGGCACAGAACCACCCACCAGTACCACCGAGTCAAAGCCATCAAAGCTCTTCTCTGCCCCCGAGTAACATGAGATACAGGTAACCCTGTCGCCATCAACACGCGCAAGCCTATATCCCGGCACAATATTGACTCCGTTCTCCTCGAGACGCTGCAGAACAGTGCCATACGAATACCTATCTATATCCTGACCAATGTGTGACCACTTGTGAAAGATAGTTACCTTCTTACCCTGGGCAGCCATATACTCGGCGATATTGGGTGTTTCGAAATAGTCTTCCTCGGAACAAAGGGCGACGTTTTCACCAACCTTTTCCTTGCCGGAGAGAACATCCCAACCCTGTACGACATGTCCTGAATCAGCACCTTCAACTTCCAGGAGGGGCCTAGGGGATGAACCGGTGGCAATCACGACAACGTCAGGCTTCAGCTCAACCAGCATTTCCGGAGTCGCTTGCGTATCCAGTAACAGTTCGATGCCCAGGCGTTCTATTTCATTTTCAGAGAAATACAAAAAGTCTTCGAATGAATCCCGCCCTGGTGCCTTCGCCGCCAGTAGCATCTGCCCGCCTATCTTTGAACCCTGCTCGATAAGCGTAACCCTGTGACCACGAAGGTTGGCTACTCTTGCCGCCGACAGGCCGGCAGGGCCAGCACCAACAATGGCGACATGCTTTTTATCCTCCGCCGGCTTGAAGTTATCCCGCCAGAGCACTTCATTACCAATCGTCGGGTTGATTGAGCAGACGGGGCGCTTCATCATGGCTGGAAGGATGCTGTGCACTGCCTCGCCGATACAGCGATTACAGCCGATACAGCGCCGAATCTCCATCATGCGGCCCTCTTTAGCCTTGTTCGCAAATTCCGGGTCCGCAATACCTGCCCTGGTCATACCAACTAGATCACAGATTCCTGCCTGCAACAGCTCTTCAGCAACTATAGGTTCGTTCACCCTTCCTGAATAAAGTATCTTGACCTTTTCATTGAGGTCAGTCTTGAGTGCCTTGCCAGCTTCTCTCTTTTCAGCCGGTGCGTGATAAGAAGGCGGTACATAGGCATGACGGCCCCAGCAATGTCCAATATCCACGTTGACGAAATCAATCAACCCGGTCTCGGCAATAATGTAGATCATCTCGCGAAAAGCCAACAGGTCATAGCCACCCTGGCGCGATTCCATCCCATTCACCCTTATACCGACCGCCATCTTGTCACCGACGACGGCACGAATCCTCGCCAAGCCTTCCCTGATAAATAGCGTTCGACCTGCAGCATCACCCCCCCACTTGTCCGTGCGCTTATTGGTAGCCGGCGACATAAAGATCTGGGGAACAGTATCGTGAGCACAGTGAATTTCCACACCATCTGCGCCCGCCTCCAGCGCCTTTTCAGCTGCAGCCGCATAAGTATCGAGAACAAATTCAATCTGCTCATCCCGCATGGTGTGAGGTACTTGATCATAAAGCTCAGTACTCGGGACGGACGAGGGAGAAAACATGTGGTTTAGATGAGTCAACTGGAATACGGCAACCGCTTCCTGTTCATGTACCGCATCACAGAACTTCCTGACGGCTTCAACAAAACCGGGGAACTGGTATATTGCAAACGGCATACCGCCGGAACCCACTCCCATGTCGGGTGCCGCACCGACAGGCATGGGTGAATTGAGGGCCCAGGTTTCACTACCGATCCAGGCAGTGCCACCCCGCGCCTTGGCCACATGGTGTTCGGTGAAATGCTCATCAATCAAACCACCGGAATCAGCACCAGCAGACCCGGGCGAGTTGGTTGTCTCGCATATTCTATTCTTGACCTTGATGGGTCCCACCTGAATGGGTGAGAATAGTGTCTTGAACTGATCTGAATCACTCATGGCATCGGTCTCCTCAATCAATCTATCCGGATTAGTCTTTCTTCTCTGCAGCCTTTTTCATCATCTCTGTGCGCCAGGTCCAGCCTTCTGTCGCTTCGCTCATATCCAGCAGCTGATCCTTCTTCGCCAGCAGCTCCTCGTAGGTCACATCGCCACCAAATTCCAGGTCGACATTATTAAATACGGCGGCGGTTGAAAAACGTCCATTTCCTGCCTGAATGACCTTCCCGGTTGGCCCATCCTCACTACACATTAATAGAACTGCCGGTGTCACCAGCTTTGGGTGACTCATGGGGTCTGGGTTATCCAGGTCAACCTCTCTTCCCGGAATCGTATTGATCAATCGTGTCGCAGCCGCTGGTGAAAGCACATTGACATTAATATTTTTTGAGCGGCCTTCCATCGCCAGGACATTCATCAGACCCAGCATGCCCATTTTTGCCGCTCCGTAATTAGACTGCCCGAAGTTCCCATAGATACCGGATGTAGAACTAGTCAGCACGATGCGCCCGTAGTTCTTCTCGTACATGATTGGCCAGGCCGCATGGGTGACATAGGCGGTACCGTTCAGGTGGACATCCATCACTATATCCCAGTCCTCAAGGGGCATTTTCTTGAATGTCTTGTCACGAAGAATGCCAGCATTGTTGACCAGAATATCCACGGTGCCAAATTCCGCGACGGCATCATCAATAATTGATTTGGCTCCCGCGGGATCGGAAACTGACGCCTTGCTTGCAATCGCAATCCCACCTTTTTCCTTGATCTCATTCACTACCTCGTCAGCCATGTCACTGGCACCGACGCCATCCCCGCTGCCACCCAGATCATTAACAACAACCTTTGCCCCGCGGAGCGCGAATTCAAGCGCATGCGACTTACCCAACCCTCCACCAGCACCGGTAATAACTACAACCTTGTCTTTGAATTCACTCATTTTCTGCTCCATTTAGTTTTTTTGATCACTAGGTCTAATCACTCTGGCCGAATACAAGCCGATTCGGCCTGCCTCGATCTACTATGTCTAACAGTACCACACTGCAAAAGCGCACACGATATCAGGCAATAGCCATATTCTCCGGAAATCGCTCTCCAAATACCCTTTTGCTATATTCCAGGCTAGCTCACTCAGAGGGAGTGTTTGGCGCATGTGCACCATAAATGAGTCGTTCAGCACTCTGACTATATTCACCCTGCTTATACTGGCGGTCATCGATACTGCTAACGCTGAAGATGCAGGGTATCCTGTTAGAATTTCCAGCGTAGAGAGCCGACAGGATCAACTCTGTTGTAGTACCATATAGAAAATATGGGGTGCGTAGCATGACGATTCTTGAATTTGGAGCGTTGGGCGAGTTTGTAGCATCAATCGCAGTTCTTATTACGCTGGTGTTTTTGACGCTACAGATGAAGCAAAAAACTCGGATGCTTATCCGCGCAAACGCCAGGCAAACACCGAGCGACCACGTGAATGCACTACGTGGTACTTGACCGTGAGGTTTCAGAACTATTTTTTCGCGGCAACAACGAAGGACTCTCACCCCTTACTCCAGAAGAAAGATATAGATTTGATGTTGATGAACTTCTCTCAAACCATAGTACGGAAACTGAATTTGCGGGATTTGTCCCCAAAGAAGGTTCAGTCTAGAAACACAACCTAGCTTT
Organism: Gammaproteobacteria bacterium; assembly: GCA_002725995.1. Classification (GTDB taxonomy): domain Bacteria; phylum Pseudomonadota; class Gammaproteobacteria; order Pseudomonadales; family Azotimanducaceae. Next base: position 11,106 of record PBRQ01000075.1, read on the forward strand.
CTACACTAAACTGTCTGCAGGTACCTTTTTTGAGAAAACGGGACATTCTGGACAACAGTTCCTGAGTATTACTCGGCATCACAAACGGCCAGGTGCGGACATGTAAACTGCAAGAATATTTCTCGCGTGAATAATAGCAAGATAGATGCTTGGGCCAATTTAGATGGTAGAGGCCTGATCAGATCCCGTAATGCCGTCTGTAGTGCGCGAATGCAGTTTCGATCATCTCCGATGTCAACCCGTAGTCTTCAATCGCATACTCATGCTTTC
>PBRQ01000076.1 GCA_002725995.1 Gammaproteobacteria bacterium
ATCTACTACCTGCTCCTTCTAAATCAGAACGCCTGCTTATAGCCTCGGGTATTCTACCAATGGGGTTCAACCCTGATGGTACACGCTCGGGTATCATTGGGGCTAGTGACTCATCTGTCAGCGTTTTCAGGAAAATGACCAGCAGATCCAGCTCTAGATCTGAGAGGTTGGGCTCCCAGATATGCCAGTGAATACTTAAGATCTCATTATCCGAGACCGCATGACCGCGCCCTTTGGTATAAAACTCAACCGCATCACGCAGGCTGCCAAAGCGACCGGAATGCATGTAGGGAGCGGTCTTCTCTATGTTGCGCAAACCAGGTACCTTAAACCCGCCTCTCTGGGTAGGATCACCTGTCAGTTCACCTTCTCCTGCATCGAAGGGCAGCCCTTCAGGCTCAGGCGTCCCGATGATGGCCATTTGCTGATTGGTAAACAAGGGCGGTGTATGGCATTCAGCACAGCGGGCGACAAATGAGCGAAAAATATTCAGCCCGGCGATCTCATCCCGCGTTAGGGCTTGGTGATATCCATGGGCATAACGATCATAGCGGCTATTCAGGGAAATCAGCGAGGATTCAAACGCTGCAAGAGCGGTATAAACCTGTACCGGTAAGATGCCTTCGCTGCCAAAGGCCTCGTTGAACAAACGCCGGTAAACAACATGAGCATTGAGGTCCCGCACCAGTTTTTCTTCGCTATTACCCATTTCATTCTCAGCATAGAGAGGCCCCTTAGCCTGCTCTTCCAGGGATGCTGCCCTGGCATCCCAGAATAAGTGATGAAGAAAGCCAACATTCCACAGGGAAGGGGATGACCGGCCTACCTTCTTGCCCGCTATGCCGATGCTTCTACCCACACCATCACTGAAACCCAATTCAGGATGATGACAACTGGCACAGGACAGGCTGCCATCAGCTGATAAAATTGGATCGAAGAACATATACCGGCCAAGATCAATCTGTTGCGGTGTAAAACCTTCACGAACTGGGGGTAACCCAGTTTTAAGGCCACCTACTCCAGCGCCCTGCAGTGAGTCATAGAGTTGATAAAGGTTTCTTAACTGGCACCGGCCAGATACCTGCTCAAACCCTGGCGGGCAGTTAGTACTCAAACGGATGGCGGCACTATCAACCCGACCATCTCCGGTACTCGCTGATGCTGGAAGCTGAAATACTATCAGCAGCCATGGCAAAAATTTCATCTGGAGACCGATTCGTTGACTATTGTTCCACATGCTGACTCATATACCTGAAAACTCCCCATGTCTGCCCTGGCCGGCAGCAAACCGCTCAGCTCCAGCGAGACTTTCCCCAGACTTGATGACTTCACGCCCCAGTACAGTCTCGTTAGCAAGCGCATCATCCAGGCTCATACCCCATTGCTGATAGGAAGAGAGCCTGTCATGCCGCAAACACATTTTCGGAAATTGACAAAGCTCTCTGGCGAGATCAAGGGACTTGTGTAGCGCCTCTCCAGGCTCACAAAGCCTGTTAGCTAACCCCATTGCGTATGCTTCCTCACCGTCGACCCCCCTACCAGTGAGAATCATATCAAGGGCGCGACTGTGCCCTATAAGTCGGCTCAGACGTATCGTACCGCCGTCTACCAGCGGTACGCCCCAGCGTCGGCAGTAGACTCCGAATACAGCGTTAGATGCGGCTACTCTCAAGTCGCACCACGCAGCCAACTCGAGACCACCAGCTACTGCAAACCCCTCAATTGCCGCTACAACAGGCTTTGACAGAAGCATTCGGGTCGGCCCCATTGGACCATCTCCATCTGTGTCTACCCTGTTCCCGGCACCCGTAGAAACCGCCTTTAAATCTGCGCCCGCACAAAAGGTATCATCCGCTCCCGTGAGGATCGCAACCTTACTTGATTCATCGTGATCGAACTGTCTAAAGGCATCGGCCAACAGGCTGGCCGTTGGACCATCCACTGCATTTCTCGCCCTGGGTCGATTGATGGTAATGATGGTGACCTCTTCATCTTGCTCAATCAGGAGATCGTGGTTATTCATATCAATACTGCCCAGGCTAAAATGAAGGGCTATTGTCACACATGTTACTGACGTCTAGTAATAGGAAGTCCCTCCCGGCTCGATATCTCCTTCAGGCTTCAGCAGGAATTTCCAGCCTGGTTTTGTTACAGTTCAAGCAGGTATCACGGGCTTTTTGCCAGTGGCTTTCAACTAATACACATTTTCAAAGGACAATCTAAATGACCGATTTCCCTAACCCTAATTTCTCTATTGATTTAACTGACCAGGTCGCTTTTGTAACGGGCACAACTTCCGGACTGGGCATACGGTTTGCGAAGGTACTCGCCAAATGCGGCGCCAAGGTCATTCTTTCCGGCAGGCGGGTCGAAATACTTGAGTCCCTTGCCGAAGAAATTCGCGCCGATGGCGGGATCTGTGAGCCTATCCGAATCGATATGACTGACCGGGAAAGCATTCGCTCAGCTCACAAACAGGCCGAGGAAGTTTTTGGGACCGTGAACATATTGATTAATAATGCCGGTATCCCTGACGCACAATGGGCGATAAAAATGTCTGACGAGCTGATCGACAATGTTTTCGATACCAACCTTGTTGGCCCCTGGGTTTTGTCTCTTGAAGTTGCCAAGCGACTGATAGAGCAAAAGCTGCCCGGGCGCATGATTAACATTTCTTCCGTTGGTGCATATAACTACGGGCCACAAGCTGCCTCCTCCCTATACTCCACGACAAAGCGCGGTATCGTCCGCATGACGGAGGCCTTTGCTGTTGAATGGGCTCGATACAACATCAACGTCAATTGCATCGCCCCCGGCGCCTTTAGGTCCGAGATGATGGACGGCATGCTGGAACGAATCGGAGACATCAGCCAGGCATTTCCCCGCAAGCGAATCTGTGACCCTGCGCAAATGGACAGCACCTTGCTGTTTCTGGTCTCGCCCTCCTCGGAGTGTGTGACAGGTACCGTGATTAAAGTTGATGACGGCCAAGGTCCGCGCTAGCCAGCAACAATCGCGAGGTCGCACCCTGCAATGAATGAGGTAACCCGACTGGGTGTAATTGGTGACGTGCATGCTGAGGATATTCGGCTGGAGATGTCCCTCGCCCACCTCCAACGGGAGGGGGTAGATGCCATTATTTGTACGGGTGATATTGTCGACGGTGCCGGCTGCCCAGATCGGGTAACCGGCCTGCTGCAAGACTATGACGTTGCCACCGTTCGGGGCAATCACGACCGCTGGCTGATTGAAGATAGGGCAAGGCATGTGCCTGACGCCCACCAGCAAGCAGACCTGTCAGATGAAAGTATGCGCTACCTGACAGGACTGCCGATACAACTAGAGATCGAAACGACCCTGGGGAAGTTATTGCTCTGTCATGGTATTGGCGACAATGATTTACAGAAGATCTGGCCAGGAACGACCCGCCTGCCGAGGGAGAAAAGCGAGCTGCTCGATGAAATCATCAAAGAAGGCAGATACCGTTTCTTGATCAACGGCCACATGCACTACCGTTCGCTGATTCACTTTGAAGCGCTGACATTACTGAATGCGGGCACTTTGAAGGGTTTGCACCGCCCCGGATTTTCACTGATCGACTTCGAACGACGTGATATCACTGCATTCGAGTGTGATGCTAAAACCGTAGCCTTTGCCAAGCACCTCTCCCTAGACCCGCCACTGGGTTGGGAACCCTGGCCAGACACCCAGGCATTCACCGATGGATGGCAACCGCTGGTGTTATACCCCGATTGAGGTCCCACTGCCCTGCCAGCGCACCAGCCTTGTCTCTTCCCAAGGCCATAGGCACAATATGACCTTTGTGATGAACTAGGAATATTAAGATGGAAGAAGTGGTAATTGTCGATGCAGCGCGCTCTGCAGTGGGAAGAAAAAATGGCTCACTGGGTCTGGTACACCCGACTGATGTTCTTGGTCAGGTTCTTATGCAACTACTGGAACGCAACAAGCTCGACTCAGCACTTGTTGACCAGGTCATTGGTGGCTGTATAAACAAGCTGGGAGCCCAGGGAATGAATGTAACCAGGACGGCCTGGCTGTCCCATGGCGGCGCACAATCAACACCCTGCATCACCATAGATTCCCAGTGTGGTTCCTCTCAGGAAGCTGTCGCGCTTGCCACCAGCACAATTCGGGCTGGCATGGCGGATGTCGTCATTGCCTGTGGCGTGGAGAACATGACACGCCTTCCCATCGGCTCTGACTCGGTCGACCTCAAGAAGGAAATGGGCAAGCCGGTGAGTCGAAGTTATTTTGGTCAGCATGAATTCACCAGTCAGTTTGAAGGTGCTGAGCGCATGGCTGAAAAATATCAGGTTACCCGTGAAGATACGGACGCCTTTGGTCTTGAGTCACAAGTCCGAGCCAGGCGAGCAATTGATGAGGGGCGGTTCAACGCACAGATAATTCCCCTGGAAGTGCCTGTATTTGATGACGCGGGTAAACGGACCGATGAGACGGTGAGTTTTGATCAGGATGAAGTTCCTCGAGAAACCAGCCGAGAAGCGCTCGCGGGGCTCAAACCCGTTGCTCGCGAGGATGGTGTTCACACGGCCGGCACATCTTCGCAGATCGCCGATGGTGGTGCAGCCGTACTGATAATGAGTGCAGCCAAAGCTGAAGCACTTGGATTAAAACCGCTGGCTAAGGTACTGGATGCAGCACTAGTTGGCTGCGACCCGGTAATTATGTTAGAGGGTCCTATTCCAGCTACAGAAAAAATGCTAGATACGACGGGCCTCAAAATCGATGACATTGATGTATTCGAGGTGAATGAAGCATTCGCCTCGGTTGTCCTCGGCTGGGCAAAAACCGTTGGCGCTGATATGAGAAAAGTGAACCCAAATGGTGGCGCCATAGCGCTCGGTCACCCCCTGGGCGCAACTGGATGTTTTCTTACCACGAAGGCGGTGCACGAACTGCAACGCACAAATGGAAAATATGGCTTGGTAGCCATGTGCTGCGGCGGCGGTCTGGGCACAGGGACACTGATTCAGCGGGTGGACTGAAACATAGGAACTTGACTGGCATATCATCTGATCTAAAAATGAAATGGAGTACTGAAAAATGAAAGTCAGCTTTCACCATGCCGGGATTGTTGTAACCGACCTTGATCAGGGGGTAGCGTTTTATAAGAAGTTCCTGGGATTGGAAGAATCATTTCCGCTGGGGTGGAGTCTGGACAACCCCGGCGCTTCTGAAGCAGTCATCAACCTTAAAGACAGTGCTGCAACCGGCATGATGCTGGCGGGGAACGGCTTCAACATTGAGCTTTTCAAATACACTGCGCCGGAGCAGGCTGGTGACCCAGCCAGCGGCAGACCCTGCGATTTTGGTATCAGGCACATCGCTTTTGAATTCGACGACATACATGCTGCAGCGAAGCGGTTGGTCGATGCTGGCGGCAGCATGCACCATGAACCCGTGGAATTGGGAAACATTACAGCAGTCTATTGCCGAGATCCATTTGGAAATATTATTGAGTTGATGCAACTGGCCGAAGAAACTCCATAGCCAGGCGACCGCTAGACTTCGACTCTCAGTCGATATCACCATGGAAAGCATTCAGGGAACGATCCCAGGAAGCCATCATGGCCTGCGAAAAGCGGTCAGCATCACCACTCTCAAGCGCGGTCAACATACAGGCGCCATCACGGGATATCTCGCCGAACACACTGATTATATGGTCAATGTGATGCAGGTAGGTTTCCTGTGCCGAATGCTTTCCCTGCTTACTCTCGACGATGGCACTGGCAGCATCCACCCCAGTCTTGAGTGCCATCGCAAGGCCTTCACCGGAAATGGGCGCATTTGCTCCGCCAGCATCGCCGATAAGAAGAATATTGTCCTTGGCTGGTCTGAAGTCACCACTCCAGAGTGCGGGGGAAGCAAGTTGCACCGCACAACCATCGCGCCAGGCCGGTTCAATATCCGGATCAAGCCCGTGGTTTTGCACTAGATATGCCCTGGCTTCCTCTATTGTTTCATCGAGTTTCCCATCAGCTGCAACACCCTCTAGGTAGGTTTCATCACCCTTCTGGTGAACAAAGAAAATGTCGGTTAACCCCGAGGGAAACATGTTAAAACGGTCTGCGGCCAGGTCGACCTGAGTTTCGAAGCAGACGCGGTACCCATGCCTCATGAGTGGCTTGAATTCAGGCCAGATCAGTTGCCGCACCACCGAATGGGAACCATCAGCACCGATTACGAAATCTGCACTCAGTTCGATGCTGGAATCTTCGAGTTTAATCTCTAGCAGGCAGCTGCTCCCCTCCTGGGACAGATCAACCAGCCTTGCCCGGTCCCAGACCTCGGCGCCCGCCTTTTGCGCACACTCACACATCCAGGTATCCAAGGTATGTCGCCAGGTAGTGGGCGTATTAATATTGAGGGTTCTGGTTTCTGCATCGGGTATATGCAAGGCGTATCCCGCCAGGTATATCGTCTTGTCTTCCACCCAGTCGGGGTAGTCACCAAACTCACGTTGCACGATCTCCTGACCCCATTCGGCCATAACCATGCCAGTACAGCACTTGTCCCTTGGCATCTGCCGCTTTTCCAGCACTAGTGTCGCTAGTCCAGCTTCTGCACACTTCTTCGCTGCCAGCGCACCGCCAGGTCCACCACCGACAACAACCACATCCCATTCTGTTCGCTTCGATTCATTCACCAGGCTATCCTCCAGAAAACCCTGCGAGGGACAGGAACCCTTAGCATGGTTATTTTTTGACCGGGTTGATCAGACGCCGTCCATCACCAGCCACTTCACCATCATGAGTATAGGGTAAACCGTTGCGCTGTTCGAGAGTGCCAGTATGCAGGTGTACGGGCCTACAAGACGGCACAACTGCCTTGCGTGACTTGCAAGACAGAATTATGATACGCCTAGAAAGGTGAATGCCTTTTTACTACACAACCCTGAATCAGGAGGTTTTTTATGATTGAAGTAGGAACAACAGCACCCGATTTTGAACTTGATTCTCAATTGGCTGACAAAAGTTATTCGCTATCTCAGTTTAAAGGAGAAAAGAACGTAATGCTGGTGTTCTATCCCCTTGACTGGACACCTAACTGAAGCACTGAAATGCCGGACCTTCAATCGAACCTTGAAGGTTTTAAATCGGCAGATACCCAAGTTTTGGGTGTCAGTGTAGACAGCAAATTCTCCCACGATAATTGGGCCGGTTCTCTAGGTGGAATTTCTTTCCCCCTACTGGCAGACTTTCATCCTAAAGGTGAAGTTGCGGCTAAATTTGGCGTATACCATGACGACAAGGGTATTACGGACAGAGCCACGATTATTATTGATAAGGAAGGTACCGTGCGTTACGCGGAATCAGCCGGTATACCAGGACTGCGCAAGGCCGAGGATCTGCTTGGCGAGTGCAGAAAGGTGAATGGCTGATCTAGAGCTGGAACTCTACTTCTACCCGGAATGCGGGTTCTCCAAAAGTGTACTGAACACTATCCAGAACCTTTCTATTGCGGACCGAATAGTCTTAAAGGATATTCGACAGAACCTAGAGTTTGAAGACGAGTTGATCGCACTTTGCGGTGATTCAACCGTACCCACTTTAACGGTGAACGGAGAAATCATGCACGAATCAGAGGCAATCAAGCGTTTTCTGGTAGACCAGTTCCTGGATTAACTTTCTGAATAAACAAGGGGCTGGGCTACCGGCCCCTTGTTCTTGCTACCACCATTTGTGCCGTATGATGCTTACCCCCGCAAACCCGTACCCTAGTGGGTAGACTAGATGCAGATCAGTACCTAGATACCATCAAAAACTAGAGGTTGGCTAAGTTTTCCAGAGCGTTGTTGTACATCTCAATGAGCTCGTAAACAATGTCAGCAACACTGTCCACAGACTGAATCATTCCGGATACCTGGCCGATTTCCAGTTCACCGCCGTTCACATCACCATCAAACATCCCCTGTTTAGCCAGACCTTTACCCAGGATCACCTTGAGTTCCTCCGCACTGGCGCCGTGCGTCTCAGCTTCGTGAACCGTCTTGAAAAATTCATTCTTTAACAGTCGGACTGGTTCAAGCTTTTTCATGGAAAGCATCGTATCGCTTGGACCAGCACCAACTATCGCACTCTTAAAATTCTCATGGGCACTGGATTCAATACTGGTGACGAAACGGGTTCCAATCTGAACACCGGATGCACCGAGCGCCAGTGCGGAAAGCATACCGCGGCCATCAGAAATTCCACCTGCCGCTATAACCGGAATATCAACGGCATCGACAACCTGAGGAATAAGGCACATGGTGGTAATCTCATCACGTCCGTTATGTCCACCCGCTTCAAATCCTTCAGCGACAATGCCATCGACACCTGCAAGTTCACATTTTTTAGCCAATTCCGGTGTTGAGGTAACGTGAATGACAACACACCCTTTATCCTGCAGGTAGGAAGTGTATTTTTTTGGACTTCCGGCAGAGATAAAGAAGATGCTCACACCCTCTTCCAGACAAACTTCTATCTGCGCTTCACAATGTTTGTAAAGAAGGGGAATGTTGACGCCAACGGGCTTGTCAGTTTTTGTTTTTACCTTTTGCAGATGTTGGCGAAGAATATCCGGCTGCATGGAACCGGCCCCAATAAGGCCCAAAATACCTGCATTCGAACTTGCCGCGGCCAGGTCTGCACCACCGACCCATACCATACCGGCCTGAATAATCGGGTATTTGATGCCAAAGAGATCTGTTATTTCTTTCGTCTTTATCAAGTTTATCCTCACCTATTTTCCTAGAAATTCGTCCCTATATGCTCTTGCTGAAAATCGTTCCATTTATGCACTAATCAATTATCAGATTTACTGCCCAGAATTATTGCCACCCAACGCTCAATGCAAGGTCAGAAATAGGACTGGATTGAATCAGCCGATTGCTTCTGTATAGTAAATAAAAAGAAGATCGCTATGAAAGGACTGCTGATGCGCTGGATCATATCACTCTCCACAGTACTAGTGGCTACTTTGCTGATATTTCAAGTTGCCCATGCTCGTACTGCCAAACCCATGCTGCACGGGAAGCACTGGATCGCGATTACAGGCAAGCCACTCGCTGCAACCACAGGAGCCATGATATTGCATCAGGGTGGAAACGCTGTGGATTCAGCCTGTGCCATGTTAGCCGCGACTTCTACCATGTTTGATGTGCTCAGCTGGGGAGGAGAGACCCAGGTGCTTATCTACAACCCAAACACCGGGAAGGTAATCGGGATCAACGCGCTTGGCGTCGCACCGACCGGGGCAACCGCTGAATTTTTTAGGTCACGCGGCCTGCCTTACCCACCACAATATGGCCCGCTTGCGGCCGTGACACCCGGGACGTCCGGTGGGCTCATGGTCATGCTGGCTGAGTTCGGCACCATGTCTCTGGCGGAGGTTCTAGCCCCCGCAATGGAACTTGCTGCCGGTTATCCGATGGAAGCGCAAACGGTGGATTCAATCGAGCGCCTGAAAGAAGAGATCAAAAAGTGGCTCTATTCAAAGCAGTTATTCTTAACCCACGCAGGAAAAGAAAGGGAAGATCCCGCCATGGGAGAGATTTTTCGACCGGATTAATGCTGCCTTTCAGGGTGGTGCCAGCGACTTTGGCGAGGACTATGGGATTGCCTGGTAAAAAACTAACCCTGATCAAAGCCGAAGATCCTGGCCGGTGATACGGGCCCGGTTTTCAAACAAACATTCATACTGGTGTTCTTTGAGAAAGAGACTATGGAGACTGCGGATATGAATCGAGACTACGATGTGATCATTGTTGGTGGCGGTGGTGCTGGCATGTCAGCGGCAATCGAGGCCCATGATGCTGGCGCATCCGTCGCGCTGATCGAAGCTGATGTGAGACTCGGCGGCTCGACAGCATTGTCAGGCGGCGTCTACTACGCAGCTGGAACCAGTGTCCAGCGTGCAAAAGGTATCGAAGACGACACGTCAGATGCGATGTTCGAATACTACATGACACTCAACCAATATCGAGTGGAGCCGTCGCTGGCCCGTACACTTTCAGACAATGCTGCCCCTGGGCTCGAATGGTTAATCGGGACGGGAGTCGAGTTCACACCGGGTAGTCTGTATTCCTCCGGCGTTGAGAGTGTCGCCAGGGGGCACGCCGCGACCGGGAACGGCGCCGCTATAGCTGAAGCACTCGATCAGGAGGTTAGAAGACGAAACATTGACGTCGCTCTCAAAACGCGGGTCCAGCAGTTGCAAACCAACAGGGACAATGGGTCCGTCACCGGCGTCACCGTTGGTGATACTGTAATTCAGTCTGGCGCAGTCGTCCTAACAACTGGAGGGTTTGGCGCCAACCCAGACTTTATAGCCCGCTACTATCCGGAGGCGGCAGCCCATGGTGACTGGGTCTGGTACATTGGCAATTCAAATTGCATCGGCGACGGCCTGGTACTGGGAGAACAGGCTGGAGCTGAAATCGTTGCTCACAACCGTGGGCTATTGCTGACGACGCCTAATTTCAGAAAGGAATTGGAGGTATACGTCCCAGGTTGGATTGTCTATGTCAACCGAGAAGGAAGTCGCTTCGTGAATGAGCTGGCTGAATATGCAGTGATGTCAGGGTGTGTGAATGCCCAGACCGGTGGTTCCTGTTTCGCCATCTTTGATGAGACTACACGCCTTGAGGCAAAGCCCGATCCCCTTTATGCGGACCTTTTTGCTTCTGGGATGGTTTCACCCAACTGGGTTAGTGATGTCCTGGAAGAACAGGCCAAGGCGGGTAAAATTATCGTCGCCGATACCCTGCAACAACTCGCGCAGAAGGCTGGAATAAGACCGGGCGCACTGCAGACCACGGTCGACGAATATAATGCCGACTGCGATTCTGGTACTGATACGCGTTTCTTTAAAACTGCCAGCGTTATGAAGCCAGTCAGAACACCACCTTTCTATGCAGCCGAGATTCGCCCGGCGATAGTCTGCCTGACCTCAACGGGTGTTCGAATCGACACCAAAGCCCAGGCAATTGATGGACAAGGTCTGGTGATCGAAGGACTTTTCGCGGCCGGAGAAACCGCTGGCGGCGTGCTGGGTGAGCGCTATATTGGTGGGGGTAACTCCATCGCCAATGCCATTGTCTTCGGCAGAATCGCCGGGGAAAACGCCGCAAACCAGGCAAGGAGATCCGCTCCCACAAACACTTGAGTTTACTATACCGTCCAGACGGTATAGTATTCTTATAATGAATAAGCGAACCGACAGCAAAGTACGGCTGCTCGATGCTGCAGCAACAATCGTGGCAAGGGAGGGTGCGGCGCACCTGACTATGGATGCGGTCGCCGCGGAGTCTGGTATGTCCAAGGGCGGCGTACTGTACCACTTCCCAAGCAAGCACCTGCTGCTCGAAGGCATGCTGAATGGCTTGCTCACAGGTTTCGAGGAGCGTGTGGCCCGTCACCGTGAACAGCGGGACGGCTCATTAATACAGGCGTGGATTTTAGCTGAACAGGGTCAGTCTTCAAGTCAGCGTTCCATGGCACTCGCCCTATTGGCCAACGCAGCAGAAAGCCCTGACCTGCTTGATCCTGCCCGGGAGTTCGTGCGCGGAACCTTCTCCGATGTTCGCAGCGAAGCAGAAGACGAAGACCTGAATACCATACTCCTGCTCGCTGCAGAGGGTCTGCGCTTTCTCGGCATGCTGGACCTGCTGCCTCTCGATGATGATGAACGAGGGAAACTACATGACCGTCTGCTGAACCTTGCAGGTAAAGGTGCCCCATGACTCGCGTAACTCCCATTCTTGTGGCGCTGGTGATACTTGCTGGCTGTGAACCCCGGGAAGTAATAGAACCGGTAGATCAGTCAGTCCGCCCGGCACGCATATTTATCGTTAGGGAGAATCAGGCAACCATCAAGCATGAGTTTGTGGGGCGTATCGAAGCCGCCCAAACCGTAGACGTGTCCTTTGAAGTTTCCGGTCCGCTCAAGGCATTGCCCGTACTTGAAGGGCAGACTATCGCTGCCGGCAAGCTGATCGCGGCACTAAACCCAAGAGACTATGTCCTTAGCATGCGCGAAGCAGAGGTGCAGTTGAAACTCGCTAACCAAGACCTAACCCGCAAGCGCAAATTGCTAACCAGCCGCGGTATCTCGCAATCCATCGTCGATGATGCCCAGGCACTCTATGAACTCAGAAACTTATCACTCTCTCAGGCCAGAGAAGATTTCGCCGATACGAAACTATACGCTCCATTCGATGCCTACGTTGCCAGGCGCTATACCGACAATCACGTTAATATCAGAAGTGGCGAGCCAGTTGTCAGGCTAACGGATCTGCACGAGCTCTTTGTGGTAACAAGCATTCCTGAAAATCTGTTCGCAACGATAACGGCTGAACGGGTAATGCGGCTATACGCGCAATTCGCGTTCCTGCCTGACGAGCGCTTTGAACTAACCTACCGGGAAAATACGGGCGAAGCAGAATCCGTAGCTCAGACCTACAAGGTAACGCTGGTGATGGAGCGGCCTAAAAGCTGGAACATTCTGCCCGGCATGACCGCGACGGTGCACCTGGAGCTGAACATGCCAAGGGGTGATGGACAGCACGTCAAGATTCCAACATCGGCACTAGTCGCAGATGAAAACAAGCAGTTCTATGTCTGGTTGTACGATAAAGCATCACAGCTGGTGGAAAGCCGCTCGGTTAAGGTCGGCCCAGCTGATGGTGAGGGTATAACCGTCCTCACTGGTCTAAAAGACGGTGATCACGTAGTCGCAAGCGGTGCATCCCAACTGCAACGTGGCATGCGAGTGCGCATGCTCGGCAAACCAAGCGCTAAACTCTAGCCCAGACGAGCAACTCGCTGCTTATGCCGGACATCGCATCCCTATCAATCAAACACCCGCTGTATCCATGGCTGTTCATTGTCACCTGTCTGCTAGGTGGCTTCTGGGGTATTGAAACAATCGGCCGCCTGGAAGATCCGATTTTTCCCATTAAAACAGCATATATCATCACTTCATATCCAGGATCCTCGGCACTGGAAGTAGAGCAGGAGGTGACGGATCTGATCGAAGCCTCAATGCAGGAACTCCCCTATGTCGACCTGCTTCAATCGAAATCAATTCCTGGCCGATCAGAGGTGATGGTCGAACTGTTCGAAACATTCAGCGGAGAAGAGGCCAGGCAGATCTGGGATGAATTGAGGCGCCGGGTTGGAGAAGCAGCACAACGTTTACCACCTGGCGCCGGTACACCCTATGTTGAGGATGACTATGGCGATGTCTATGGATTTCTCTATGCCGTAGTCACGCCTGATTATAGAGTGACCGAGATCCATGACATTTCCAACCTACTATCAAAGCAGCTGAGTCTGGTACCCGGTGTTGCAAAGGTAGCCACCTCCGGCGAGCCGCTAGAAGCGATACATGTTGAACTCGACCACCAGCGTATGGCGCGACTGGGGCTACCACTGGAGGCAGTATTCAACGCCATTAGTTCGGAGAACCGCGTCATCACTGCAGGATCCGTTGCCTATGGGGATCTCCGCCTGAGGGTCGCACCCGAGGTCGCCTTCGACAGCGTAGAAGCATTGCAGCAAATGCGCATAGGCCGCCCGGGATCCACCGAGATAGTGTACCTATCAGATATTGCTGATGTCAGGCGTGGACCCGTAGAGACCCCGCCCAATATAGTCCGTCATAATGGCGAACAGGTGTTTACGATCGGAATATCCGCCACTGAAGGGCTAAACGTGGTGGATGTTGGCGGTGATGTGGATCAGCGAATCCAGGAGATACTGGGTGAACTACCCCTCGGTGTAGAGATCATTCCTATTTATCGACAGCATCAGGTGGTCAAAGCAGCCCTCTACAATTTCTTTCGCAATCTGGCACTTTCTGTTGCAACGGTAATCGGCGCGCTCTGTCTCTTTATGGGCTGGCGAGCAGGAACTGTGGTCGGCAGCGTATTGCTTCTCACTGTCCTGGGTTCCATCTGCATCATGTCCCTGCTCGGCATAGAGCTGCATAGAATTTCACTGGGTGCACTCATGATCGCCATGGGCATGCTGGTTGACAATGCCATTGTGGTCACCGAAGGAATGGTCGTAGGCGTTCAACGGGGTCAGCCTCCAGTTTCAGCTGCAACTCACTCGGTAGGCAGAACGCAATTCCCGTTACTCGGCGCTACCGTTATTGGCTTGCTTGCTTTCGCTCCAATTAGCCTGTCAGACGACAAATCCGGTTACTTTTTGAGATCCCTATTTCAGGTGGTGGCGATATCACTATTACTGAGCTGGGTACTGGCAATTTCAGTTGTGCCTCTCATAGGCAGCTACCTGTTGAAAGCCAAATCACATTCGGCCGAAACTACATTATATTCGGGGCGGGGATACGCGCCCTATAGAGCATTGGTCCGTTTTGGCCTTCGCCGCTGGTTTGTCAGCACCCTGGTAATTCTGGTAATAACAGGCACCTGTCTATGGGGATTTGGCTTTGTGAAACAGGGCTTTTTTCCCGGCACCAATGCCCCGCTTTTCTACCTTGATTTCTACTTGCCGCAGGGCACGGATATTGTTGCCACTGCAAAGAAGGTCCAGGCTATCGAAGACCTTGCCAGGGAAGACCCGGACGTAATAGACATCACGACCTTTGTCGGCCGCGGGATGAGCCGTTTTATGGCGACCTTACGCCCGGAACAACCAAACCCAGCCATGGCGCAACTCATTATTAGAGTCAAAGATGCGACCCAACTTAGCCAAAATATGGCGCGCTTGCGCTCGCGTACCAACGAAATGGGACTGGACGCTGAAATTCATATCTACCGAACAGAATTTTCACCCAGTGGTAAGTCCAAATTTGAAGTTCGTTTTTCAGGGCAGGATCCGGTGGTACTCAGGGAGCTCTCGGACCAGGCCCTGCAGATATACCTGCAGCATGACCTAATCAACCGAAAAAACGACTGGCGACAGCCGGAGCTACAAATCATACCGCGATTCAAAGAGGACCGGGCTCGCATGGCGGGTATCTCGCGCGTCGATGTCTACAATACACTGGCCTTTGCTACGCAGGGTGTACCCATCGGTCTTTTCCGTGATGCAGACAAACTCTTGCCGATCATAGCCCGGGCACCCGAACATGAGCGTATTGATGTTCGAACGCTGCCGGACCGTCTGGTCTGGAGTCCAGCGGAGGGAACACATATTCCCATGTCCCAGGTTGTGTCATCCTTCGATGTCAGACCTGAAAATGGCATTATTCTGCGCCGCAACCGAATACGGACCATCGCGGCTCAGGCCAACGAACCGATCGGACATAACTTCCAAAAGGTGTTCAAAAAAATTCAGCCAGAATTGGAGGCCATAACACTGCCATTGGGTTATCAATTTGAATGGGGGGGCGAACACGAAGGCAGCAAAGATGCTGAACAGCTGCTACTGTTAAAAGTACCGATAACCTTTGGCATCATGTTTCTAATCACCCTGCTCATGTTCGGCCGCTGGAAACAGACCATGGTCATCTGGCTGACGGTTCCGATGGTGGTCTGTGGCGTTGTCATCAGTCTCCTGGCAACAGATATGTCCTTTACCTTCCCTTCTTTCCTCGGCCTTCTGAGCCTTACCGGAATGCTGATCAAGAACTGTATCGTACTGGTTGATGAAATCGACAAAAAACTTGCCGAAGGCGTGCGAAATCTGGAAGTTATTGCTGAGGCCAGCGTCAGTCGTCTGCGCCCCGTGATGCTGGCCGCGGGAACAACCATTGCCGGTATGTCACCACTGCTGGCGGATCCCTTCTTTATGGAGATGGCAGTCTGCATTATGGGCGGGCTGGCCTTCGCTACAATACTCACACTTATAGCGGTACCGGTTTTCTATAGAATTGCGCTTGGCTCCAGCGTACAGCTCTAGCAGGTTGCTTTTCAGCAGCCTGCTAGAATAGTGGATGCATAGGCTTATCGAACCATAGCCTTTTCCGTTCCTGGCCGTAGGTGCCCAACAGCTTCCAGTTTCCATCCTCAAGCGTGAGAACATGGTCCTGCTGGTTCCAATTATCGATGGTGATAACGCCCTTCTCCACATTCGGTGCCCCCAGCAGCAAACCGCTGCAACGGAATACAACAACATTTTTACCATTGGTGACACTAACAAGCTTCATGTTGTGATGGGTGGCCATGAATTCAAATGTTGAAAATATTCTTGTCCAGATTTCATACGCGGAGCCCTTGTCATGGGTACCATCGGTATAGTTTTCAGAATAGAGATCCATCAGCGCATCAATATTTTTGGTTTCAATAGCGACCTCAGCATCATGGAAGAATGTCATGATTGCCGAGTAGGTTGAATCTCCCAACTTCTCCTTCGAAGCTGAGTCGATTTCCATTGCATACCTTTCGGATAATTTAGGCTCGTTACCGATCGCATCATTTCCACTTGAAAATAGTATGACCAGCAACAAAACTGCACATGCCCCGGCTAAAGAAAACTGTCTGATCTGAAAATCCATTATCACCTCATTTAATTTTTAGTATTCGCTACTGGGGGAAGGAGACCGGCGGCTCGATGCGCTGCCACCCCTCACCACCTAGTGTCTTTAGGAAGTTAAGCAAGTCCAATTTATCCTGGCTAGTCAAATTCAATTTTGCGAGTTCCTCTGCCGGCAGCGACTTAGCACCAGTATTCGTCTTATCCTCAAACATTGTGAGCATCATATCCAAAGATCGGGTTGGGCGCGCCATCTCAACGTCCAGAAAGGGATTGCGGTTGCCTCCCTTGTCATAAAAATCAATGGTTTCCTCAAGAGTCGCCTGCGAACCATCGTGCATATAAGGGCCTGTGAGAGCAATCTCCCTCAAGGTTGGGGTCTTAAAGGCACCAATATCGGCAGCCTGCCCGGTCACCAGGTAGCGACCGAGATCGACCGTACCTCCATCCCAGTCGACACCAATATTGTGAAATTTCTCATCAGTGAAATTGGAGCCTGAATGACATTGATTGCAGCGCGCTTTATCTTCGAACAGTTTTAGTCCCCGCTTGGCTGACTCATCAATCGCATCTGCATCACCGGCCTGGAATCGGTCATAGGGTGCGTTGCCAGATAGAATCGTACGCTCGAAACTGGCGATGGCCCTGGCAATGTCTTCTATATTCACTTCACGGTTAAAAACTTTCTGAAACCTGTCTCTATAGCCAGGAATTCCGCTTACTATCCCCGTAACATACTCAAGGCTAGGCATCCCCATTTCAATAGGGTTTGTCATCGGACCCGTTACCTGGGCCTCCAGCGAGTCAGCGCGTCCATCCCAGAATTGCGCCGCTGAAAATGCTCTGTTCACCAGGGTGGGAGCACTTCTGTTTCCCGTTTGCTGACCAATACCGCGTGACACCATAAGACCATCAGTGAAGGCGAACTGGGGGGAGTGACAGAAGGCGCAGGAGACGGTCCCGTCAAGGGAGAGCCTGGTATCGAAAAACAGCAACCTCCCTAGTTCGACCTTGGCATCAGTTATGGGATTGTCGCCAGGAATAATGTAGTCACTCGTATCCAGCCCGATTGGGAGTACCAGCGAGTCTTCCGCCCACGCATTCAACTGGACGAAAAGTAAAAGAAAAGCCGCAAAGTGCTTTATAATTGTTCGTCTACAATCGGAGTAAAATACTGCACTTATCAGGTAAGTCACAACGGATCACCTCCCAGAAGGAATATGCTACAACCTTTCTTTCTACCGGGCTATATCCTTTTTGATACTTAACGATAGCTGAAACGAGTTCCTACCGATAGAGAAGCACAAAAAGGCGCTATAATCAGCACATGCACAATGCGACAAAATTAATGACCAGGAAATTGGTAATCCTGCTGATCCTGCTTGCATCACCGTTCAGTCCAGCAGTTTCAGGTGATCTTTCCATCGGCAGGATGCAGGTATCCATCTGGTCAGAATATGATGACCCAGGTGTCCTTGCAATCTACGAGGGCAGGATCGAAGATGCTACCAAATTTCCCATCAAGACAAGCTTCCTCATACCCAAAGGGTCGATTATCAACGATGCCTGCAGCCTGTCCCATGAGGGCAAACACTTCTGCCAACTCTATACTGTCAAAACAACGGCGGATTATGATGAGGTGCAGGTCTATCTGCCCTACCCGAATTTCTATCTCAGTTTTCACTTCACACCCTTCGATGTAGCCATGGAAAAGCGAGCATTCAGTTACAGCATCAAATCGAATCACGCTATCGGTACACTGGAAGTCGATATTCAGCAGCCACTAAGATCATCAGAGTTTCACCTCTCACCCGATGATGGCGAGGTTAAGATTATCAATGACACGAATCACTTTTATTTTGCCTATCGCGACCTGGCGGCTGAACAGGAGCAGCTATTCAGCATTGAGTACCTTAAGCAGGACCAGAAGCCATCGGTTGATATCAAGTATTCAAGGATGACCGGTCCAAAGGTGTTCAGTTCACCCTATGAGACGCAAAGGAACTTCAGGATGTTCATCTACCTTATGTTCTGGACCGGCGTTGGCGGTGTCGCACTCCTTTTGCTGTGGATCTTCCGGGCAAGAATTTTCCCACGACCTGTTCCTGTCCAACAAGAGCCTGCCCAACAGGTACCCCAGGTCAACGAAGCGCCCAGGACATGAGCCGCCGAATTCGTGAGTTACTGACCACCCTCCTTTGCCTCCTCGCCGCCAGCAACGTTGAAGCGCTGACCGTGGCTGAGGTGGCTGAGGATCTTGCGTGCCCCTGCCAGTGCCCACTGATTCTCAAGGACTGCAATATGTCCTGCGGCCTTACCTGGAAAAACGAGATTGGCGAACTCATCAACAAGGGTATGACCAAGCAGGAGATAATGGATTACTTTATCTCCACCCATGGTGACAATGCCAGACTGACGACTCGACAGAAGCTTGAAGGGAAAATCTACCAGTACACGAGAAGTTTCGGCACGCTGGACTGGATAATGTTGTGGTTAGGCATAGCCACCTGGGTAATCATCCTATTTGTCAGTATTTATCTCGGTGTCAGGCAATTTCTCCCTCCCCAAAGGGTGCCCTCCGCCGGAGAGCAGGGTTGAAGCCACTGACTATCACCGTCTGTATATTCCTCTCTATTGTTGCTCTGGCAACAACCGCCGGCGTATTCGTTCTGGTCGAACCGGGAACCAGGGGAAGACTTCATCACATTGCGACTTCCAGCAACCTCTTCCTGTACAGGCACGCGCTCATTGGCCACCTCACCGAACAGGAAGAACAGACGCTCTACCGGGCAACCTGCACCCGAAAATGCCATAGCACCGATGTGATCGAAGAAAAACCTCGCACCGCGGTAGAATGGGAATGGGTAGTAGCCAGAATGAATGCCGCGGACCGCGCCGATATGAGCCCACCGGAGGCCAGAAGCATTACGCGGTACCTGCAGCGCAATTTCCTAAGCAACGTGCCAACGACCCTGCCGGAATCGACGATGGCTTTTATGAAAAAGCACCTGTGGAAATCTGACTTTGGAGAAGATGATATCTACCTGGATCTTATCTATATCCCCCGCGTGCACTCGGCACTCATGCCCTACCTGGTAGCAGGAAGGGCAGGCACCGCAGATTCACAACCGGCCCTGGGGCCACGTTTTATCCTCTATATCAATACCCACCAGGGAACGGTGCCACCCTGGAATCTAGCTGAGATGGCCACTCTTAGAAATGGTAGTGGTATAGAGTTGCAGGCAAATGACTGGCAGGTTATTTACGACGACGGGCAAGAACATCATCGGCAGGGCCTCCTCACATTCCCAGCAATCAATATCGATGACATTGCTGTCATCGAGGTTGAGATCAACCTACCCGGCATAAGGAAGAAACATTTTCTCTGGGATCTGCCAATCCCCGACTTCAATCCAGATCAAAAGGACCGAACAGATGCGTAGCCCAAGAACCACTTTATTCTTTCTTACAATCCTGGTTACGCTGTTAACAACAAGCGGGTGCAGTGAGGATGTATCATCCGTCACCGCTGGTGGACCACTGGAAGTGGCCCCTGACTTTGACCTGACCCTGTTGGAGGGCGGTAATTTCAAACTGAGCAACTACAAGGGTAAACCCGTAGTGGTCAACTTTTTCGCTTCCTGGTGCGTGCCTTGCGGCGCCGAGAGCCCTGTATTGGACAAGGTCTATCAGGACTACCAGAGCAAAGGTGTCTCCTTTGTCGGCGTAGCAGTAAACGATACCGAGTCCAAGGCACGGGAATTCATAGACCGCTATGGCCTCACTTTCCCCGCGGGGCTTGATGACACAGGGGAAATCAAGGATGCTTTCGGTGTCTATGGTATGCCTACGACCTATTTCATCAATAGAGAAGGTATGATCAGCTACCTTCACCCTGGGGCTGTCACAGAAAGGCTCATGCAGCATGAAATAGATAAAATGCTCGAGCCCGGGGACAGCACATGAACTCACTGAAGGCTCTACCGTTTGCGATACTTTTACTCGCTACCATGACCGGTTGCGAGGAAAGTATAGAAATGCAGGCAAGTATTGGTGAACCGGCCCCTTCCTTCACCCTGCTGCTCACCGATGGCGAGACAATGCAGCTCGATGGCCAGCCGGGAAACGCCAAGGCAATTACCTTTATGTCTTCCTGGTGCCCCTGCTCCAATGAATCAATTCCACTGCTCAAGAAAATGCACGCGCGATTTAAGGACCAGAATATTGACTTCCTGATGATCGGCATCCAGGACCCCGAGAGTAAATTCAAACAGTTTGTTGTCGACTATGAACTGCCGTTTCCTGCTGGATATGATGAAGAAAACAAGATCGCCCGCACCTATGGCATCAATTCACCGCCAACCACGGTATTCGTCGACAGGAGCGGCACACTGCGGCGAATTTACTATGGCAATATCAAGGATATGGAAGGTGATGTATTTGGCTGGGTTGAGGAAATCCTCTAGTGGCGTGGGCAACTGCACTGTGGGGTGGGTTTTCTTCCTTTTTTTCCATCTGGCAGGTCTGCATCCTGCAGATAAGCCCCTTTTTTATGGTCTATATTCTGGGACTCTACCTAACCACGGAAGAGGACTCGAGAATAAATGCAGGGGTACGATTACTGCTACCGCCAGCGCTCTATACGCTGGGGTTCAGTGTTATTTATGCACTGCTTAGTTCCAGGAGTCTCGATGTTGGACGATTACTCATCTCCAATATTAACAACCTCCGGATTGCTGCAGGCTTCTTCATTGGTCTTATCAGCCTACACTTTGTCCTGGCAGCACGATTTCGGATAATGAACCGACGGCTATGGCCAATCACACTCACACTGGGGCCACTGTTACTCGGTATATCCTTTGCCTTTATCTACTCACCCTGTGTAACTCCCACCTACGCAAAAATACTGCAGATATCTGTAGCATCGGATACAGCGATGCAGGGTGCACGCCTCGCACTTATCTATGGGATGGGAATGGGGCTGTCTTTTTCCGTGGTGGGTCTAGCCCTGATCCTGGCTACCCGTGCTATGTCCGCCTCATACAAACCGTTGGTAAGATATTTCAGTGGCGCTGTACTAGGCGTCTTGGCGCTGATGAACATTACTGGCGTGATGGTTTACTACAAGGCCTTCTTTCTCGGCCTGTTAGTCTAGCCTGGATTATTCATGAAGGCGGTAAACAAAAACAAGGGGATCAGACCGCTGGTGCTGGGCATTGTCATTACACTCCTTGCATTACTCAATATTTTCCTCTCCGCAGTAACAAATACAGCGATTGATCCATTCTATCTGCTACTCGCCCTGTTCGGCATATTCCTGGTGGCAATTGGCCTATGGCGCAAAAGGAGCCAGGTGAAGGTTTCCGAGTAGGAACAACCATTTTTGGCACCTCTCGGATTCCGCTTATATTGAAGAATCAGGGCGAATCGACCCGCCATTTTTCAGTGTATACTGCCCAGTCAGTAAATCGCTCGCGGCAAATACGAGTGAAGTGAGCCATGAGGAGTAGTTTGTGGAAAACCTGGTCAAAAATAGAGCGTTTAACGAAACCATTATCCGATATCTGGAGCGTCAGATGCCGGATTCAGAACAAGTTTCCGTCGTCATCACCAGAATGATGGGGGGACGCTCTTGGGACCTGTTTGGCGTTCGTGCCAACTGGCAGGAAAAGGGGAAACCTGAGTCAGATGCATGGGTTTTTAAGGTCGCTCCCAAAGGCGGAATTCTGGAACCTCACGATCCATCCGTTGAATTTCGATTACTGCAGTTTTATAAGGAATCGGGACTGCCGGTTCCACAACCCGTCTGGCTGGAAATGGATGAGGCAACCCTCGGCCGCCCCTTCTACGCGATGGAATGGGTCGAAGCCGAGATACCTTCCCTGGATGACCCCAGGTTTGAAGATCCATCCGAGAAAACCAAATATGGCAATGAATTCGCTGAAATGCTGGCCCGAATACACAGCCTGGACTGGCAGGCGGCTGCACTTGACGAATTTCTCCCCCCTCTTGATGCCTCCGGGAAGGATCCTGTAGAACGTGAAATTACCTGGATGGAAGAGAAAGCAGAATCAATGGAGCTGCCACCAACACCAGCCTTAAGGGCACTGTTCCAATGGCTGCGTGCAAACAGACCAATAATTCCAAATACTGAGGCACGACTAGTCTTTGGCGACTATAGATTCGATAATTTCTTCTGGAAAGATGGAAAGATTGTCTCGCTGCTTGATTTCGAAATGGGATTAATCGGTCATCCCATGGAAGACGTGGCGTTTGCGCGATTTCTATCTGGCTGGGCAGGTTTACATGGCGATCAGGCACGTCACTATGAGGAGGCCAG
>PBRQ01000077.1 GCA_002725995.1 Gammaproteobacteria bacterium
CTGAGCAGGTAGAGTAAATACTAGTGAAAATACAAGCCGTAAGGGGCATGCAGGATTTGCTGCCCAGACAAAAGGAAGTATTCCGCTTTATCGAGGATAAGGCGCGTGCTGTCCTGAACAGCTATGGCTATCAGGAGATTGGGCTGCCGATTATTGAGTCAACTCACCTGTTCAGTCGGGTTGTGGGTGAAAACACCGATATTGTTGAGAAGGAGATGTACACCTTCGATGATCGCAATGGAGAAAGTTTAACCCTGCGTCCTGAAGGCACGGCGGGAACCGTCCGCCTGGCAGAGGAAAACGGGCTGACATTTAATCAGGTACAGCGATTCTGGTATGCGGGTCCCTTTTTTCGATATGAGCGTCCGCAAAAGGGACGATACAGGCAATTCGAGCAGATTGGCGTTGAATGCTTTGGTATGCTTGGGCCCGATATTGATGTTGAACTGATGTTTTTGACCAGCCGCCTCTGGCAGGAACTGGGTATTGCCGGTGACCTGCGTCTGGAGCTGAATTCACTCGGCACGGCCGAATCGAGAGCGGCGTACCGTACAGCCCTTCGGGAATACCTGTCAGCAGTAAAGAATGAACTTGATGAAGATAGCCTGCGCAGGTTGGACAGCAATCCCCTTCGAATACTCGATAGTAAAGTGGAAAAGACCCAGGATCTTCTGCAGGGCGCACCCCTGCTTGGTGAATTCCTGGATGCCGATTCCACGGAGCATTTCGAGAAACTATGCAGGCTAATGGACCAGCTGCAGTTACCCTATGTCGTAAATCCGCGTATCGTTCGCGGTCTTGATTACTACAACAAGACGGTTTTTGAGTGGATTACAGATTCTCTTGGTGCACAAGGGACCGTATGTGGCGGCGGCAGATATGATGGTCTGGTTGAACAGATTGGCGGTAAACCCACGCCAGGCGTGGGTTTTGCGATGGGGCTCGACCGACTGGCACTGATGCTTGAGCCAAATTATGGCGGCGGCAGACAAACGGATGTTTATATTGCCGCAGTCGGGGATAATGCGCGCGAGCGTGCACTGTTGCTGGCGGAAGATATCAGGGATTTATTACCGTCGATTACGGTCCTGGTGAATTGTGGTGGTGGCAAGTTCAAGTCACAATTGAAAAAGGCTGATGCCAGTGGTGCCAGCCTTGCGCTCATACTGGGTGAGGATGAAGTGGCGAACGGGCAGGTAACCGTAAAACATCTGCGCGAAGCTGGGGAACAGAAACTTGTATCTTCAGAAGGTATTGGAAAATACATTACTGAAAATTTGCAAAAGGAGTAGGCGGCAGTGGCCGATAGAACAGAAGAAGAACAGGTTGAAGCCCTGAAGAATTGGTTTGAGGAGAATGGCATATCTCTGATCGTTGGTATCGTGTTGGCCCTGGGTGGTGTATTTGGCTACCGTGCCTGGGAAAATGGTGCCAGAGAAACCGGAGAGGCTGCATCGGCAATCTATGAAGATCTGATCGCTGCAGTGGGAACTGTGCCGAGAGATGGCCTTAGTGAAGAGATGTCCGCGACGGGAACAACGCTGGCGGAGCAGCTCAAGACTGATTACGCTGATTCAAGCTATGCAATTTTTGCATCCCTGTACATGGCAAAACTGGCGGTTCTGGCTGGAGACCTTGATAAGGCGGCCAGTGAGTTGAACTGGACACTTGAACATGGTGCCGAGGGATCGTTCGAGATATTGGCACGAATTCGGCTGAGCCACGTTCTGTCCGCGCAGGAAAAATATGAAGAAGCGCTCGCCGTACTCGATGTCAAGTTGGATCTTGCTGCTCACCAGTCGTCCTGGGATGAAGCCAGGGGGGATATCTATTTTGCTATGGAGCGGACAGACGAAGCGCGTGAGGCCTACCAGCTTGCCGTGCAAAGTGCTGGTGCTGACAGGGCCAAACCCTACCTTGAAATGAAACTTGAAGATCTGACCTATGCGAAGGTAGTGGTGCCGGATGACTCACCGGAAGAAACGCCAGAACCTGCAGACGAGGGGCAGTAATGAAAAGGCCATTAGTTGGGCTCGTGGGGCTGTTGCTTGTATCGTCCTGCAGCTGGTTCGGTGGTGACGATGACGTTGAAGAAATCCTGCCCACGGAACTCACCAAAATCAACAAGGAAGTTAAGCTTCTGTCACTCTGGAGTGCCAAGCTTGGTAAAGGTGCTGATGATAAGGCGGTTAAACTTGTTCCCGCAGTCGCGGGGAGCCGGGTTTTTGCAGCCTCGGCTGATGGCAAAGTGGTTGCGCTGCAATCGGGCGACGGTCGAAAGATATGGGAGCAGAAAGTAAGGTCATACTACTCGGAAGAGGAAGTCAGACATGCGTTCCCAGATGATGTGGATGTTATTACCGGCGGTGTTGGTGTTGGCGGCGATATCGTTGTTGTCGGCACGGCTGCCGGGGAACTGGTTGCTCTCAACCAGAGTGACGGAAGCCTTGCTTGGCGAACCAGAACCTCCAGCGAAGTTCTGGCGCCACCACAGATTGACGATGAGCTCGTGGTTGCGCATAGCATCGATGGGAAAGTAGCAGGATATAATTCACTCGATGGTGAACGCCTGTGGCTATACACGACCTCCATTCCTAGCCTGACGCTGCGCGGTACCTCAACCCCGATAATTGCCGATAATTTTGTCATAGCGGGATTTGCCAATGGGCGATTTGCACTGCTTGACCGTGAAAAAGGAATAGTCGGTGCAGATGAACGCATTGCCGTTGCAGCGGGCCGTTCAGATCTTGAAAGGCTGGTGGATATAGACGGCAACATGGTGGTTGTTGGCAGCAATCTTTTTGTTGTGAGCTTTCAAGGTCGCATGGCGGCAATCGATATTAAGACCGGCCGACTCGCCTGGGCGAGAGATGCGTCCAGTGTGGCGGGGTTGGGAGAAGGATTTGGTAACATTTATATCGCCCATGCGGACAGCTTGCTCGGTGCGGTTGATATGACCAGTGGCCGCGATGTATGGGAAGTTGATGCACTATTGCACCGCGATATTACCGCCCCGGTCAGCTCTGGAAGCTACATCGCCGTTGGAGACTTTGAGGGTTACGTGCACGTCATAGCTCAATCGGATGGGCGATTCGTTGGGCGCCGTCGCGTCGATGGTGATGGCATCCTATCGCCAGTGGTCGCAGATGGTAACAGGCTATTTGTGATGGGTAACAGCGGTCGCCTGTCTACATTTGAGATTCAGTAGGAATCATTCGTGTTTCCTGTCATTGCACTGGTTGGCCGGCCCAATGTTGGCAAATCAACACTGTTCAATCGCCTCACCCGAACCCGGGACGCACTCGTTGCCAGTTTCCCTGGTCTGACCCGGGATCGGCAATATGGGAAGGGGGCGCTGGGTAATTTTGACTATGTTGTTGTTGATACCGGTGGTTTAAGCGGGGACGAAAATGGCATTGATCGGCCGATGGCTGACCAGGCCATGCAGGCGATTTCAGAAGCAGATCTGGTTCTGTTCATAGTCGATTCGAAGGATGGCCGCGTCACCGGTGACGAAGCAATTGCGGAACTGCTTCGCCGTGCAGACGTCGCAACCTTGCTGGTTGCCAACAAGATAGATGGGCAGAACCAGGACTATGTCGCCGGGGAGTTCTCCAGCCTCGGCTTTGGGGAAACGGCTTATATATCGGCAACCAACGGAAATGGTGTCAGCCATCTGGTGGATGAGCTGATTGGTGGACATCCGGCAATGGATGTTGATACTGCTGCCGACGTACCGCCGAATTCCGGTATTAAGATTGCCGTGGTTGGTAGACCCAATGTGGGCAAGTCGACCCTGGTCAACCGGCTACTCGGTGAAGACAGGGTAGTTGTGTTTGATGAGGCTGGGACCACACGTGACAGTATCTATATTCCCTACGAACGTGAGGGTGAGGCCTATACGCTTATCGACACCGCTGGGGTTCGCAGAAGGGGTAAGGTAAAGGAAGCGATCGAGAAGTTTTCGATCATCAAAACCCTTGAAGCCATCTCGGATGCCAATGTTGTGATCCTGATGATTGATGCGAAAGAGGGGATTGTAGATCAGGATCTGCACATCCTGAGTCATATACTTGATGCCGGGCGCGCATTGGTATTTGCGGTCAATAAATGGGATGGCACTGAGCTCGAGCAGAAAAACTACATCAAGCGGGAGCTTGAACGTCGACTGGTATTCATTAACTTTGCTAAGACCCACTTTATCTCGGCACTGCATGGTTCGGGTGTGGGGAACATCTATCCATCTATCCGCAAGGCCTATGAGTCAGCAACGCGAAGCATCCGTACTGGCGAGCTAAACGATATTCTTGAAGCCGCAATAAGGGATCATCAGCCACCACTGGTAAGAGGGCACCGCATAAAGCTTCGCTATGCTCACATTGGTGGGAACAATCCTCCCATCGTCGTAATCCATGGAAACCAGACTGAATCAGTTCCGGATTCTTACAAGCGATACCTTGAACATAGCTTTATCAGCGGGTTGAAATTGCAGGGTACGCCCATCCGGTTTGAATTCAAGAGCAGTGAAAACCCTTTCAAGGGAAGAAGAAATAAGCTGACCAAGCGGCAGGTCAGCAGCAAGCGCAGACTGATGAAGCATGTCAAAAAGAAGGACAAGAAGCGGCGCTGAATTTTGACCTTTCGTAAGGAAGCGTCTCACTCTGGCTCGATACTATTCTCTACCCGAGATCGCTCCGTCTGAAACCTGGCCAGGTTTCTCCTGATTGTTTCGTTACCAGGATTTATGGCAAGCGCCTTTTTCAAATAGAATATCACCTGCTCCGGCTGGTTCAGCTGTGCATGTGCTAGACCCAAATTGTTGTAAGCCTGCCAGTAGTCATCTTTGAGCTGCAGTGCCTGGTTGGAATAGGTTGTTGATTGCTGAGCCTTTCCCTCGGACAGCAGAGTCAGGGACAGGTTGTAGTAAATCTCCGGAATCTGTGGGTCAATTCCGATGCCCTTGTGAAAGTGTTCCTTTGCCGGGACGAATTGATTCTCACCCAGGTATGCGAGTCCCATCAGGTTTTGCAGGCCCGCATTTTTCGGCATCAGTCGTTCAGCGGTTTCCAGGTACTGCCTCGATTCACTCTCATCATCACCGCCAAGTAGGAGGCGACCCAGCAGGAAGTGTGCCCAGGCAAATTCGGCATCCAGTTTCAGGGTTTCTCGTAGCTGCTGCTCACCTTCCTCGGTCATGCCCAGTCGCAGGTAGGATGAAGCCAGTTTATAGTGATAATTGGCCCTGTCTGGTGTTAGTTCTGCAGCGCGCACATTGTAGGGCAGGGCTTCCAGGTGGCGCTCTTCGAGTTGCAGCATTGCTGCAAGGTTACCCAGTGCCTGGGAAGCAACCTTCCTTTCCAGGTTTTCGCTGCCCTCGGGAATCCGCTCCACGACACCCCGCCAGAAAAGTATCGGATCACCCCAGAGTACAGCCCTGTTAGTTGCTACACCTGCGGCCACCAGGATCCAGAGGCTCAGCAGTATTATCACACCCTTGCTGGCGATCGTTCGATTTTTGGCTCCCCGGGTTGCCATCAGGACAACATCGGCTACGACCAGGAGTAAGCCCGCCATGGGAAGAGAAGCTCGGTAGCCGAAGAAAGCATACTGGGGAACAAGAATGCTCTCGGGGCTGATGTTGACCAGAAAGAAGAGCAGGCCAAAACCGGAAAGTGGTCTCTTTTTCAGCAGGTAGAAAGCCGCCGCGACTAGAGAAAGCGCACCGATCACTGAAGGTAGCGTTTGTACAGGGTCAAGCAGAGATCGTGATATGGCGTAGGGCTGGACCAGTTGAGCACGATCAGGTGTGGGTGCGAGGATGATGCTTATATATTCAAACAGGGTTCTGCTTTGGGTCAGTACTGCGTCAAATAGCGATATCTCGCTTTCTTTGTAGTATTGAACAATCGTTGCCAGGATTCCGCTGCCCAGGTTCTCGTTGCCGTGGGGGTGTTGCAGGACCGACAGTGCCGCTACTACCAGCAAGGTTATCGAGCAAAGAATGACGCTACGGTTGAGTATGCTTCTCCAGCTATGCTGAAAAAAAGCCAGTTCAAACATGATCAGAACCAGTGGCAGCGTGAAGCTGTTCTCTTTACTTGACTGGGCGCAGATGTAGAACATCAGGCTGAGGCCATAGCCGGGCAGTTGCTTCAATTTACTTGATCGAACAGCGACATAGGCAAGCATCGACAGGCAGTAAAAAAGACACGACATTAGTGCCATGCGTTGCCAGATATAGAGCGTCAGATAGGTATGGAAGGGGTGAACCAGAAAAAAGAGCCCGAGGGCGAGGCTGAGCATCCTCTTATCCTTGCTGGTTGCCTTATCGGCAATACCGGGCAGCTCGAGGGTCATGTTGATGAGCAGGACGAGAGTCAGCGCGGTTGCTGAAAGCAGTAGCAGGTTGAAGACACGGAAATAGGCGGGTGCCATATCCGTGAGCAGGAAGTTGAAGTAGAAAGTGGCCATGGGGAGTGGCCGCTGGGGAAAGATGGCGAGCACATTCTCGATCATGCCACCGCTGAAGATATTGCCGTTACCCGCGATTCGCGTTGCTGAATCGTAATACATGGGTGCGTTGAGGCCAGGATAATGGAGAGCGCCAACGAGCAGCAAAAATACTATGAATAAGAGTAGATAGGTTAGGGAAGCTGGGAGCTTCATGCGGGAAACCCGTTCATGGTGAGCATTGCATTATTCTCGAGATATTGGCTAAACAACTAACCAAGCAGACCCTGTGCGCGCAGGTCCGCTATATCTGCTGCGGACAAATCCAAATCTTCCGCGATAACCTCGTCCGTGTGTTTCCCCAACAGTGAGGCTGCAGAGATTTCTACCTTGCTGCCAGACAATTTCGCCGGCCAGCCTAACAGGCGAATCTGGCCGTGTGTCTCGTGTTCAACTTCATGAATAAATCCCCGCTCATTGAGGTGTTGGTCTCGAAAAAGGTCGATCGAGTCAAATACGGCGCTTGCCGGTACGCCACCATCAGCCAGCAGTTGCATCGCGGTGTGTTTGTCATGTTGGGATGTCCAGGCAGCGATTTCTTTTGCCAGTAACTCCATGTTGTCCATGCGCAATTGAGCCGAGACAAAGCGGGGGTCCGTTAGCAGGTCTTCTCTCTCCATGACGGTACACAGGGCCTGCCACATCCTGGGAGTCACCGCCATGATGAACACATAGTCGTTGCTTCCGCCCGGTGCACAAGGATACAGATTAATGATTGGACCCATTCCAGTGCCCGACCTGGGTGATACCTCCTGACCGCCGAAGGATGCTGCAATTGAAGTTCGCAGGTAATAGGTCATGGCTTCCTGCATGGACACTTCGATAAGTTGGCCTTCCCCGGTTCGCATTCGCTGTATATACGCGGCAGTAATCGCCAGCGCAAGTTGCACGCCGGTTCCCGCATCACCGGTTGTCGGACCCGGTCTCATGGGAGTCCCGTCGGCTTCACCGGTTATGGAAAAAGCGCCGGCCGCAGCCTGAGCAACCATGTCGAAACACTTGTAGCCCGCATAGGGACCGCTGCTGCCAAATCCCTTGACCCGGGCATAGATAATGCCAGGGTGAATTTTCTTCATCACGTCATAGTCGATATTAAGTTTCTCAACGACGCCGGGAGCATAATTTTCAACGAAGACATCGTAGTGGGGGAGCATCTTCAGCAACAGTTTCCTGCCCTCGGGTTTTTCCAGAGCGATGGTGATGCTGCGCTTGTTGCTGTTCCACATCAGGAAATACTCGTCATCCAGCTCGCCCCGGCCACGACCGGGGTCCCCTGTTTCCGGTCTTTCCACCTTCACGACGTCGGCTCCCATCCAGGCGAGGGCCTGGGTACAGGCGGGTCCCGCCTCATACTGGGTCATATCGAGAATTCTGATTCCGTCCAATGCAGCCATGCTATTCTCCTGGCAAAGGCCAATTCGGCTAGTCGTCGGTTGTTATTCTTCTTTTGTGAGCCACTCAAATTTCTGCGGTTTTCGACCCGCCTTTGGATCCAGAAGGACGTTGACAATTACAGGCCCTTCAAATGCCATTGCTTCATCGAGTGTAGCCTTGAGGTCCTTTGGATCCTCTACCAGGAAGCCCTTGCCACCAAAGCCTTCGATCATCTTATCGTAGCGTGCCCGTGGCGTGAGTATGGGGGCAGGGATCGGCGTGTCGGTGGGTAGTTCATCAAGGCCGCCACCAATGCCGCCATTGTTTAGGATGACGATTTTAACCGGCAGCTTGTAGCGGCACATGGTCTCAATTTCCATTCCGGAAAAACCGAAACCGGAATCACCTTCGACAGCAACGACCGGTCGGTCGGGGTGCACAGTTGCTGCCGCAACCGCAAAGCCCATACCGATCCCCATGGTGCCATAACTGCCAGCATCCAGCCGCGAGCGGGGGCTGTTGTTGGGCATCTGGGTTCGGCCGATATCCATGGTATTGGCGCCTTCGCTGACGATTATGACGTCGTCAGGCAGCCAGTTGCTGATGTCCTTGAAGGCTCTATAGTAGTTTGTTGGCGCACTGTCGTCATCGATCATTGGCTGGACCGTGGCCTGGTTGTCAGCGGCCTTGGCAGCCAGTGCGGTGCGCCACTCCGTCTCAGCTGGATAGAACCACTGTCGGTCGTCGAGGGCTCGGTTGAGTTGAGCCGCCACCGCCTTGCCGTCACCGACCAACGCAACTTCGGCGGGCACATTGGTACCGATTTCTTCTGCTGAAGCATCCAGTTGTATAACCCTTACATCTTTTGAAAAGCGGGGTGGAAGGCCGAAATGCATGATCCAGTTGAGCCTGGCTCCCATGAGGAAAATCAGATCCGCATCCTGCAGTGCCAGTGTTCTCGCCGCGCCTACTGACAGCGGGTGTTCGTCTGGCACGACACCCTTGCCCATGGGAGAGGCGAGAAATGGTAACTGGGTTCTCTCGATAAATTCTCTTACCTCATCCTCTGCCCTGGACCAGGCCATACCCTTGCCAACAATAACGAGCGGACGTTTGGCAGATTCCAGGGCACTGAGCGCGGCTTCTATATTTTCTTCCATCGCCTGGGGTCTTGGAGCATCAGGGATAGTCGCGGCCGGCCGGACCTCGTTCTCATCCACTTCCTGCAGTATTACGTCATCCGGCATATCAAGATAGACAGCGCCAGGCCGGCCATAGAAGGAAGTTCTGACGGCCTGTTCCACGTAGAATGGAATTCGTCTGGCATCCTCAACGGCATGAGCGTACTTGCAGAATTGTGATACAGCCATGACCTGCCGTTCTTCCTGGAACGCGCCTCTGCCGTTTTGCACGATGCCGGATGCACCGCCGATCAGAATCATAGGCCAGCAGTTCGCCTGCGCATTGGCCAGACCCGAAATGGCGTGGATGACGCCAGGACCGGAGACCACCAGGCAGGCCTGGGGGCGGCCAAGCAGGTAGCCTGCAGCCTGTGCGGCGTAACTGGCAGCCTGTTCATTGCGCATGCCGATATAGGTAATACCAGCGCGCTGGGCCGCTGATGCAATGGCGAACACTGGGAATCCAACGATACCGAACATATAGTCGACACCCTGCTGTTTCAGACTCTCCGCTATGATTCTTGCGCCTCTTACCGTCGTCATCCTGTTCTCCTTCTGTTTCTGCTATCTGGTTTCTTTGTCTGTATTGACACCACTTTAGGTAACTGGGTTCTTTAAAGATCAGCCAGTGTCCATTTTTGCATCTGCTCTTGTCTGGAACTTTCCAGCATCGACGATAAACCGGGTATGGGTACCTTCGGCGATGGGTTCCTTCGCGTCATCCGCTGTCACTTTGAATACTACCTTGCGTCCTTCGACAGCAGTGACTTCCGCTCTGCATTCAACCTGCATTCCTACCGGTGTTGCTGCCAGGTGACTTACATCAAGCCCTGAACCAACGGTAGTTGCGCCTGGTTCCAGCTTCCCGTCAAGGGCAGCCACCGCGGTTTTTTCAAGCAGTAGGATAAGTTCCGGGGTGGCGAAAACGGCTACCGTGCCGCTGCCGACATTCTTCGCCAGCATCGCTTCGGATACGGTCTGGGTTGTGGAGGCTGATAGACCTATAAGTGCTTCTGACATTGAAATCTCCCTGGTTTTTTCAATACTACGCATTGATCATCCAGGCAACAAGATGCGCGAAATGACAAGCCGGGATTTCTCCACTGCGGTCGAAATGACGGAGTGTTCGTCATCTTGAGCGCAGTTCCTTCGACTCGCTGGTGCTCGCTCAGGACAGGCGAAAGATCTCGCTCTACTCCACTAGAAACAAATTCGGGTCCACACGCGCATTGTTCAGGCTAACACTCCAGTGAAGGTGTGGGCCTGTAACCCTTCCGGTTTGCCCGATCGCACCAAGCGCCTCATCTCTTTTCACCAAATCGCCCAGCTTCACATCGATGCGGCTCATATGGCAATACATGGATATGAGGCCCTGTCCGTGATCCAGCAGCACGGTGTTGCCATTGAAGAAATAGTTTCCCGTCGCTACAACTTTGCCGGCGGCCGGTGCCGTAATAGGTGCACCTTCCGGCGCAGCTATGTCGAGACCACTGTGGGGGTTTCTTGGCTGATCGTTAAAAAATCGTCGCAGACCAAATGGGCTTGAGACTGGGCCGGTTGCCGGCAGTGAAAAATCGACCGCCAGGGGAATATCCGTGTTAAAGCTGGTAAATGCCCAATCCATTTCGGATCTTTCACGCCTGATGCGTTTGAGGTCTTCCTCCAGTGGATTGACCTTACGTTTATTGGTGATAGTGAGGCGCTGGGTTTCGTAGTCCTTGGTCTTGACCGAAAAAGTGTAAACCTGTGAAGGGGTTTTTAGTTCATGAGTCCCGGGTTTTCCTGAAAGTGGTATGCCAACAATAGCGAAGAAGGCACCATTGTCTTTGGCGACCATCACCGGATGGCCGTTATAGGTTGCCTGCTCGCCTGTCTCAACTGGAACGACGGCGACCCCTCCTGGTACCGCAAGATTCTGCGGCAAGGCGAGACTGTATTCACCCAGGCACAGACTAGCGGCGACCAGTAGTATCCTGGGCATGCGGCCAACGGATAGAGTCACGTTTCTTCCTTTTCTGCGATGGAACGGACCTCAGCGGTGATCTGGCCTTCAGCCAGCCGAGCCTTGACCAGGTTGCCTGGAGACACTTCATCAGCCTGCTTGATGATGTGCCCTTCCGGCGTGCTGACGATAGCGTACCCCCTCTCCAGTGTTGAGAGCGGGTTCAGGGTGTTCAGCTTTTGCAGGTGCAACTGAAACTTTGACTGGGATCTCTCAAGTGTTCGTTCCATCGCGGTAACCATTCTTGCGTACATTTCGTCAAGGTTCACTGTACCGAGCTTATAGCGAAGATTGTTCCGTAACCTGGATTCCAGATCATCCAGTCTCTGGTGGAGGTCCTGTAAACGATGGCCGGGATGCCGCAGGCGCCGGGCTATGTGACCGAGGTCAGAATAGTGCCCAGCGAGTACCGTTGCCATGCGATCATTAATTGCCCCACCCAGGCGGTTGACCCGCGCCAGCCATTCGTTGACGTCCGGCGTTATCAGTTCGGCGGCGGCAGAGGGCGTGGGGGCGCGAAGATCGGCCACGAAATCGGAGATAGATACATCAGATTCATGACCGACTGCACTTACGACCGGAATTTTGCTGGCGTGAACGGCCCTGGCAACGATCTCAGTATTGAAGGACCAGAGATCCTCCAGCGAACCTCCCCCCCTGG
Organism: Gammaproteobacteria bacterium; assembly: GCA_002725995.1. GTDB lineage: Bacteria > Pseudomonadota > Gammaproteobacteria > Pseudomonadales > Azotimanducaceae. The sequence continues at coordinate 11,729 of PBRQ01000077.1, forward strand.
TCAGGAGAATAATATCAAAGGGGTTTTCCTGATAGCCGTTGGCGAACTCCAATGCATCGGCAATTTGAGTTGCGGATATGTCGCCCTGAACCTGGACTGGTAGAATGGAAATACTAATGGCCGGAAACCGCCTGCGCATGATATTAAGTACATCCTGGACGGCCGCACCTGAAGGCGAAGTGATAATACCTACATGGCGCGGCATTGCAGGTAGAGGTTTCTGCCTCGCCTCACTGAACAGGCCTTCTGCCAGCAGATCAGCCTTGAGTTTTTCATAGGCTCGGCGCAAGGCGCCATCGCCAGCTTCTTCCATATGCTCCGCGATCAGTTGGAACTCACCACGACCTTCGTAGAGACTTATTTTTCCGCGGGCAATGATCTGAACTCCATTTTTGGGTACAAAGCGGATTCGCTGGTTTCGGTTGCGGAACATGGCACAGCGGAGCTGGGACTTGTCATCCTTCAGGGTGAAATACCAGTGGCCGGAAGATGGCTTGGCGAAATTGGAGATTTCACCCTCCACATAAACCATCGGGAACTCGCCTTCCAACAGGCGACGGGCAGATCGATTTAGATCTGAGACGGAAATGACCTCACGGTTGACGCCGGGGCGGGATATTTCGCTACTGGACATTGGATACCAATCTTAACCTTTGCGAAGAAAACAGTATAATGCTGCGCTTGAATTGCAGCCTCCGATCATTGGAAAAAAAGACGATCGAAACTAGATATTCGAAACCCAAACAATCGAAAGAAAGACGGCGGTTAATATTTCTCAGCAACTGAACCAGGATATTCATCGGGACAAGATCCTAATCCTCGATTTTGGGTCCCAATATACCCAACTTATTGCACGCAGGGTAAGGGAGGTGGGTGTCTACTGTGAAATTCATCCCTTTGACCTTCCCTACGACTCAGCCAAGGCCTTCGCCCCTATGGGCGTCATTCTCTCGGGAGGCCCAGAGTCGGTCATCCTCGACGAAACGCTGAAAGCGCCGGACTATGTATTCGAAATGTCTGTGCCGGTGCTTGGTATTTGCTATGGCATGCACACCATGGCGCTGCAGCTTGGTGGCAGCGTCGAAGCATCCGACAAGCGGGAGTTTGGCTACGCCAGGGTTTCAATTCAAAATGACGGCTACCTGTTGAAGGGTATTCAGGATGAAATCAAGGATGATGAACGGTTCCTGGATGTCTGGATGAGTCATGGAGATAAGGTTGTTACCTTACCTGACGGCTTTGAGCGGCTGGCAAAAACCGACAGTTGTGAATTTGCTGCCATGAGCGATGACTCAAGGCGCTTTTACGGTGTGCAGTTTCACCCGGAGGTGAGCCATACTTTGCAGGGAGAGGCGATCCTGCAGCGTTTCATGCTGGATGTCTGTGGCTGCGCAGGGTTGTGGACCCCCGCCAATATAGTGGAGGACATTATCCGGGATGTGAGTGCGAGGGTCGGAACGGACCAGGTCATACTCGGTCTTTCGGGCGGCGTGGATTCGTCCGTGGTTGCTGCCCTGCTATCGAGGGCGATCGGAAACCAGTTGACCTGCGTCTTTGTCGATAATGGTCTGCTTCGCCTCGGTGAGGCAGATCAGGTCATGGATATGTTTGGTCAGGATGCGGACAACACTTTTCACCTCAACATCATCAGGGTTGATGCCGAAGATCGGTTTTTGAAACAACTTGAAGGTGTTCAGGACCCGGAGGCGAAACGAAAAATCATAGGCAATGTTTTCATCGATGTATTTGAAGAGGAATCGTCACGCATCGAGAATGCCGAGTATCTGGCCCAGGGAACCATCTATCCCGACGTCATTGAGTCTGCGGGGCACGAGGGTGGTAAAGCCCATGTCATCAAATCTCATCACAATGTGGGCGGGTTGCCGGAGCAGATGAAACTGGCGCTGATTGAACCGCTGCGCGAACTGTTCAAAGATGAAGTCAGGAAAATTGGACTGGAGCTGGGCCTGCCGGAGGCGGTCGTTTTCAGGCACCCATTCCCTGGTCCGGGCCTTGGTGTGCGCATCCTGGGAGCGGTGAGTAAAGCACATGCTGACCTGCTGCGTCAGGCGGACGCGATTTATATAGAAGAGCTCTACCGGGCAGACTTGTATGACAAGGTAAGCCAGGCGTTTGCCGTGTTCCTGCCGGTGAAATCCGTTGGTGTTGTAGGCGATGCCCGCCGCTATGAATATGTCATCGCCCTGCGGGCGGTGGAGACCATTGATTTTATGACGGCCAGGTGGGCACACCTGCCCTATGATTTTCTGGAACTGGTCTCGAGTCGAATCATCAATGAAATTAGCGGTATCTCCCGCGTTACCTATGATATTTCGAGTAAGCCGCCGGCTACTATCGAGTGGGAGTAGTGATAGGGACTGTACAATTAGGGTTTTAGGGAAAGAACACAGTCAGAGACGAAATAAAAACTTGGCGGCGTGAAGCTCC
>PBRQ01000078.1 GCA_002725995.1 Gammaproteobacteria bacterium
GATTCTAGGAGATCAACCGATGCAAGAGGTAGTTGCTACCCCCTATTTCAGGGCCAGTTTTAGAGAGTGGTTATTCACAACCGATCACAAGAAGATCGCGGTTCTCTACGCGATGACATCGCTGCTGTTCTTTTCCGTGGCAGGTCTCATGGGTTTACTGATCCGCCTGGAGCTCAACCAGCCGGGTATTCAGTATGTCACCCCGGACCAGTATAACTATCTGCTGACGGGGCATGGTGCCGTCATGCTGCTATGGTGGGCAATCGCCTTCTGGGGCGCGTTTTCAAATTTCCTGATTCCCATTCTGATCGGGGCGAGGGATGTCGCTTTTCCACGGCTGAATCAGTTGTCCTACTGGTTCTTCTTTTCCGCCAGTGTACTGGTACTGATTACACTGATACCCAGTCAGCATATCAAGATGATGTGGACTGGCTATCCGCCTTTTTCGCTGCACTACAATGCCGGACCCACTGGGCTCTATGTGTTGATCGTGCTGCTGATCGCGGGTTCAACACTGGGTGGTGGGGTCAATTTCATCACCACTGTGCTGAGGATGCGTGCCAAGGGCATTACCCTGGGTAACACCAACCTCATGATTCATGGCCTGATGTCGTCAATCGTTGTACAGCTTGTCGGTGTGCCGGCGTTCGTTGGTGCGGTGGTCATGTTGTTTCTGGACAAGTACATCGGTACCGGCTTTTTTGACCCGGCAGCGGGTGGTGATCCAGTTCTGTACCAGCATCTGTTCTGGTTTTACTCGCATCCGGCGGTGTACGTCATGATCCTGCCGGCCTTTGGCGTTTTTTCAGAGGTACTTTCCACCTTTTCACAGAAACCGATCTTTGGTCGAGCGGCCATGATCTGGGCGATATGGGCTATCGCGCTGCTGGGTTTCATGGTCTGGGCACACCATATGTTTACTTCCGGCATGCCTCACTGGGTGCGCATGTTCATGTCATTTACCACAGTACTGATCGCCGTGCCGACTGGCGTCAAGATCTTTAACTGGGTCGCAACTTTACACAAGGGAGCGATACGCTTTCCAACGCCAATGCTGTTCACGCTTGGTGGCATCTTCATGTTCCTGATTGGCGGCCTGACTGGAATACCGCTGGCACTGCCGGCTTTTGATGTTAACGTTCATGATTCGGCGTTTGTAGTTGGTCACTTTCACTATGTACTTGGAATGGCCATGACCCTTGGTGCCTTCAGCGGTGTCTACTACTGGTATCCCAAGGTCACCGGCAGAATGTACCCCGAAGCAATCGGTAAACTCAGTTTTTGGTTGGTGATGATTGGCTCTAATGTGCTTTATTTTGCCATGATGACCGTTGGTATTGATGGCATGCCGAGACGATACATTGACTACCCGGACATCAATGAATGGGAATTGCTGAACCAGATTTCCGGTGTTGGTGCGGTGATCCTTACCCTCGGCGTGATATTGACATTCGTTGCCTGGATCAAGGGCATGAGCGGACCCGTTGCGCCGAGAGACCCATGGGGTTCTCAGTCACTTGAGTGGACCATACCTTCTCCGCCACCACCGCAGAACTTTGAGAGCTTCCCGGTTGAAGTTGCCGATGACTGGACGCCCTATGAGTACCATAAAAGGCCAGCAAACAGTGAGTGAAGGCCAAACAGAGCAAACGGATAAGGCAACCAGGCGTTTATCTTGGTTGCTGACCGGTGTAATGCTGTTTTCCTTTTGCTTCGGTATTTTGATGTTTCTTCCCGCCGAGAATCGTGCCTACAAACTTGATGAGATGACGATGAAGTATCAGGCCAAACGATCGCGGGCACATGAGAAATTCAAAGCAGGCGAGTAATAGCTAAACAGGTAATCCTAATTCAGGTCACGATAGCGCCAACAAGGTAGAAGTGAGGTGTATCCAGAGCGTCAGTAGAAGCAAATTGCTGATAGCAAAGATAATCACCCGGTGTATTACATTGTTGTAGATCAGGTGTACGAGTGTGTGGCCTATCCTAGCGCCGACATACGCCCAGCATAAGACCAACGACAGGGTGGAGGCAGCCCCAGTCACATACAACATAAGGCTAGCCACATAAAATACTATCGGCATTTCCAGCAGGTTCATGTAATTTCGATTGACCAGTACTGCATCAGCAGGAACGTTGGCGGATTCCCCCAGGGCGAAATCGTCTAGTGCGGCTGCTCCGCTATTTCTTGCTCGGATCCTCCTGAACGGAATTAGGATCAGTATGCTAAAAGTCCAGAAGCCCAGCGCGAGAGCCGGGAGCAAGATCATTTCCTGCGACATGGTTGTTTTCTGCCTGTATTGAAATTACTCAGTCTAGCACCGAATTTTGCAGATCCATTCTCCCCTTCGCAGTATGATGCTGGCTGCCCACGTACAGATTTCAGGAGCGCTGAGTTCTGACACCGCGCGAATTGCATTTGTCCGCCAGCGCATCCCGACTAGTGCAGCGGCGGGGTAAATTCTGGCAATTCAAAGCGTAGTTTGCAGGGGCCCTGGGAGACGTCTTCGAAGCTTTTCTGGAAACGTGGTTTAATTGCACTTCTGATTGTTGGACGTTGAATTGAGGGTCATTTGAAAGCATATATAATAGTTGGTGTATTGCTGCTGGTAATCTTTGGGTCTATCGGTGGATACCTTTATCAGCGTTTCAGCGCCTTTGCGGAAATGGATTTCACACCGCCGCCTGTAGTGATTGCTGTTTCCACAGCGACACTGACTGACTGGGATCAGTTGTTGAATGCTGTTGGTTCGATCCAAGCCGTCAAGGGTGTAGACCTTACTTCCGAAACCAGTGGTGAAATTACCGCAATCAGTTTTGACTCAGGTAACAAGGTGGGAAAAGGTCAGCTATTGCTGGTGTTGAACGATGAAGTGGAACGGGCGAGCCGTGCAAATCAGATCGCCAGTCTTGAACTAGCAGAAATACTGTTTAAGCGGGACGACCAGCTCGTCGTACAAAAATCTATTCCCCAATCACAGTTTGACCAGTCCCGGGCTAATCTGGAGCAAGCAAAAGCCCAGCTTGCGGAAACAGATGCAAGGCTCGCTAACAAACGTATCGAGGCGCCCTTTGCCGGGACGATTGGTATTCGCCAGGTAGATGTGGGTGATTATCTATCGCCGGGAACGGTCATCGCGACCTTGCAGGATCACAGTGAGCTCGAAATAGACTTCACGGTGCCGGCACGTCATGTGCCGCAACTGAAAAGAGGTCTAGCGGCGCGGGTTAAGGTGGATGCATTTCCCGACAGGAAGTTTAAGGCAGTACTGACGGCGGTGGATGCTCGCGTTGATCCCAATACGCGCAACGTACTTTTGCGCGCAAAGCTGGAGGAGTCGGAAGGTTTGCTGCCTGGTATGTTTGCAACACTTGAAGTTGATCTCGGACAGCAGCAGGAAGTGGTGACTGTGCCTGAAACTGCAATGACCTACGCCCTCCAGGGCAATACTGTTTATGTGATTGAAAACGCGGAGGATGAAGGACTGACGGCCGTCGCCAGGGTGGTTAAAGTAGGCACCGTTCGTGACGGGCGCGTGGCAGTCTTATCAGGCCTCGATGTAGGAGAGCAGGTCGTCAGTGTTGGCCAGAACAAGCTCTACCGCGGTGTCAAGGTTGTGATAGATGAAACGGTGAACCTGTAGCAATGAAATTTACAGATATTTTTATACAACGCCCGGTCCTCGCCATTGTACTAGGTGCGGTGATGCTCCTGCTTGGCCTCCAGTCCGCTACAAAGCTGTCTCTGCGACAGTACCCTGAGGTCGAAAAAAGTGTGATAACCGTGAGCGCAGTATACCCAGGAGCAAGTGCCAGCACCGTCCAGGGGTTTGTCACCACGCCGCTTCAAAACCGTATTGCATCCGCCAAAGGTGTTGAATACATCACCTCGCAGAGTGATCCTGGTATCGCAAAAATCGGGGTAAGGGTTCGGCTTGGTGAGAACTCAACCGAGGTATTGTCTGAAGTAATCACCAAGGTCAACGAAGCGCGGTTTGAGCTGCCAAGAGAAGTTGAGGACCCCGTCGTCAGCAACGGCACTGATGAGGATGCCATGATGTGGCTTGCCCTGCTGAGTGACCAGATGTCCGTACAACAGCTTACGGACTATGGGCTACGGTCTATTCAGCCTGCACTGAGCACCCTCGAAGGGGTCGGCGCGGCGCGGCTGTATGGTAGTGGTATGTTTGCCGTGCGCGTCTGGTTGAATCCGGCACGAATGGCTGCCTTTGGTGTGACCGCAACTGATGTCAATGCCGCAATCAGTCGCGAAAACTATATATCAGCCGCTGGTACTACCCGTGGGCAACTGGTCCGGGCCAGTGTCGATGCGGATACGGATGTACAGGACCCCAGCGAATTTGCTGATATCGTTGTACGCCAGCAGGGTGAACAGCGTGTTCGCCTGAGTGATGTCGCTGAGATAGAACTGGCAAGCTCCACCTATGAATCCGCCGTCTATTCGAGTGGCAAGGAAACGGTGTTCATAGCCATAGAGTCTGCACCGGGTGCCAATCCCCTGCAGGTCGCGGCACGGGTGAAAGATAAAGTTGCTCAACTGCAGTCCCAGCTACCTGCTGACATGCGAATATTCATTGACTCTGATTTCTCCATCTATATCAGTGAGGCGCTGAAACAGGTTGCCATGACCCTCATCGAGGCAGCGATTATTGTCATGTTGGTTATCCTGGTTTTTTTGGGATCTCTGCGCGTGGTGACGATACCGCTCGTTGCTATTCCACTGTCGCTAACGGGTGTCCTGATGCTGATATGGGTGATGGGTTTTTCAATCAATCTGCTGACACTGCTTGCCATGGTTATTGCCATTGGCCTGGTGGTGGATGACGCCATTGTCGTGGTTGAAAATGTTCACCGCCATATCGAGAATGGCAAGCAGCCGCTTGAGGCCGCGCTGCTGGGCGCTCGTCAGGTAGCTCTGCCTGTAATCGCCATGACCCTGACACTGGTTGCGGTCTATCTGCCGATTGGCTTCCTGGGTGGCCTTACTGGCGTTCTGTTCAGCGAGTTTGCCCTGACCCTGGCAGGTGCAGTTCTGGTATCAGGCATTATTGCGCTGGTGCTGAGCCCGATGATGTGTGCCAATATGTTGGTGGACCATGAGCACCAGGGCGCGGTTGCCAGTTGGCTGGATGCGCGTTTTGATCAGTTGCACCATAGTTATGAAAGGCTGCTGGGTCATTGCCTCGATAATCGCGGTGCCGTGATGCTGTTTGCGGTGGCAATTTTCCTTAGTCTGCCGGTTTTCTACCAGCTGGCCCAGGCGGAACTGGCGCCGGAGGAAGACAGTGGCAGTATCTTTGCCGTGGCGACCCCGCCCGACTATGCGAGCCTGGGTTATTCCAAGTATTTTCTTAAGGAGTTGGACGCTGCCTGGAGAACGATCCCCGGGATCAGCCATTCCTGGCAGGTCAATGAGCCTGCTTCTTCCTTCTTTGGCGTTGAGCTGGTGAACTGGTCTGAGCGGGAGCGAACACTTGAAGAAATCCGCCTGGAACTGCAGGAGCGATACGATCAGATCAGTGGGCTCGAAATCTTTACCTTCGGTGGTGGTGGGCTTCCGGGTGCGGGTTCAGGCTTGCCCGTGAGTTTTGTGATAATAGCCAACACCGGTTATGAAGAGCTCGAACGGGTATCAGAAGAAGTGCTCGAGCGTGCCAGACAGTCCGGCCTGTTCGCCTTTGTGAACAAGGATCTGCGGTTTTCTCGTCCGGAGGTTAATGTCAGGATCGACCGTGAACTGGCTGCGCGCCTGGGCATATCTATGCAGGAAATCGGTGAGACATTGCAGGTGATGCTCGGGGAAGCGGAAACAAACCGGTTCAGCATGGAGGGGCGAAGCTACAAGGTAATTCCCCAGGCTGATCAGGCATTTCGTCTGACCAAGGAGTGGCTGGAGCGATACTACGTGCGCACCAGCAACGGAAAACTGGTGCCACTGGCGACCGTTATTGACCCGGAGCAGCGAGTTGAGCCGAATACGCTTAACCAGTTTCAGCAGATGAATAGTGTCACTATTCAAGGGATTGTTATGCCACCCAATACGCTCGGCACGGGTCTCGAGTTCCTGGAGAAGGTGCTATACGAAGTCGCGCCAAGCGGTTTTAGAATCGACCACCAGGGTGAATCCCGGCGCTTTATTCAGGAAAGCCAGAGCTTCCTTGTGCTCTTTATAACCTCGCTTTTGTTTATCTATCTCGTTCTTTCCGCCCAGTTCAACAGTTTCATCGATCCTATAGTTGTGTTGATCAGTGTGCCGCTTTCCATCTTTGGCGCATTGGTGCCTTTGGCCCTTGGCTGGGTGACGCTGAATATTTACACCCAGGTGGGGTTGCTCACCCTCATTGGTCTGATTAGCAAACACGGCATACTGATTGTAGATTTTGCCAATCACCTGGTTGAAGACGGGTTGGAACGAAGACAGGCTGTGCTCCAGGCCGCGGCACTAAGACTAAGACCCATCCTGATGACGACCTTTGCGACGGTGCTGGGTGTAGTTCCGCTATTACTCGCCTTCGGTGCCGGCGCAAATTCCCGCTTCGCCATTGGCCTTATGATCGCTGCCGGCATGACGGTAGGAACGCTATTCACCCTGTTTGTTTTACCGACCTTTTATCTACTCCTGGGTCGTAAGGTGAAGGTGAAGTCAGGGGATATTGCACCTGTCCCAAGCTACTAGTCATCTCGACCGGAGGTCGCGTAGTGAACGCAGTGGAGCGATCTCAGTTGTTATTTCTATCAGGTACATCACTTTGATTGGTGTAATGCTTTCGTAAAAAAAAGCGGGTTCCAGCCTGCACCTAGATGGTTGCAGAGTCGGAACCCAAGGGGGGTACACTGGCTCACGTTGTTCATCTAGGTAGTAGCTTCATCCCTTGTAAAAAATTTGCCATCACGCATAAAACCAGCAATTACATTGGGTTTCAGTGAGGGGATTTCATCGTCAGTGAATGCATTTTCGGGTAATCCATCAATGCAGTAAAAAGGTGCGGTTCGACCGCTCTCAAACTTCGAGGAATAGACAATATTGGTATCACGGTCCATGAATACAGGGACGAAGTCAACGTGCTTGTTTTCCTCACTTCGACCGCCGGTGCCAAGATATTCCTTGTTTTGAATCGGCAAATCGTTTGGGGTCAGGGCGTGTACATTGGATCCAAAAGATACGTTTTCTGCTTCGTCTGATATGCTCATTTCGTACTACCCTGTTTCTTAATACTGGCTCGGATCGCCATGAAGTGAGCCAGGTGGTTATCGTGTTTCTATAGCTGCAAAAATGGAGAACACAGATTACATGCCAATA
>PBRQ01000079.1 GCA_002725995.1 Gammaproteobacteria bacterium
GATTTTGGCAAGTTGCCACAAGTCATGGATATTCCTTACCTGCTCGCGATTCAAGTGGAGTCATACAAGCAGTTTTTGCAAGACAAAGTTGATCCAAAAAAACGGATTAAGAAGGGCCTGCACACTGCGTTTCAGTCGGTTTTTCCGATCACAAGTTATTCTGGAAATGCTGCACTGGAGTACGTGAGTTATCGTCTCGGGAAACCACCTTTTACTGTGAAAGAATGTCAACTGCGCAGTGTGACCTATGCGGTACCTTTACGGGTCAAGGCCAGGCTGATCATCTATGACAAGGACTCTTCGAACAAGGTTATTAAGGACATTAAGGAGCAGGAAGTCTATATGGGTGAAATTCCCTTGATGACTGACAACGGCACCTTTGTGATCAACGGTATTGAGCGAGTGGTCGTGTCACAGTTGCATCGTTCTCCCGGTGTGTTCTTTGATCATGATAAAGGCAAGACGCACTCCTCCGGAAAACTGCTGTATTCAGCCCGGGTAATTCCAATGCGGGGTTCATGGCTGGACTTCGAGTTTGATCCAAAGGATTGTGTGTTTGTACGTATAGACCGGCGCCGGAAACTTCCTGCTACGATCTTGCTCAGGGCACTTGGATACAGTGCGGAAGAGATTCTTGCCATATTCTTCGACACGGATACATTTCAGATTGATGCAGAAGGCTACAGCCTCAAGCTTATTACAGGCAGGCTTCGCGGTGAAACTGCCCAGTTCGATATCCTCACCAAATCCGGTGACACTATCATTGAAGAGGGCACCAGAATAACAGCGCGACATATCCGAGATATGGACAAGGCTAAGTTGACCAAACTACCCGTGCAAACGGAATACGTTTGCGGTCATGTCCTGGCGAATGATATCGTCGATGAAGAGACTGGAGAGATTGTCGTAGCATGTAACACGGCACTTACCGAAGAGGTTCTCGAACAACTACGCGAGCTGAAGATCAAAGCTTTCAAAACGATCTATACCAACGATCTTGATCATGGACCCTGGATTTCTGACACCCTCAATGTCGATCCATCGTCCAATCGCCTGGAAGCACTGGTAGAAATCTACCGAATGATGCGTCCGGGTGAGCCGCCGACAAAAGACGCGGCAGAAAACCTGTTTACCAATTTGTTCTTTGCACCAGAGCGATATGATCTTACTGCAGTTGGTCGTATGAAATTCAATCGTAGACTGGGTCGTGAAGAAGAAGTAGGTGAAGGTACGCTCAGTGATGAAGATATTACTGATGTCCTTAAGTGCCTGATCAATATCCGTAACGCAAAAGATACGGTTGACGATATCGATCACCTTGGAAATCGTCGGATCAGGTCCGTAGGAGAAATGGCGGAGAACTCATTTCGTCTTGGGTTGATTCGTGTTGAGCGGGCAGTAAGAGAGAGACTGAGCCTTGCCGAATCTGAAGGCTTGATGCCCCAGGATCTGATTAATGCAAAACCTGTGGCAGCAGCTGTGAAGGAATTTTTCGGCTCAGCACAGTTGTCACAGTTCATGGACCAGAATAACCCGCTGTCGGAAGTGACCCACAAACGACGTGTATCAGCCCTCGGGCCGGGTGGACTTACCAGGGAACGTGCTGGCTTTGAAGTCCGGGATGTACATCCCACTCACTATGGTCGGGTTTGTCCCATCGAGACCCCTGAGGGGCCAAATATCGGACTGATTAATTCGCTGGCAACCTATGCCAGAACAAATTCATACGGGTTTCTTGAAAGTCCCTATCGCAAAGTAATCAATGGCAACGTCACTGATGACATAGAGTATTTGTCGGCAATCGTTGAAAGTGATTATGTCATAGCGCAGGCGAGTGCTCCGATAGATAGCAAAGGTCAACTAGAGGATGACCTCGTTGACGTTCGTCACCTTGGGGAATTCACAAAGATGCCAAGGGATAGCGTCAACTTCATGGATGTATCCCCCCAACAGGTGGTTTCTGTCGCCGCATCTCTGATACCGTTTCTCGAGCATGACGATGCGAACCGCGCCTTGATGGGATCTAACATGCAACGGCAGGCGGTTCCGACTTTGTTGGCGGAAAAGCCGCTCGTCGGTACTGGAATGGAGCGGGTTGTTGCCCGTGACTCAGGCGTCTGTGTCGTTGCGGAACGCGGTGGTGTGGTTGAGACCGTTGATGCAGGAAGAATCGTCATACGGGTCAATGATGCGGAAACCGAAAGTGGTGAAGCAGGTGTCGACATATATAACCTGACCAAATATACAAGATCTAATCAGAATACCTGCATAAACCAGAAACCACTGGTCAAGCAGGGTGATGTGATCGGGCGAAATGATATCCTGGCAGACGGACCTTCGATTGACACGGGTGAACTCGCCTTAGGTCAGAATATGCGCATCGCATTTATGACCTGGAATGGATATAACTTTGAGGATTCGGTCCTGATTTCGGAGAAAGTCGTGAAGGAAGATCGTTTCACGACCATCCACATTCAGGAACTGACCTGTATTGCTCGGGATACCAAATTGGGATCAGAGGAAATCACCTGTGATATTCCAAATGTTGGTGAAGGAGCGCTTGGCAAACTGGATGAATCCGGGATTGTATATATCGGCGCTGAAGTAGAACCTGGCGATATTCTGGTCGGGAAGGTTACACCCAAGGGTGAGACACAACTAACGCCAGAAGAAAAGTTGCTGCGTGCCATCTTTGGTGAAAAGGCCTCAGATGTGAAAGATACATCGCTCAGGGTGCCCAGCAGTTACAACGGAACTGTGATTGATGTTCGCGTATTTACTCGTGATGGCCTCGACAAAGATCAGCGTTCTCTCGATATCGAGCATCGTGAACTCGAACAGGTTCGCAAGAATATTGAAGAGGAATTCCGAATCATCGAAACTGCGACCTTTGAGCGGCTTGAACATTCACTTGTTGGTAAAAAAGTAATTGCCGGGCCGGGTCTTAATAAAGGCGACAAGATAAGCAAAGACTATTTGAAAGAGTTGTCTTTCGATGGATGGTTCAAGTTAAGGCTTGAGACGGACTCTTTGAATGAGCTACTGCAACAGGCTGACAAGCGTTTGAAGGAACGTCGGGTAGAGCTCGATGAACAGTTTGCAGTGAGTAAGGGAAAACTTGAAAGCGGGGACGACCTTGCACCTGGTGTGTTGAAGATTGTGAAGGTTTACCTCGCCATCAAACGCCGGATTCAGCCGGGCGACAAGATGGCTGGCCGGCACGGAAACAAGGGTGTGATCTCGGTGATTAAACCGGTTGAAGATATGCCTTATGATGAAGAAGGTGAACCCATCGACATCGTGCTGAACCCCTTGGGTGTACCCAAGCGTATGAACGTTGGTCAGATACTTGAAACCCACCTTGGCTGGGCTGCAGATGGTCTTGGCAAGAAAATCGGTACGATGATCGATACCCAGAGACAGATCTCTGAAGTTCGTGAGTTCCTTGAAGAGATCTATAATCGCAGTGGTCGGGCCGAGGATTTGGCATCGTTTACTGATGCGGAAATCGTGGAGATGGCCAACAACCTGCGTAGTGGTGTGCCCATGGCAACTGCCGTGTTTGATGGAGCAGCGGAAAAGGAAATCAAAGGAATGCTGGAACTGGCAGAGCTTCCAACCAATGGGCAGACCGTACTTTATGATGGGTGTACCGGCGAGCAGTTTGATCGTCCGGTTACCGTTGGCTTTATGTATATGCTGAAGCTTAACCACCTTGTTGATGACAAGATGCATGCACGCTCAACGGGCTCCTATAGCCTGGTCACGCAGCAACCCCTGGGCGGTAAAGCCCAGTTTGGTGGTCAGCGGTTTGGAGAAATGGAAGTGTGGGCACTGGAAGCCTACGGGGCGGCCTACACACTTCAGGAAATGCTCACAGTGAAATCTGATGATGTTCATGGTCGTACCAGAATGTACAAGAACATCGTCGATGGAGATCATCGTATGGAGCCCGGGATGCCAGAATCATTTAATGTTCTGGTCAAGGAGATTAGGTCCTTGGGCATCGATATCGAACTGGAGACAGAATAGGTATCCGTGCGGATATTTACTGATGATACAGCATTCAATTATTACCTGGGCGTATTAGCCCAGAAGCGGAGGAAGCCTTGAAAGACTTGCTGAACATACTGAAAGCGCAAGGGCAGTCAGAAGAATTTGATTCCTTAAGAATTGGACTCGCATCTCCCGAGATGGTGCGATCCTGGTCGTATGGTGAGGTTAAGAAGCCGGAAACCATCAACTATCGAACCTTTAAGCCGGAGCGTGATGGGCTTTTTTGTGCCAAGATTTTCGGTCCCAACAAGGATTACGAGTGTTTGTGTGGCAAGTATAAGAGGCTAAAGCATCGTGGCGTAATTTGTGAAAAGTGTGGTGTTGAGGTGGCGCTGGCCAAGGTTCGTCGTGAGCGAATGGGGCACATAGAGCTTGCCAGCCCGGTTGCACATATCTGGTTTCTCAAGTCCCTGCCGTCACGTATCGGTTTGCTGATGGATATGACCCTTCGGGATATAGAGCGAGTGCTCTACTTTGAGTCATTTGTTGTCGTTGATCCAGGCCTAACGACGCTGGAAAAGCGACAACTGCTAACCGATGAGCAGTACTATGAAGCGCTGGAAGAATTCGGGGATGAGTTCGAGGCGAAGATGGGTGCTGAAGCAATCCAGGACCTGATGAAGGACATGGATATTAATGACGAAATTGCCGTCCTCCGTGAGGATCTGCCAAAAACCAATTCTGAAACAAAGATTAAAAAGCTGACTAAGCGGTTAAAGCTGATGGAAGCATTTGTCAAATCTGGCAACAAGCCAGAGTGGATGATCTTTACCGTATTGCCTGTGCTTCCACCAGATCTGCGTCCCCTGGTTCCCCTGGAGGGCGGACGGTTTGCCACATCGGACCTGAACGATTTGTACCGTCGGGTCATTAACCGGAACAACCGCCTCAAGCGACTACTGGATTTGTCCGCGCCGGATATTATTGTGCGCAATGAAAAGCGCATGCTACAGGAAGCGGTTGATGCGTTACTCGACAATGGCAGACGTGGACGTGCCATTACCGGTACTAACAAACGACCCTTGAAATCTTTGGCTGACATGATCAAGGGAAAGCAAGGGCGCTTTCGCCAGAACCTGCTTGGGAAAAGGGTAGATTATTCTGGACGATCGGTCATTGTTGTAGGCCCAACTTTACGCCTGCATCAGTGCGGTCTGCCAAAGAAAATGGCGCTGGAACTGTTTAAGCCTTTTATTTTTGGCAAGCTGGAGGCCAGAGGCCTGGCAACTACTATCAAGGCAGCCAAGAAAATGGTGGAGCGTGAGACTGCCGAGGTCTGGGATATCCTTGCTGAGGTTATCCGGGAACATCCGGTGTTGCTAAATCGTGCCCCTACATTGCACAGGCTGGGCATTCAGGCATTCGAGCCAGTATTGATTGAAGGAAAGGCCATCCAATTGCACCCACTGGTCTGTACCGCCTACAACGCGGATTTTGATGGTGACCAGATGGCGGTGCACGTCCCGCTTACACTAGAGGCGCAGCTTGAAGCGCGCGCCCTGATGATGTCGACCAATAACGTTCTGCTTCCGGCAGATGGTGAGCCCATCATTGTCCCCTCCCAGGATGTTGTGCTGGGAGTCTACTGGATGACCAGGGAACGAATTAATGATGTTGGTGAGGGAATGGTATTCGCTGATGTTGAGGAAGTTAGTCGTGCATATCGGTGCGGCAAGATTGGCCTTCAAGCCAGAATCAAGGTTCGTGTCACGGAGAGCGTCCGACAGGATGATGGTGAGTTTGAAACCACCACCAGTTTGTATGATACGACTGCTGGTCGTGCGCTGATTTATGAAGTCGTACCGAATGGGATTGCCTACAAACATACGAATGAAACGATGGGCAACAAGCATATTTCACGTCTGATCAACCTCTGCTATCGAACAGTGGGGCTAAAGGAGACTGTCATATTCGCTGACCAGTTAATGTATATGGGCTATGACTACTCGACGCGTTCAGGTTCTTCAATTGGTGTGGATGATTTCGTCATACCAGGGGAGAAAGCAAAAATTATTGCCGCCGCAGAAGAAGAGATAAGAGAGATAGAGTCTCAATTTGCGTCTGGTCTTGTGACCCAAGGTGAAAAGTACAATAAGGTTATCGATATCTGGACTCGTGCAAACGACCAGGTAGGGACCGCCATGATGGATACCCTGAGTAAGGAGCAAGTGACCAACCGCGAGGGTGAGCAGGAGGAGCAAACCTCATTTAACAGTGTTTGGATGTACTCTGACTCGGGTGCTCGGGGCTCCCCCGCCCAGATACGTCAGCTTTCTGGTATGCGTGGTTTGATGACCAAGCCGGATGGTTCAATTATTGAAACTCCCATTACTGCCAACTTCCGTGAAGGTTTGTCCGTGATGCAGTACTTTATTTCCACTCACGGTGCACGAAAAGGCCTCGCAGATACCGCGCTTAAGACGGCAAACTCAGGTTACCTGACAAGACGTCTGGTTGATGTGGCCCAAGATCTCGTGGTTACCGAACATGACTGCGGATCAGAAGGCGGAACTGTCGTGACCGCTGTTATTGAGGGTGGCGATGTTGTAGAGGCGCTGGGCAACAGGGTCCTTGGACGTGTTGTTGCCACTGATGTGTTTAACAGTGCTGGCGACGATGTGTTGATTCCCCGGGGGACAATGATTGACGAGAAATGGGTTGAGCGTCTCGAAGAGCTTAGTGTTGATGAAATCCAGGTTCGAAGTGCAATCTCCTGTGAGACCCGATACGGCATATGCAGCATGTGCTATGGCCGAGATCTGGGTCGAGGTCATCTGGTTAATATTGGAGAGGCTATCGGTGTTATTGCAGCCCAGTCAATCGGTGAACCTGGCACACAGCTTACGATGCGTACATTCCATATTGGTGGTGCTGCTTCGCGTGCAACGGCAATCGATAGTGTGCAGGTTAAGCATGCTGGTGTGACCAGGTTGCACAACCTGAAGACAATCGAGAAAGCCAGCGGTGAGTTGGTGGCAGTATCACGTTCTGGGGAAATAGCAGTTGCTGACCTTGAATCCGGGCGAGAGAGAGAGCGATACAAGCTACCCTATGGTGCGATTCTTAAGAAGGGCAATGATGAAAACATTGAGGCCGGTGAAGTAATAGCTAACTGGGACCCACATACTCATCCGATTGTTACTGAGGTAGAGGGAAGAGTGGTTTTTGAAGGGATGGAAGAGGGTATTACCATCCGTCGTCAGACTGATGAATTGACCGGTCTATCCAGTATTTCAGTCATTGATCCCAAGGATCGACCAAGTTCTGGAAAAGATATTCGTCCAGCTGTTCGCCTTGTCGATGAATCAGGCGAAGACCTGCTGCTGGCAGGGACGGATGTGCCAGCACACTATTTTCTTGAGGCTAACGCTATTCTTAGCCTGGAAGACGGAGATCACATAGCTATAGGTGATGTTATTGCCCGAATTCCGCAGGAAGGGTCAAAGACCAGAGATATTACCGGTGGTCTGCCCCGTGTAGCGGATCTGTTTGAAGCACGTAAGCCAAAGGAAGCAGCAGTTCTTGCGGAAATTTCAGGAACAATCAGCTTTGGCAAGGAAACCAAGGGTAAGCGACGCCTGGTGATTACGCCTACGGACACGAGTGATCTACCGGAGGGCGCAGATCACTATGAAGTGCTGATACCTAAGTGGCGTAATATGACGGTATTCGAAGGGGAGTATGTCGAAAAGGGTGAGGTCGTGTCTGATGGACCTGAAAACCCACACGATATTCTCCGCCTGAAGGGTATTTATGCCCTGTGTAACTACATTGTCAAGGAAATCCAGGACGTATATCGGTTGCAGGGTGTAAAAATCAATGACAAGCACATCGAAGTGATTGTTTGTCAGATGCTGCGCAAGGTAGAAATCACCGAACCTGGTGAGTCCACCCTGATCAAAGGTGAGCAGGTTGAGCATGTCAGGTTCCTTGAGGAAAATGACAGGCTCTCTGAGGAAGATAAACAGCAGGTTAAAGGCCAGCGAGTGCTGCTTGGCATCACCAAGGCTGCATTGGCCACCGAGTCATTTATATCCGCGGCATCTTTCCAGGAGACCACAAGGGTCTTGACGGAAGCAGCAGTGACTGGAAAACGTGATTACCTGCGTGGCCTCAAGGAGAATGTCATCGTCGGGCGTTTGATACCAGCAGGAACGGGTCTCAAATACCATGATGACAGGCGAAGGAAGAAAGAGGTGAAAGCAGAAGGCGGAGAGACTCACGTAGTGAGTGCCAGCGAGGTTGAACAGGCACTGAGTGAAGCATTGAACTCCGGAGATTCATAGTTGCCGGGAATTGAGGTTTGGGCAAAAACTCAACTATTTTTACCCAAACCCCGTTGACTCATCCAACCGAGGTCATTAGAATTCGGCCTCGCTTGTGTGGCGTCAATGGCAAACAGGCCAATTCTTTGCATACCAAAGGGCTGCCATAAGCTTTAATTGTAAGTAGTTTTTGTAAGTAAATTATCGTAAGAATACTGGAGTCACACATAATATGGCAAGAATCAGCCAATTGGTTCGCAAGCCGAGAAAACGGAAAATCACCAAAAGTGGTGTTCCAGCTTTGCAATCCTGCCCGCAGAAACGCGGCGTATGTACCAGGGTGTATACCACCACCCCGAAAAAGCCAAACTCAGCGCTGCGAAAGGTATGCCGTGTTCGACTTACAAATGGTTTTGAAGTGACCTCCTACATTGGTGGGGAAGGCCACAACCTGCAGGAACACTCTGTTGTTCTGATCCGTGGCGGACGTGTCAAGGACTTGCCTGGTGTGCGGTATCACACGGTTCGTGGGACGCTGGATACAACCGGGGTGAGTGACAGGACGCAGGGTCGGTCAAAATACGGAACCAAAAGACCAAAAACCTAACCGACAGCTAAAATTTATGCTGGCTGCATAAGTAGTCAGAGTAAGGCCGAGTCTCAAATGAGATCTCGATTAACCTGAAGAGAGAGATAGAAATGCCTAGACGTAGAGTCCCCCCAAAACGGGAAATATTGCCCGATCCCAAGTACGGTAATCAAACACTGGCGAAATTCATGAATCATGTCATGGTCAGTGGCAAAAAATCTGTAGCGGAGAAAATCGTATACGGTGCCCTCGATAGAATACAGGAGCGTACCAGTGGTGACCCATTGGAGATATTTGATACTGCGCTTGAAACGATTGCACCTTCAGTGGAAGTAAAATCACGGCGAGTTGGTGGTGCAACCTATCAGGTTCCTGTGGAAGTCCGCCCATCAAGGCGAACTGCACTGGCGATGCGCTGGCTCGTTGATTCCGCAAGAAGTCGTGGTGAGAAGTCCATGGCGATGCGACTTGCTGGAGAACTTATGGATGCGGCGGAAGGAAGAGGCTCAGCAGTCCGTAAGCGGGAAGATACACACCGTATGGCTGAGGCAAACAGGGCGTTTGCTCACTATCGATTCTAAGAATTTTTTAAGATGCATTTCAAGAACACTCTTTCAAAAACCAGCTAGAACTGTTCCGTCGAGCCAGTTAACAAAACGGGGATTTCAAAGTGCCTAGAACGACACCCATTAAAAGATACAGGAATATCGGTATCGTTGCGCATGTTGATGCGGGGAAAACAACAACAACTGAGCGAGTGCTATTTTATACTGGGTTGTCCCACAAAATTGGAGAGGTTCATGATGGCGCGGCAACCATGGACTGGATGGAGCAGGAGCAGGAAAGAGGAATAACGATCACCTCAGCTGCTACCACCACCTTTTGGGCGGGCACCAAGCAGCAATTTGACCAGCATCGCATCAATATTATCGACACTCCGGGACACGTGGATTTCACTATCGAAGTAGAACGTTCCCTGCGAGTACTTGATGGTGCAGTTGTTGTTTTCTGTGGTACTTCAGGAGTTGAACCCCAGTCAGAGACGGTTTGGCGACAGGCGAACAAATACGAAGTGCCGAGAATTGTTTTTGTTAACAAGATGGACCGTGCAGGCGCTGACTACCTAAGGGTAGTTGACCAGATTGAGGAGCGCCTTGGATCGACCCCTGTACCGATCCAACTGGCAATCGGAGCGGAAGAGAACTTCAAAGGGGTCATCGACCTAGTCAAGATGAAGGCTATCATCTGGAACGAGGAAGACCTTGGTCTCACGTTTGAAGAGCAGGATATCCCTGAAGATATGGTTGAACTGTCGGAAGAGTACCGGGAGAAATTGCTCGAAGCTGCTGCCGAAGCCGATGACGACTTGATGGAAAAGTACCTCGAAGAAAATGAACTAACCGAAGAGGAGATCAAGAAAGGCATCCGGATTAGAACGATCGCCAACGAAATAGTACCGGCACTGTGTGGGTCAGCCTTCAAGAACAAGGGTGTACAGACAATGCTGGATGCAGTTATTGAATTGCTCCCTGCTCCGGATGAGGTGAAGGCCATCAAAGGTTTTCTGGATGACGCAGAAAGTACAGAAGCGGAACGGAACGCAAATGATGACGAACCGTTTGCTGCGCTGGCATTCAAAATAGCAACAGATCCATTTGTGGGAGCACTGACGTTTTTCCGCGTTTACTCGGGTGTATTGAATTCCGGTGATTTCGTCTACAACCCGGTCAAGGACCGGCGGGAAAGGATCGGCCGAATGGTTCAGATGCATTCCAATGATCGAAAGGAAATAAAGGAAGTTTGTGCTGGAGATATTGCCGCGGCTATTGGCCTGAAGCGAGCAACTACAGGCGATACGCTCACAGACGAAGATAACGTCATCACCCTCGAGAGGATGGAGTTTCCAGAACCGGTGATACATGTCGCGGTGGAACCCAAATCAAAAGCAGATCAGGAAAAGATGGGTGTCGCACTAGGTAAGCTGGCTGCTGAAGATCCGTCATTTAGTGTCAGGACAGATGAAGAGTC
The DNA here is from genome assembly GCA_002725995.1 of Gammaproteobacteria bacterium. Classification (GTDB taxonomy): domain Bacteria; phylum Pseudomonadota; class Gammaproteobacteria; order Pseudomonadales; family Azotimanducaceae. Next base: position 10,939 of record PBRQ01000079.1, read on the forward strand.
GGGCCAGACGATAATTGGCGGAATGGGTGAGTTGCACCTCGATATTCTGGTCGACAGAATGAAGCGTGAATTTAGTGTAGAAGCCAATATTGGTAAACCCCAGGTTGCCTACCGTGAAACGATCAGAGATACGGTGGAGTCAGAAGGAAAGTTTGTAAGGCAGACAGGTGGCCGCGGTCAGTATGGACACGTCTGGTTGAAACTGGAACCAATGGAAGATGCAGAATATGAGTTTGTGGATGAAATCGTTGGCGGGGTAGTGCCACGTGAGTACATCAATGCTGTGGACAAGGGGGTTTCTGAGCAGATGGCCAGTGGTGTGATTGCTGGGTACCCGCTGCAGGGTGTGAAGGTAACACTCTTTGATGGCTCATATCACGATGTGGACTCGAGTGAAGTTTCTTTCAAGGTCGCAGGTTCCATGGCGCTAAGATCAGGTGCCCTTGATGCGAGGCCAGTTTTGCTGGAACCCGTTATGAAGGTTGAAGTTGTAACGCCTGAGGACTATTTCGGAGATATCGTTGGCGATCTTAACAGGCGTCGCGGGATAGTGCTTGGAATGGAAGATGTAGCCGCTGGTAAAGCGGTGCGAGCTGAGGTTCCCATGTCTGAAATGTTTGGTTATGCGACCGATATGCGTTCAGCTACTCAGGGACGGGCAACCTTTTCAATGGAATTCGAAAAGTACAAAGAAGTGCCAGACAGTATCGCTGAGGCGGTAATTAGTAAGGCAGGCTAATATTGTTTTCAAGATAATGAGGTGACAAATGTCCAAAGAAAAATTTGAGCGGACTAAGCCGCATGTAAATGTTGGCACGATAGGTCATGTAGACCACGGTAAGACGACGCTGACTGCGGCGATTACAAAGGTCTGCGCAGAAACCTATGGTGGAGGCGAGTTCCAGGCGTTTGATGCGATAGATAATGCACCGGAAGAACGCGAGCGTGGTATCACTATTGCCACCTCCCACGTTGAGTATGACTCACCGACGCGGCACTATGCCCACGTTGACTGTCCGGGTCACGCTGACTACGTAAAGAATATGATTACGGGTGCGGCACAGATGGATGGAGCTATCCTGGTTGTATCAGCAGCTGATGGCCCGATGCCCCAGACTCGAGAGCATATCCTGCTGTCCAAGCAGGTTGGTGTTCCTTATATCATTGTCTACCTGAACAAGGCAGACATGGTTGATGATGAAGAATTGCTTGAACTGGTTGAAATGGAAGTACGTGAACTGCTTGACCAGTATGAATTTCCGGGAGATGACACGCCGATCGTAGTTGGTAGTGCTTTGAAGACCCTGGAAGGAGACACCTCTGAGATTGGTTCTTTATCGGTTCAAAAGCTGGTTGAGACGCTGGATTCGTACATACCGGAACCAGAGCGTGCTATAGACCAGCCATTTTTGATGCCGATTGAGGATGTATTTTCGATCTCAGGTCGTGGCACGGTTGTTACGGGCCGTATAGCACGTGGTGTGATCAAGGTCGGCGAAGAGATAGAGATAGTTGGTATCAAGGATACTGAGAAGACGACCTGTACAGGTGTAGAGATGTTCCGCAAGCTTCTTGATGAGGGCCGTGCGGGCGAGAATGTTGGCGTACTGCTTCGTGGAACCAAGCGAGAGGAAGTGGAGCGCGGCCAGGTGCTGTCTGCACCGGGAGCGATCACACCGCATACCAATTTTGAGGGTGAGGTGTATGTTCTTTCGAAGGATGAGGGCGGTCGTCATACCCCATTTTTCAAGGGTTATAAGCCACAGTTTTTCTTTGAGACAACGGATGTGACAGGAAGCGTTGAGTTGCCGGAAGGCACCGAGATGGTAATGCCTGGTGACAATGTCTTGATGAAGGTAGAGTTGATAGCGCCGATCGCGATGGAAGAAGGTCAGCGATTTGCCATTCGAGAGGGTGGACGGACCGTGGGTGCTGGTGTCGTAACCAAAATCTCCGGGTAACAGTTTCCCACACAAATTTCTGCTGTAAGCCTGGTTTTGGAAGTATTAAGTGGCTTTTGGCGAAAAGGGCGGGTATGATGCGCCCCCCCGAAGTGAGTAGCTCTGGTTAAATTGGGCTAAAAAGACGAATTTTGGGCAATGAGCGGCTGTTTTTCAGGCCTGCTTAGAGAGTAAAAAGGAGTCGAACGGCTTCCGTTGAAAAACAGGGTTTCGATTTGAAACCACGGGTAGCTTGGGATCAAGCAAGGGCATTTATAGAATGCGCCTTCCCTTTTCTTGGGGGAAGGTGAGTTTTTGCCTTATTTTCAGTCATATACACATCAGCATCTCCGGGAGATGGGTGAATGCAAAACCACAGAATTAGAATTCGACTCAAGGCCTTTGACCATCGCCTCATCGACATCTCCACACAGGAAATAGTAAATACTGCCAAGAGGACAGGTGCTCAAGTGCGAGGTCCGATTCCCCTGCCGACCCGTAAGGAGAAATTTACGATATTGGTTTCACCGCACGTAGACAAAGATGCAAGGGATCAATACGAAATACGAACCCACAAGCGGTTGCTGGATATTGTTGGGCCCACTGAAAAAACGGTTGATGCCCTGACCAAACTGGATCTTGCGGCGGGCGTTGAAGTTCAGATTAATCTGGGTTGAAGGCTGGCGGAGTTGAGAAAATGACAATCGGAATTGTTGGAATTAAAAGAGGTATGACACGGGTCTTCACAGAAGAAGGTCTTTCTATACCGGTGACTGTGATCGAAGCTACACCCAACAGGGTAACTCAGGTCAAGACCCTTGAATCTGATGGCTATAGCGCGATCCAAATTACACATGGGACAGTTAAACCCTCAAATGTTTCCAAACCCGTTGCCGGGCATTTCAGCAAAGCAAATGTAGAAGCAGGGCAATGCTTGGCCGAGCTTCGCTGCTCCGCGGATGAAGAGATTAGTGTTGGTGACAACTTAACAGTTGAGGCGTTCGAAGAAGGTCAGAAAGTTGATGTATCCGGCCAATCAAAAGGCAAGGGGTTCGCCGGGGTGGTTAAGCGCTATAACTTTAAGATGCAGGACGCTACCCACGGAAACTCAATTTCCCACCGGGCACCCGGATCTATCGGGCAGTGTCAGACGCCTGGCCGAGTATACAAAGGGAAAAAGATGGCAGGACATATGGGCGCAGCAAAGGTCACTGTCCAGACATTAGAAATAGTAAAGGTTGACCAGGAAAATCATCTGCTGTTGATTAAGGGCGCTGTACCTGGTGCCAAGGGTGGTGATGTGATCGTAAAACCAGCCGTCAAAGGCTCGAATTAAGCGGGAGTGAAATCTTGAATCTCAATATTTCAGAACCAGGGAAGGGGCTAACCGACAAAGCGGTTGATGTCTCTGAATCCACATTTGGTCGCCAGTTTAATGAAGCACTGGTGCATCAAGTCGTTGTTGCGTATTCGGCTGCTGGCCGTCAGGGCTCAAAGGCTCACAAGAGCCGTGCTGAGGTTAATGGCGGCGGGCGCAAGCCTTTTCGTCAGAAGGGAACGGGCCGTGCTAGAGCAGGTACTATTCGCAGCCCAATTTGGCGTGGTGGTGGTGTAACGTTCGCGGCAAAACCAAGAGACTATTCTCAGAAAGTAAATAAGAAAATGCTCCGTGGTGCGATGCGGTCAATATTGTCTGAATTGATTCGGCAGGACCGAATGATTGTTGCTGAGGATTTCTCAGTTGACTCACCAAAGACCAAGCAGGTTCAGAGCAGGCTGAAAGAGCTGAATCTAGAGAATGTGCTGGTCGTCGTCGAGGAAGTTGATAGCAATCTGTATCTGGGAGCGCGCAATATCCGGGGCGTAGACGTAATTGATGTCCAGGGTGTTAATCCAGTCAACCTGATTGGGTATGAGAAGGTGCTCTTCACCGTTGGCGCCCTAAGGAAGGCAGAGGAGATGCTCGGATGAACCAGGAGCGATTGTACAAGGTATTGCTTGGTGCCCACATTTCCGAGAAAGCAACTGTTATTGCCGATGAGGCTAATCAGTTTGCATTTAGAGTTGCCAGAGATGCCACGCGGCCAGAAATTAAAGAAGCGGTGGAAAAGATATACAACGTATCCGTCAGAAATGTCACCGTATTGAATGTAAAGGGAAAGGTGAAAAGGAATATGCGCGGCATGAGTAAGAAGCCGAGCTGGAAAAAGGCTTATGTTCGTCTGCACGATGGACATGATATTGATTTTTCATCCACAACTAGCTAGCTGCCAAGTAGCTTACGAATAGAATATAGGCGCGAGATTAGAAAATGCCAGTCGTAAAAGCCAAGCCAACATCAGCAGGACGTCGATTCGTTGTTCAGGTTACTAATCCTGATCTACACCGGGGAGAACCGTACAAGCCGCTATTGGAGACAAAGGCCAAGACCGGTGGCCGCAACAATAATGGCCGAATTACGACCCGGCATATTGGTGGTGGTCATAAACAGAAGTATCGGATAGTAGATTTTAAGAGAAATAAAGACGGCATTAAGGCGCAAGTAGAAAGAATTGAGTACGACCCTAACAGAACCGCAAATATAGCCCTCCTCAAATACGCCGATGGCGAAAGACGATACATAATAGCTCCTCGAAACCTTGCTCAAGGCGATGAACTCGAATCAGGTGATAACGCTCCCATAAAGACGGGTAACTGCCTGTCTATGCGCAACATTCCTATGGGAAGTGTCATCCACTGCATAGAGTTGAAAGGCGGTAAGGGTGCGCAGATGGCCAGGAGTGCAGGAACTTCAGCACAATTGATTGCCAAAGAGGGAAGGTACGTCACATTGCGTCTGCGTTCAGGAGAAATGAGGAAAGTCCTGGCAGAGTGCCGTGCAACGCTCGGTGAGGTAAGTAACCCAGAGCATAACTTGAGGTCGCTTGGTAAGGCTGGTGCTAAAAGATGGAGAGGAGTAAGACCGACGGTTCGAGGTGTTGTTATGAACCCCGTTGATCACCCGCACGGTGGTGGTGAAGGAAAAACTTCCGGCGGTCGTCATCCAGTTTCTCCATGGGGCGTTCCAACCAAAGGATATAAAACCCGTAAGAACAAAAGAACGAACGACATGATCATTCGCCGCCGTCGTTCAAGCCGATAGGAGATTAAGAGTGCCACGTAGTCTTAAAAAAGGTCCATTTGTTGATCTGCATCTTGTGAAGAAGGTCAGGCAGGCAGTAGAAAGTAATGACAAGCGACCCATTAAAACATGGTCGCGTCGTTCCTTGATAACGCCAGATTTTGTTGGCTTGACGTTGCAGATCCATAACGGTCGGCAGCATGTCCCAGTTTTCGTTAATGAAGATATGGTTGGGCACAAGGTAGGAGAGTTTGCGGTAACCAGAACTTTTCGTGGTCATTCGGCGGATCGAAAAGTTAGGACCTAGTTGGTTCATGAAGGAACTAACCCGCTTGATATTTAGAGTCTCGACAAGGCCTGGCCAAAGAGGATAAAAAATGGAAGTCTCTGCTAGATTAAAAGGAGCAAAAATGTCTGCCCAGAAGGCCAGACTGGTCGCGGATCAGATCCGAGGCAAGCAGGTGGGTGATGCTCTAAACATACTGCATTTCAGTACCAAGAAGGGTGCACACCTGGTTCGTAAGCTACTGGAATCAGCGATAGCAAATGCAGAGCACAACGAAGGTGCTGACATTGATGAGTTGTCTGTGTCGCGCATACTTGTAGACGAGGGGATGGTCATGAAGAGAATTCGCCCCAGGGCGAAAGGCCGTGCAGACCGAATCCTCAAACGAAGTTGTCACATAACTCTTGCGGTAGCAGATTAAGCAGCCCAAGAGGGTTGATCCAAATAACAGGAGATCAATATGGGTCAGAAGGTACATCCTACGGGAATGCGACTAGGCATTGTCAAGGACCATACATCAATCTGGTACGCCAGTGGTCCTGCTTATGCAGAAAAGCTTCATGTGGACTTAGAAGTCAGGGATTACATTCAGGAAAGACTTTCTCAGGCCTCTGTAAGTCGCATTGAGATCCAGCGACCCGCTCAGACAGCGAGGATCACTATACACACAGCTCGCCCCGGGATCGTTATTGGGAAAAAGGGTGAAGATGTTGAAAGGCTTCGCCAGAAATTATCAAAGATGATGGGTGTGCCGGTGCACATCAACATAGAAGAGGTGCGTAAGCCGGAGTTAGATGCTTACCTGGTAGCCCAAAATGTCGCTCTTCAACTAGAGCGAAGAGTGCAGTTTAGAAGGGCCATGAAACGAGTTATGCAGAATGCGACCAGGCTAGGCGCAGAGGGAATAAAAGTGAGGGTCGCTGGCCGACTCGGTGGTGCAGAGATAGCGCGATCAGAAACGTACCATGAAGGGAGGGTTCCCTTGCATACACTCCGCGCTGATATTGATTATGCGACGGCCGAAGCCATGACTACATACGGAATACTTGGTGTGAAAGTCTGGATCTTCAAGGGTGAAATCCTGGGGCAGCGAGAAGAAAGCTCGCAGCAGCAGGGTGCCAATGTTCAAAGTTTTGGATAAAAGAAATGTTACAACCGAAACGTACAAAATTTAGGAAACAGCAGAAGGGCAGAAATCGGGGTCTGGCACACCGCGGCAGTTCTGTGAGTTTTGGAGAATACGGGCTGAAGGCAACCAGTCGAGGTCGACTAACCGCGAGACAAATTGAAGCGGCTCGTCGAGCTATGACAAGGCGCGTAAGACGTGGTGGCCAGATATGGATCCGAGTATTCCCAGACAAACCCATAACCCAGAAGCCGCTTGAAGTAAGACAGGGCAAGGGTAAAGGAAATGTAGAGTATTGGGTTGCTCAGATAAAGCCTGGGAAGGTGCTCTATGAAATGGAAGGTGTACCTGAGGAAGAAGCCAGGGATGCGTTTCGACTTGCAGCGGCAAAGCTTCCTTTCGCAACCACGTTCGTCAGAAGGGTCGCAATGTAGCGGTAGCTGATAGAGCGTTTTAAGGCTCTTAGTGAGATTGAATGAAATGAAAGCATCTGAATTACGAGAAAAGTCTGTAGATGAACTGCAGCAGGATTTAACGGCATTGATGAAGGACCAATTTGACTATCGTATGCAAAAGTCGACTGGCCAGCTGAATCAAACTCACTTGGTAAAAGAAGCCGCCAAGGATATCGCACGCGTTAAGACTGTCCTTCGTCAAAAAGCGGCAGACGGTAAACAGGAATCAGTAAAGCAACTGGAAGAATAGGGCAGGGCAATGGGTAAAGAAGCGGGTCAGGCGAGGTTAGCGAGTGGTACGGTAGTTAGTACCAAGATGGACAAAACGATCACAGTCTCGGTGGAAAGAGTAATTAAGCACCCTCTGTATGGAAAGTACATCAAGCGCTCCAAGAAGATTCATGCACATGATCCAGAGAACCAGTGCCAGGAAGGGGATAAGGTAACGATCGAAGAAACCCGCCCAATATCTAAGACCAAGGCTTGGAAATTGAGCTCAATTGATCGGAAATCAGTAATCGTATAAGCAGGATAAGGGGTTTTCCCCTGGAATTGATGGAGTTAACGGCATGATACAGGCGCAAACGTACTTAGATATAGCTGACAACAGCGGTGCCCGTCGTGTCATGTGTATTAAGGTTTTGGGTGGCTCGAAGCGTCGCTACGCAAACGTGGGTGATGTTATTAAGGTAACTGTGAAAGAGGCTATTCCTCGCGGCAGAGTACGGAAAGGTCAGGTTTTGGATGCTGTTGTGGTCAGAACCAAAAAAGGGGTTCGTAGACCGGATGGCTCTGTCATCAGATTTGATGGGAATGCGGCAGTTCTGCTGAATGCGCAGAAACAGCCGATAGGAACTCGAATATTTGGACCGGTTACCAGGGAGCTTCGCACAGATAATTTCATGCGCATCATCTCTCTTGCGCCGGAAGTTTTATAGGGTTGGGTTAGACATGCAGAAGATCAGGAAAGATGACGAAATTATTGTCATCGCAGGTAGAGACAAGGGTAAAACGGGAACTGTAACTCGTATTCGTGATGATGGTCGGGTTTTTGTGTCCGGCGTTAATATGATCAAACGACATACAAAAGGTAATCCGCAGATGAACCAACCGGGCGGGATTATTGAAAAAGAGGCGCCCATACAGGCATCGAATGTGGCGATCTATAATAGAAGTGCCGACAAGGCAGACAAGGTAGGAATCAAAATACTGGAAGATGGCTCCAAAGTACGTATTTACAAATCTTCCGGGGAACAGATTGACGGTTAAACGATATGGCTGATTTGAGAAAAGTATACGAAGAAGAGATCAAACCAAAGCTGAAAGAAGAGCTTGGCATGACTAACATAATGGAAGTGCCGCGCATTACCAAAATCACACTCAATATGGGTGTTGGTGAAGCGATTGGTGACCGCAAGCAACTGGATGCTGCGGTATCGAATATGGAAGCAATTGCGGGCCAGAAAGTTGTGACTAACGATGCGCGTAAGTCTATCGCTGGCTTCAAGGTTCGTGAAGGTTTTCCCGTTGGTTGTAAGGTCACACTTCGCAGGGAACGGATGTACGAATTCCTCGATCGGCTGATCAATATTGCAATTCCGCGGCAACGTGACTTCAGAGGTGTTAGCCCTAAATCATTCGATGGTCGTGGAAATTTTGCCATGGGATTTACTGAGCAAATAGTTTTCCCCGAAATTGACTATGACAAAATAGACAAAATTAGAGGTCTCGATGTTGGTATCGTTACTTCCGCCAAGTCGGACGATGAGGGTCGAGCGCTGCTTCGAGCTTTCAATTTTCCGCTTAGAGAAATGCATTAGGTTGAAAAGATCACGAGAGTAGAGAAATTTATGGCTAAAGTATCAATGATTAATCGCGAGCTGAAGCGACAGAAAACCGAAAAAAAGTATGCGGCAAAAAGACTGGCGTTGAAGGCGATCATATCAAACTCTGAGTCATCGGATAATGATCGATGGGACGCACAGCTAAAGCTGCAAAAACTGCCAAGAAATGCCAGCCCCTGCAGACAGGTAAGGCGTTGCAGTCTGACAGGCAGGCCACATGCGGTATATAGACGCTTCGGCCTGGCTCGAAACAAGTTGAGGGAAGCCGCCATGCGAGGCGATATTCCTGGTTTGGTTAAATCAAGTTGGTAACTTCCAACTGGTAAAGATGGAGTTTAAGAATAAATGACTATGCAAGATCCTTTAGCCGACCTGTTGACGCGGATTAGAAACGCGCAGCAAGCCAAGATTACTGATATTGAAATGCCTTGTTCAACGACAAAAGCCTCCGTCGCTAAAGTGTTGAAGGAAGAAGGCTATATCGCTGACTACAGTGTCAGTGAAGCTGAAAAAGGAAAGCGTTTGCTGAATATTTCGCTACGCTATTTCGAAGGTAAAGCAGTCATAGAAGAGATTAAGAGAATCAGTAGTCCGGGTTTACGTCGGTATCGAAGTAAAGACGATATTCCTGTGATCAGAGGGGGGCTTGGAATAATTATCCTGTCCACCAATAAGGGCGTCATGACCGATCGAGCAGCCAGAGCTGCTGGTGTTGGTGGTGAGTTACTTTGTTCGGTCTTCTAGTTGGACCAGGTAATTAAAGGCAGATAAGTATGTCGCGAATAGCAAACAATCCTGTGGGAATTCCTGAAAAAGTGGAAGTAACCCTTAGTGGAAAAGAGCTGAGCGTGAAAGGTACAAAAGGTCAGTTAACACTCGCTTTTCATGAATGGGTCGAAGTATCTCAGGATGAAAATGAAATTAAGGTTAAGGCGACCCAATCCGGCAAAAAGGCAAATGCACTAGCTGGAACCTATCGCTCCATAATTGACAATATGGTCACTGGCGTAGACAAGGGATTTGAAAAGGGTTTGGAATTACAAGGTGTTGGTTATAGGGCTCAAATGAAGGGCAACTCACTCAGTTTGACACTTGGTTTTTCTCATCTGGTTGAATATGCAGTGCCGAAAGGTGTGCAGATTGAAACGCCATCACAGACTCAGATAATCGTCAAGGGAGCCAACAGGCAGCAGGTTGGCCAAGTGGCAGCTGAGATCAGGGCGTTTAGGCCCCCGGAACCTTACAAGGGGAAGGGTGTTCGTTATGCCAATGAGAATGTAAAACGTAAGGAAGCGAAGAAGAAGTAGCGTTCGAATCAGACGAGATGAGTAAGAAAAAATGAGTAAGAAAAGGGATGCAAGGTTAAAAAGGGCGCGGCGCGGTCGTAAGCATATGCTGGATTTGGCGGTGCCACGGCTATGTGTCTACAGGTCTCCTCGACATATATATGCGCAGATAATTTCGGCATCTGGGGATAGCGTGCAGGCTGCGGCTTCGACTCTTGATAAGTCACTTCGAGAAGGTGCTACCGGAAATATTGAAGGAGCATCGGAAGTTGGAAAATTGATTGCTGAGCGAGCGAAGCAAGCTGGTGTGGAAAGAGTCGCTTTCGATCGGTCTGGTTATAAGTATCACGGCCGGGTAAAAGCGTTAGCAGAAGCTGCGCGTGAAGGTGGACTGCAGTTCTAAAAAGAATTGCGAGACTATTTGAGGACAAGTAATGGCGTATAACGACCAGGAAAACGAAGAAGGCATCCAGGAGAAACTGGTTCAGGTAAATCGTGTAGCCAAAGTCGTAAAAGGTGGACGCATCTTTGGTTTCACTGCCCTGACAGTGGTTGGCGATGGTAATGGCAGGGTTGGCTTTGGTCGCGGAAAAGCGCGGGAGGTTCCACTTGCCATACAAAAGGCAATGGAGGCCGCCCGACGAAACATGATTCAAGTTGACCTGGATGGGTCAACGATTCAATACCCAATTACCGCTCGTCATGGTGCATCAAAAATCTATATGCAACCTGCTTCTGAGGGAACGGGCGTAATTGCTGGGAAGACGATGAGAGCCGTATTAGAGGTTGCCGGCGTTCGAAACGTATTGGCTAAGTGCTACGGCTCAACTAACCCTGTAAATGTCATTCGGGCGACTTTCAGAGGTCTACAGAACATGAGGTCTCCCGAGGGCATTGCGGAGAAACGCGGCCTGACCGTAGAAGAGATGATGGGTTAAGAAATGGCTGCTAAAAAGATCAAAGTTACATTGACCAAGAGCCCAATTGGCCGGCTGAAAACTCACAAAAACTGTGTCACAGGCTTAGGCCTCAAGAAAATCAGACAAACAGTTGAAGTTGATGATACGGCTGCAGTGAGAGGCATGATTAACAAGGTTTCTTACATGGTCAGTGTCGACGGTGAATAATCAGGAAGGAAAATCTGCAATGCGACTAAATACTTTGAAGTCCGCAAAAGGCCAAAAATCCCAGCAGAAGCGAGTAGGTCGCGGTATGGGCAGTGGTTTGGGCAAAACATGTGGTCGGGGCCACAATGGGCAGAAATCCAGGACGGGCGGTCGAATACGGCCCGGTTTTGAGGGCGGCCAGCAGCCACTGCAGATGCGGCTGCCAAAATTTGGTTTCAATTCCAGTAAAGCAAGGGTAGCCGCGGAAGTAACCCTGTCTGAACTTGATAGGCTAACTGAAGACGTTATTAGTCTTCAGGTTCTTAAGGATTCGGATGTAATAAGCGGCGTTATGGTCCGTGCCAAGGTGATGCTTTCAGGTGAGATAACCCGGGCAATTACACTCCAGGGTATAGGCGCCACAAAAGGTGCCCGGGCAGCTATTGAAGCTGCTGGCGGAAAGGTAGAAGAGTAACGAGATAAGAATGGCAAGTTCACTGGCACAAGGTAAGGCAATGGCGACGGGAGGCGGGTTAACCGAGCTGCGTCAGCGCCTGCTGTATGTGTTGATAGCCATAGTTGTATACCGAGTGGGCAGCCATATCCCAATACCGGGGATAGATCCAGAGCGCCTGCGATCACTTTTTGACCAGCAGCAGGGAGGCATACTCGATCTCTTCAATATGTTTTCTGGTGGTGCGCTTGAGCGGATGAGTATATTTGCGTTGGGGATAATGCCTTATATCTCGGCCTCGATTATTACTCAGTTACTTGTTGCGACTACACCGTCACTGCAGCAGTTACGAAAAGAGGGTGATGCCGGGCGGAGGAAGATTTCCCAGTACACGCGCTATGGGACACTAGCGCTCGCGACTGTTCAAGGTTTTGCAATGAGTAGCGGCCTCGCTTCCCAGGGGTTGTCTTATGCGGGCAATTTTTCCTTCCACTTTGTTGCGGTCACAACACTCGTAACAGGCGCTATGTTTTTGATGTGGCTGGGTGAGCAGGTAACCGAACGTGGTGTTGGAAATGGTATTTCAATAATAATTTTTACAGGAATTGTGTCGGGCTTCCCCAGTGCCATTGGCCAGTCTTTTGAGCAGGCCAGGCAGGGAGAGATATCGATCCTGGCTTTGTTGATCATAGGTTCGCTGGCTGTTGCGGTTGTGGCATTTGTTGTTTTTGTAGAGCGTGGGCAGCGAAGAATTACAATCAATTACGCTAGGCGACAACAAGGCCGGCGGATGTATCAACAGCAGAGCAGCCATTTGCCCTTGAAGGTGAATATGGCTGGAGTTATTCCTGCCATATTCGCAAGCAGCCTTTTGCTGTTTCCAGCATCACTGGGACAGTGGTTTGGTCAGTCAGAAGGCATGGAGTGGTTACAGGAATTAAGTCTGCAGATTGCTCCGGGACAACCGCTCAATGTAATTCTTTTCTCGATAGGGATTATCTTTTTCTGCTTTTGGTATACAGCAATAATGTTTAACCCCAAAGAAGTTGCCGATAATCTGAAAAAGTCGGGTGCTTTTATCCCCGGATACAGACCAGGAGATCAGACAGCACGTCATATTGATACGATTCTCACCAGGCTCACATTGTTTGGCTCTTTGTATATGACGGCGGTTTGCTTAATGCCACAATTCCTTGTCGTACAGTTCAATATAACGTTCCAACTTGGTGGGACAGCCCTGCTGATTGTGGTTGTGGTTGTGATGGACCTTATGTCTCAGATACAAACACATCTGATGTCGCATCAGTATGAGTCATTAATGAAAAAATCCAATTTGCAGAACTTTGGGCGAAGGTAATCTGTTACCTGAACCGTCCGTTTGGATCGGAGTGAATTATGAAAGTTAGAGCGTCAGTAAGAAAAATGTGCCGTAATTGCAGGGTCATTCGGCGTAAAGGAGTAGTGCGGGTGATCTGCACAGAACCACGACATAAACAACGCCAGGGTTAATCTGGATCAAGAGGAGCAAGTTTGATGGCTCGTTTAGCTGGAATCAATATTCCCGACAATAAACATGCAGGGATTTCCCTGACATACATTTATGGTATCGGTCGAACTACCGCAAGAGATCTGTGTGAACAAACCGGTGTTAGTCATAACGCAAAAGTACAGGATCTGACGGAGGAAGAGCTCGATAAATTACGAGCAGAGATTAGCAAGTTAACCATAGAAGGTGATTTGCGCCGTGAGGTTCAGTTGAATGTAAAACGACTGCTTGATCTCGGATGTAATCGAGGTATTCGCCATCGCAGAAATTTGCCTGTACATGGGCAACGAACTAAGACGAACGCTAGGACTCGCAAAGGTCCAAAGCGACCGATTCGCAAGTAATCATGCTGAATAAACGATTCGCAAGTGAGCTGATAAATGTCTGAAACCGAAACTGAAAATGAAACTACCGCTGAAGTAGAAGCTGTAACTGAAGCAGGAGTTGAAACTCCAGTTGCTACAGATACGGAGCAAAAAGCAGCGGCACCTGCCAGGCGTCGTGGAAAACGGCAGGTGGCTGATGGACTGGCACACATCCATGCATCCTTTAACAATACGATCATTACTATTACTGATCGCCAGGGTGGCGCTTTATCCTGGGCAACTGCTGGAGGGTCTGGTTTCCGGGGTGCTCGTAAGAGCACACCATTTGCAGCACAGGTGGCGGCAGAGAGAGCCGGCAATGCGGCACTGGAGTACGGAATGCAAAACCTCGAAGTCTTTGTTAAGGGTCCTGGGCCTGGCAGAGAGGCTGCTGTAAGAGCTCTGAACGCAGTTGGGTACAGGATTACCAACATAACTGATGTAACGCCTATACCACACAACGGATGCAGACCACCTAAGAAGCGGCGTGTTTAATTAAGGAGATTAGTAATGGCCAGATATCTCGGCCCAAAGTTGAAATTGTCCAGGCGTGAAGGCACCGATCTGTTCCTAAAAAGTGGCGTTAGGCCACTGGAATCAAAATGTCGTGCAGATACCGTCCCAGGTCAGCACGGACAGCGCCGTACAAGGCTCACAGACTATGCAGTTCAACTCCGTGAAAAACAGAAAGTACGCAGGTTGTATGGTGTTCTGGAAAAGCAGTTTCGTAACTATTACATGAAAGCTGATCGACAGAAAGGCGCTACCGGCGAGAACCTGCTGAGAATATTAGAGAGGCGGCTGGACAACGTTGTTTACCGTATGGGTTTTGGTTCAACCCGGGCGGAATCGCGTCAACTGGTGTCCCATAAATCCATTTTGGTTAACGGAAACATAATCAACATCGCTTCCTATCAGGTCGAAGTAGGTGACACCGTGTCCATCCGAGAGAAGTCAAAAAAGCAGTTAAGAATTCAGGGTGCGCTGGCCCAGTCTGCACAACGTACCCCGGTAGAGTGGGTGGACGTCAATACAGATAAACTGGAAGGCCTGTTTAGGGCTTATCCAATGCGTGAGGAACTACCACAGGAAATCAACGAAAACCTGATTGTTGAGTTGTACTCGAAGTAAGAAAGCTGGGAAGTTAATTTTGTCTATAGATACATTTAGGAAGGTATATTTATGCCCCATTCGTCACTAGAGTTTTTAACACCAAAGCATATCCAGGTTGAGCAAACCAGCGAGACCAGAGCGACGGTTGTCCTTGAGCCGCTTGAAAGAGGGTTTGGTCATACTTTGGGTAATGCCCTGCGCAGAATTCTGCTTTCCTCAATGCCAGGCTGCGCTATTGTTGAAACGGAGATTGATGGCGTACTCCATGAGTACAGCACGATTGAAGGCGTGCAGGAAGATGTCATTGAGATACTGCTGAACCTGAAGGGTGTCGCCGTGAAACTCAATGCCGCAGACGAAGCTGAGCTTACCCTGGACAAGCAAGGTGTCGGTGTTGTCACTGCAGGCGACTTTCAGTTGGACCATGATGTGGAAATTGCAAATCCGGATCACGTGATCGCGAATTTGAATGAAAATGGACACCTGAAGCTGCGAGTCAAAGTAGGCCGAGGCCGTGGCTATGAACCAGCAGATGTTCGTACAACGGACGAGGAAGAAGGTCGAATAATAGGTAGCCTGCCTCTGGATGCATCATATAGCCCAGTCCGTCGGGTTTCCTATAAGGTTGATAGTGCACGTGTCGAGCAGAGGACTGACCTGGATAAACTTATCCTTGACCTCGAAACCAACGGCACGCTTGACCCAGAGGAAGCCATTCGTCGCGCAGCAACAATTTTGCAGCAGCAGGTTGAAGTGTTTGTTGACCTGGAGAGTGAGAAAGAGCCAGAACCCGAAGAGCATGAGGATGAGATTGACCCAATTCTTCTCAGGCCCGTTGATGACCTTGAGCTCACGGTCCGGTCAGCAAACTGTCTAAAGGCCGAAAATATTTACTACATTGGTGATCTGATTCGCCGAACTGAAGTTGAGCTGTTAAAAACACCAAACCTTGGTAAGAAGTCGCTTACTGAAATTAAGGATGTGCTTGCTTCGCGGGGATTGTCGCTTGGTATGAGACTTGAAAACTGGCCGCCATCCAGCTTGCGTGGTGATGATCGGCTGCTAGGTTAAGGGGTCGGAGTAGAAACTCAGACCGTGGATAGAAATTTGGGTTGGATGAGGCTTAGAGAGCTTAGCCTGACCCCCGCTAGGGATTTGTGTAATGCGCCATAGAAAAAGTGGTAGGCAGTTAAATAGAAATTCATCGCATCGTAAGGCGATGTTTCGCAATATGACCTGTTCCTTATTCGAGCATGAAGTGATTAAGACCACTGTGCCGAAAGCAAAGGAGTTGAGGCGTGTCGCGGAACCACTCATTACGCTGGCAAAAAGTGATTCGGTGGCAAATCGACGTTTGGCATTCTCCCGTACCCGCAGCAAAAAGACTGTTGGTAAGTTGTTCGGAGAGCTTGGTCCACGCTACGAGAATAGGCCAGGAGGATACACAAGGATTCTCAAGGCAGGATTCCGGCCAGGTGATGCAGCGCCAATGGCATTTGTTGAGCTCGTTGATCGACCAATTCCTGATGAGGATTTTGATGGTGATGAAATAGAAGATGACGACGAGTAGGATGTAATCCTGAGTAATGCTCAAGGCCGGTTAATACCGGCCTTTTTTTCATTTAGACTTTTGATTCAAACGATTTCCAATTCGAACTTTTTTATTCGAGCTTTTCAGATTAGAGCTTTTTCAATTCGAGCTATAGGGGCAGTGGAATGTACCAATCTTTTAACCCAACAGTAAGGACTCTAATGGGTCCTGGACCTTCGGATGTTAATCCCCGGGTACTAAGTGCGATGGCGAGGCCAACGATTGGTCATCTCGACCCTGAGTTTATTCGCCTGATGGATGAGATAAAGTCTCTGCTCCAATTTGCATTTCAAACCAAAAATAAACTGACCATCCCGGTATCGGCCCCTGGTAGCGCTGGCATGGAAATCTGCTTTGTAAATCTGGTGGAAGCCGGTGACAAAGTCGTGATTTGTCAGAACGGTGTCTTTGGCATGCGAATGGCAGACAATGTCAGGCGCCTGGGTGGCCAAGTGATACTTGTTGAGGACGAATGGGGAAGAGCCGTAAGTCCGCAGAAGCTGGAGGATACGCTTGGAGAGCACCCGGACACTAAGATCGTTGCCTTCGTGCATGCTGAGACCTCGACTGGTGTTCGTTCAGACGCAAAGACTCTGTGTGCGATTGCAAAGAAGAATGGTTGCATGACGATTGTTGATTGCGTGACTTCCCTTGGTGGATGTGACGTGAACCTTGATGAGTGGGAGGTGGACGCAGCCTATAGCGGTACCCAAAAGTGCCTGTCCTGTGCGCCTGGCATATCACCGGTTAGCTTCAGCGACCGGGCAGTAGAGGTAATAAAGTCACGGGAGACGCCGGTGAGTTCCTGGTTTATGGACCTGAACCTGGTTATGGGCTATTGGGGTGAGGGACAAACCAGGGCTTACCATCACACGGCCCCGGTCAATGCCCTGTATGGATTGCATGAAGCACTCTTGGTTCTTTCCAATGAGGGCCTCGAGGCCAGTTGGGCCAGGCACGAAAAAAATCACATGGCGTTGAAGGCCGGCGCCAAAGCACTGGGTTTGTCATTTATCGTACCAGAAGCCGAAAGGCTGCCGCAGCTTAATGCGATAACTATTCCTGATGGGGTAGATGAGGCGACTATCAGGCGCGAGCTTCTGACGCAGTTCAACCTTGAAATTGGTGCGGGGCTCGGTGTTCTTGCAGGTAAGGTCTGGCGCATTGGTCTGATGGGATATGCCAGTAACCCCCGCAATGTACTCCTGTGCATAACTGCTCTTGAGGCGGTTCTGTCGCAGTACAACGCACACATTAACAAGGGCGAGGCGATAGAAGCCGTAAGGCAGGCCTATTCAAGCTGATATATCCTCTTGACCTTGCCGCGCGTATTAACGGGTGGATAGGTAGCTAGCAGAATGTTGCCCCTGGCTTCTCTCCTCCGCGGCTTGCGGCTCTCCGAGCTCCCAAAACTAGGTCAGGAGCCCTTGAGGCCTCCATATCTAGTTTTGCGCTGCGCCTGAAGGCTTCAGAGAGAAACCAGGGGCAACCTCCTGCTTGCGCGACAATATTCGTGGAATCAATGTACGTGATGACAGCTTTGCCAAAAGTAAAAGGTAACGAATCTTTAGGTTTGGCGGGCTAGGTAAGCTGCTTACGGAAAGTGGGTTGGGTCATTAGGACGGGTTTGAGAAATTGTCCGGTGAAGGAGTTTGGACACTCAGCCACCTCTTCCGGTGTTCCACTGGCAATTATTTCACCCCCACCATCGCCACCTTCCGGTCCTAGGTCTATAACCCAGTCAGCTATTTTGATGACATCAAGGTTGTGTTCGATAACGATGATGGTATTGCCGTGATCGCGTAATCGGTGAATAACCTCGAGCAGCTGCTCGATATCGTGAAAATGAAGCCCGGTGGTGGGTTCATCAAGGATATAGAGTGTTTGCCCCGTATCCCTTTTTGAGAGTTCTCTTGCCAGCTTTACACGCTGGGCCTCGCCCCCAGAAAGGGTGGTCGCGCTCTGGCCAAGCTTGATATACCCCAGCCCAACATCCAGCAGTGTTTTCAATCGTCTTTCGATCATTGGAACTGCTTCCAGGAATTCGTAGGACTCTTCAACCGTCATCTCCAGAACCTGGTGGATAGACTTGCCCTTGTACCTTATTTCCAATGTTTCCCGGCTGTATCGCTTGCCCTTGCACTCATCGCAGGTCACGTAGATGTCCGGCAGAAAGTGCATTTCAACCTTGATCAAGCCATCTCCCTGGCATGCTTCACACCTTCCACCCTTGACGTTGAAGCTGAATCTGCCAGGTTTGTAGCCCCTGGATCTTGCCTCCGGTGTGCCGGAGAACAATTCCCTTAGTGGTGTAAAGATATTAGTGTAGGTCGCTGGATTTGATCGGGGTGTTCTGCCAATTGGGCTTTGATCTATATCCACGACCTTATCGAGCTGCTCCAGACCCTTAACGCCCAGGTGGTTTGCAACCTGCGGATTGACGGCGCCGTTTAATGCACGGGCAGCAAGTGGGTAGATTGTTTGGTTGATTAGTGTTGATTTGCCAGAACCAGAGACACCCGTAATGCAGGTTAGAAGGCCAAGGGGAATCGTTAGATCTACCATTTTGAGGTTGTTGCCGCTGGCCCCTAGTAGTTGTAGAACTCTGTCCTTTTCGAAAGGTGTTCGTTGCAGGGGAATGTCAATCTGCCGCTTTCCTGACAGAAACTGGCCAGTAATCGACCTTTCACTTTCAAGAATTTGCTTCAAACCCCCATGAGCGACCACTTCGCCACCGTATACGCCGGCGCCTGGTCCCATATCTATAATGTGGTCGGCTTCAAAGATGGCCTCGCTATCATGTTCAACCACTATGACTGTATTGCCCAGATCGCGCAGCCTGGTCAGTGTGTTTAACAGGCGCCTGTTATCTCTCTGGTGCAAACCAATGGAAGGTTCATCAAGAATGTACATAACCCCAACCAGGCCCGCACCAATCTGGCTTGCCAACCTTATACGCTGCGCTTCCCCTCCTGATAAAGTATTCGCGCTCCTGGATAAGGTGAGATAGTTCAAACCTACGTCCATGAGAAACCCAAGCCGGGCACCGATCTCCTTCAGGATTTTCTCCGCAACCTCGGCGCGCTGCCCCGTCAAGGTTAGGTTGGAAAGGTGTTCACTCGCATCAAAAATTGAGCGGGTGGTAAACTCCGGTAAGGAAACGCCATTAATGATAACGGCCCGTGAGTCGGCATTCAGCCGGGCTCCATTGCATGCTTTGCAATTTTGTGTAGATAGAAATTTGGTAAGGTTGTCCCGTACCACCTGTGAGTCAGTATCCTTGTAGCGTCGCTCCATGTTTGGAATAACACCTTCAAAAGTATGGGACTTCGAATATCCATCCCCACGATCATTAACGTATTTGAAATGTATTTTCTCCGAACCACTCCCCTGGAGAATAATGTTCTGGATCTTTTCTTCCAGTTCGCGGAACGCTGTAGTCAGCTCGAACCCGTAGTGCTCGGCGATACTGTTTAGCATCTGATAATAGTAGATGCTGCGACGATCCCATCCTTGAATGGCCCCTTCTGCCAGCGACAGATCAGGATCACTAACGATGTTTGCTGCATCAAATATCTGGCTTACACCTAGGCCATCACATGAGGGGCATGCTCCGGCAGGGTTATTGAAGGAAAAAAACTGGGGTTCCAGGTCCGAAATTGAATGCCCGCATTCCGGACATGCGAATTTCGCTGAGAACACAAGATCTTCGTTCTCCGTGTCATCCATGAAGGCGAGAGTGGCAAGGCCGTCAGATACGTTGATTGCGGTTTCAAAAGAATCGGCCAACCGTGTTTTGATATCTTCCCTGATGCGAAACCTGTCTACGACGACTGCTATAGAGTGTTTCTTGGTCTTGTCGAGTGCAGGAGTCTCATCCAGCTCGGCGACAATACCGTCAATCCTGGCGCGAACAAAGCCGTGGGAACGAAGCTCTTTAAAAACTTGCAGATGCTCTCCTTTGCGGTTCTTGATGATTGGAGCGAGGATCATCACGCGCGTGTCGGCAGGAAGTCCCAGGACATGGTCTACCATCTGGCTCACAGATTGTGCTTCCAGCTTGATCCCATGATCTGGACAGTGAGGTTCACCAACGCGAGCAAACAGCAACCTCAGGTAGTCGTATATTTCAGTAATTGTGCCAACGGTTGACCGGGGGTTATGACTGGTAGATCTCTGTTCAATCGAGATGGCTGGCGAAAGACCATCTATGTGCTCCACAGCCGGTTTCTCCATCAGGGACAGAAACTGCCGCGCGTAGGCGGACAGAGACTCGACGTAGCGCCGTTGCCCTTCTGCATAGAGCGTGTCGAATGCCAGGGAGGATTTTCCTGAACCGGATAAGCCGGTGATAACCACTAGCTTGTTTCTGGGGATGTCGAGATCAAAGTCCTTTAGATTGTGAGTCTTTGCACCCCTTATTGAAATCAGATCCATAGGGATACTGGCTCATTGGAAGTTGAGCCAGTCTGGCGTGAAAGGTGACGTCTGATCTCAAGTTTGTTCACGAAATTAGCCTTTCCCACTGTAAGAGAATGTTCAATTTGCTATTATCCGCGGCGCTGTACCTCGAGACGATTTCCCAATAAGATCTATGGCTATTATCTAGAGGTTGACCGCACCGGGCCGCTGCCATCAGGGAGCCGCCATCGCGGAGCCACTAGGAGGGCACAGATAGTATAAGTTTGGCCTCCCCATAGCAAAGTCAAACTTGCATAAAGTGCCCGAGAAATTTTCTAAAACTTCTCATAAGACTCAAATGAATAAACAGGAAGTCCAAACAGCTGCGTCCATCGGTCTGTTGTATCTGATTCGCATGCTTGGGCTATTTATGGTTCTGCCTGTAATGCCAATAGCTGGCCGGGATCTTGGTTACGCGACCCCCGCGCTGATAGGGCTCGCGCTCGGAGCCTATGGACTCTCCCAGGCAGTATTACAAATTCCACTGGGGCTGCTGTCGGATAAGTATGGCCGGAAAAATATCATACTCGCCGGCCTCGTCCTGTTCATTGTGGGAAGTCTGGTTGCGGCAATGAGCGAATCAATTTACGGCGTCATCGTAGGAAGATTCCTGCAGGGTTGTGGTGCGATTTCCAGTAGTTTGTTGGCCCTGATGTCAGATTTAACGAGGATAGATCACCGCTCAAAAGCGATGGCGATTATCGGCATGTCCATCGGGGTTTCGTTTGCGCTTGCGCTTGTGCTGGGACCGCTGGTAAGCAGCTATTTTGGCCTGAAAGGCGTATTTGTGTTTGCTGCTCTTGCTGGTGTCTGTGGTGTCCTGGTATTGCTCACGGTCATTCCTGTGCCGAAGGTAAAGACTAAGAATCTTGAATCCGCCCTCCTTAGGGACCGATTACCATCGGTTTTGAGCGACCCTGGGTTGTTGCGGATTGATGTTGGGATTTTCATGGTTCATTACCTGTTGATGTCCAGCTTCATTGTATTTCCTCTGATTCTTGAAGCGACCGGGGCCATTCCATCAGACAAACACCATTTGTATTATTTGGGCATGCTACTGGCGTCTTTTGTCCTTATGGGCCCCTTCATGTGGTTGTCGGACAGGAGCCGGTATGCCAATAAGATACTTTTGCTGGCAATTGCAGCTTTCGTATCTTCTCTTATTCTGCTGGCTGGGTTCGAAAAGTACCATTTTGTCTTGGCGTCGATGACCCTATTTTTCATGGCTTTCAATCTGCTGGAAGTCATGCTGCCGGCAAGGGTTAGTAAAATGGCTGCTGCGGGTTCGCGCGGTACTGCCATGGGGGTCTATTCCAGCTCCCAGTTTGCTGGGATATTTGCCGGCGGCGCCGTAGGAGGGTTGATACTTTCCAGTACGGATATTTCCACCCTGCTGTACACCAATGCGACGCTTTGTTTATTATGGTTAGCCCTGTCGGTGAGGCTGCCAGAGCTGGGTGATATCACCAGCAGAACCTTCAGCTATGATGAGGGCAGCGTATTATCTGCCAATCAAATACTGGAACGGTTATCATCTATCCGTGGTGTCGTTGATGTGGTACTTATTGAAGAGGAGAGGATCGCATATTTGAAAGTTGACGATAGTGCGTTCGATGACGGTGAACTGGCTTCTATTAGCAATTAGCAAGAAATTTGGATCTAGTCAGTTCCTGTCCATGTATAGAGTAATTTGGCCAAAAAATGCAACATCACAAGAGCGTTATTTATAAATCAATCACTTGCGAAGGACGGGGCCGCATAGGATGGTCCGCTCAATGTTAGAATCCGGACAAGATCTAGATTAGGTAGGAGAAGAATTATGGCGAGAGGTATAAATAAGGTAATTTTGGTTGGTAATCTGGGCAATGATCCGGATACCAGATATATGCCAGATGGAAATGCGGTTACGAATGTTTCTATTGCTACATCTAAATCATGGAAAGACAGAAATAGCGGTGAACAACGAGAGAAAACCGAATGGCACAGGGTCGTCTTTTTCCGACGCTTGGGAGAAATCGCTGCCGAGTACCTCAAGAAGGGCTCGAAGGTCTATGTAGAGGGAGAACTCCAAACTCGCCAATGGGAGAAAGACGGGCAAAAACACTACACTACGGAAGTCATCGCAAATGAGATGCAGATGCTTGATAGCCGCGGTGGTGGTGGCGGCATGCCATCCAGTTCGGGTGGAGGTCAGGGCGGCGGCGCTGGGCCGGACTTCGAACCGCCTCCAGCAGACGATTTTGATGATGATATCCCTTTCTAGCTAGCCTGCTAGATATCAAATGCTGGCTTGGAGCCAGCTAAATACACGCCAGGTTTGGATTACAGGGTTACAAGCGTCAGCAATAGCCCTCCCAGGGCAATGCGATAGATTGCGAAGGGCAGGAAGCCGATCCTGGCTATGACATTCAGGAATAGCCTGATACATAGATAGGCGCTAATAGCTGCCACAGATGCGGCAGCAAACAAAATGAACCAGTCTATCGGGGTCTCTGATAATATAAGATCGGCAAACTTCAAGCCTGATGCGGCGGTGATCGTTGGAATTGAGATCAGAAGCGAAATCCGCGAAGCGTCTTTCCGCGTAAAACCTGCCAGCAAGGCGGTAGTCATTGTAATGCCAGACCTTGAGGTGCCTGGTATCAAGGCAAGGCACTGGCTCGCGCCAATCAGAAGCGCCTTTTTCCAATCCATATCTTTGTCCCTGAGACCCCGTTTGCCGATACGGTCGGCGGCTAGCAGTAAGATCGCAAACACAATTGTCGTGAAGATAATTACGTTGATCGAGCGGAGGTACGCTTCTATTTGGAAGCGAAACAGGAAACCGATCGGTAGAACTGGCAGGCTAGCGATAATGAGATTGACGGCAAGAATGCTGTCTTCGGTTCGTTGCCCGGAGCCTATTCGTTCCATGAGTGCGTTGCAGAGCGCCAGGATATCCCGCCGGAAGTACCAGATTACAGCGACAAGCGAACCAAAATGAACCGCGACATCGAATGCGAGTCCCTGATCCTGCCACCCTAGAATAATCGCCGGTAGAATCAGATGTGCCGAACTGGAGACGGGTAAAAATTCAGTAATGCCCTGAATGAAAGCCAGGAATAATGCTTGCAGGAGGTCCAAATGCTTTTTCTTCTATGGTGGCTTCAATAAGCCAGAGTGTGCCAAGTTTAGTTTAAAGCGACTATCAATGCTCGTCGGGCATCAAAGTTGCGGCGCTCGAAATGCAATTGTAGCTCTGCTGGTCACATCGTAGAATTGGGGGTAACCATCGAATCGACCGGTGATCTGCCCTCCGTCGCTTGCCCTTATGACACTCAGGAATCTCCAATCTACAATCGAACTTCTCAATTTCGGGGCGAGAATTAGCGATGGCTGAAATACCCTTGTTTCCACTTCCCCTGGTTCTTTTGCCAGGAGGGAAATTGGATCTGCAGATATTTGAAGCCCGCTATCTGGATTTGGTGAAAAGTACGCTGAGACACGACTCGGGTTTTGGAATCATCATGATCGAAGAAGGCGAGCAAGTACTTCTCCATAAGGACCAGCCTTTACCGGCGATTTCACACTGCGGCACGTACGTTAAGATAATCGATTTTGATCAGATGCCAAATGGCATGTTGTCGATTGTGGTTGAGGGCCAGGGGAAATTTGTGATCCGAGATCAGTATGAAGGAGCAAATCACTTACTGGTGGCTGATGTTGAATTTCTAGAGATGGAAGAACGGGCGCCAGTGCCTGAACAGTATGAACATTTGGCAGTTTTGCTCGATACGCTGATGCAGCATGAGGCGGTGAGGAAATATGCCCCTGAAATTGACTTCACCGAGGCGCGTGAAGTTGGCTCCAGGCTAACTGAACTGCTTCCATGTCCTAATGTTCAGAAGCAACATTTGCTTGAGATGAAGGACCCGGTTGCACGACTGAAAGAAATCAGCAAATTGGTAGAACGTATGGGGGCGCTGAAATAGCAGAGCCGGCGCTTTTATATCACAATCTCGTGTCCGACTCGTGGATCAAGTAATCCCTGCCTTGTTTCCAGGCTCTTCGTGTTAGTGGGTTGCGCGTACAATATTTGGCGTACTCCTGGTCGACAAATCGAAGGAGGAGGTGCGGGTCTCTTTTTGGAGGAATGCCTATTCGTCGGCATTGGATGATAGAAGAGGGTACATGCCCCAGGTCCTCAAGCCTAAAATATGACCGAGTAAGTTGCTGTTGATTCCAATCAGGAACTTTCAGGTTCAGAGACCTGCAGAGCAAAGTCTGCCCGCTACAAAGCCTCTCCTGGGGTCTTTGTGTCTGGCGACCCGGGTTCAGCTCTCGCATAATCTCGAGGTTCGCGGCGGGACTTTTCTTGTCGATATGTGGGAATCCGGATTTCACCAGAACGCCGTTCCCTTTGCCTCTTGCTGAGAAGTTAAGTGCATCACCACCACGGGCGTAGTACATATAGATGGTCCCCGGCTTCATGAACATAGCCTTTCTTTTCTCAGTAAAGCCGAGCGAAGAGTGGCTCCCCTTCTCGGTGAGGTAATAGGCTTCCGTTTCGATAATACGCGCTGCCAGCCAGGTGCTGCCAGCCTCAGCATGGGTGATTCTTCGTCGCAGTATTTTGCCAAGGAGTGCTTTGGCAAGGAGGTCAGGCTCTTTGTCGAAGAAGCGACTGTCCAGCATTGGGGAATATCCTGTACAAAGCGCTATAATTGGTTTTCCAGCATACAACAGTCTTAGCAAATGAATATCAGGGAATATATACTCAAGATGGGGCAGGCAGCGAAGCTTGCGTCTGTTTCCATACGTCGAGCGGATACCAACCAGAAGAACGCAGCCTTGACCGCCATAGGGGAAGAGATTCTTGACCAGCGTCAGTATTTGATGGTGGAAAATGAAAAAGACCTGGATGCCGGGCGGGCCAATGGGTTGAGCGATGCGATGCTTGATCGGCTTGCCTTCAGTGACGCTGGCTTTGACGCCATGGTAGAGGGACTTGCCCAGGTGGTTCAGTTGCAGGATCCGGTAGGTGAAATTAGTGATCTTGCTTACCGGCCGAATGGTTTGCAGGTAGGGAAAATGCGAACTCCACTTGGTGTGATAGGCATCATTTATGAATCAAGACCAAATGTCACTATCGATGCAGCCAGCCTCTGTCTGAAATCAGGAAATGCAACGATATTGCGTGGCGGTTCCGAGGCGATCTATTCAAATAGAGCCTTGTCTGAATGTATAACCAAGGCGTTATTAGGGAGCGACTTGCATAAAAGTGTGATCCAACTGGTGCAGCACACTGATCGGGATGCAGTTGGAGAGTTGGTGAAGCTTGATAAGTATGTGGATGTAATCGTCCCCCGGGGCGGTAAAGGGTTGATTGAGAGGATCGGAAGGGAAGCGACAATTCCGGTGATCAAGCACCTCGATGGCATCTGCCATGTTTTCATTGATGATGATGCAGACATTGAGAGGGCAGTGAAAATAGCGATAAATGCGAAGACCCAACGCTTTGCGGTGTGCAACGCGATGGAAACCCTGTTGGTTGCCGCACCCATTGCCTCGGACATACTGCCCGGGTTGGCAACACAGTATCAGGATTTTGGTGTCGAACTGCGTGGGTGTGATGAAACAAGAAAAATTCTTGGCGCAAGTCACAGGGTTGAAGTCGCGACCCAAGAGGACTGGGGAACTGAGTACCTCGGGCCAGTACTTTCGGTGAAGGTCGTAGACGGAATAGATTCTGCCATTGAGCATATCAATGAATATGGGTCGAACCACACGGATACCATAGTGACCGAAAACTACACTAAGGGGAGAAGGTTTATCCAGGAAGTAGATTCAAGTTCAGTGATAATAAATGCGTCTACTCGATTCGCAGATGGTTTCGAGTATGGGCTCGGTGCAGAGATAGGAATTTCCACTGATAAACTTCACGCCAGGGGGCCTGTTGGTATGGAAGGCCTTACGTCACAAAAATATGTGGTTTTCGGGGATGGACAGATTCGTCAATGACTAATCCTGAAGCAGGGTTAGCAGTTTTTGGCGGCACCTTTGATCCCGTCCATTTCGGCCACTTGAGGTCAGCGTCAGCGGTCAGGGATTTTCTTGGTGTGCCTTGTGTAAAACTTGTGCCTTCCTCTATCCCGCCTCATCGCGAGAATCCTTCGTCAACCCCAGCACAACGTCTTTCCATGTTACGGATTGCAACCTGTGAAGAGGAGACGATGGCGGTGGATGATAGAGAAATATCCCGGCAGGGAATTTCTTATACTGCCGATACCCTGGCGTCATTTCGGTGTGAACTGGGAGTAACAGCTCCCTTTTATTTTGTACTGGGCATTGATTCCTATGCCACTCTCCACAGATGGCATCGTTGGCAAGATATAGCGGATATCGCGCATCTGATTGTTCTTGATCGACCAGGGTATCCGCAGGAAATACCCAGCGAAGTTCAAGCCTGGTCTGAAAACAGATTAGTGGAAGGGCCGGAAGGTATGAAGCAAAGGGCCTTTGGCTGCGTCTGCCGTATAACCCTGGAGCAGGTGGATATATCTGCAACGAATTTGAGAGACAAACTGAAGTCAGGAATCAGGCCGACGGGCGAAATGCCCGAAAAGGTCATTGACTTTGTCATAGAGCATGGTTTGTATTGTGAATAGAGATCGGGGGAGGTAGGTGTTGAATGTTGAGCTAAAGGACCTAGTTGTGCGGGCGCTGGAAGACGTAAAAGGAGAGGCGATTGTCTGTCTTGATATTAGTGAATTATCCGATATTGCAGATTTCATGATCGTTGCCAGTGGAAATTCCAACAGGCATGTTAAGGCATTGGTAGAAAGTGTAATAGGGGAAGCAAAAAAGGCCGATGCCAAGCCTCTGGGAGTAGAGGGGTTGGAGCAGAGTGAGTGGGCATTAATAGACCTTGCAGATGTGATTGTCCATGTCATGTTGCCAAAAGTTCGTGACTTCTATGACCTGGAAAAATTGTGGAGTATGAAGCCGGGCGAGGCTGAAGAGAAAATCCCATGAACCAGAGGTGCCATAACAAAACGAAGCGAACTTACTAACGTGAAGATAGAACTGCTGGCTGCAGGCACAAAACCCCCTGCATGGATTAAGGAAGGTGTGGCAGAATACCAGAAAAGGATGCCGCGAGAATGCAGTCTTGAGATTCGAGAAATTGCGATTGCAAAGAGATCCAGGAATGACTCTGTTGACAGGTTGAAGGGAGAAGAAGAGAAAGGAATTCGAAAACAACTTGTCAAGGGTGCAAGGCTGGTAGCCCTGGATCGCAAGGGAAATATTTGGAGCACTTCTGATCTGGCAAATAAAATGAAACAGTGGGTGAACGATTATGGCCACATACAATTTCTGATAGGTGGCCCTGATGGACTGTCAGAAAGTTGCCTGGATCAAGCGGATGATACTTGGTCTCTGTCGAGACTTACGTTTCCACACTTCCTGGCCAGAGTGCTCGTTGCAGAACAGTTGTATCGTGCCTGGTCGATGCTGAACAATCACCCATATCACAAGTAGCTAGTTCTTGTTCGTTTTCTAACATCGAGCGGACTGGTTCCTTCATAGGTAATTGCTTTAACGGGCTAACGGTTTACATATTTTGCAGATTTGGTTCAGAATATGCAGTTACGGACAGGAACTAGCTAAATCATGGTTGAACCTTTAGCCCTAAAAGATCATACCGGTGAGAGCAAAATATATTTTGAACGGGCAGTCTGGGGGTTCGGAATACTAATATTTCTAACCCTGATCCTCTTTGCTCAGCTCTTTTATCTGCAGATTGTGCAGCACAGCATTTATGCAACGCTATCCGATAAAAACCGCATTCAGATCCAGTCCTTGGCTCCCATACGCGGCTTAATCTATGACATAAATGGAGAGTTGATTGCAGACAACATTCCCTCCTATAACCTTACAATCACTATTGAGCGGGTTGATGACCTTGACGAGACTCTCGGCAAGGTTGAAGAACTCGTCGGTTTGTCAGATTCGCAGATCAAAGGCTTTCGTAAGCGCTTGAAGCAGCGGCGAAGGCCCTTCGAGTCAGTTCCACTTCGCTTCAAGCTTTCTCAGGAGGATATTGCCAGGGTCAGCGTCAATCAATATGCGATGCCGGGCGTTGAGATAGAAGCCAAGTTGGTCAGGCACTACCCGAACGGTGAGTTGATGGCCCATGCCGTAGGGTCCGTCAGACGAATCAACGAAAAAGATATGCGTCGATTGAACCGGGTTGCGTATTCCGGTACTGACCATATCGGCAAGATTGGTATTGAAAGATTTTATGAGTCTGATCTCTTGGGAACCGTGGGCTATCAGAGAGTGGAAACCAATGCCCGCGGCAAAGTGATGAAGATATTGGATTCAGCGCTGCCGATTCCCGGGAAGAATTTGGTGCTGCATGTCGATTCGTCCCTGCAGCAGGTAGCAAGCGATGCTTTGGGACACCGGCGCGGTGCAGTAGTAGCCATTGATCCGGCAACCGGTGGAATTATGGTGCTGGTGAGCAAGCCCGGGTATGACCCCAATCTTTTTGTCACCGGCATTGACCATGCCAGCTACGCTGGACTACGAGACTCAATTGATGTCCCCTTGTTCAATCGGGCCATACACGGTCAATATGAACCGGGGTCTACGATCAAACCACTGCTTGGATTGGCTGGCCTGGTAGAGGGGATAATCAACCCTGAGTTTACTATTGAGGACCCTGGCTGGTTCAGCCTGCCCAATGATGAGCGTTTGTACCGGGACTGGAACTGGACCAAGGGCGGTCTGGGTGGCCATGGCATAGTCAACCTGGAAAGAGCACTGTACAGGTCGTGCAATGTGTACTTTTACAATCTGGCAGTCAAACTGGGTATTGAGCGTATACACGAGCATCTTAGGCTGTTTGGCTTTGGGCGGAATACAGCGCTGGATCTCCCTCGGGCAAGCAAAGGGCTGTTGCCCTCCAGGGACTGGAAAAAAAATACCAGGGGCTTGCCCTGGTTTCCGGGGGATACGGTTAATATCGGGATCGGGCAAGGCGATATGCTGGTAACTCCATTGCAACTGGCAACAGCGGCGACGGTCATTGCAAACCGGGGTAAGTGGGTTTCTCCCCGAATGCTAAAGGAAGGCAGTGAATTGATAGAACACACCAGCGTCTTTTTGCCGGAGGATATCGATCTGGTACCGGATCATGTGTGGGACCTGACCATTTCATCTATGAAGAAGGTGGTCCATCGTGGAAACAAGGGATTTGGTGAAAATGGCACGGCCTGGGCCTACATTGGTCAGGATATCCCCTATAGTATGGCTGGCAAATCTGGAACTGCCCAGGTGGTTGGCATAAAGCAGGGCGAAGAGTACAAAGAAGATGAACTGCAGGAACGATTAAGAAAACATGCCTGGTTTATTGCGTTCGCGCCGGTAGAAAACCCCCGGATCGCGATAGCCGTTTTGCTGGAAAATGGTGGCGGAGGCAGCCAATTTGCCGCGCCGGTTGCTCGCCAGGTAGTTGACCACCACCTGTTGCGCGGAAATCAAAGGCTGGTGGTGTCAGAATGAAGCGGATGTCGGGCTCTGTTTCTCCTGAACGGAAGTGCATCCCATGAGCCAGGATTTTGTTCGCCACCTGCCGGGCTCAGGACATGTTTACCGACGGAAGTCTGGGCTGGGCGAAAAGGTTCATTTGGATTTTCCGCTCGTTATCCTGATGTTCAGTATTTCCCTGTATGGTTTGCTGATTCTTTTCAGTGCTGTTGAGCAGCAAACCGGGCCGGTTCTCGCGCAGGCGATTAGACTGGGAATCGCTACGGTCGTGATGGCGGTGATGGCGCAGATCTCACCAATTGTCTATCTGCGATTGGCTCCCTGGCTGTTTATCCTTGGCTTGCTTCTGCTGGGGTTGACCTACCTGTTTGGTTTTGAGGTAAATGGATCGAAACGATGGTTGCGAATTCCAGGCGTCTTGAACTTCCAGCCATCGGAGCTTATGAAACTGGTGGTGCCAATGATCCTGGCCTGGTACTTCCATGATCGCCATTTACCACCGAAGACTAAGCACCTAGTGTGGGCGTCTACCATGATTGCTATACCAGTGCTAATGATTGCGGCTCAGCCAGATCTTGGTACGGCCCTGGTCATCGGTGCCTCCGGCCTGCTGGTGCTGTTGCTTGCGGGAATCCCTTTGCGATTTGTATTTGGGTCCCTTGCCCTGGCTCTTGCCGCCGCACCCGCCCTTTGGTTTTTACTCAGGGACTACCAGCAACAGCGAATCCTCACACTTCTGAACCCCGAGAGCGATCCATTGGGGGCCGGCTGGAATATTATCCAGTCAAAGACGGCGATAGGGTCTGGCGGGCTGTTCGGTAAAGGTTTGTTTCAAGGGACCCAATCCCACCTTGATTTTCTGCCGGAGAGCAAGACAGACTTCATTATTGCGGTGCTGGCGGAGGAGTTGGGGCTGTTTGGAATTGTAATTCTACTAACATTGTATGTCCTGCTCATGGGGCGAGGCGTTATCATATCCTTGCAAGCGCAGGATACTTTTGGCAGATTGTTGTCTGGAACTATCACATTCACTTTCTTTGTCTATGTTTTTGTAAACATTGGAATGGTCAGTGGTCTGTTGCCGGTTGTTGGGATTCCCCTGCCTATGGTCAGTTATGGGGGGACATCCGTTGTAACCTTGTTTGCTGGTTTCGGAATGATAATGTCGATTCACACGCATCGAAGACTAACTTTGTAGAGGAAGCTGGGTTTAGTATGCATGGAAGATTAACAAAAGGTATCTGCCTTCTAACAATTCTGGTGATGTCATTGCCGGTTCTGCCTGAAACTGTAGATTACTCAAAACGAGAAGAGGTTAAATCTTTTGCCAGAGAACTTGCAGAGTCTGATGGTTTCACGGCCGATGGGTTGCTGACTGTATTTCGCCAGGCAAAGTACAAGCAAAGCATTATTGATGCCATATCAAGACCCGCTGAAAGAGTGCTAACCTGGAGTGAGTATCAGGACATTTTTCTCACCAGGAACCGAATTAGAGCCGGTCGAAAATTTATGATGGAGAACAAGGGCGCCTTAACGGCGGCCTATGATAAATACGGCGTCCCTCCAGTGGTAGTAACGGCGATCATTGGTGTTGAAACCATGTATGGAAATAACAAGGGAAGCTATCGAGTACTCGATGCATTGATGACGCTAGCCTTTGACTATCCTCCCCGGTCCGCCTTTTTCAGGAAGGAATTGAGGGAATTTATACTTCTGGTTCGGGAAGAAAATCAGCTGGTCACGGAGTTGCAGGGATCTTATGCAGGTGCGATGGGGTACGGCCAGTTTATTCCAAGCAGCTACCGGTACTATGCGATTGATTTTGATGGAGATGGCGTTCGCGACATCTGGAACAACCCAACAGATGCGATAGGAAGTGTGGCAAACTATTTTTCAGAACATGGCTGGCGAAAAGGAGAGACCGTTGCAGTAAATGCCTTGCTGGAAAATGAAAAGGGCTCTTCGGTTGATTCGAAATTCAATGTTTCACTAAAGGTGAGCAGTACCGTGGCCGCTATGCGCGAGCTTGGTGTTAAACCCCTCATAGAGATTGATGAGGCGCTGGAAGTTAGCCCCATGAAGTTGGCAGGCAAGAATGGAGAGGAATACTGGCTGGGCATGCACAACTTCTATGTCATTACTCGCTACAATCACAGCAGGCTCTATGCGATGGCTGTTTTTCAGCTTAGTGAGGCATTGAGAGCTTCAGATAAAGTTGTGAGCTACAGATAAAGTTGCGAGCTACAGTTACCACTAAAACATTTGTACCCAGCCCGATGAATACGAAGGTGATGTTTTCTTTCATTGTATTCGTTGGAATCATCCTGCTGAACTCGTGTTCATCGGTTCCGCCAACCCGTAGTGTGCCGCCCACATCATCTGGCACGAAGACCCTGCCGGGCAACAAGAGCCCCTACGTCGTATTTGGCAAAACATATGAGATCATGCCGGATAGTTTGGAGTATCTGGAGATTGGCATTGCCTCCTGGTACGGAAAAAAATTCCATGGGCAATTGACTGCCAATGGTGAGACGTACGATATGTACCAATTGTCGGCAGCCCATAAAACATTGCCACTTCCAACAGTTGTTAGGGTAACCAACCTTGACAATGGGAAGAGGGTAACACTTAGGGTAAACGACAGGGGACCCTTTCACGCTGATCGGGTTATTGATTTGTCTTACCGGGCCGCAATAGAGCTCGGGTTTGTTGATGAGGGTACTGCGCCGGTAGTGGTAGAAGCGGTTGATACGCTGAACTACCCCGGGAGAGATTTCGGGTACCCAGAAGGCCCTCCACCTTCTGCAGGCTCTCTACACGTTGAGGGCTCTCTACAAGCTGAGGGCTCTTTATCCGCTGAGGGCTCTCGAATCACAAAATGGCAGTTTGCGGGCTCCTTGTATTTCCTTCAAGCGGGGGCATTCAGCCGTATCGAGAGTGCCGAGTTGTTGTTGCCGAAGATTCGGGAACTGCTGTCAGGGTTTGACACCGGTATTCAGGTGCGGATATTGCAGAGCGAATCAGATCAGGGAATCTTGCACAAGGTGTGGATTGGGCCGATCGAGACACACGCCGAGGAAGAAAAAATATCCACTTTGGTTAGAAAAATAACAGCCAGCAAACCTATTATGATTGAGCTTGAGTAGTGCCGCCAAATAGCGCTGATTCGTAGCCGAACCAACAGGTGTGTAAAATATGAGGCAAAGAGGAATTAACAACAATGTATAGACTGCTTACCCTTTTCTTTACCCTGATAATATCGGGTACCCTGTTGGCTTCTGCGCCTATCATTCCTGCGTCACCGCAACTCGCCGCCCAGGGCTATCTGCTTATTGACGCGGCTACGGGAACCGTTTTAGTTGAGCACAACAGCAAACAGAGATTGCCGCCGGCAAGTCTCACCAAAATCATGACGAGTTTTGTGGCCGCTAGTGAGATTGAAAGAGGTACAGTCAGCCCGAAGGATAGTGTAGATGTAAGTGTCAAGGCCTGGCGCATGGATGGCTCTCGCATGTTTATACAGGAAGGCACGCAGGTAGTGGTACAGGATCTGCTGCGTGGAATTGTTATCCAGTCAGGAAATGATGCCAGTGTGGCGTTGGCTGAACATATCGCGGGTAGTGAGGAAGCTTTTGTCGATATTATGAATCAACAGGCGTCGCGGCTCGGCATGGTTGACACCAATTTCGCCAACAGCACCGGCTTGCCGGATGAAAATCATTACACAACCGCGGCGGATCTAGCGAGACTAACCGTAGCGTTAATCGAGAAATATCCAGAACACTACAAACTTTACTCGGAAAAATACTTCACCTACAACAATATCAGGCAACCGAATCGGAACTCCCTTTTGTGGAGAGACAGTACGGTTGATGGTGTAAAGACTGGCCATACGGATGCTGCTGGACATTGCCTCATTGCTTCAGCGCAAAGAGAAGGGATGCGGCTCGTCTCAGTCGTGATGGGCACCCAGTCTGAGGAAGCACGTTCGACCGAAAGTCAAAAGTTGATGACCTATGGGTTTCGGTATTTTGAAACGGTACCCCTATACAGTGGGCGTGAGTCACTGAAAAAGGTCCGCGTCTGGGGAGGCTCTCATGGCTCGATCAATATTGGGCTTGAGGATGACATTGTAGTGACGATAGCGCGCGGCACGCGGGATAGTCTTGCTGCGCATATGGATATCACTCATGAAATTTATGCTCCCCTATCCCAGGGACAAGAGTTGGGCACCCTTATCGTCAAGGTGGATGAGGAAGTTTTGTTGAGCCAAAAACTGGTCGCGCTGAATGCGGTCGAACAGGCTGGTTTCTTCAGTCGCCTATGGGATGATATCGACCTATTCTTTTTGCAGTTGTTCGATGGAGACCCGCTCGAAATATAACCCTGCGCGGTCGGAGATCAAATGTGAAGGAACCAAAGATTGAATTTCCCTGCGACTACCCCATCAAGGTGATTGGTGAATCGCACTCCGGTTTTCAGGATGAGGTTCTGACTATCGTACGTCGCTATGATCCAACGATCGCGCTTGACAAGGTAAAGGAAAGACCGAGTAGCAAAGGAAAATACAGTTCGATAACCGTACTGCTGTGGGCGACGGGGGAGCCTCAAATCATGAGCCTGTTTGCGGAACTGAAGAACTGCGCCGGCGTCCGCCTCGTATTGTGATCCCAT
This sequence comes from Gammaproteobacteria bacterium, assembly GCA_002725995.1. Lineage (GTDB taxonomy): Bacteria > Pseudomonadota > Gammaproteobacteria > Pseudomonadales > Azotimanducaceae. Next base: position 45,841 of record PBRQ01000079.1, read on the forward strand.
CAGCGCCAGGTCAGGACCCCAGAGTAGATAGCATTCCCGGAGCGCATATCCTCAATGTAAGGGACCTTGGCGTCACACATTATCAGGACACATTGCGACTAATGCGCGAATTTACAGATGCGCGCAATGCGGAAACAGCCGATGAAATCTGGCTGCTGCAGCACGAGAAAATCTTTACCCAGGGGCAGGCCGGAAAAGATGAACATATCCTGGACACCGGTAACATTCCTATTGTCAGGTCGGACAGGGGCGGACAGGTTACCTATCATGGTCCCGGTCAGTTGATTTGCTATCTGCTGCTTGATCTCAAGAGAAAGCAATTGGATATCAGGGGCCTTGTTAGTGGAATAGAACAGTCAGTTATACGCCTGTTAGCCAGCTATGACGTCGAGGCGAGCACTAGAGAGGGTGCTCCTGGTGTTTATGTGGGTGGCGCAAAGATCGCTGCTTTGGGGCTGAGGGTTCGCAGAGCACGCTCATACCATGGCATGAGTTTGAATGTTGCAATGGACCTGGAGCCCTTTGGAAGAATCAACCCCTGCGGGTACGAGGGGTTAGCGGTAACTGACTTGATCAGTCTTGGGATCAATGAAGACATTTCCGCCGTGTCGGCAAGACTCCTGAAGCAACTGGTCGCACATTTCGCGTATGATTCCATTACCAGACAAGGTGACTGGCGGGCAAAATCACATGGGGAATGACAAGAAGAACAGGCTTATTCAGGGCGAGAAATTGCGAGGCGCCGATAAATTCAAGCGTATTCCTGTGAAGGTTGTGCCGACGCACGAACGGCTGCGTAAGCCGGACTGGATACGGGTACGGTTACCAAGTTCACCCGAGCTAACCAGAATAAAGGGGATCTTGCGCCAGCGAAAACTGGCTTCGGTCTGTGAAGAGGCGACTTGTCCCAATTTGCCTGAATGTTTCTCGCATGGCACTGCCACCTTTATGATTATGGGTGAGATCTGCACTAGGCGTTGTCCATTTTGTGATGTGGCCCATGGGAAACCTCATCCATCGGATAGAGATGAGCCGAAGCATCTGGCTGAAGCGATTGCCGAAATGCAACTCAAGTATGTAGTCATTACTTCAGTTACACGGGATGATTTGAAGGATAGTGGTGCAGGACATTTTGCCGCATGTATCCAGGAAATCAGAAAAATGAACCCGGATACTCGCCTCGAAATACTGGTCCCGGATTTTCGTGGCAGGATGGATATCGCCCTAGATATCTTGCGGCAAACCCCGCCAGACGTTTTTAATCACAACCTTGAAACAATACCAGACTTGTACCAACAGGCCAGGCCAGGTGCTGACTATGATTGGTCCCTGCGCCTGCTGCTTCGCTACAAGGAGGTGGCGCCAGACATTGTTACCAAATCCGGGTTGATGTTGGGGCTTGGCGAGACTCCAGATCAGGTTGAGCAGGTGATGGCGGATCTTCTCGAACACCGGGTTGATATGCTGACCCTGGGCCAGTACCTGCAACCCAGCAAGGACCATCTGCCTGTAGCGCGCTTTGTACATCCCGATGAGTTTAGTGAGCTAGGGGAGTTGGCTAAGTCGATGGGCTTCAAGCATGTTGCCAGTGCGCCACTGGTGCGTTCTTCCTATCACGCGGACCTGCAGGCCAGTGGGGATTTTTAAAGCAGATACTGGCAGTCCCACACACTCAATCATTAGTGATGTTTACAATGGTCTTGAGTTGAACGCCGGACTATTCAATCCTGATACTGAAATTCATCGAATTATTGTGAGATCAAGATTGGTCGGCGCAGGTGGCGCAGTTCGAGTTTTTTGACAACTTCAATTTTCGCCAATCCATTGATTTCGCATCAAACACGAGCAGGTGACCTGCCAGTGACCGGCCGAAGCCGGCGAGAAGTTTGATGGCTTCGAGCGCCTGGATTGTTCCAATCACGCCCACTACTGGGGCCGCGACACCATTTTCTGAGCAGCTCAAGGCAAGATCATCGGTGCCCTGATAGAGGCAACGGTAACAGGGTGAATCTGTGGTCCCTGGGTCATAGACCATGACCTGTCCTTCGAGGCGAATAGCAGCGCCGGTGACCAGGGGTGTTTTATTAGCAACGCACAGTTCATTGATCTCAAAGCGAATCGTGAAATTGTCAGTACAGTCCAGGACAAGGTCAGCCGCACTTATTTCTGTCGCCAGCGCTTGTGTATCCAGTTGCTGGTCAAGGCAGGTCACTTTGATGTTTGGATTCAAGGCGGATATTGTCTGACTTGCTGATGAGACTTTGGACTTTCCGATTCTGTCAGTGGTGTGTGCGATCTGGCGTTGCAGATTACTGAGATCAACCTCATCAAAATCAGCCAGGACAAGGTGTCCGACACCTGCAGCAGCCAGATACATTGCGACCGGGCAACCCAGGCCGCCCAGGCCAACAATCAGAACTCTCGCCGCAAGTAGCTTTTCTTGCCCTTCGATTTCTATCTCAGGGAGCATGATTTGTCGGCTGTAACGCAGCAGTTCTTCATCGTTCATGCTGCGATTTCCTTTCTTGCCAGTACTGCTCTTGGGTTTCCCTGGAGATCCGCGAGGGGCGTTGTTTCAAAGCTGGAATCTTCAAGCCTGCTACAGACCTGTCGTTGCTGGTCGTGGCCATGTTCCAGTAAGAGGTGGCCTCCGGGTTTAAGCAGGTGACTTGCCTCCAAAATAACCAGGTAGAGATCGGCCAGCCCATTGTCGTCGGAAACCAGGGCAGTCAGCGGCTCACAACCAAGGTGATCTAGGTATGGATCATTTTCGGCTATATAGGGCGGATTGCAGACCAGCAGGTCAATGCAGTTGTCGCCCAGTGCATTACCCCAAAAACCCTGCATCCAACTAAGTTTCGGGAAACCGTTGCCGTTGTCCTTTGCAACCTTGAGCGCATCCTGGCTGATGTCGATGCCCACTATTTGCCAGTTAGGCCGTTCACTTGCGAGCGCAATAGCGATAGCGCCGGACCCGGTACCAAGGTCTACTACCAGGCGCGGTGTGTCATCGAAATTGTTGAGCACCGTTTCGATGAGAAGTTCCGTCTCCGGTCTCGGTACCAGCGTGTCTTTTGTAACCGCTAATCGTGAATTCCAAAATTCCTTGTGACCAAGTATGTAGGCGACAGGTTCTTTTCGCTTCCTGCGCAGAATCAGATTTCTAAATTCATTGGCCTGTTTGTCGCAGACTTCTTTATCGTTGTTCGCGATTAACCATTCTCGAGTCTGCCCCAGGGTGAAGGCGAGAATCAGCTGACAATCCAAATAAGGGGAATCAGAACCCTCGAGTGTCTGGTTGGCTTCCTGTAACAGAGAATCAACTTGTTGATACCTATGCTCCATTTTCGGAATCCAGACCAAGGAATCGTAGCTGATCTGCCTGATGTTCAGAAATAAGCTGGTCGATGATGGGTTCGAGGTCTCCGGTCATCGTCTGTGCAAGACGATGCAAAGTAACGTTGATTCTATGATCTGTCACTCTGCCATCGGGAAAATTGTAGGTGCGGATCTTCTCGGATCGATCTCCGCTACCCACCAGGTTCCGCCGGGTTTCTGCCGTTTCGCTGGCCTGTTGTTGTTGCGCCTGGTCAAGCAATTTTGACTGCAGGAGACTCATGGCCCTTGCCTTGTTTTTGTGCTGTGACCGCTCATCCTGGCATTCGACCACGATGCCTGTTGGCAGGTGTGTGAGGCGAACCGCCGAATCGGTCTTGTTGACATGCTGCCCGCCGGCACCAGATGCCCGGTAGGTATCCACCCTGAGATCAGCCTTACTGATTTCAACTTCATTAATGTTCTCGATTTCCGGTAGTATCGCTACGGTGCAGGCAGATGTATGGATGCGACCTTGCGATTCAGTCTGTGGGACACGCTGTACACGATGTGCACCAGATTCGAACTTAAGCTTCCCGTACACGTCTCTACCCTCTATTCGGGCAATGACCTCTTTGTATCCACCATGCTCACCGAGACGCTCATTCAGGATCTCTACCTTCCATTTATTGCTCTCTGCATATCGGTGATACATGCGAAACAGGTCGCCAGCAAAGATAGCGGCCTCATCACCGCCCGTGCCAGCACGTATTTCTATGAAAACATTATTGGTGTCATTTGGATCTTTTGGTATCAGCAATCGCTGTAGTTGTTGCTCCAGGTCTTGCAGTTCTGGCTGCAGGCTCTGTACTTCTTCTATACCCATATCACGAATTTCGGGATCCTTGTCCTCGCTTAACTGACTGGCTTCATCAAGCTCCGCTGATTTTCCCTGGTAGAGCCGGTAGCAGAGTACCACTGGCTCGATCTCCGCATACTCCTGGGAGTAAGCCCGGAATAGATTTTGTTCGGCGATAACATCCGCATCAGACATCAGTGCGGCCAATTCATGATAGCGATCCTTCAACTGCTCCAGTTTTACCTCGAGAGAGCTATTCATCAGTCTTCTCCGAGCTGAAACATTTCTTCAATGGCTTCAAGCAGATCCTGGCGGCCTTCTTTGCCCGCCTGCTTTAGCTGGATACTTGGTGTGTGAATGAGTTTATTGGTCAACTGGTTCGCCAGTGACTTCAGGATCTGTTCCGGATCTTCGCCGCGCTGGAGTTTTTGTATAGCCTTCACTAGTTCAGCTTCCTTCAACTCGTTGTTCTTCTTGCGAAATCGAACCAGGGTATCGCGTGCATGCAGGGACTTGTAGTCCTCGACAAAGTCCCGGACCGCGTCGGAGATTATCGCTTCAGCCTTATCGGCCTCTTCTACCCGGCCGGAAAGGTTCTGATCGATGATCTGCTCAAGATCATCAATTGTATAAAGATAAACATCACGAAGATCGGAGACTTCCGGCTCAATGTCCCTGGGTACAGCCAGATCAACCATGAATATGGGCTTGTGGCGGCGCTGCTTTAATGCACTTTCAACGGAGCCTTTGCCGAGGATCGGTAGCTGGCTGCCGGTGGAGGCAATAACGATATCCGAATTAACAAGGTGCAGGGGTACGGCTGACAAATCGATGGCGTGGCCGTTATTTGCTTCTGCTAGGATCTCGGCATTTTCAACCGTTCGGTTGGCTATCACGAGGTCGTTGATTCCGGCATTAGTGAGATGCTGTGCTACCAGTTCAATGGTCTCTCCGGCACCAATCAAGAGGGCGTTACAGGCGGAGAAGTCTGTAAACAGTTGTGACGCCAGGGTTACCGAGGTGGACGCAACCGAAACAGGGTTTTCGCCAATAGCGGTGTCCGTTCGAACCTCTTTGGCGACATGGTAGGTAGCCTGAGAGAGCTTGTGGAGTTCTGGTCCAATGGTTTTGTGGACCTGCGCGTGGGTAAATGAATCTTTTACCTGCCCCAGGATTTGTGGCTCGCCCAGAATCATTGAGTCCAGGCCAGAAGCCACTCGCATTATATGGGTAATGCCTTCATTGCCTGTTTTTGTGTAAATGCTTTGTTGCAGTTCTGGTAAAGACAGGCGGTGGTACTCGGCCAGCCATTCTACTATTAGCGTCGTATTCTGGTGATTTGCGATGCATATGAGCTCAGTACGATTGCAGGTCGACAGAATGGCAAGCTCAGTCAGTTCACCGTGATCTAGCAGGTCCTGGAGGGCATTGCCCAGCTGTTCTGGATTAAAGGCCACCTTCTCGCGCAGAGATACCTGCGCTGTTTGATGGTTGATGCCAACAATGAGTAGTTCCATACTAAATTCACCCGGGAAGAATCTATCCGGATGACTCACCTGTCCTGTAAACGTAAAATGAACCCCTGACGATAGATGGCGCACTAATGTGCTGCAGATCCATCACTTTGAAGGGGAAATGATTTAAAATACGTATTGTACGTTGGATATGGACGTGAAATACAGGTACAGGGACTGGCTTATGCCAGATTACAGTTGAATACAGGGTCGAATAGTCCAGTGAATTTCTTGTTTAGAACCTCAAAGTTGTTTTGTCTGCTGCTGTTGCTGCAAGGATGTGCATCGACGCAGCCGCAGGTCGAAGGCCAGAGCTCGTCTCCACCTGAAGTCGAAGTTGCAGAACCCGAACAACCAAAGATCAAGGTCCGCCCCAGGCCAGAGAATTATCCTGCCGCACCTTTTGAAAAAGAAACCTTATACCAATTGCTGGTGGCTGAGGTAGCGGGGTACCGCGGGCAATACGACACCGCCTTGGAAAAATACGTAGAACTAGCGGTCAAGAGCAGAGATCCGGGCGTGGCAGCACGTGCAACGCGTCTGGCAGCCTATTTAAAACGTAATCCTGAAGCCCTGATGACGGCGAAGGTATGGGCAGATGAAGATCCGGACAGTCTTGATGCCCATCGTCATGCCGCTGACCAGTTTATGAAAGTCGGCGACCTTGAAAGTGCAATCCTGCACATGGAAGCGGTGAAGCGTCTGGGTGGTTTGGCGAACTTCGATGTTTTTGCCTACCGAGCGGCCAACCTTGATGATGAGAGTCGTTCAGCATTGCTGGATGCGATATCCAGAATGCTTGAGGATTACGCTGATGATGAGCAATTACTGTTTTCGAAAGCAGTGCTTCTGGAACAAAGCGGAAGGTTGGAAGAGGCGCTTGTCCTAGCAAATATTCTATTGCAGGGCAAGAAGAACATCAATGTCATCATACTGAAGGTCAATGCTCTGAAAGATCTGCATCGCTCGCAGGATGCCGTTGAATTTCTGGGTAATACACTCAAGGAACTGCCCGAGAACAGGCGTCTGCGGCTAATTTATGCGCGATTTCTATTTGAGGTAAATGAGCTCGATAGCGCCAGGGAACAGTATGAATGGGTGCTTGAGCGTTCACCGAATGATGGCGATATACTCTTTGCCCTTGCACTGATCGCCATGGAACAGAAGCAGGATGAGTCTGCGAAGAAGTATCTGAATGCAATGGTTCGCTGGAACAGGCGAGTCGGTGAAGCGCACTTTTACCTGGGCAGCCTCGCAGAAAAGGAAATGAATTTCCCGGCCGCGATTCGTGAGTATAAACAGGTGGGAAATGGGTATGAGTTTCTTCCGGCTCAGGCGCGCATTGCTGCCATGATGGTTGATCAGGGCAGGCTTAAGGAAACGCAGGAATATCTTGAACGGGTTCGTGCTGAAAATCCTGGACTCAGCCATCAGATAATTATGGTTGAAGGCCAACTGCTGAGTGAAAGAGGGTTTGAGCAAGAGGTGTTTGCCCTACTGGATGATGCAATCGCCCAGCAAGCGGACAATGTAGATCTGCTGTATTTCAGGGCGATGACCGGTGAGAAATTTGACCGGATGGATATTCTTGAACGGGATTTGAAAGCTATTATTGAGCTGGAGCCTGACAATGCCGATGCGCTCAATGCCCTGGGTTATTCTCTAACCGACCGTACCAACAGGCATGAAGAAGCCCTCGCACTGATCCGCAGGGCGCTGGCGATCAAACCCAACGAGGCAGCATTTATTGATAGCATGGGTTGGGTCCTGTTTCGGCTGGAAAAACTTGAAGAAGCGGTGAAATACCTCAGGCAGGCGCTCGATCTATTTCCCAATGATGAGGTGGCCGCCCATCTTGGCGAGGTGCTCTGGAATTTGGGTGAGAAACTTGAAGCGGGTCAGGTGTGGGAGAAAGCGCTGGAACTGAAGCCAGACAGTGAGGTTCTGAAGCAGGTAATTAACCGCCTAAGCGGTCGATAAGGACCAATGGCGAGGCTCATTGCTGCGCTTTTGGTGTTGGCGACATTTGCGGGTTGCGCCAGCCAGAAAGCGCCAGCCAAACTGACGCTTGGTTCACTTTCAGCCTGGCAGTTGCAGGGCAAGATAGGTATCCGCTCCGATCAGGGCAATTTCAATCTGGGGTTTGCCTGGGATCAAACACCTGCGAGCTATGACATTTCCCTGACTGCAACCCTGGGAACTTCGGTCGCACAATTGAACGGGAATGAAGATGGCGTGTTGCTCACCCTGCCCGATGGAAGCAAATATCACGGCAAAAGGATTGATGAACTGCTAGAGACCCAGACTGGCTACCGGCTTCCCTTTTCCTTGCTGCAATATTGGGTACGCGGCGTACCAGATCCCGAGTCTGATTTTGAACTTGCTGCTAATGGGTTTAGTCAGGAAGGCTGGATGGTTGAGTTTCGGCAGTTTGGCTCGAGGGGACCAAGGAAAATAGAGATTCAGCGGTCTGATCTGAAACTGAGACTGGTGGCACTTAAATGGGAGTACTGACCCGGTTTTCCCTTCCTGCCCCGGCGAAGATCAACCTTTTCCTGCGCATCACTGGTCGCAGGGAAGATGGATATCATGAGTTACAGACTGTTTTTCAGCTTCTTGAGCTGTCGGACACCCTGGGGTTTGAGCTAGTCCCGGATTCCACAAAGATTGAAGTAGTATGCCTGGGGCTGCTGGATATCCCCACCGAGGAGAACCTGGTCACCAGGGCAGCAAGAATGCTGCAGCAGGCCTCAGGTAGCCCACATGGCGCCACTATTACCCTGGAGAAGTCCATTCCTGATGGTGGCGGTCTGGGGGGCGGCAGTAGTGATGCCGCTACGACGCTTTGCGGCCTGAACCTGCTGTGGGGCTGTGGCTTCTCGACCGAAAGACTTGCTGCCATTGGTCAGTCCCTTGGCGCTGATGTGCCGGTATTCGTCTGGGGAGAAACCGCCTGGGGAGAAGGTACTGGCGATACGCTCACCCCCCTTGAACTGCCTGCACAGAGGTACCTCATACTGAACCCTGGATGTCACGTTTCAACCGCTGAAATCTTCTCAAATCCCGATTTGACACGCGACTCAAGTACCAGCACAATAGCGCGTTTTTTGCAGCAGGGCCCACCCTACAGTCAGGATCGAAACGACTGTGAATCGGTGGTCTGCGATCTGTATCCTGAAGTTTGCGAGGCGCTTGGCTGGTTAAGTAAATGGGGCGCTGCTAAAATGACGGGTACTGGCTCATGTGTGTTTTTGAACATTCCCACGGAGGAAACTGGTCGGGAAATTCTTTCACAGGTACCGACAAAGTGGTCTGCTTTTGTCGCCCTGGGCACCCAGAAATCCGTGTTGGCGGAGGCATTGAGTCAGATGCGTCAATTGTAGGTGCGACAAGATACAAATTTTGGGGTGTCGCCAAGTGGTAAGGCACAAGGTTTTGATCCTTGCATGCGCAGGTTCGAATCCTGCCAC